>NZ_DASXWY010000161.1:0-51397 GCF_036503415.1 Trinickia sp. | reverse complement strand
CACGCGCTGCAGCAGCTCGCGGTAGGTCACGTTCGTCACCGTACCGTCGTCGGCTTCGAACACGATCGCCGTTTTCTCGGCGTTGCCGAGCTCGATTTGCCGATCCAGGCAGTTGTACGACGCATTCAGCTCGCCGTCTTCGTACCAGGTGTAAAACGGCGCATTCGATTCGTCGAGCACCTTCGTGAACGGCTTGTGCCACGACAACGTCTCGCGAGCGAGCTTCGCCCAGAATCCCTCGTAGTCGTGTTCCGCGTGCTCCATCAGCGCGCGGTACGCGTCCATTCCGGACACCGTCGCATTCGCCACCAATTCGGGGGGCGGCGCAAAGACGCGACTTTCATGAAGGACCGATTCAATCGCAGACATCGACAACTCCTAATCGACAAGATGAAATTTCCTATCCGCCGCCGGCGCGCCCGTCGTTCGAGCATTCGGTCGGGCAGCTTGCAAGCTGGCGCCGATGGATGCGGCACTGCAACATGAAGCGCATCCATCCCGGGTATCGCGTAACAATCCCGAGAATATTCCCTGCACCCGCCCTGCCGCAACTCGCGTGATACCTACCGGTCGCTCTGTCCTATACGCCGCGCTGGGGATTGAATACTGCTGGCGAGATGATCCATGCGCACATCGCGCTTGCTTTACCGTGGCCCAGGCGCGCCCATACAATGCCAGCCTGACCCATGCCCCCGCACCCCATGAATCGATACGCCTGGTTTCTCATTGCCGCCATGCTGCTCGTCGGCAGCAATGTCGGGATCGGCAAGTCGATCGTCGCTTTCGTCCCCGTCCCGCTTTTCGCCACGCTGCGTTTCGTCATCGCGCTCGCCGTACTTTGGCCGCTTTTGCGTGTGAGCAAAATGAAGCGCGTCAAGCGCGACGAATGGTTCAACCTCTTCCTTCAGGCTCTTTTCGGTACGTTCGGCTTCACGCTGCTGATGCTGAGCGGAGTCGCGCGTACCAGCGCGGTGGCGGCCGGAGTCATCACCAGTACGATCCCGGCCGTGGTCGCCCTGTTCGCATGGCTTTTTCTGGGTGAAAGACCTACGGGCCGGGCCATCGTCTCGATCGCATTCGCCGTCGCCGGCATCGTCGTCATCAATCTCTCGCAAGTCGGCGCACACGCACCCGCGCGGCCCGTTGCGGCATCGCTGGCCGGCAACCTGATGGTGCTCGGCGCCGTTTGCTGCGAATCGCTGTACGTGATCTTGTCGCGCCGCCTCACGCAGACATTGGCACCGATCGATATCTGCGCTTACACGCACCTGTTCGGTTTCCTGCTCATGTTGCCGCTCGGCGCCAATACGCTCGCGCACTTCGATTACACGAGCGTGCCCAGCCACACCTGGGTACTCGTCGTCTGGTACGGGCTGTCCGCCAGCATCTTCTCGTTCTGGCTCTGGATGAAAGGCATCCGCCACGTTCACGGCAGCCTTGCCGGCGTCTTCAGCGCCGTACTGCCCATCGCGGCTGCCGCGTACGGCATCGTATTTCTGGACGAACGCCCCACATTCGCGCACGGCATTGCTCTCGCGTGCGTCATGGCCGGTATTGCGCTGGCGAGCGTCGGCACGAAACGCACGCCGCCCGTCGCCTCCTGATCGGGCGCCGGCTCCGGCCGGCCCGGGCGGGTGCCGGGCTCCGAGACGAACGGCCAATGCACAGCGCGGTACAATAGCGCGATTTTTCGCGTTTTCCCGGCGGCCGGCGCGCCGCCTCGCCCCCACAGCATCCAAGCCATGACAGTCATCAAACAGGAAGACCTGATCCAGAGCATCGCCGATGCGCTGCAATACATCAGCTACTACCATCCGCTCGACTACATCCAGGCACTCGGTCGCGCGTATGAACTCGAAGCCAGCCCGGCGGCGAAAGACGCCATCGCGCAAATCCTGACCAACAGCCGCATGTGCGCGGAAGGCCGCCGGCCGATCTGCCAGGACACCGGCATCGTCACCGTCTTCGTGAAGGTCGGCATGGATGTGCGTTGGGGCAGCGAGAGCGGCCCGGCAACGATGGGCGTGACGGAGATGATCAACGAAGGCGTGCGCCGCGGATATCTGAATCCCGACAACGTGCTGCGCGCCTCGATCGTCAATCCGCCGGAAGGTGCGCGCAAGAATACGAAGGACAACACGCCGGCCGTGATCCATTACGAGATCGTGCCCGGCAACACTGTCGATGTGCAGGTCGCGGCCAAAGGCGGCGGCTCGGAGAACAAATCGAAGTTCGCGATGCTCAATCCGTCCGATTCGATCGTCGACTGGGTGCTGAAGACGGTGCCGACGATGGGTGCCGGCTGGTGCCCCCCCGGCATGCTCGGGATCGGCATCGGCGGCACGGCCGAGAAAGCGATGGTAATGGCGAAGGAATCGCTGATGGATCCCATCGACATTCAGGAAATCATTGCGCGCGGCCCGCGTGACTGGATCGAAGAGCTGCGCATCGAGCTGCACGAAAAGGTCAATGCCCTCGGCATCGGCGCGCAAGGCCTCGGCGGCCTTGCGACCGTGCTCGACGTCAAAATCATGGCCGCGCCGACACACGCCGCCTCCAAGCCCATCGCCATCATCCCGAACTGCGCGGCCACGCGCCATGCGCACTTCACGCTCGATGGATCCGGCGCCGCGAAGCTCGAGGCGCCCCCGCTCGACGCCTGGCCGAAGGTTCAATGGGTGGCCGACACCGAGACGAGCAAACGCATCGACCTCAATACGCTGACGGCGGAAGAAGTCGCCAGCTGGAAGCCGGGGCAAACGCTGCTGCTGTCGGGCAAGATGCTCACCGGTCGCGATGCGGCGCACAAGCGCATTGCGGACATGCTGGCGAAAGGCGAAAAACTGCCGGTCGACTTCACGAACCGCGTGATCTACTACGTCGGGCCCGTCGATCCCGTCCGCGACGAAGTGGTCGGCCCGGCCGGCCCGACCACGGCCACGCGCATGGATAAGTTCACCGAGACGATGCTGTCGCAAACGGGTCTCATCTCGATGATCGGCAAGGCCGAGCGCGGCCCGGTCGCGATCGAGGCGATCAAGAAGCACAAGGCGGCTTATCTGATGGCAGTCGGCGGAGCGGCCTATCTGGTGTCGAAGGCCATTCGCGGCGCGAAGGTGCTGGCGTTCGAAGACCTCGGCATGGAAGCCATCTACGAATTCGACGTGACGGACATGCCGGTCACGGTGGCGGTCGACTCCACGGGTACCTCGGTGCATGAAACCGGCCCGAAGGAGTGGCGCGCCAAGATCGGTAAGCTGCCCGTGGTACCGGCTTAAGGCGACGACCTGGCCGCGGCGTCTCGCGTGCGAAAGCCGGGCCGTCGCGCCCGGCTTTTTCACTGCGGCACGCCGAACATCGTGCGATCGGCCAACGCTCGCGCACGCGGCTTGGCATTTCGGACAGCAGCGTTTATCGTTCGCAAACAGATGCCTCACGACAAAGGAAGATCATGCAAGGCGACAAGCAAGTTCTCGACTATTTGAACCGCCAACTGACCAACGAGCTGACGGCAATCAATCAATATTTCCTGCACGCCCGCATGTACAAGCACTGGGGGCTCGAAAAGCTGGGCAAGCACGAATACGATGAATCCATCGGCGAGATGAAGCACGCCGACATGCTCATCGAACGCATCTTCATGCTCGACGGATTACCGAACCTCCAGGATCTGCACAAGCTGCTCATCGGCGAGGAAACGCGCGAGATTCTCGAGTGCGATCTGAAGCTCGAGCAAGGGTCGCAGGCGACTTGCAAGGAAGCCATCGCCTACTGCGAATCGGTTCGCGACTACGTCTCGCGCTCCATCTTCGAAAAAATCCTCGACGATACGGAAGAACATATCGATTGGCTCGAGACGCAACTCGATCTCATCGATAAACTCGGCATTCAGAATTATCAACAGTCGGCAATGGGTTCGATCGAATCCTGATCGAGCAGTAGCCGGACTACGCGATCGTCGCTTCGTCGCTTCGTCACTTTGTCACCTTTCATGACGACCACCCCAACTTCGTTCGAAAGCAGCCCGGCGGACACCGTTCCCGATCTGGCCGCCGCACCCGTCGGGATCTTCGATTCCGGCCTCGGCGGTCTTTCCGTGCTGCGGGCCGTTCGTACCGTGCTGCCCGGCGAGTCCCTCCTCTACGTGGCCGACTCCCGTCACGCCCCCTATGGAGAGCGCGACCACGCCTATATCGTCGAGCGCACGCTCGCGATGGGGGACTGGATCGTTTCGCAAGGTACAAAGGCGCTCGTTGTCGCTTGCAACACGGCGACGGCCGAGTCGATCGCCGCGCTGCGCGAGCGCCTGCCCATTCCCGTCGTAGGCGTCGAGCCCGGCATCAAACCGGCGGCCGCTCAGTCGAAGACGCGCGTGGCCGGAGTGCTGGCCACGCACGTCACGCTGAAAAGCGAGCGGTTTCGCCAATTGGTGGAGCGCCACGCGGCCGATTGCCGCTTCATCTGCCAACCGGGACACGGCCTCGTGGAGGCGATCGAACGCTGCGACATCGATTCACCGGCGCTCTCGCGGCTCCTCGAGGGTTACATCGAGCCCATGCTGGAAGCGGGCGCCGACACCCTCGTCCTCGGTTGCACCCATTACCCGTTCCTCGATACGGCCATCCGCCGAATCGTCGGAGACCGGTTGACGCTCATCGACACGAGCGTTGCCATCGCCAGACAGCTCGAACGCATCCTCGATACTCACGGGTTGCGTGCTGTGCAAGGCACCGCACCCGCGGCGCCGCGCCTCTGCTCCACGAGCGACGGAGCCCATCTGCGGCAGCTGGCCCAGGCTCTCTTGAGCCTGGATCTGCCGGTGGAGCAGTTGCAGCCCGTTGGCGCGCCCGGCTCGGAACGCGGCGTGGCCGGACACGCTCCCAAGGCGGCATAACAGCAAAACCGTTTACACCGGCCTACACCGGCCCGCCCTTCCTGCCCCAATAAAGGGGCAGGACATCCTTCCCCGATAAAAAAACAACGCGCAGGCTTGCAAAGCGTTGCGAACGAAATGATAATAGTTCGCATTAACGTTCTCTACTGCACGAGCCATGATTGTCTGCGTCTGCAAGTCCGTTTCGGACCGGAAGATTCGCGCCGCCATCGCGGAAGGTGTCGATTCGTTCGACGAACTGCAATTCGAGTTCGGCGTCGCCACGTGCTGCGGCAAGTGCGAGGAATCGGTGCGAGACGTCATGGCACAGTGCGGGGTATGTGAGACGCGCTGCGGCGTGCAGCGCCCGGCGCACGCACATCCGATGGAAGTCACTTTTTACGATCGCAAAGCTGCTTGAGCATTGCGCAGTTTGCTTTCGCTGTTTATCTTTTCGTTCGGCGCGCCAGTTTCGTCACCCGCCAGCAGCCGCTCGTGTTCGTCGGAGGACTTCGAGATGGAATTGCTTATCGGTTTCGCCATGGCGCTGGGTATCTCCCTCCTGATTTTTCGCGCATGAAGTGCCAGCCATTGGGTCGCGCGCGCCATGAAGTCGGCGCACTGCCGTATTGATGATGGGCGCGCCATTGAACGTCCCGGCCTCGACGGCATCGGCGCTGCCGCCAGCGGCGCGCATGCGCGCAGTGTCGACCGTGGCCGCGGTTGCCATCATCCACGTCGTGTTGATCGCCCTGATCATGCGGGCGAGCGAGCGTACGGCCCCGCCCGTCGCGATTGAATCTCCCGTCATCCGCGCACAATTGCTGAGCCCCGAACCGGCGCCAGCCGCCCCAAGCGCATTACGGTCGAGCCCCGCGCCCGCTCCGGCACCCCAACCCGTCGTGAAAAAGCACATCGAGCCGCGCGTGCGCCCGCCAGCACCTGTGCACACGGTGTCGCCGCGCGTTCCCGACCATCCAGCGGCGCCCGCGCCATCAGCCGCGTCACAGAACAAGCCCGAGCCGGCTGCGGTCGTCGCGCCTCCCAAAGCGAACGAGGCGGCCAGCCAGCCGGCTCAGCCCGCGCCGGCCGCCACAGGGCGCGAAACGCTTGCGATGAGCGCGCCCAAAGACGTACGTCACGTCGACTGCAACATCGTCAAACCGGACTACCCCGCGTTATCGCGTCGCCGCGGGGAAGCCGGCACGGCGGACGTGAATTTCGTGATCGGCCTCACGGGTACGATCGAAAACATCGAACTTGCCAAGAGCAGCGGCTACCCGCGGCTCGACGAAGCGGCGCTTGCTGCGATGCGCGCGAGTTCTTGCCGTCCTTATACGGAAAATGGCTCGCCGGTCCGCGTGGCCTATACGAAGCCGTTCATATTCGCGTTCGGCGATTGACGTCACCGAGAAAAGAGGAAACCAATGCAGAGCTACGGTGTAGCCCATGTCTGGGCACAGGGCGATTTCGTCACGCGCGCGATTGCGATCGCGTTACTGGCAATGTCGTTGATGTCGTGGAGCGTGATCATCGCGAAGGGATGGAGCGCGCTCCGGCTGCGCCGCCTGACGAAGCATGCCGAGCGCGATTTCTGGCATTCCGGTGATTTCACGAGCGGCATCGAGAAGCTTGGCGCATCGGCGCGCGCCGCCCACGACAACCCTTTCCTTGCGCTCGCGCTGTCGGGCCAGGAAGCCGCCGATCACCACAAGCGAACGCAGCCCCATTTGCACGATCAACTCGACGTTTCCGAATGGATCTCGCGGTGCTTGAAGGACACGATGGACAATCGTGTCGGGCATCTGCAGAGCGGCCTCGGCGTGCTCGCGTCGATCGGATCGACTGCGCCGTTCGTCGGGCTCTTCGGTACCGTATGGGGCATTCATCGTGCGCTGGTCTCCCTCGGTGCGAGCGGCGCGGCATCGATCGATCAAATCGCCGGCCCGATCGGTGAAGCGCTCGTCATGACGGCGTTCGGGCTGATCGTTGCGATTCCGGCCGTGCTCGGTTACAACGCGCTCACCCGCTCGAACAAGGCGATCGTCGGAGGTCTGCGTCGGTTTGCCCACGGCCTGCACGCGTATTTCGTGACAGGGACACGGCTTTCATCGACGGGAACGGGAAGCCTGCGCCTCGCGACGCGCGCGAACTGAACACGGGACGGGCAACGACCATGCAAGCCTTCGATGTCGATGACGACGACGATCTGATGAACGAGATCAACATGACACCGTTTATCGATGTCATGCTCGTGCTGCTCATCGTGTTCCTCGTAGCCGTTCCCGCGATTCATCGCGCAATCGCGGTCGATCTCCCGCAAGCCGGGGGAAGCGCGCCGGCTCCACGTCCCGCCCATGTGAGCGTCAGCGTGCGCGCCGACGGCGCCCTCTTCTGGAACAACGAGCCCGTTGCGCCGGACGCGCTGTTGCAACGAATTCGGAAGACGGCCGAGGCCGATCCACAAACCGAGTTGCATCTCGAAGCCGATCGGAAGGTTCCGTATGAGCGGGTCGCCGAAGTCATGTCGATGGCGCAAGCGGGCGGATTGACGAGAATCGGTTTCGTCACTGCACCCAAGCCGAACGGCGCCCGTTGAGCGCGCATTCCGCGCTCAATAAAAAAGGCCCTCATCATGCGACGAGGGCCCTTTTTTTCATGCGCACACGGCGCCTTCGGGCGGCGGGCTCGCTCGCCATCGGGGTAGCGGGAGCACGCAAATGCGACAGCCGTGATCGTCACGGACAGCGCGTTTCAGCCCTATTCGGCTTGCTATGAGAGAAGCCGCCATATTCCGCACTGGACCGCCAGCGCGAACGGGATTCCACTATAGGTCTCCCTGCCGGACGGTTCAAGCGAACCGCCATAGAAACTACTGATCGTCGCCGGCGCTTCAATGACAAAAGCGATGCACCCGCCTCATGGCGCCACCAGGGACGCTTGCCGTTGCGCCGCGCGAACCTGCTCTTTTGTGGGGCATTCGCCCGGATGTTCGGCCCGATCGATGACCTCGACGAGATAATCGACGAAGGCCCGCACCGCCGGGATCATGCCCTGTCGCGAGACGAACACCGCGAAAAGTTGCGGCGCCGGCAACGTCCAACCCGGCATCACGGGCGAAAGCTGTCCCGTTCGCATGGCGGCGCCATACATCATGACAGGCAATGCAGCGATACCGACACCGGCCAGCACTGCGTCACGAATCGTCGTGAGATCGGCCGTCACCACGCGCGGCTCATGCTCGTGCGCGTGCCGCTTGCCATCGGGTGAAATCAGATTGAACACGTGGCGCCCGTCCCCGCTCGGGGTATCGAGCGTCTCGAAGCGTGCCAGATCGGCCGGAACAACGGGCGGCGCATGCTGGCTCAGCAGGCTCGGGGCTCCCACGAGCATCTGCTCGGTGCGCCAAAGCGGTCGCGCGACGATGTTGGCGTTGTCGGGCGGCTCCGAACGTACGCGCAGTGCCACATCAATGGAGTCGTCGTAAAGATCCATCACCCGATTGGTCACACGGATCGATAGCCGAATTTCCGGATATCGCAGCAGGAACTCAGGAAGGACGTCCGACAGCAGCGTCTGCGAGACCGTCACTGGAACGCTCACACGTACGGTACCGCGCGGCGAGGACCGCAACTCCTGAACCGCATCCATTGCGGCTTGCGCTTGCGTCAGCATCTCTCGGCAATGCTGGTAAAAGAGCTGCCCCGCTTCGGTCAGTGCAAGCTTGCGTGTCGAGCGCTGCAGTAACCGCACACCCACCGCCGATTCCAATTCCGCCACTCTGCGCGACAGGCGTGATTTCGAAATACCGAGCACACGCTCAGCCGCGGAGAAACCACCGTGTTCGACGACGCGTGCGAAATACATTAGGTCGTTCAGGTTGTGCGAATCGAGCTGCATCTGATTGTTCCATCAATGGGACGGTCCATTGCCCTGGAGGTGGCTGGAATGGCGGGTGCCGGTCCATATAATAAGCCTACACACTCTAACCGCGATGCCCGAGAGGGATCGCAGAGATCACTCCACATGTCAGCCACTCGCAGCATCAGATATACGCTCCCGGCCGTCCGCACGACGGAAGGCGGCGGGTTTGTCGTCCATCGACCGTTCCCTACCCGCATGCTGATGGACTTCGATCCATTTTTGCTGCTCGACGAGATGGGGCCCACCGACTACGCGCCCGGCGCGGCCAAGGGCGCGCCCGATCACCCGCACCGCGGATTCGAAACGGTGACCTATCTGCTCGAGGGCCGTTTCAGCCACAAGGATTCGGCCGGGCATGCCGGTGTACTGAAGCCGGGCGACGTTCAGTGGATGACGGCCGGCGCGGGGGTCGTTCACAGCGAGATGCCCGAGGCGGCCTTCGCCGCCGGTGGCGGCCGCGTACACGGGCTCCAACTCTGGGTCAATCTGCCGCGCAAGGACAAGATGATCGCGCCGCGCTACCAGGAAGTCCCTTCGGAGCAGATTCCGATAGCGATTTCGCAAGACGGTAAGGTACGAGTCAAAGTGATCGCGGGCGAAGCGCTCGGCGTGCGGGCCACCATCGAAACGCGCACTCCGATCCTGTATCAGCACTTTTCGCTGCAGCCTGGCGGCTCGGTCGTCCATCCGGTGCCGGAAGGGTTCCGCGTATTTGCTTATGGGCTCTCCGGTGTGGGGCAGTTCGGTCCGACAGGGCAAGCCGTGCGCGCGCAGCATATGGTCGTATTCGGCGACGACGGCGACAGCGTGACGCTGAGCGCGGGCGACGAGCCGCTGGAGGTGCTGCTCATCGGCGGCGCACCGCTCAACGAGCCGATCGTGCGGCACGGTCCGTTCGTGATGAATACAGAGGAGGAAATCAGGCAGGCCGTCGTCGACTATCAGACGGGCCGCATGGGCCAGATCGCCCACTGATTCCCGGCTCCGGGCATTGCCGTGCGCGCGCTGTCTCTCGCGCAGGCGGCGATGAATTGCGTCACAATAGTCGTTCGTGCGGCTGACCGTCTGCGCGCCAGCCGTACGACGGCTATCGGCGCCGCAACGTCGAGCCCGCCCTTGAACCCGGAGCCCAGGCATGAGCGAACGCGTCGTCCACGCAAAGATCGGTCCTACCCCTTATCAAGTTTTGTTCGATGACGGTATCCATCTCTGGCATGCCGACGAACCCGCCGCGCTCGGCGGCGGCGATCGAGCACCCACCCCAGTCTCGCTGCTACTGTCCGGTCTAGGCGCATGCACTTCGATCACGCTGAAGATGTATGCCCAGCGCAAACAGTGGCCGCTGGAGGATGTGCATGTCACCCTCTCGCTCGAGCCCACCGAAGAAGGTTCGACGATCAATCGCACGATCGTTCTCACGGGGCCGCTGTCCGACGAGCAACGCGAACGGCTTCTGCAAATCGCCAACGCCTGCCCCGTTCACAAAATCCTCACGCGTCCGATCAACATCAATACCGGCCTTGCCGCGGTGCCCCCGTCGACCGTGGATGCCACCGGAAAATGAACGCCTGAAGCGAAGGACCCGTCTTGAATTTCGAACACCTCATCCAGATCAACGACCCGCTCAATCCGCTCGTCGAGAAGCTGACGCGCGAGCAGCTTTGGGAGGGGCTCGTGTTGCGTGCTGAGCAACCGCAACTGTTCGTGATCGGATTGGATAGCTGCACGATCCTCTCACGAACGGACTTGACGCTCGAACGCGAACTCCACTACGGCTCCGCTACGGTTCGAGACCGCGTCACGCTGACGCCGAACGAAAGTGTGCGGTACGACATTCTCCCGACGCAGGCATATGTGGGCGGCTCGCTTACGATGACGATCGAGCAACCGAACGCATCCCAGCTTTTTCTGCGTTTTCAGTACGAGACGACCCTCCCTACCGCTGACACCGAAGACGCAAGGCAAACGACGGAAATCGTGAAATCCGCATATCGGGAATCCGATATCGACACCGTGCGCCTCATTCGCCAGTACGCCAGCAACCCGAAAGAACCGCGCGCCTTGCATTAACGGCAACCCACGCGTGGGGTAAGCAAACGGCATCGATACGTCGCTATCGGTGCCGTATCTCGATGAAAATCTTTTTTTCAATTAATAATGATTCTCATTTATACTTTGCTTCATCGAATCGAGACATTGATGCGCAGATGAGTGAATTCAACCGCCCGACAACCCTGACTTTGCGACGCGCTATGCCAACCGCCTCACGTCACAGCCGAAACGAACGGACCGATCCGGCTTCTGGTCTGGGCACGGCTTCAGCAAGCGATGGGAGCGGCAGCGAACGTCGCGAGCAGCGCGTGGTGCGCAGCGATACGCTGCTTCAGGGAGGAACGCATGTGCTGATCGCCCATAACGGCGAAACGTACCAGCTGCGCGCAACGCGCCTGGGCAAGCTGATCCTGACGAAGTAACGACCGGGTATTGTGGGGACCACCTCCCAAGAGGTGTTGGGCAGTAGCCAGCCGCGACGGAATTGCACGCGAGTCTAGACCCCTTCGTGCAACCACTTTTTGCAACCGCCGCAGCCAGCCATGCCGTTTTTTTTATGCGGCGTTACGCTGCTCCAGCTCGACTAGCGAGCGAAACCCCAGAACATCAACCACCAGGCGCTATCGGCGACGGCAAGCGCCGCAATATACGGCAGCATTGCCGCTCCACGCGCAAGGAAGGTGGTCGCATAACGGCTGATCACGCGCCAGCCGAGCCATAGACTCCATAGATTCGCGATCGCAAGCACGGCGATTCTGACGCCCGGCGCCCACTCGAGCGGAATGTGCTCCGCGCGCAGCAGCGAAAGCGTCGTAGCGGACAATCCCAGAAAAACGCCGGCGCCTGCAACGGGGATCAGCGCCTGCGTCAGATGATGCAGCCGCTTGAAATCGAACCGGCCCAGCGCGCGCGTAGCAAGCGACAAACAGACGAGCAGCACGGTGCCATAGACGGCGGCAGTCGCCAGAATGTAGCCGACGATGAGCGCGCCATCGAGCCACGAGAAAACATCGTTTTGTTCAGGGTAGTGAGTCAGCAGGAACCACGGTGCACTCGTGTCGAGCGGCCAGGTGATATCGCGATCGATCAGCCACATGGCAAGCGACTGCTTGATCTGCACAAACCACGGGCTGACCGTCCAGTGAAACGCGCCGATGGCGATCCCGAGCAGGCCATAGAGAATCAGCGCGGTATCCCAGCCGCTCGCGGCATCACGCCCCAACTCCACGACCTCCTGCGACGGCGAACGCCATGACAGCGCAATCGCGTCGCGATGCCCGCTGCACCGACCGCACATATGGCAGGCGGCACCGCCTTTCATATTGCGCAAGGGAACGAGCGGCGCACAATTGATCGGAATCACGCGGTGACCGTGCTCGCCGGCTTTATATGAACGCCGCCACGCGTCTTCATTGACCTTGTAATGAAACGGCGCGAGGCGCGCAAGCAAGGCAAACACACCGTTGACCGGGCACAGGTACCGGCACCACACACGCTTTTCCCGGCCATACAGCAAACCGATCGCGATTGCCGCCACCGTCGAGCCGCCTAGTACGAGCAAAACCGCTCGCGGGTACTGATAGACGCTCACCATCTGTCCGTAGATCGTGGTGAGCCCAAACGCGACAAACGGCCAGCCACCCCAACGCATCCAATGTGGAATGGCGCGTCCTCGCCCATGTTTGCTCGCGAATTCCGACAGTGCGCCTTCGGGACAGAGCACGCCACACCAGAAGCGGCCGAGCATCACCATCGAAAGCAAAACGAACGGCCACCAGATCCCCCAGAAGACGAACTGGGCGGCAAGCGTCAAATTGGTCCAGAGATGAGCAGTGTTGTCGGGCAGCGGCATGCAGGCTGGCACGACAATGAGGAATGCATAGATCGATACGACAACCCATTGCACCGCACGAATGACCGCACCGTGACGCTGCATCCATGCGCCAACTTGCGCGAGCCGACTCGAACCCAACATCGTGACCGCGGGGCTGCTCATACCGGGCGGCCCGCTGTAGTTGCCGGCATGCGGCTCGCGCGGCGCGCAAGCCAACCGACGACCGCCCAATACAAAACGTAGGCGACGAGATTGGTCAACGAAGGATGAGCCCGGTAGCCCGTCAATGCGGCGACGAGCGAGCCGACGGTGCTTGAATCGTCGATCAAAGCCGACGTGTTCCACAGTTGCGCGATACCGAGCGGCAATATCTCCTTGTCGATCAACTTATCGACACCGGTCTGCAGCAAGCCCGCACCGAGCAGCAGCAACATGATCTCGGTAACGCGGAAGAAATGCCGCCACGAGAAGAACCGGCCGCCCAATTGCAGGCAGTAGAACGTGAGAAACGCCAGAGCGAGACCGAGCACGATCGCGAGCACATCGGCGCCGCCGACATGTCCGGACTGCCCGAATCCCAGGCCGTAAAGAAAGATGACCGTTTCGCTGCCTTCGCGGGCAATGGCGAGCGCGACGAGGATCGCGATGCCCCAGCCGTTGCCGTCGCGTGTATGGGTCTGCAGCGAGCGCTCCATGTCGCGCTTCAAGGTGCGCCCGTGCCGCTTCATCCAAAGCACCATCTGCACGATCAGCACGCAGGCGACGAGTACCATGCCCGTCTGGAAGTAATCAGCCGCATCGCCCGAGAGGAATTCGCTGAATCCGACGAGCGCAGCACCCAGCGCGATAGCCGCCAGTACACCCACGCCGACGCCGGCCCAGAGAAACGGCAAAGACCGCCGCGCGGACATATCGCCGTTTTTCAGCCACGCATAGAGGATACCGACGACGAGCAACGCCTCGACGCTTTCCCGCCATACGACGAACAATACCTGCCCCATCCGAACTTCTCCGGCACGCGGCAAACGCGGGTTGCGTCCACCGCGCGCAATGCTCGACTCATCCCACTACTTTGCGACGATCACACCCTGCGCGCTCTGATGGAAATCGTCGAAGAACTTGTACTCCCCGGGCGTCAGCGGCGCGATCACGACGAACGAATCCGCGCCCGGTGCGAGCACCTTTTCCTTGCGCAACTGCACGCTCTCGAACTCGACAGCGCCCTTGCCCGTGTTCCGGATTTCGATCTTGATGCGTTTGCCCGCCGGCACCTCGATGCGCGCCGGCTCGACTTTGCCGTCCGCCATGTCGAGCTTGAATGTCGGCAAGTCTTCCGCATGGACCGAGGCACCGGCCAGCCCGAGAACGACGCCGGCGAGCCATAGACTGAGACGATGAAATTTCATACGTGCAATCCTTCGTCAACGGATCAATATCCGCCCTTCTTGCCGATACCGGCGAACGGGAAGTCGTATTCGATCGTGATCGGCTTGAACCAGGGGCCGACGCCGGTTTCCTTGTCCACATGCCGGCCGAATGCCATATGGCCCGTTTGCATCGGTGGATTGACCACGAGCTTCAGGTGATACTTGCCCGGGCCGGCGAGCTTGACGTTATCGCCATAGTGCGGACCGTCATCGGCCACCATCGGCATGAGGTCGCCCGTCTGCTTGTAGCTCGCACCTGCTTTCGTGAGTTCGTACTTGACCTGCAGGTAGGGCATCCAATCCCCTTCGGCAAAGCCCGTGGGGTTGTTCTTCACAGCGTGGATGTCCGCCTCGAGATGGACGTCAGAATCGGACGCCTTGCGCATCATCCCTTCCGGATCCATCGTGATCGGCTGCAAATAGACGGCGCCGATCTCCATTCCCCCCTCGATCTTTTGCTTGCCGATCGGGTATTCGGCGGCCGACGCCACCGTGGCGACCATCGCGGCAGCCACGATCAGGCCACCGCGCATCCAGGAAGAACGCTGCATTTACACTCCTTCGAAAGACGACCGCGGGCCATTCCGCCCGCGCTGAACTGTGACTCGACGTAATCCGATCGCCGTTCGCATTGCGAAAAGTAACGCGAATGCGAACGATTATCAATTGCGCATAAGTCTAGCATCGTTCCGTCGGACAAACAAACAAAAGAACGACAGCGAAACGTCTCAGTCGCCGCCGACGATGGAGTCCCCGACGTTCGCGCCGAATACGCGGGCGCGGAGCACCGCGAGTTGATCGCGCGCCTGCGCCGCCTTTTCGAATTCGAGATTCTTGGCGTGCTCCATCATCTGCTTCTCGAGCCGTTTGATTTCCTTGGCCAACTGCTTTTCCGACATGTCCTCGAACTTCGCGCGCTGCTGCATTTCCTTGAGCTCGGCACGCGCGTCGTCGGCGTTGTAGACGCCGTCGATGATGTCCTTGATCCGCTTGACCACTCCGCGCGGCGTGATCCCCATGCGTTCGTTGTGAGCCAGTTGCTTTGCGCGCCGACGCTCGGTTTCGTCGATCGCGCGGCGCATGGAATCCGTGATGCGGTCCGCGTAGAGAATCGCACAGCCGTTGACATTGCGTGCCGCCCGCCCGATCGTCTGGATCAGCGAGCGCTCGGCACGCAGGAAGCCTTCCTTGTCCGCATCGAGAATGGCGACGAGCGACACTTCGGGAATGTCGAGCCCCTCGCGCAGCAAATTGATGCCGACGAGGACGTCGAACGTCCCAAGTCGCAGGTCGCGGATGATTTCGACGCGCTCGACCGTATCGATATCGCTGTGCAGGTAGCGGACTTTCACGCCATGGTCGGCCAGAAACTCGGTCAACTGCTCGGCCATCCGTTTGGTCAGCACGGTGACGAGCACGCGTTCGTTCACCGCGACCCGGACATTGATCTCCGAGAGCACGTCATCGACCTGCGTGCGTGCGGGGCGCACCTGCACTGCCGGGTCGACGAGCCCCGTGGGCCGCACGACCTGCTCGACGACCTGCCCGGACGTTTTCCTCTCGTATTCCGCGGGCGTTGCGGTCACGAACATCGCCTGGCGCATCTTGCGCTCGAATTCGTGGAACTTGAGCGGACGATTGTCGAGCGCCGACGGCAGGCGAAAACCGTAATCGACGAGGTTTTCCTTTCGAGCGCGGTCGCCGTTGTACATCCCGTTCAACTGGCCGATCAACACGTGCGATTCGTCGAGAAACATCAGCGCGTCCGACGGGAGATAGTCGACGAGCGTCGGAGGCGGCTCGCCCGGCGCCGCGCCCGAGAAATGCCGCGTATAGTTTTCGATGCCCTTGCAAAAACCGAGCTCCTGCAGCATTTCCAGGTCGAAACGCGTGCGCTGCTCGAGCCGCTGCGCTTCGACGAGCTTGCCGTCGCGATGGAAGAATTCGAGCCGCTCGCGCAGCTCCGCCTTGATCGTCTCCACTGCGCGCATGACGGTCTCGCGCGGCGTCACATAATGCGAGGACGGATAGACGGTAAAGCGCGGGATCTTCTGGCGCACGCGTCCCGTGAGCGGATCGAACAGATGCAGCGATTCGACCTCGTCGTCGAAAAGCTCGATGCGGACTGCCATCTCGGCGTGCTCGGCCGGAAAGACGTCGATGGTGTCGCCCCGTACGCGAAACGCGCCCCGCTGGAAGTCCGCCTCGTTACGGCTGTACTGCATCGCGATCAGCCGCGCGATCACGTCGCGCTGGCCGATCTTGTCGCCCGTGCGCAGTGTCAGGATCATCTGGTGGTATTCGCTCGGATTGCCGATACCGTAGATGGCCGAGACAGTCGCGACGATCACGACATCGCGACGTTCCATCAGGCTCTTGGTGGCCGACAGCCGCATCTGCTCGATGTGTTCGTTGATCGACGAATCCTTTTCGATGAAAAGGTCTCGCTGCGGCACATACGCTTCCGGCTGGTAATAGTCGTAGTAAGAGACGAAGTACTCCACCGCGTTGCGCGGAAAAAACTCGCGAAACTCCGAATACAGCTGCGCGGCAAGCGTCTTGTTGGGCGCGAAGACGATGGCGGGCCGGCCGAGCCGCGCAATCGTGTTGGCCATCGTAAAGGTCTTGCCCGAGCCCGTCACGCCCAGCAACGTCTGATACGACAGGCCGTCGTGGATGCCCTCGACGAGCAAGCGGATCGCCTCCGGCTGGTCGCCGGCCGGCGGATACGGTTGATACAGGTGGAACGGGGAGCCCTCGAACTCGATGAATTTCGATTCGTCGAGTGCATCGGCGGCATGAGGCTGATGTTCGGACATGAGGGAAAAAGGGGCATCGTTCGCCGAAGAAAAAAGCTATTTTAGCGTTTTACGGATAGGCAAGCAGCGGAGCGACCCGACGAGCGCGATATACACGGAAACGAACGCCCGTCCGGCGAAACGCCGCATGCCCGGGCAGAAAAGGCTCCGACGCCGGCCCCGGATTCGTTACAATTACGATCTTCAGCGCTCGCCGTCGGTTCAAGCTCCTGGCCCGTACTCCCGGGCCAACTGCTGCCGGCATGCACGAAGCCGCCGCTTTTCTACTCAGCCGATACAGACCATGTCACTCTTTTCCGCTGTCGAACTGGCCCCCCGTGATCCGATCCTCGGCCTCAACGAAGCCTTCAACGCCGATCCCCGCTCGACGAAGGTCAATCTGGGCGTCGGTGTCTATACCAACGAAGAAGGCAAGATTCCGCTTTTGCGCGCGGTGCGCGAGGCTGAAAAAGCGCGCGTCGAAGCCGCGCTGCCGCGCGGCTACCTGCCGATCGACGGCATCGCCGTCTATGACGCAGCCGTGCAAAAGCTGCTTCTCGGCGAAAGCTCGCCGCTCATCGCAGCCGGGCGCGTCGTGACGGTACAGGCACTCGGCGGTACAGGCGCACTGAAGATCGGTGCGGATTTCCTGAAGCGCGTGGAACCGAACGCGAAGGTCGCCATCAGCGATCCGAGCTGGGAAAATCACCGTGCCCTCTTCGAAAGCGCTGGCTTCGAGGTCGTCGCCTATCCGTACTACGACGCCGCAACACACGGCGTGAATTTTCCGGCGATGCTCGATGCGCTCAACAGCTATCCGGCAGGCACGATCGTCGTGCTGCATGCCTGCTGCCACAATCCGACCGGCGTCGATCTCAGCGAAGCGCAGTGGAAGCAGGTCGTCGAAGTCGTGAAAGCACGCGGGCTCGTACCGTTTCTCGACATCGCGTATCAAGGCTTCGGTGACGGCATCCAGGAAGACGCATTCGCCGTGCGCCTGTTCGCCGAGGCTGAGCTCAACGCATTCGTTTCGTCGTCTTTCTCGAAGTCGTTTTCGCTTTACGGCGAGCGTGTCGGTGCGCTGTCGGTCATCACCACGGGCAAGGACGAGGCTGCGCGCGTATTGTCGCAATTGAAGCGTGTGATCCGCACGAACTACTCGAACCCGCCGACGCATGGCGGCTCCATCGTCGCGAGCGTGCTGGCCACGCCGGCGTTGCGCGCCACGTGGGAAACGGAACTGGGCGAGATGCGCGATCGCATCCGCGCCATGCGCACCGGACTCGTCGAACGCCTGAAGGCTGCCGGCGTCGCGCGAGACTTCGGCTTCGTCAATGCGCAACGCGGCATGTTCTCGTATTCGGGACTCAACGCGGCTCAGGTGGATCGTCTGCGCGAAGAGTTCGGCATCTATGCGGTCGGCACGGGTCGCATCTGCGTCGCCGCCCTCAACATGCGCAACATCGATACGGTGGCAAATGCCATCGCTCATGTGTTGAAGTAATCCAGGCGCTGCCGGCCGCGCCCCCCGTGGGCGGCCCAACGCCCGCTTCGCTGAACGGCACGCTCGCTGCGTGCCGTTTTTTATTGAACGAAAGCGCCGAACCGGCTACCCGCGCTCCCGGGGACAGCTTCGGAGGCACGGCTCACCGCGAGTCGCGGTGGATGTCGTGTGTAACGAAGCCGGCGTCGTTCTCGGGCATATCCAGCCATCCGGGCTGCGCCAGGCTCGCGCGCATATCCTGCAAGCCGCTTTCCCAGTGGAGCCGCATCGTCGAGAGCCCGAACTGATAGTCCTTGTAGTTGCCCTCGAATTCCTTGTCGCGATAGACGAGCTGAAATACGTTATAGCGACGCGAAGTCGCAAGCTCCTCGGCAAGCTTGCACCAAGGATCGTCCCGATGCTCGGGCGATACGCGCGCGAGTACTTCGCGCAGCACATGCCTGAACCGCTGCGAGTGCTGCAGCATATCCGTGACGAGTCTCGTGCGGCTCGAATACTGAATATCCTTGATGCGGCTTTGAACATCGGTGAGCGTATTCGGCGCAGGGCCGCGCGCGCTCCATAGATCAACCTGGAATGCGAGCGTGTCGCGGCGCGGCGTTGTCTGGACGACCTCCGAAAGCGGCGTATTCGACATCAAACCGCCATCCCAGTAAAACTCTCCGTCGATCTCCGTGGCGGCAAAACCGGGCGGCAGCGATGCCGATGCCATGAAGTGCTCGGCCCGCAGCTTCGTATGCTGATTGTCGAAATAGGCGAAGTTACCGGTCTGAACGTTGACAGCCGCCACCGAGACGCGCGTCTCGCCAGAATTGATCCTGTCGAAATCGCACAAACGCTCCAGCGTTGCTTTCAGCGGAGCCGTGTCGTACCAGCTCGCCGTATCGGGCGTGCCGACCGAAAACGGCAACGGCGGCGGCACACGCGGAACGAAAAACCCCTTTTGCCCGTCAACGAGCGCGCTGGCCGCCTGCATGGCGGTGAATGCGGTCCGCACCACCTCTGTCGAATCGAAGAATGCCTGTTCGACCGCGGGCGGCAGCGCCAACCCGTAAGCCGGTTGGCAAATGGTTTCCCAGAATTCTCGCAAGCGCGCGACCCGACGCTCGGGTGCGTTGCCGGCAAGGATCGCGGTGTTGATCGCCCCGATCGAAATGCCGGCTATCCAATTCGGGACGACCCCGGCTTCGTGCAGCGCCTCGTAGACGCCAGCCTGATAAGCGCCGAGCGCACCGCCGCCTTGCAAAACCAGCGCGATCGTCTCATAGGGCGGCAACGCAATGCGTGGCCGTTCGGCTGTTTCCTGCTCCCGTGCGCGCACATGTCCCTCTCGGGACGGAGATTGCGTCTGCGCGTGCAACGGCTGAGCGTTGTGCTCCGCCATCGTGGCTCCTTTTTTTTCAGTGCATGTGCCAACCGTGGCTGAGAACGATCGATTGACCCGTCAGGACCGCATTGGGGAACGCTGCAAGGAACAATGCGGTTTGCGCGACGTCCTCGACCGTCGTGAAAACGCCGTCCACGGTCTGCCCCAGCATGACCCGCTTGACAACCTCCTCCTCGCTGATCCCGAGCTCCTTCGCTTGCTCGGGAATCTGCTTGTCGACGAGCGGCGTACGCACGAAGCCAGGACAAATCACATGCGAGCGCACGTTGTGCGGAGCGCCTTCTTTCGCCAGCACGCGCGCCAGTCCGAGCAAGGCATGCTTGGCGGCGACGTAAGCCGATTTCAGCGGCGAAGCCTCGTGCGAATGGACCGAGCCCATGTAGATGACCACACCGCCGCGATTGTCGCGATACATATGCTTGAGGGCCGCTTTCGTTGTCAGGAATGCGCCGTCCACGTGGATCGCCTGCATTTTCTTCCAATCGGCGAACGAGTAGCTTTCGATTGGATTGACGATCTGGATGCCGGCGTTCGACACCAGAATATCGACCGAACCGAACCGCTCGGCCACTGCATCGATGCCTTGGGTGACAGCGGCTTCGTCGGTCACGTCCATCGCAAGCGCAAGCGCTTTGCCGCCGGCTTTTTCGATCTCCTCCACCACGGCCTGCGCCCCGGCGATGTTCAAATCGGCAATGCCGACGGCTGCTCCATTCGCAGCGAACGTCAGCGCGATGCTTTTGCCAATGCCGCTTGCCGCGCCTGTCACGACCGCGGCCTTACCGCTCAAATTGCTATTCAACGAGGACATTCAGATCTCCATCGACTCGAGCACAATGACACCATGACGCACGATGCGGGACAACCTGGCCGAATGGCATATGCCGTCCGGTCGACTCGCGCGCCAGGATCGACTTCGCTATTGTGCATGAAGGGACGGCCGGCGCGTGGCGATTTGCTCGACGGCGCCGGATCGCCGCTCGAACTCCGAGCGCCGCACTCGAACCTGCACGGGAATCGCTCGCGTACAATGACGCGCCCGTTTGCAGGACGCAATGCGGCGCACCCATACGCTGTCGGCGCGAGTCTCGTGTCGCGGTTCAACTCTCGTTCGATTTGCCATGCTCAGCTATCGCCATGCGTTTCACGCCGGCAATCACGCCGATGTCCTCAAGCACGCTGTCGTCGTACAGTTGCTGCGCTATCTTGGCCAAAAAGAAAAGCCCTACTGGTACATCGATACGCATGCCGGTGCGGGCGTCTATGCGTTGACCGAAGGCTACGCGGCCAAGACCGCCGAATTCGAAACGGGCATAGCCCGACTGTGGAATCGCAACGACTTGCCAGCCGCGCTTGCCGATTACGTCGAGCAAGTGAGCGCCATCAATGCCGATGGCAATCTGCGCCTTTACCCCGGCTCGCCCTATCTGGCCTGGCGCTTGATGCGCCCTCAGGACCGCATGCGCCTATTCGAACTGCATAGCACGGAGATCGAGGTGCTGCGTCATAACTTCCGCGACGCGGGCCGTCGCGCGATGCTCTACGCCGGGGACGGATTCGAAGGCATCAAGGCCCTGCTGCCGCCCGCACCGCGGCGCGCGCTCGTGCTGATCGATCCGTCCTATGAAGACAAGCGCGACTATGCGCGCGCAATAACGTGCCTCGAGGAAAGCCTCGCCCGATTCGCCACGGGCGTGTACGCGGTCTGGTATCCGCAGGTGGTACGCCCGGAGTCGCAGCGGTTCCCGGAGCAGCTGAAGCGCCTGCAAAGCACGGACTGGCTACATGTGAGCTTGACTGTAAGCCGGCCGCCATCGGACGGCTTCGGGCTGTACGGCAGCGGAATGTTCGTTCTCAATCCGCCCTATACGCTCGCGGCGTCAGTGCGGGAGATGTTGCCGTTTCTGAAGGATGTGCTGAACGAGGACGGCGAAGCGCGCTTCGAGATCGAAGCGCGCGTGTCGTAGCGCGTCACTGCCCTGCGGCCGGGCGCGGCCGGTACACGGCGCGCCGATCCGACGCACCGGGCAATTCAATGTAAGGTGCAACCACGATAGGCTGCTGGGCTTGAGGCGCCATCTCCGGCAGCGTGGCCGTGGGCTGCGTGGGCACCATCGCCTGGCGCGCAAGCGGAGCGTTTTGCAGTACAACGCCGCTTCTGCCGTCGTGGATGCCGGTTTGAGTATCGAGCACGACGGGTGCGCGGTCCGAGTCCGCCAGAACGGGGCTCGCTACAACGGCAATCGAGAGTCCGGCCGCCGCCGCGAGTGAACGCGCAGGCGCGGAGAAAAAAGAAATGAGGTGCATGGAGAACTATCCACAAGGCGCGCGACGCAAAACGCGTACGCGACGCTCACACCTTAGCGCGGCCCGGACATTCCGGCTACCGGAAACGCGCGAAACACCGGGTCGAGCCAACGCCGATTGTGATGATCGTCCTCGGCGAGCTGGGAGCACTCAATGCTGCCCCGCTTGCTGCGACTACACAATTACAGCGTATAGCCGTTGCTTTCGAGGGCGCGCAGGCGCTTTTCGAGATCGACGACATCGGACGACGAGGCGAGATATGCTTCGCGGCGGGTGCGTTCGGCCGATTCGAACCAGTTGCTGAGCTTTTCGATGATATAGGCGAGCATGACGTTTCTCCGGGGTCGGGAAACCGCTGCCGAAGCTAGGGATTTCCCGCAAAAGGGTTAACCCGGATTATATAGTGATC
Source organism: Trinickia sp. (assembly GCF_036503415.1). GTDB lineage: Bacteria > Pseudomonadota > Gammaproteobacteria > Burkholderiales > Burkholderiaceae > Trinickia. The sequence goes on along the minus strand of NZ_DASXWY010000161.1, from coordinate 28,882 downwards.
ACGGAAAGTCGCCAGTGAAATGCACGAATGACGTGCATTCCGCTATGGAATGGTGCCGGCAGCCGTCTTTTTCGTCGAGAATGCACCTTGACGGTGCAACCGGCGTGCGAGCGTCGTTTCCCAGCCTCACACGACCTTTGCGGCAAACGTCGAGTGGCTTTCTTGAAATGCGACGGGATCCTCGCTCGCGAGTTCCTCGAGGATCGGGCAGTCGGGGCGCGCGTCGCCGTGACAATGGCGCGCGAGGTGCGCCAAAACGTCTCGCATCTCTTTGAGTTCGGCAATGCGCCTGTCCAGTTCGCCGACGTGTTCCAGTGCGATCGCCTTGACCTCGGAGCTTGCACGGGATCGATCGTGCCAGAGGGCCACCAGCTTCCGGATATCTTCGACGAGAAAACCCAAACGCCGCGCCTGACGAATGAACCGCAACGTATGCACCTCGGCCGGACCGTAAAGCCGATAACCGGATTCGGTGCGGCCCCGGGGTGCGAGCAACCCGACCTGCTCGTAATAGCGGATCATTTTTGCGCTCACGCCCGACGCGCGCGCAGCTTCGCCGATATTCATCGATACCTCCCGATTCGTGAAGACAGCGTATACCTTCCCACTATGGCAAGGTATACGCTCGATGCAAGCGTGACGATGACCGGCAACGATCCGGCGTTCGCGCTTCGAACCCACTTACATCGAAGGGACACCGAATGATCGAATTCCATGTCGAAGGCATGAGCTGCCAGCATTGCGTTTCAGCTGTCACCCAAGCGGTGCAGGCGGTCGATGCCGACGCACAGGTCGACGTCGACCTTGCGGGGGGACGTGTGCGGGTCGCGTCGAGCGCAGATATCGGGACGCTGACTGCCGCGATCGATGAAGCCGGCTATGCGGTCCAGGAAGCAAAGACCGTCGCCGATCCGGGCTGAGACACCGCATGTTTACAGTCGCGGTGATCGGCGGCTCGGGGCTGGTCGGCCGGGCCGTCATGGAAACGCTGGCCGAGCGGGCGGACTGGCGCGTGATCGGCACCGCTCATCGTCGAGCGGGAGGCGCGCTGATGTCCCTCGACATCCGGGACGCAGCGGCCATCGACGCGTTCATGGCGCGAACATCGCCGGACGCCGTCGTCATTGCGGCAGCTGAGCGGCGCCCCGATGTTTGCGAAAGCGATCCGGCACTCGCTCGCGCGCTCAACGTCGACGCGGTCCGGGCGATCGCATCGGCCGGACGGCGCCACGATGCGTGGGTCTTGTCGATCTCGACCGATTACGTGTTCGACGGCACGAGGCCGCCGTACCGCGTAGACGATCCGCCCTGCCCGCTCAACGCCTACGGCCGCAGCAAGCTCGACGGAGAGCGCGCGCTGGCGCAGGCCACGGATTTCGGCTGTGTGCTTCGTCTACCGTTGCTTTTCGGCCACACAACGGACTTGAGCGAATCGGCGGTGACGAGCCTCGTGCCGGCTGTCGTCGCATCCGCCAAGGCAGGCGCGCCCGCCGCTCGCATGGATGCCTGGGCGACACGCTACCCCACGTTCACCGGCGATGTGGCTTACGTGATTCGCGGCCTGCTGGAGCGGGCGGCAAGCGGGGCCGCCGTATGCGGCCGCGCCCATTGGTCCGGTGACGAGCCGATGACCAAATTCGATATCGCGGTGCGAATCGCCCGCACCCTGAGGCTCGATGCGCGCCTCGAGCCGGTGGCATCGAGCGTCGATTCCACGCCGCGGCCACGCGACTGCCATCTCGACGCAAGTCGGCTCGAAGCGCTCGGGATCGGGCGCCGCACGCCATTCGATGACGCGCTCGAATGGGTGCTGGAACGATATCTCGCCCTGCACCCCGATGCGTCGACTTGATACTGTATAAAAACACAGTATCATTGACACACGCGCCGACGAACGCACCGCCCGGCATTTTTGCTCGCGTACTTCCGTAATTGCATGGCGACTTCGTAGGGGCCGGGTGCCAAACACTACGAAATACCGGGCTACACATCGCCAGCGCGCTCAATACAATCCTTTTCATGAGGGCGAGTCGCTTCGACGAGCTGCCTCAACCGCGTGCTGTTCGCGCGCTGCGGCTCGGCGCCACAAGCGACGTGCCTCGGCCCATATAGGAATTCCGCATGTCTTACCTCGAGGTAGTGGAAGAAGGCGAAGATCTCGAACCGCTCCCACCCGCGCCGGCGCGTCGGACGGGCTCCGCGATGCTCCGGGAGATCGCGCCGCGTTGCGATACGCGGTATTTCGACGAAGCGGCGCTGTCTCCGTTAGCCCGCGCCGACGGTGCGGCGGATTCGACGTTTCTCGCGGCCGAACTCAGTGCGGCGCGAACGGCGGAGGAACGGATCCGGATGATCCGCGGGGTACTTCACATCGTGGGCTTCAGAGGCCTTGGCTACGCAGCCTTGAAACTCAATGCCCAGGCCCAGGCCGAGCGCGCTTATTTGCTACGCGATTACCTGGCGAGCGATTTGTTGCCGAAGGCGCTCGAGGGCGGCTACTTCCTCCGGGATCCGCAAATGCGGCGTGCACTCGACTCGAGCCGGCTTCATGTCTGGGACATCCGTTCGATCCTGGACGCGTCGCGTAACGACGCCCTCGACCCGCAGGTCCGTCGCCACTTCGACGAGCTTCGTGCGCACGGCCTCGCCAGCGGCCTGGCATTCGGGTTACCGATCTCGCAAACGCCGATGCGTGCAATCATCGTTTTTGCAGGGGCGCCGGAGCACTGCGAATGGATCACGGACAGCGTCATCGCGCAGGCCATTGGACTCGGTCTGTCGTTGCACCAACGCTGCTCGGCCTACATCCAGGCCATGTGCAGGCGCGAGGCCACAAACGGGCTGTCCGAGCTGCAGCAACGGATCTTGTCGGCGGTCGTGGCGGGGCTGTCCGATAAGGCCATCGCAGCGCGCTTCGATACGACCGTGCACAACGTCGACTATCACTTGCGGCAACTGCGCGAGAAGCTGGGCGCGCGTAATCGCAGCCAGCTCGCCTATCTCGCCGGACGGCTTCAGGCGGCTTGACTCGCGCGGGCGCGCTAAACGCCGCTTAACCTTCCCAACCCCAGCGCGCAGCGCGGTACACGAGCTGCGCGCGGTTCTCGACGCCGAACATCTTTTGCAGCGCCCGCACGTGGGACGCCACCTTGTGCAGCGAACTCGCCGTTGCGGTGGCGATCTCCTGATCCGACAGCCCTTTGAGGAGCCGCTCGAGAACCGCGGCCTGATCTGCGCTCAACATGAGCTCCCGCGCGCGCCGGACGCAAGCGTCGATATAAGGCTGCACGATGCGGTGCACGGTCAGGGCGATCGTCAATGCGCCCCCCACGGTGCGATCGTTGATCCACCCGATCTCGTGCGCTCGCGAGGTCAGATTGACCGCTACGCGCAAATCGGGCTGCGGTGCCGGCAAGCCGAGCGTCAATCCCGCGTTCATTTCATGCGACCGCAGGCTGTTTGAAAGCATGCGCGCCCGCGAGTCTCCGGTCCGCTCTGCGTACGCTGTGACCTGCCCCGCCTGCCATGTAGCCGGCAATCCGCTTTGCCACAGCGCGGCAAAACGCGGATCGCTTTCGTACAACCGGTGTTTCCAATAAAGGCGAGAGAACGAGATATCGGCTAAATCGCTCATCGAATAGATGCGCAACACGCGTCGGCCTATCATTTCGAACGCGCCGTAATTGAGCATGTGAAACCCCATGTGCAATAGGCGTTCGTGACAACCGAGCAGATCCGATGCGGCACGGTCGACATCGGCGCTTGCGTCGATCTCGTGCAGATGAGCGAGCGCGTCGGCCTGCGAAAACCATATGAGCGTCGGGAATTCGTCGACATCTGTCATCAGGGTACGCCTCGCGTGCCGATATGCGATTTTCTGATTATCATTACCATAAGTTACACGCACTGACCGGCACCACCGTGCCGCGTTACGTGGCGCGCAACGCGACTCTCGACCGGAGGCTCATCGATGCATCACGCCGCATTGCGCGAGGACGCGTCGTCGTTCCCGCCCTCACGTCGTTCATTGGACGCTCAGCAGTCCGAAACGCCAACTTCGCAGCAACATCCGATCGATGTGATCTGGTGCAACGACCCGCGACAAACGAGTGCGGACGATCAACCTTGCCCGTCCCTCGGTATCGCCGGCGCGCTGGCCAGCGCGCGCACCGCTGCAGAGCGCAATCGCATGATCAACGGCCTCTTGCATCTGGTCGGTTTTTCGACGTTTGCCTATTTCGCATTGGAGAGCAACGTCAAGCAAGCCGAGCGGCTCTTCCTGCATGAGGCGTTCGTGCCTCCCACCTATCGCGGCGACTACGTGAAGCAAGGCTATCACGAGATCGATCCGCGCACGCTCGCTGCGCGGCGCGCCAATGCGCCGATGGTGTGGGACTTGTACCATCTGCGCGAGCAAAGCATCGGATCGAGCATCGGCACCCCGGAAGATCGAGCAGTCGACGGCTTTCTGAGCACCATGCGCGATGACGGTATGTGCAGCGGCCTGATGTTCGCCATGCCCATCCCCGGCACGCGCTTGAGCGCCTTCATGAGCTTCACCGCACCGCGCCGCTCGCGGGACTGGATCACGTCGGCAACGGTCGAGCAATCGTTGTCGATCGCGCTGTCGGTCCACGCGTTTGCCTTGCCGCAATTGACCGCGGCCTCGCGCAGCTGTGCGACGAATAGTTTGACGCCATTCGAGCGCGAATTGCTGATGGGTATTGCCGAAGGTGCGTCCGACAAGGAAATCGGCCGCCGCCTGGACACGAGCGCACACAATGTCGATTACCACCTGCGCAAGCTACGCAAGCGTTTCGGCGTAGCGAATCGCATCGAACTCACCTACCTCACCTCCAAGCTCGAGTTGATTTAAGCCGTCACGGCAAGAAGCGGCGTTCGTACGCGCGCTTCCCCACGCCGGTCCATACCGGCCGCGGCCGACCTCGTTAGGACTCCCAACCATTACGTCGAGTCTCGCACGCCGCCTGGCCGTGCGTCGGGCCACCCCGCGTCGGGCTCGGGTCCAGGATGGCGGCTTCCCGTGCCCAGGTCGATTGAGGACTCCGCCTATTGACACGCGCGAGCTCTTCCTGGCGCCAGGCCGCGCCGTCGAACGCGCCTGCCAAGCTCAAGAACCGCTTCCACTCTGCCGTTAAGTGAAGGAGGCACGTACTCGCGCCACCGGCTTTACGACTTCGCTCTAATGGTCCCCAGACAACACAAACGCGGTATCACGTTCATCGTTCGCATCGCCCTGGCCGTTGTACCGATTTTCGTCGGGTCGAACGAGAGCGTTGCTGCGCCGCCGCAATCTGGTCCCGACGACGCGCCACTGACCGCCGACGCGCTTGCATCGATGCCGCTCGAAGCGCTCATGAACGTCAAGGTGGTCAGTACGGCGTCCCTCTTCGAGCAACCTGTTTCGGAAGCACCCGCGGCCGCCGTCATACTGACCGCCGACGATATCCGCAACTTCGGTTGGCGCAAGCTCTCCGATGCACTCGCCTCCCTGCCCGGGCTCTATGTCTCGTACGACCGGACTTATGACTATCTCGGCGCGCGCGGTTTTCGCCGCCCGGGCGATTACAACAGCCGCTTTCTGCTGTTGATCGACGGAATGCGCCTCAACGATTCCGTCTACGATCAAGCTTCGATCGGAACCGACTTTCCGCTCGATATGGATCTGGTCGAGCGAATCGAATATGTGCCGGGCCCCGGATCGGCGGTGTACGGCTCGAACGCGCTCTTCGGTGTCATCAACGTAGTGACGAAAAAGGGCGCGGCATTGGGCGGCGCCCAAACCGCTGTCTCGGTCGGCAGCTTCGGCGAAAAGCGCGCACGCGCGAGCTATGGCTGGCATGGAAGCAACGGGGCCGATCTGCTGCTGTCGGCCACTTCGTACGTCCGCAGCGGGCAAGACCTCTATTACGGCGAGTTCGACACGCCCGACCAGAAAAATGGCGTGGCCAACGGACTCGATTACGATCGCGCGCAGTATCTGTTTGCCAAATTCGCCTACCGTGATTTCGTATTCAGTGCCGGCTACGGCAACCGAACGAAAGGTGTGCCGACCGCGGCCTATGGCGCCAACTTCAACGCGCCGGACAGTACGAGCGATACGCACACCTTCGCCAACGCAACCTACCGCCATGCGTTCTCGGGCAGTCTCGAGGTCGCGTCCGAGATTTATTGGGAACGCTATGACTATCGCATGCCGTCGCTATACGGCACGGCCCCCGCTGTAGTCAACGTCGATGGAGACAAGGCGATCTGGTACGGCGCCGACGTCCATGCGACTTTCACGGGCGTGCCGCGCAATAAGATCGTCGTCGGCATGAGCGTGACGCGCAATGCGAGACGCGATCAATACAACTACAACGTCGACCCGTATCAATCGATACTCGACGATCATCGCAGTTCGAACATTTTCGGTGTCTATGCGGAGGATGAGATCCAGCTTACGGATCGATTGACATTGAACGCCGGTGCGCGATTCGACGAGGAGAGCGTATCCGGTGCGAATGCGAGTCCTCGTCTTGCACTGATTTTCAAAGCGACAGCCGCCGACACGCTCAAGCTCGTGTACGGGCGTGCTTATCGTGCACCCAACGCGTACGAGCTCTATTACACCATTCCGGGAACGGACGGCCAAACTGGCAATCTTGCGCTCAAACCCGAGCACATCACGACGTATGAGTTCATCTACGATCGAAAGATCAGCGACTCCGGACATGCCACGCTGTCGGTCTTCCATTACGACGTGCGCAACCTGATCACCGAAGTACTCACCGATTCCGGGCTGTTCCAGTTTCAGAACGTCGATCGCGTCCAGGCCAACGGCGCCGAGCTTGCCTACGAGCAGCAGCTGGCCGGCGGTGCAACGATCCGGGCGAGCTATTCATGGCAAAGAGCCCGCAACAGCGATACGGGCGCGGCCTTGCAGGATTCGCCGCGACGGCTCGCCAAGCTGAATGTGTTCGTACCGGTCTTCCATCATTCGGCGCGAGTCGGCGCCGAGCTACGGTGTGTATCGTCGCGGCTGGCGCAAGCCGGCGATGCAAGCGGCTACTGTCTCGGCAATCTGAGCATCGGCACAGCGCGGCTTATTCCGCATGCCGACCTGTCGTTTTCGATTTACAACATCACCGACCGGCGCTTTACCGATCCCGCCGGTCCCGGGTTCACGCAAAGCGTCATCGTGCAGCAAAGCCGCACGTTCCTCGCCAAACTCGTGTATGGGTTCTGATGGACCGCACATGAGAAGAAAGCTTGCCGCCGCCGTGTTCATCCTTGCTATCGCAGCCTGTCTGCGTGTGACGGCACATGCTCAGGTCGATCTCTTTTCACTCGAAGCAGCCTATATCTTCAACTTCACCGCGTTCACTGAATGGCCTTCGACGCGTGCCGCTTCGACGAGTCTCACGGTCTGCTCGAGCAACAAGGGGGAGCTCGGTGCCGCGCTCGCCAAACTCGAAGGGCGCCAGGTGGCGGCGCGTACGTGGCACCTGCGCATGCTTTCCGAAGGTTCAACTGCCGCGGGATGCGATGTACTGATCGTAGATGGCAGCCCGGCGACATCGACCGCAATCAAATCCGCACTGGGTACGGACTCGCCATTGCTCATCGTGCGCACGCCCGATGCCCCCGAGGGTCCGTGCGTGGTCCTGCTGGTTCGCCAAGGCGATCAACTGCGCTTCGATATCGACAATAGCGAGGCAGCCCGACGCCATCTGGGCCTGAGCTCCAAATTGCTTCGGCTTGCGAGGAATGTCACATGAAGCACGTCAAGCTCGAAACGCCAAGTCCGGCGCGCGAAATGGCACGGATCAAGACGTTGCGCGTGGGAGTAGCCTTGCTCATATCGAGCCTGGTACTCCTTGTCTATCAAGCCGTGACGCTGCGGACATCCCTGACCGAAGACGCCAACATGATTGCCGAGATGGTGGCGGACAACACCGCGGCGCCGCTGATGTTCGACGACAAGCCGGCTGCGGGCGAAGTCCTGCATTCGCTGAGCAAGGTGCCTTACGTCGAAACGGTGGCGGTCTTCAAGAGCAATGGAGCATTGTTCGCCCGCTACGCGAAGCCCGGACTCACAGAACGCGAGCGCGGCGAAGCCACGCTCGAGCATGCACGCATGCACGCGGGACCCTGGTCGCTCACCGATGTCATCGTCGAATCCGAGGTCCAGGTCAAGGGCAAGGCAATCGGCGAAGTCGTGCTCGTCGCCACGACAGATGCGGTCGTCGCTCAACTGCTCCACTACGGCGCGTTTCTCTCGGCGGCTTCGTTGGTGGCGATCTGGGTCGCGTTCGCGGTCACGTCGCGAATGGGCGCGCGCGTCGCACAAGCGGAGAAAGAGCTCGAATACCTGGCGTCCACCGACCCGTTGACGGGGCTGCCGAATCGTCGCGCGTTCTACGACGAGCTCGACCGGCGGCTGCATCGGCCGAGCTACGTCGGCACGCGTCTCGCACTGGTGCTTGTCGATCTCGACGATTTCAAGACTGTGAACGACACGCTGGGGCACGGTGCGGGCGACGAGTTGCTCACGCGGGTCGCGACTGCCTTGCGTCAAGCCGTACGCAGTACCGATGTGGTGAGCCGGATCGGCGGCGACGAATTCGCGGTACTCGTCGAGATCAATGAAGACAAGAGCGAGGGGCATCTGGCGGCGATGCGCATCGCCCGTGCGCTCGCTCGCCCGTTCAACCTGCAACGATCGAGTATCGTGGCATCCGCGAGCGTTGGCGTGAGCGTGTTTCCCGACGACGCCCGGGAAGTCGCCGCGCTCGTCAGCAGCGCGGACATGGCGCTTTACGCCGCAAAGGGCCGCGGCAAGAACACGGCGGTCGAATTTCACCCCAACATGACGGTGGAGGCGCGGCGGCGCGCCAGACTCGAAAGCGAATTGCGCAAAGCAATCGAGATGGATGCGCTCGATCTCGTCTATCAGCCTCAATTCGATTGCAAAACCGGCGCGCTCGTCGGCGCGGAGGCCCTCGTGCGGTGGGAGCACCCCGCCGACGGTACCGTCTCGCCGGCCGAATTCATTCCTATTGCCGAAGACAGCGATCTCATCGTCGCGCTTGGACAGTGGGTGCTGCGGAGGGCTTGCCGCGACGCCGCGCATTGGAATGAAGTGTCCGCCACGCGAATTCACGTGGCGGTCAACGTCTCGGCCCGTCAGTTGCGGCAATCGGAATTCGATCATCAGGTGAAGGCGGTGCTGTCCGAAAGCGGGCTGGATTCTCAACTGCTCGAGCTGGAGCTGACGGAAAGTCAATTGATGGCGAATATGGATGCGGGCATCGATTCGATGAACCGCCTTCGAGCATCGGGCGTAAGACTATCTCTCGACGACTTTGGAACCGGCTACTCGTCGCTTTCGTATCTTCAATCGTTTCCCGTCAACAGCCTCAAAATCGACCGCAGCTTCGTTCATCCGCTTCCCGATGCGGGGCAACCCATCGTGACCGCGATTATTTCGATGGCGCACAGTTTCGGTATCGCCGTAGTGGCGGAAGGTGTCGAGCACGCCGCGCAACTTGCCTGGCTCGCCGAATCGGGCTGCGATATCGTGCAGGGTTTCCTTACCGGGCGGCCCATGCCGTTCGAGCAACTGATGAAATTGCTGGGCGATGACGCAGCCAAACCACGCGTGCTTAGCGACGCCGGAATGTCACCGAAGACGTTGGCGGAATGAACGGTCGGCACGGCGACTGTTCGAAAACCGTGTATATCGCCGCGATAACCGGCGATCGAACCTGAAAATCGGAATCGGCGCGATTTTCCGAAAACGGCGTCGTCTTGGAGTTTACGGTTCAAATCGCCGATAATAGGCCCGCGCGAACGCATGAGCGTCTCTTTTTCAAAGCGGGATGCGAAAAGCGCTCGCTGGCATGGTCCTTTTCAATATCGACGGTTCGAACAGATGGAAGAATTGCTTCCGCATTACGAGCGCGAGCTTGCGTTGCTCCGGCAATCGCTGCAGCAATTCGCCGCGCGCTATCCGAAAATCGCCGCGCGCCTCGCGATTGCGGGCGAGCACTCGGAAGATCCACATGTGGAACGCATGCTTCAGTCGTTCGCCTTGCTGGCCGCGCGCATCGACGTCAAGCTCGACGACGACTACCCCGATTTCACGGAAGCGTTGATCGAGATACTGTTTCCGCAGTACCTGCGTTCGATTCCTTCATGCTGCATCGCGCAGGTCCGCACCGATGCAGTCTTTGAGAAATTGACCGCCCCGCTGACGATCGCGCGCGGTACGCAATTCGTCGCCAAAGCCACCGAATGCGGCTTTCGCAGCACGTACGACGTAACGCTCGCGCCGCTGCGCGTCACGCAGGGGTCCTACACCGCGTCCCCGCATGCGCCTACCGGCACGATCTTGCCTGCCGAAACGACGGGACTCGTTTCGCTCGGAATTTCGGCCACGCGCGCAGGCGCCCTGCTCAACGCCACTGCACCGCCTCGCTTGCGTTTGCACTTGGCCGGCGCGCGCGAAGTGATCGCGGCGTTGAACGATGCCCTGCATCTGAAGACGGTCGCCGCGTATGTCGAAGCAGACGGTTTGGGCCGTTGGAAGCGCCTCGAGCCCTCGCCTGTTTCCGCGGTGGGGTTCGACGACTGCGAGACGCTCGTCGCGGGGTCCGACGATACTCCCGCTGCGCTGCGTTTGCTCATGGAGTATTTTGCGTTTCCGGAGAAGTTCGACTTCATCGATCTCGATCTGGCCGCATTGCTGAGTACCACCGGTCCCTGCGGTAGTGTGACGGTCCACTTCGCGCTGGCCGAAATTCATAAGGACTCCTGGGCATCGCAGCGTCTCGCGAGGATCGGGGCGAATACCTTCCAGCCGTTTTGTACACCCGTGGTCAATGTCTTCAAACGCGATGCCGCGTCGATCAAGATCAATCCGGACGTGACCGCTTATTCGCTGCTCCCGTCGTTACCGGGCAAACCGGAGGCCGAGATTTTTTCGATCGATGGCGTCAGCACCGCGGGGCCCTCCCCCGCTCGCAAGACAGTGCTCCATCCGGTCAACTCCCTGATGCACGGCAGCGCGGAGAAGCTCGCCGGGCCCTATTGGACGGTGCGCCGCGACCGATGGCGAGCCGATGCCGAGAACCGCGGCCGAACCGAACTCGTGTTCGTGGGACTCGATGGCGAACCGGTAACGCCCGAGTTCCGCGAGTTCGGTGTCGATATGACCTGCACGAACGGGGATCTGCCCGCCTCACTGCCGATCGGCATGCCCGGGGGCGATCTGCAAAGCGGAGGCAGCGAATTGGGACGCAACGTGGCGATGTTGTCGCGGCCGACGCAGCCGGTGCGCTTGCCCCGCGGCGATGGCGCATTGTGGCGGCTCATCGGTCAGATGGCACCTCATACGCTGCAGTTGAGTCAAGCGGGGCTCGATGCGTTCAAGCAGTTCTTTCGGCAATTCGCGACGCTATCGCAGTCACAGGCGCCACACATCGACGGCATCGTGTCGCTGGACTACCGCCCGACGATGCAGTGGATCGCGATGGAACCGTCGCCCGCATTCGTTCGGGGCATCGAGATCACCGCGACCGTCGACGAGCATGCGTTCGCATCGAGCAGCCTGCGTGTTTTTGCGGGCGTGATGGACCGGTTTTTTGCGCCGTATGCGCCCGCGAACAGCTTCGTACAGGTGGTACTGGTATCGAAAAATATCGGCGCCGAAATTTGGCGTTGTCCGCCACGGGAAGGCGCGGCGCCGTTGATTTGACGCTCGTCTATCCCTTGCTGGCGCCAAACGTCAATCCGACGACAAAGTGCCGCTGCATGGCAAAGAACATCAACACCGAAGGCAGCGCCGCCATGATCGAACCGGCCGAGACGAGGTTCCACGCCGTTGTCCACTGCCCCTTGAGCGCCGCGACGCCCACGGTAATGGGCGCAGCCTCGTCGCCTTGCGTCAGGCACAACGCCCAGAAGTAGTCGTTCCAGACGAACGTGAAGACGAGAATGGCCAACGCAGCCAGCGCCGGCCGGATCAGCGGCAATACGATGCGGAAAAACACCGTCCATTCCCCGGCGCCTTCAACTCGCGCAGCCTCGATCAGTTCATACGGCAACTGCTTGATGAAATTGCGCAGAAACAGCGTGCAAAACCCGGTCTGAAATGCGATATGAAAGAGCATCAATCCTTCGACGGTATTGAAAAGCCCGAACTTCAGCGTCAGGTCGCGCACCGGGATCATCAACACCTGCACGGGAACGAAATTCCCCGCCACGAATGCCGCGAACAATAGCGTATTGCCGCGAAAGCGATAGGTCGCAAGCGCGAAACCGGCCATCGAGGCCAGCGCGATCGAGCCCACCACGGCCGGCACCGTGATCAGCACGCTGTTCCAGAAGTAATGCAGCATGGGCGAGGTCGTCAGCGCCTCGGTGTAGTTGCCGATCAGCGAAATATGCTTCGGCCATCCCCAGTAATTGCCCTCGCTGAGCTCTTCGGACGAGCGCACCGACGTCATCAGCACTGCAAGCATCGGCAGCATCCAGACCACGAGCGCAATCGGCACCGAAATCTTGTAGAACCGTCGCGGCAGCGGCTTCCATTTATCGACAGGCAGCGGATACATGAACTTCTCCTTCTACTGCTCGTTACGCAGCGTGCGCCGCAACTGGTAGACGATGTAGACCAGCATGATGGCGAAAAGCACCACGGCGATCGATGCCGAATAACCCAGGCGGTAATACTTGATCGCCTGGTCGTACATGTAATAAGCAAGTACGGTCGAACTCTCGAACGGCCCGCCGCCCGTCATGACGGCGATGAGATCGAAACTGCGCAGTGCACCGATCACGGTAACCACCACCGCCATGAACGTCGTCGGCCGCAGTTGCGGGAGCACGACATGCCAGAGCAATGCCCAGCGGCGCGCGCCCTCCATTCGCGCCGCCTCGAGTTGCTCGCCGTTCAGCGTCGTCAGCCCGGTGAGATAGAGAATCATGCAGTACGAAGTCTGCGCCCACAACGCGGCGATCACGATACCGAACGTGGCATACCGTGCATCGCCAAGCACGGGCACGCCGTGCCCGACGATCAGCGCGAGCAAGCCGAACGTCGGATCGTAGAACCACGAGAACATGAGGCCGACGACCACACCGGACAATACGAACGGCGCGAAGAAGAGCGACTTGACAACGCGCATTCCCGCCACGCTCTGATTCAGATACAACGCTACGGCAAGGCCCGCTGGCGGCGCGAGCAGAAACATCGCAAGCCAGATCACGTTGTTCTTCAGCGCGGTATAGAAAGTCGGCGCATGGAACAGCTCGATGTAATTGGCAAGCCCGACGAATACCTTGTCCGACATGCCATCCCAGTTGAAGAAGCTCAACCAGATCGTCGACGCGATCGGCCATATCACGTAGACGCCGAACATGACGCAAGCCGGCGCGAGGAACAACAGCGCGGCACGTCGCTGGCGGCGCGCCGTGGGCGACAGCTTGCTTCCCGCCTGCCGGCCCGCGCCGGGCCGGCTTGCCGGCGGTTTGCCGGCCGGCATGGAAAAGTCCGCGCCGTCTGGCGCGGCGCGCAAATGCTCGTGGGTGGCTGACTGCGACACGACAAGGCCTCCAATGCGTTTCGGCGTTTCGGCATTTCGGCGGCCAACTACGGCCGCCGCCTGCCCTTACTGCTTGTAGATACGCTTGCGCGTCTGCTCCAGCTGCGTGAGCACAGCATCGATCTGCGTCGGATCGGACACGAATCGCTGCATGCCCTTCATGCCTTCGTCGGCCATCTCCTTCGTCATATCACGATCGTAGAACTGTGCAATACCGCCCTTCGTATTGGACAGAATCTGAAAACCGATCTTCGAAATCGGATCCTCCGGCTCGGGCGATTTGCTGTTGGCCGACAGCGAACCAAGTCCCTTCGCGAGCCGCGCGCCGTTCTCGGGTGTCTCGATGAACGCGAGGAACGCCCGCGCTTCGGCCTTGTGCTTCGCATGCGCGGGAATGTGCAGCGATTCGACGGGACCGTCTTCGGCGGTCGGCACGTTCGAATCGATGATCGGGAACTGGAAGTAGCTCATTTGCGGCTTGATCGACGGCGGGAAACCCGCGCTGATGAACGTGCCCATCAGCATCATTGCGGCCTTGCCCTGGAACAGGAACGGTTGTGCCGCGTCGAGATCGTACGAGAGCGAGTTGTCGATGAAGTCATGATCGTCGATGAGCTGCTTCCACGTCGTATAGACCTTCTTCACGCGCGCGTCGGTATAAGGCACTTCCCCCGCCATCAGCTTTTGATGGAACGCATTCCCGTTCAAACGCAAGTCGAGGTAGTCGAACCAGCCGGCCAGCGTCCAGGCGTCGCGGCCAGCCACGGCGATCGGCGTAATGCCGGCAGCCTTCAGCTTCTTGCAGGCATCGAGGAATTCAGGCCAGGTCTTCGGCTCGCCCGCAATACCGGCCTTTTGAAAGAGATCCTTGCGATAAAACATCCCCCATGAGTAATACACGGTCGGCGCCGCATATTGCTTGCTCTGGTACGACGATGCTTCTTTCGTCGAAGCGTACATCTGATCCCAGCCGTTTTTCGCCCAATCCCCGCTCAGATCTTCGAGCAACCCGCGCTTCGCGTAGTAGGCCATCCGCTCGCCGTCATGCCAGTTCACGATGTCGGGCGCAACGGTCGTGAGCCACCCCGGCAGCTGCACCTTGTAGGCCTCCTCGTCGATGAACGCCGCTTTCACGTCGATATCCGGATGCGCCTTCTTGAAGTCGTCGAGCGTCGATTGCCACACCGCGCGCTGGCTGGCGCCCTTGAAGGCAATGTTGATATCGAGCGTGCCTGCCTGTGCCGCATTGGCCCACCAGGACGCGGCTGTCGCCACCGCGAAAAACGCGGTGGCGACGCCGATGCGAAAACGGTTCGCGGGTTGCTTCATGCGTGTCTCCTTCGTGTTATCTAAGGTTTATATCGTCATCAACGGTAGCCGCCTGAGCGGCAAATAACGCGCTCCGGCCCATTTCAGCTGGAACGATACGCGCAAACGCCCTGCGGTTCGACTCGCGCGGCGCCTATGACGAAGGCGTCGGCTTCGACGCCTTCGACCTCGTACACGCGCTCGCCATAATTGAAGACGTAGGTCACGCCCGCGCGGCGGCTCACTCGCACCCCTTCCGGTAGCGGCACGGCACGCAATCCGGCGCGCTCGGCAACGTCGGCAAAGAGTTCCCGCGTCAACGCTTCATCGAAGAGGCCCGCGCAATAATGGAAGGCACCGTGGCGTACGAAAGCAGGATGGCCATCGCCAAACTCGGCAACGACCTCGTGCGGCGCATGGGTATCGAGCTCGATCAGATCGCGCCAATGGCGGCCCTGCCCCGCATCGCTAACGGGGCGGCCCGCCGATGAGCTTGCCATGCGTACGGCCGGGCAGATATTCGGCCGCAGCGACTCCACTCGCCATACGCGCAGCTGCAATGCCTCGGCAAGCGGTCCCGGCGGCAAATTGCCGGGAATTTGCAAATCGACGGTCTTGGAACCCGTGCGCGGGCCAATGACGACTTGCGCCCCGCTCCGGGTCAATCGCTCGACAAAATCGTCGGGAACGATCGGCAACGGCGGCACGACGATCATTCGATAACCATCGAGCGGCGCATCGACAGGCACGACATCGACATCGAGCCCGAGCGAACGCAACGCGCTGTAGTACTCGAACGCGAAACGCGGATAGTGGAAATCCGCGCCTTGCGGATGAACCTCGAAGAGCCACTTCGCCGGGTAGTCATAGATGAGCGCGACAGAACGCTTCGCATCCTCAACCGCATCGGGGTGAGCTTCGAGCATCGAGCGGATTTCCGCTGCAACGCGCGACGCTTCGCTGCCGCCGATATCGAGCCGGTTGTCGGGCGTATTGAGCCCGGCGTGCATCTGCTCCTGTGCAAACGGTGCCTGTCTCCAGCGGAAATACGACACGCAACCGGCGCCATGCGCAAATGCCTCCCAGCTCCAAAGGCGCACCATGCCCGGCAGCGGCGCCGGATTCCAGTGTGCCCAATTGACGGGCCCCGGCTGCTGCTCCATGACCCAGAACGGCTGGCTCGACATGCCGCGGTAGATATCGTGATTGAAGGAGGCGAAATCGGGATGCCCCGTGCGCAGCCAGCGCGCTTTCGTTTCCGGATCGAACCACAGCTCTTCAAGGGCGCCCAGCGGGTAGCTGTCCCATGCCGCGATATCGAGATCGGCCGCGACCTTGTAATGATCGAACTCGGTAAAGAGCTGCATGAAATTGTGCGCGACGGGCCGCCCAGGCGAATGCGCGCGGATGATCTCGGCCTGCATGCGGTTAAAGCGCGCAAGCTCGTCGGATGCGAAGCGCCGATAATCGAATCGGTGCGAAGGATTCGCCTCGGTCACCGTCGCAGCCGGTGTATCGACCTCGTCGAAGCTGCGGTACTCCATGCTCCAGAACACGTTGCCCCACGCACGGTTGAGCGCGTCTATCGTGCGGTAGCGCGCGCGCAGCCATTCTCGAAAGCGCAGCAGCGCGGCCTCGGAATAGCTGACCACGGTTTGATGACAACCGAACTCGTTATCGATCTGCCAGAAAGCAACGCCAGGATGCGCGCCGTACCGTTGCGCCACTGCGGTACTGATGCGGCGCGCCGCCTCGAAATACGACGGCGACGAAAAGTCGTAATGACGGCGCGAGCCGAACCGGCGTGCCTGCCCATCGGCACCGACGGGCAGAATATCGGGATGCCGGTCGATCAGCCACTTCGGCGGCGTCGCCGTCGGCGTGCACATGACGATTTGGAGTCCTGAACGATGCAATACGTCGACCGCACGGTCGAGCCAGTCCCAGTCGTATTCGCCAGGCGTGGGCTCGATACGGCTCCACGCGAATTCGGCGATGCGCACGCGCTCGATGCCGAGCGCCTTCATCCGTTGCGCGTCGCCTTCCCACATCGATTCCGGCCAATGCTCCGGGTAATAGCAGACTCCAAGGTGCATCCCTTCCCTCCTCAGGCGTAGTGTTCGATCGATTGCAGCGGTGCGATGGCAAAGCCGTCGTCCCCGAATAGATGGCATGCCGAAGCCGGTGCGCCAAATGACATGCGTGCACCCCGCTCGACGCGTGCGTCGCCGGCAACCTTGGCGATCAGCGTGCGGCCGTCCGGCGCATCGAGGTGTACATAGGTCTGCTCGCCGAGGCGTTCGGTGAGCACGACTTCACGCGTGAGCGCAAGCGAGCTGGCGACGTTCACGTCGCCGCCACCGCGCAATGTCAGATGCTCGGGCCGCACGCCCACCGTGACGGGCTGCGACGGGACCAACGATGAGCCGTCCACCGCGAGTCGCACCGTTTCTCCGGTCCCATCGATCACGGCGCTCACGCCATCCGCATCGATCGAGGCGATCGATGCCGGCAGGAAGTTCATGCGCGGCGAGCCGATGAAGCCCGCAACGAAACGGCTCGCGGGCCGGTAATAGAGTTCGAGCGGCGCGCCGATCTGAGCGATGCTGCCGTAACGCTCGGTATCCTTACCGGCATGCAGCAGAACGATTTTGTCGGCGAGCGTCATCGCCTCGATTTGATCGTGCGTGACATAGACGACGCTGGCCTTGGCGAACTGACGATGCAAGCGCGCAATCTCGATCCGCGTTTGCCCGCGCAGCGTCGCATCGAGATTCGAAAGCGGCTCATCGAAAAGGAACACTCCGGGCTCGCGCACGATCGCTCGTCCGATTGCCACGCGTTGGCGCTGTCCACCGGAAAGCGCCTTGGGCCGACGATCGAGCAATGCGTCCAGTTGAAGAATGCGCGCGGCTTCGTGCACCTTACGCACGATTTCCTGCTTCGGCGTCTTGGCGAGCTTCAGGCCGAAGGCCATGTTCTCGAACACCGTCATGTGAGGAAAGAGCGCGTAGCTCTGAAACACCATTGCGACACCGCGCTCGGCCGAAGGCACGTCGTTGACGAGTCGCTCGCCGATGCGCACCTCGCCTCCCGTGACGTCTTCGAGGCCGGCGATCATTCGCAGCAGCGTCGATTTCCCGCACCCTGACGGTCCGAGAAAAACGCAAAACTCGTTCGAACCTATCTCGAGGTTCACATCGCGAATGACCGGCGCTGCATCGCCATATGCCTTGTGAAGACCCTTCAAGGAAATGCTCGCCATCGCTTCCGCTCCGTGATGTAATCGGTCGAAGTCGGAGATTAAGCGCTTAATCAAGCCGGCATAGGAAAACGGCCATCGAGGCCGCGCGCCTTTGCCTTGTCTCCGAATTCATTGATCTAATGGGCGCCATAGTGCCGTTACTCGAAGCAGCTTGCAAACTCTGAACACTCATCCCAAATACTGAGCACGCATGACGACGATCAACGAAGTGGCACGGTTGGCCGGCGTAACGCCCGCCACCGTCTCCAACGTATTGCGCAAGCGTGGCC
Organism: Trinickia sp.; assembly: GCF_036503415.1. Taxonomy (GTDB): domain Bacteria; phylum Pseudomonadota; class Gammaproteobacteria; order Burkholderiales; family Burkholderiaceae; genus Trinickia. Next base: position 10,430 of record NZ_DASXWY010000161.1, on the reverse strand, counting down.
GTGTCGGCGAGCAAACGCGTCAGCGCGTACTCGATGCCATCGACACCCTGGGCTATCGTCCGCACCTTGCGGCACGCGCGCTGGCGGAGGGACGCGGTCCCACGCTCGCGTTGATGGTCTCGAGCATTGCCAACCCGTTTTATCCCGAGTTCGCGCTCGCGGTCGAACGTGCGGCCCGGGAATCGGGGCACTTCGTCATCATTTGCAATACCAACGACGATCCGGCCATGGGTCGCGCCTATCTGGAGCAAATCGCCGGTACGTTGTCGGAAGGCGTGCTCGTCATGAACGCGAATCTCGATTTCGCCGATCTCGCGGCGACCGAAGCACGCGGCGCACCGGTCGTCCTGTGCATGTGGGAGCGTCCCGAAGCCCCACCGCGCCTGCCCTGCGTGGCAGTCGATTTCGCATTGGCCGGGCAGCTCGCGGCATCGCATCTGATCGCGCTCGGACATCGAAAGATCGGCGCCATCGTCGGCAGCAAAGCGTCCGGTATCCATACGCCGCGTCACGAGGGGTTCGTTGCCGCGATGCGGGAAGCCGGACTCGAAATCGATGCCAGCACCGTCATTCACGCGCCCGACACGATAGAGGGCGGCTACACGGCTGCTCGCTCGCTGCTCGAGCAGCACCGCGCGCTCACGGCGATCTTCGCGACCAATGACCTGCCGGCGCTCGGAGCCATGCACGCGGCGGCCGATGTCGGCCTTCACGTGCCGCGCGATTTGTCGGTCATAGGCATCACCGACATTCATCTCGCCCGCGAATCGCGGCCCGCATTGACAACCGTCGCGATACCGACGGCCGAGGCAGCACAACTTGCCGTCACGTTGCTGCGCAAACTGGTCGTCAAGGGTGCGCGTGCGCCCGATGGGGAACCGGAGATTTGCGAGACCTCGGCACCGCGGCTCGTCGTACGCGCCTCCACGGCCCCGCCGCCCGCGAGGCGCCGTCCAGTCAAGAGGAACACGACCGCATAGCGATGCCAACGCGTGACGCGCATGGCATTGCATGCCATGCTCTCCCTTTGCTCCGCGCGCATGATTGCCTGCATCAGCCTTGCCAGTTCGGCACGCATCGCTATACTTGGAAAAAATCTGAACAAACGATCTGTCCGTCCGTAACTCACGTATCCAACAAAATCCGAGGAGAGGCGCATGGGGGAGCAGCTCGAACAACGCGAATCGTTCGCATTGATGCATCAGATGGGGCTCAACGATGGCGCCATCGAACGCCGCAAGCAAGTCGTTGCTCTGGAGCACTCCGACCTCGCCCGCATTGCGCGCATCAGGGATCTCGTGCTGCCTCGCGTCGACGAGTACGCGGCCGCGTTCTTCGAGCATCTCGCCAAGTTCGACGAGGCTCGTCCGCTGTTCGACAATCGAGCCTTGCTCGAGAAGGCCAAGCGTCTCAAGGCGGAACACCTGCAGGGTCTTGTATCGGGCGACTACAGCAGACATTACGTGGCGCAGCGCATCGAGCTGGGCCGGCTTTACGCCGTGGCAGGGCTCGAGATGCGGTTTTTTCTCGGCGCATTCCATCAACTGCTGAGGTTCATCGGCAACGAGGTCATGACGCATTCGGAGCACGCGCCACTCGAAGCGTTCGATGCCTTCATGTCGCTGAAAAAGGTGGCGTTCTTCGATCTTGGGCTGATCGTCGATGTGCTGGTGTTCGAACGCGAGCGCATCATTCGACAGCAACAGGAAGCCATTCGGGAACTGTCGACACCGGTCCTGCAATTGCGCGATCGCCTGTTGCTGTTGCCGATCATTGGCGTCATCGATACCTACCGGGCCCGGCTCATCACCGAAAACCTGCTCGAAGCGGTGCGCGCACGGCGCGCGAAGGTGGTCGTCATGGACGTCACTGGCGTGGCGACGATCGATTCGCGCGTCGCGAACCACATCCTGCAAACGGTAACCGCGGCACGACTCATGGGTGCGCGGGTCATCGTAACCGGTATCACGGCGGCCGTTGCGCAATCGCTGGTCGCGCTGGGTATCGAGCTCGATCGGCTCCTCGATACGGTCGGCGATCTGCAAGGCGGTATCGAGTTGGCCGAGCAGATTCTGGGCTATCGCGTGTCGCAAGGCAACGCCAACGAGTCGCGCGCCAACGCAACGAGCTGATACCGTGTCCGTTCCCATTCTCAAGCAAGGCGATGTACTCATCGCATCGATTCAATCGGCGCTGTCGGACCAGGATCTCGTTCAACTGCGGGATGACTTCGCCGAGAAGATCGGTCGATTGCGCACGCGAGGCGTCGTCATCGACGTCACCGCGCTCGACGTGCTCGATTCGTTCGCTACCCGCACATTGCGCGGCATCGCCTACATCGCGAAGCTGCGCGGTGCGCAGACCGTCGTAGTCGGGATTCAGCCCGAGGTCGCGTTTGCGATGGTTCAGCTCGGCCTGTCGCTCGATGGCATTGCGACGGCGCTCGATCTCGAGGAGGGCCTCGCCCATCTCGGCGATACCGCGAACGGGAGCGCTGGCGATGGCGGATGAATTTCACGTGCCGATCGAGCGCGAAGAGGATGTCGTCATTGCCCGTCAGAAGGGGCGCGAACTCGCTGCGGCTGCCGGATTCTCGATGACGGACCGGACCATCATCGCACTCGCCATTTCCGAGATGGCGCGCAACATCGTCAGCTATGCACGCCGCGGAGAAGTCATGCTGCGAAAGCTCGACGACGGCGCGCGTGTCGGCATCCTGATCGTCGCGGAAGACGAGGGTCCAGGTATTGCCGACATCGAACTCGCGATGCGCGACGGCTATTCGACCGCGAAGAGCCTCGGCGTGGGCTTGCCCGGGACGAAGCGGATCATGGACGAGTTCGAGTTGATCTCCGTCGTGGGCAAAGGCACGAAGGTCACGATGAGGAGATGGCTGAGATGAACGCCGCGTCCCCGCCTAGTGAACCCATCATCGAATGGGGTTGGGCGGGACGTGCGCTCGAAAGCGTCTCGGGCGACCTGCACGTCGTCGTTCAATTCGACGACGGGGCCGTGGTAGCGCTGCTCGATGGTCTCGGGCATGGCCACGAAGCGGCGCAAGCGGCATGCGCGGCGGCGCCGATCATCGAGGCGCACGCGCGCGAACCCATCTTGCAAGTGCTGCAGCATTGCCACGAAGGGCTGCAAAAGACGCGTGGCGCCGCAATGAGCATCGCGTCGTTCGACGCTCGCGACAGCTCGATGACCTGGGCGGGCGTCGGTAACGTCGACGGCGTTCTCGTTCGGGCCCAACTGGACGCACACGCGCGCGATCGCGCGATTTCGACGCGTGGCGGCGTCGTCGGCTACCGCCTCCCCCCGCTGCGAGCGGAACGCCTGTCGCTATCGCGCGGCGATACGCTCGTGATGGTCACCGACGGCATACAGAGCACATTCACCGCACGCATGCCGATTGCCTTCACCCCACAGGAGCTTGCGGAAACCATCCTCGTACGATACGGCAAGGCTACGGACGACGCGCATGTCGTCGTTGCCCGCTATCTCGGAGCGCACGCATGACGACGCAGCTCGCCGCGCTCGAAGCCGAATACCTGAGCGGGCTTCGAGCCTATCTCGAGCACGAAGGCGAAGCAGGGCTCACGCATGCTTACGAGATCGGCCGGCGCGCCCTGAGCCAGGGCGTGGGACTGCTCGATATGGCTGCGCTGCATTACGCTTCGCTCGATGAACTCGTGCTCCCTGCCCCATCGCGGGATCGGGCCCGGCTCGCGCAAGCCGCGGCAGCGTTCTTCAACGAACTGCTCGCGCCTTTCGAATTGTCCATCGAAGGCTATCGCGCGGCGCTGGCGGCGAGCGAGGAACGGTTTCAACTGGCGGTGAGCGGCACGACCGCGGGCTTGTGGGATTGGAATCCGCAGACCGACGCGATCTATTTCTCCCCGCACTTCAAGCGGATCATGGGCTATGAAAATCACGAGCTGCCCAATGAGCGCCAGGCGCATTTCGGCGCGATTCACCGCGACGATGCGCACCGCGTCGAACAAGCTCTGAAAAAGCACCTCGACGAGCGTCGCCTCTATGACGTCGAATACCGGGTGCGCATGAAGTCAGGCGAGTTCCGCTGGGTCCAATCCCGCGGGCAGGCGTTGTGGAACGACAAGGGCGAGCCTTATCGCATGGTCGGCTGGATCATGGACATCACCGATCGCAAGCGCGACGAGGAAGCGCTGCGCGCATCGGGAGAAGAGCTGCGCCGTCTGTCAGGGCATATCCAGCACATCCGCGAGGAAGAGAAGGCCCGCATCGCACGCGAGCTGCACGACGATCTGGGGCAGCAGTTGACCGCCTTGAAGATGGCCGCGTCGATGCTCGAACATCCAGGCGGCGGCGGATACCTGCCCGCGCCGAAAGAGGCGTTCAAGGCGATGTACCGGATGATCGATCAGCTTGTCGACTCGGTGCGGCGAATCGCGGCCGATCTGCACCCTGTCATGCTCGACGACCTGGGCCTGATCCCCGCGATCGATACGCTGATCGACGAATTCACGGCGCGTTATCGAATCAAGGTGACCCGCCATATCGACGCCGACGCGATTGCGTTCAACCGCGAATGCCGGATCGATCTCTTCAGGATGGTGCAAGAAGCGCTGACGAACATCGCGCGCCATTCGGGCGCAACGGAGGTCGTCCTCGATATCGTTCGCGAGGAGCCGCACTGCGTCGTACGGGTCGTCGACAACGGCCGCGGCGCGGCCCAGAACGATCGACGGGGCAGACATTCGTTCGGGCTGCTCGGCATACGCGAGCGCGCGGCCCTGCTGGGCGGCGAGGTCAGCATCCGGACGGCACCGGGCGCCGGCTTTGCGCTGACTGCGACCTTGCCCCTCGAGGCGGTGGAGGTCAGACGTGAACTGCGCTGAGTAACGCTAAAGCAGGTCTCGCTCGCCGCCGTCATGCCACTGCGTCATCGTCACCGTGACGCCTTGACCCGGTGCCGAACTGATGTGGAATTCGTCGACGAGGCGTTTCGCGCCTGCCAGTCCGGCACCCAACCCGCCTCCTTTGGTCGAATAGCCGTCTTGCATTGCGCGTGCGATGTCGGGAATCCCCGGGCCGTCATCGCGCGCAACGACGAAGACACCGCGACGCTGCCCATCCGCAGTCGAGTGAAACGTCAGTTCCCCGCTGCCCGCGTGAACGACGATATTGCGTGCGATTTCAGTCACCGCGGTGGCCAACGCGGCCACTCGGGCTTCGGGGAGGCCCTGCTGCGCACCGAGTTCGCGAACGACCTGCCGCGTCCAGGCGACATCCGATTCGCCAACCACGGACACATGCACTGCAGTGCCGAGCGTGCGATGCGTCGTCACGGCAACGGCCCTGAGCGGTATATGCGACGGACTCCTTTCATACGAATGCCCTCGCTGTTTTTGGCGTGCATGCATCCTAGCACCGCCGCATCGATGCGTCGTCCCTCCCCGCCGGCACGCGGCTTGCTCGCTTGGCGTTGCCCACCGATCTGTTTCGATATTCACATTTCAACATATCGGGCGATACGCCCGGAGAGGAGCGCCCATGTCCACGCCGACGAACGATTCGCCGCGGCACGATCCCTACGACAACGTGCCCGATTCTTCGCTGCCGCCCTATTCGAACCGACACCCGATCACGCGCGCGTTCGATTCGTTTGCGAGCGCAGTAACACGATGGACCGGTTCGCCTATCGCTTTCAGCATCGCTGTGATCATCATTGCGGCGTGGGGCGTGCTCGGCCCGGTGTTCAAGTTTTCCGATGCCTGGCAGCTCGTCATCAATACTGGCACGACCATCGTCACGTTCCTCATGGTGTTCCTGATTCAGCAAAGCCAGAACAAGGACAGCGTCGCGATTCATCTGAAGCTCAATGAGCTCGTAGCGGCAAACCGCAGAGCGAACAGCGAGCTGATCGGAATCGAGGACGTGTGCGAAGAGGACTTGCGGCGCATTGCGAATGCTTATCTGGCACTCTCGAAAAATGCGGAGGCAACTGAGGAAGTCCGGTCCGAGGTCGAACGCGAGATCAACGAGGCAAAAGAAAGGCCCGGGGGGAAGAACAAGTAACAGCACGACCGAGGAAACAGCACCCGGTCCGCGGATCAGACGATGGCCTTCAGACGGGAAAGCACCTCCTGCGTGTGCTCGCCGATGCGGGCGAGTGCCCGGCGCACGCCGAGGCGGCGCCCGTCCATCGTCAGCGGCAGCAACGCTATCTCGGTCATGCCACCGTCGTCCGTGCGCATCGGTGCGAGGCCACCGCTCGCTTTCAGATGCGGATCGTCGAACAATTGGTGCGGGCGAACGATCGGTGCGTACGGAATACCGGCCGCCTCGAGCTTGGGTGTCAGGTCTTCGACGCGAAGCTGCACGAGTATCGCGCCGAGGCGTTCGAGCAGTTCCGGACGAACGGCCACGCGCTGGGCATTCGTGGCGAAGCGCGGCTCGGCTGCGAGATCGGGGCGTTCGAGCAGTCGGCACAGCGTAACGAATTGCTTGTCGCTCACGGCTCCGATGAAAAGCTGCTCGCCTTCGGCCAGCGTAAAGACGTCGTACACGCTCCAGGCTGAAACGCGCGCTGGCATGGGCGGAGGTGCCTCGCCCGTCATCGCAAACTGCTGCATATGCTGCGAACAGAGGAACACGCAATTCTCGAAGAGCGCGCTTTGCACCTCTTGCCCGCGACCCGTGCGTTCGCGCTCGCGCAGCGCGGCAAGCACACCGATCACGCCGAACATGCCACCCATGATGTCGTTGACCGACGTGCCGGCACGCAGCGGGCGACCGACCGGTCCCGTCATATACGCGAGGCCTCCCATCATCTGCACCACTTCGTCGAGTGCGAGGCGCTTTTCGTAGGGTCCGGGAAGAAAGCCTTTATGCGAAACATAGACGAGTCCCGGGTATAGAGCCGAAAGCGACGCGTAGTCGAGTCCCCGCTTGGCCATCAGCCCGGGGCGGAAATTCTCGATCATGACGTCGCAGGTCCCGATCAATTCGATGGCGGTCCGCCTTCCCTCGGGCGTATCGAGATCGAGCACGACGCTCTTCTTGTTCCGGTTGAACGAGCGGAAAAAGCCGATGCCGAGCCCCGGCAACTGTCGCGTTTTGTCGCCTCCCGGCGGCTCGATTTTGATGACCTCGGCGCCGAGGTCAGCGAGGATCATTCCGCAGGTCGGCCCCATGACCATATGCGTGAATTCGATCACGCGTACGCCTTCGAGCGGGAGGCGGCCGTTGCAATGGGTCTGATTGCTCATATTGCCTCGTCAATGCGCATAGCTACAGGCACTGTATCGGTTCCATATCGGCGTCAAAAGCGGTATTTTGGCAGGCGTTATCGTTCCGATCCGGAATGCCATGTGCCGCGCACGCGGCATCGAGGAGCCTCCTCCGATGCACGACATCGATATCAAAACGCTGCGTCTATTCGTCGCCGTGTGCGATCACCGCAACATAGCGCGCGCCGCCCAGGAGGCCCATATCGAGCCATCGGCGATCAGCAAGCGCATTGCACAACTCGAGAGCGAGCTTGGGGTGCCGTTACTCTCGCGCTCTCGCCGCGGCGTCGATCCGATGCCTGCCGGGCTCGCGCTTCTCGAGCATGCGCGGGCGGTGCTTTTCACGATGGAACGGATGGAGAGCGATGTTGCCGCGCTGGGTGCGGGGCTGCGTGGCAGGGTCAGTATTTGCGCTTCGCCTTCGGCGATGGCCGAGAGTCTGCTCGACGATATCGCATCGTTCATGCGTGAGCCCGAGAATAGGAATATCCGTGTCGATATAGAGGAGCGGATGTCGACCGATCTCGTTCGACAAGTGCGCGAGGGAACATCGGCGATTGGCGTTTGCTGGGACAACGTCGATCGCAGCGGCCTGCACGCGCAACTTTATCGGCGTGATCGCCTTGCGATTGCGGCGCATCGCGATCATCCGCTGGCGAGCAAAAGGTCGATCGATTTCGAGCAGACGCTCGAGTATGACCATGTAGGGCTGCCGCCCAACTCCTCGGTGCATACGATGCTCAGGCGAGCCGCGGCGAACGTCGGTAAGACCATAACGTACAGGGTCATCGTCTCGAACCTGGATGCCACGTTTCGCGTGGCCGCCGCGGGATTGGGGATCAGCGTTGTGCCGGTGGAGGTCGGCCGAACCTATCGCCGCGCGCTCGGGCTGCGGATCGTTCCGCTGAACGACGCATGGGCATACCGGCGTTTCGTTGTCTGTTGCAAGGATTTCGATGCGTTGCAACCGCCGGCCCAGCGGCTCGTGAAGTATCTTGGAACGCGTGCGGAAAGTGAGTGAGGCAAAGGGGCTGAAGACAAAGGAATCAGCTACCGCAGCGTCATGCACTACAACCAACTCGCGAAGCCTGAGGATCGGCTATGAGCGATTCGCTTTTGGAAGAAGTCGAGTCGCTCGCCGATGAGCGTGCAATCCGAGCTAGCTCGCCGGTGCCGACCGCGTAGATCGACGCTCGGCGGCGAGCTTGGAAAAAGCGATCGATGGTTGATCGATGAACCGTTCATACACACTTGCTACGAAGAACGTGAGAGGCCACGCGATGGCGCACGACAGTGCTATCGACCCACCATATCCTAGGTGCCGCGCGGCAATCGTCACGACGGCAGACGCCACGGTAAAAAGTATTGGAAAGTGCGTCAGGTACAGACTGAACGATATTTTCCCAAACCACATTGGCACACGACTGCACAGAAATGATCGGCAGCTCGGTGTAATGCATAATCCCAAGAGGGTGGCCAATGCGGCGACGGAAAACTGGAATTGCGCGCCATCGACACTTTTTGTCAAATTCACTTTGGCCAGCACATCAAGTACCAACTGAAATTGCTGATAGTAACGTGTGAAACTCAGTGTGACACCCAGCCCGAGCAGCGCATAGCCTACGGTGGACCACTGTGCGCTGTTGCGACACAACAGTCGATGTCTGCCCATATAAGCAGCGAAACCAGCGAGGAATAACGAGTATTTGCTCGTTCCGGTCACGAACAACAAGACGACGAAGACGAGCCAAAACGCGGGCCTTGGCAACCGACGATAAATGGCGGATAGAGCAATCACCAGCATTGACCCCCAGAACTCGGCATGGAGCGACCAGAGAGGAATATTGGCTGCGATGCTGAACGGCGTTAGTGGGAATACGTCCTTGAGGTAGGGTGTGTGATCAAATATCGACGCACCACCGTAACCGGTCAGCATTGAGCTCAGCAGCGCTTCACCGAAGAATGAATGAGGTGTGAACGGGTCGAGCGACAATCCCGCGAGCCAACTCGACATGCTGACCCTCGCCGCATCGGCGTGCACCGACGGCATGGACCAAAGCAGCAGCGTCGCGAATATCACGGAACATACGATCGGCGGGTACAGGCGCAGGAATCGTTTGGCAATCTGCGACGGGATACCAAAATTCGACTTGGTGAATGAACCGGCGAGCACAAAGCCGCTCATGGTGAAGAACATATATACCGCCACGGTCCCATTGATCAGCGAAAATACCGGCGTGCCCGTGATCCACGTCTCCCATGAGAAATGAGGCGGCGTCTTCGCGACGCGCGCGAAAGCAGGAAGGAAGGCGGAACAGTAATGCCCTAGAAGCACCATGATCGCAGCAATTCCGCGCATGCCCTCGATAAATTCGAATCTTTCTCCTGCGTTGATTTTTCGACCCATCTCTCGTTCTCATTTTTAGAATACCCCCGATCTTACGGTATAAATGCCTTTCTCATGGTCCGCTTCGTCTTACGGGCTCTTGCCGCCGCCCCAAAGACGGAAAACGCGATTAAAGCTGGAACGAGTGGCACAGCGCGGCTTTTATCTTCTCTTTTTCGCGGTCGTCGAGCGCTTGAGGTTGAACGGCGGCATTTTACGTGCGTCGGCTAGAACGTATAGTTCAACGTCACCATATACCTTTGACTCCGGACGGGACGCCGTCCTGCCAGCGCGAAGCCCAGGTACCCATGAGCTCGCGTGCGCGTCAAGAATATTTCAACCGAACTTGTGGTCGGTGAACGCCCTGATCTGCTCACGCGTCCAGACACCAGGGAAGTTGTGATTCCGAGACTTGCGTAGCTCACGATCGAACGCGCAGGCTCAGTACGCGTAGGTACCTATGGGCGATCACCCCGCATAACAGCGTCACCAGCGCACAAGGCGACGCGTGGGGTCTGTCAATGAGCGGCGGCGCGATGCGCCCTAGCGCGCGTGAGTATTATGCCTGCGCCCCATACGATCAGGGCGGCAATGATGAAGCTCAATACGAGCAGCACGCCGAGCAATACGGTTTCCTCGCCCTCGATGCCTACCGCGCCGAACAGGCGGAACAACGGCGCAAGCGCGGACCACACGGCTTCACTGCCGACCCAGCGCGCGAGCGGATCGATGCGCGAAAGCCCGAAGAAAACCGGGCCAGTCAGCACAAG
>NZ_DASXWY010000160.1:0-56324 GCF_036503415.1 Trinickia sp. | reverse complement strand
TGGATCGGCTTTTGCGCATTCGGAAGATCGATTCATTGGGCGATCTGGTACCGCCCATTTTCCCCATCGCCCCGCTGCCGAGCAACGTCACGGGCGTCTTGACGCCGACCGATGGAGCGGTGTCGGGCTACGCCGCCTTATTGGCGGAGGCGTTACCCGGACTGCCACAGGCGGTGGAGGAGATCTGCGGTCCGGCGCCGTGGATCGTGCGTAGTGCCGGCATCGAGGATTTGACGGATCATGTCAACGCGGGGGGCTACGAAAGCCTGATATGCCTCGCGCCGCAAGATCTGATGCAGCGCATCGCCGCCGTGGCCCTGAGCGGATCGACCGAGCATGCACGGCGTCAGCAGGCACTTTCGGGTCGAACTGCTCGTTCCGAGGCCATTTCATGCTTTGTGCAGCCGCTGCTGAAGATCGATGTTGCTGATGATGTCGGCCCCAATCACTCGCCATTTCTGGACGCGACGGTCTTGGATCGAATGGAGGCGGTATGTGCCGAGCTGATGGAGGCCTTCGACTTCGCGGCCATTGATTGCGAATGGGGCCTCGAAACGACGCTGGGCTTCGTCTCCATTACCACCATTGCGCCGCGCAATCAGAGGCTGATGAACGTCGCCCATACGATGGGCTTCGGCTTCGCCAGCGCCCAGAACACCGGCTCGCGGGCGACGACTCTTGCCCTGCGTCCGGCCACCACTGGCCTCCGACTCTGGCGGGGACAACACTTGCGTGAGACCCTGGTTCAGCGATTGCATTTGCTGCAGGCTAGGCCGGCACATCTTGATGCTGCCTTCTGTGAGCGGTCGTCGCTTACCGACGACTGCTACGAAGCGCTAAACCAACACTACGACGTGGTGGAGGCCGGGCTATTGATGCTAGGCGCGGCGTCCTTTGGCCACGTTTTGGTAGCGCCGGACCTTATGAGTGCGTGGCGTCGGTATCTCGCCTTAGATACGCAGGGGCAGGCCGCTGTGGCGGTGGTCATGGTGGACAAAGGCAGTGCGGAAGAACATGCCGGCATCATGTTTCGGCAGCAGAAGATCACCTGCGTCAGAGCGGACACGCGGCGTGTACCTGCCGGGGCGGACTGTGCTGCATTCGATCGCGGCACATGCGTGCTGGGGGGAGCAACCATGCTGCGGTCAATTCAGACAGAGGTTCGCCGAGAGCTGATTTTGCCCGACGACTGCGCCTGCGTCTTCACGGAGGAGGTGCTTTCTCCCACCGGCGAGCTGACACTGGAATGCACCGACGCCCTATCCCAACTGCATCTTCTGCCGCTGGCCAAGGAGGTCAAAGAACGACTGCTTGCGCGCACCGAACAGCCGATGGCGACACTGTGGATGCAGCGGGTCGGCGGCGCGGTGGAGTCGCCGTCCCTCCTCGCGCAGATCGGGCGATCGCGGCATTCGGGGTACGCTGGAGGACTCGCCGCGCGCACCGAATTCGCACAAGCCTATGAACGCGCCGCCCGCGTGTCGCGCATCGAGCTGTGGCGCGAACTGCCCACGCTATTTGCGCTGTCATCCGATATACGCCCACTAGTCGAAAGCGCCGACCTGCGTCTCATAATGGCGTTGCTGGTTTGCGAAGCAGCAGCGTCTTGGGTACCAGCGGAAACTCTTTCCTGTTTGCTCAATTCGGCAGCCATACAGCTGGCTGCGCAGCAGCGAGACAACGCTGTGCTTGTCTTGGAGACCGTATCGTTAGTCAGTGCGGAATGCGCACGACTGCCGCTCTATGAGGCGGATGAGACCGTTTCATACCTGAATACGTTGGCACGCGCCTTTGAGAGTGGTCTGACCGCTAGATCGATGGCGTCCATCCATTCATTGGAGCTGCCGATCTCCAGCGTCGTGCGGCTGGCCATGCGGGTGCTGGATCGTCCTGCCGTCCTCGAACCAGTGAACGCCTTCCAGCAGGCGGTGGCGTCGTTCAGGGGAATTGTGTCTGCCGGAGCCGCGGCGGCGTGGCTCTCACAGCAGTTGAATGAGGCCTTCTGGAGCCTGCGAAACGCGCTGTGCGACGCCGATCTGAAGGATGTCGCCGAGCAGCTCAGGGGATCGCTGATTGAAACCTACGACGCGTCGCTGAAGGGACTGCTCGCTCGTGCGGTGGAGGGGGGCGATGCCGCTAGCTACCAGCGATACCTTGTGGTGATGCAGCAATGGATCGCACTCCTGTGCGCGGAGCCGCTTTCTGAGCGCGATGACATAGTGCTCCGTCGCTTCGAGGTATGGCTGCGTCAGTGGAAAGATGAGGAGATACTCAAGTCGTTCGAGATAGAGGACCGCAACTGGCGTTCCGAGTTTGACAAAATTATGGCTGCACGCGAGGCTGCTCCTCGCTATGAAAACCCGCACGTTCTGCACAACCTCCTGCACCAGTGGTCCCTGGCGGGGCTGCGACTGGATACGCGTTGGCTACCGCAACGGGTACAAGCGCTTGCGCGTTTCTGCTCGACATTCAGCAGCCGGTCGACGAAGGTTTTGCGCTTTGAGCGAGAGCTCCTAGAGATTCAGATCCCGATGGGGACGCATAAGGCTAGCTACGTGTTCACGCCCCGTCAGATCACGGTGGAATGGGCAGAGCCGCCCGATTGCCGCGGCGACGAGATTGCGCGAATCCTGGCGTTCGAAGTATTTCTGGATCGTTTGCGCACCTGGATGTTTCCGGGGCTCACGGTCCGGCGCGAGCAGGTGTTGGGCACTTGGACATTGTTTATCCGCCTCGGCGTGCCGGCATCAGGTCGCTGGCATGACGAGGACCTCACACGCTTTGTGGCCGCAACGCGTTTCCTCTTCGATGCGTCGTACGATTTCTCGTACGTCGAGAACGATGCGGTCGACGGCTTTGCCGAGCGCTTTAACGGCCCGAATTGGGAGTCGGTGGTCGCTACGCTGGTCCGGTATCGGGAGGTCTTCGAGGACGCATCGCAGTACGTTGCCTTGCATACTTTGCCGATGTCTTCGGCTGTCAGCGCGATCGCGCAGAGTCGTGTGGTGCGTGGGCTGATACTGCGCTGTCGGCGCGGTGGTATCGAGTACTGCTGGTCGCTGATCGACACGTACGCGCGGTGGCTGGAGATGTGCGCTGAAGATGACGACCGGTGGCGCGGTCGTTATGAGTGCCTCCGGCAGGCCAGCCTGTTCCTGGCGGCGATGTGGCCGCGGGAAGCCCTTAAGGGGCTCGCCTCCCGGGCAAGCTTTCACGTAGGCCATGACCTAATCGCGGCGTGCCTCTTCAAGCGCTCGGACTTGGAGGATGAACTGCAGCACATCATGACTGCGGGGGGCGCAGAGCTGTCCGGAATGTCCGCACTCATCACGCGGCATGCCCCAAAGATCGCTGCGGCGGGCTGCGGCGCGGAGGCCTTGGCCGCGCAACTCGCCGACACCGGCGTTCGGTTCCGGCGCGCCAAACACTTCTTGGTCGCTCACTACAGTGATCGCATCGATCTGGCCGTGCTGGGGCGTCTGATCGAGGACATGGAGACTGTACCGTGGGGACGCACCGCAGCCGCGGAGCAGGCCGTCCAGACGCAGATATCGACGCGGGGGCTTACCTGCCGATTCGAACTGGAGCGAGGCATTGACTGGACGATGCTGGACTCTTGCTCAACGACCTCGCGAGAACGGTGTGAGCCCCGACCCGCGCCGTAAGCCTCAGTCCCGCACGAGCACCACAAGCAGCAAATCCTCCCGATGCGCGGGCTTGAACGTGATTTGTTCGTAGACGACGCGACCCGCATCGGGATGATCGAATTCACGCCTGCCGACTTCGCGTTCGCCGACATCCTGCGACGCCCAAAACCGCGCGAAGTCCTCGCTTTCGGCAACGAGCCCATCGATGAGGGCCCGTGTCGGCGCGTCGTTCAGATGCCGGATCGAATCGGCGCGGAACTGCGCGACGAGGCGCCGCGCGCGCGTTTCCCAATCGACGATGAACGTGCGCGCCGCAGGCACAGTGAACGTGAAACGCAGCAAGTTGCGCTCGCGCGTGGGGTCTTGCGGCGCGCCATCGAGCCAGCCGACGAACAGCGCGGCCGCCGGCGCGTTCCACGCCAGCGCATTCCATTGCCGATCGAGCACATAAGCAGGCGTATCGAGATGGCGTACCGTCGCCAGCAGCGCGGTGGGGGCGTCCGCCGCGGCCGGCGCGGGTTCCGACGGGTCGCGTTCCCCCGCCAACTCGAAAAGGTAGGCGCGCTCCGCCCGCGTGAGCTGCAAGGCTGCCGCTATGCGTGCGAGCGCATCGGGGGATGCCGAGACCGACCGCCCTTGCTCGATCCAGGTGTACCAAGTGGGACTCACGCCGCACAGTTGAGCAACTTCCTCGCGCCGCAGCCCCGGTGTGCGGCGACGCGGGCCCGGTGGCAGCCCCACGGCCTGAGGAGAAAGACGCTCCCGATGGGCGCGGATGAAATCTCCGAGCGCGCGTGCCGGTGTTTCGCCGAGCGGCCCCGCATCGGCAGCGGCCGACGATGCCGATGACGGGATGGGGCGCGAAGCCGGCGGTCGATCGTTCGTATTGGCCATCTTCGATTCATGTACAAGATTGGGCGCGAGGCCGGCTGCCGGGCCAGCTCGTGATGCATAACGTGTAGAGCCCCGCGGACAGTTCCCGAGCGGGCAGCCTGGGCCAAGCCGGGTGGATCGGATACCAGGATAATCGCTTGCCTTGTACCGGTACCGAGGCAACCGTATTGTAGCGTCAGATGTGACGCCTCGGGGCTGTGCACGTGATGTTGCCGGCCGTGCGGGCGTCGTCGCCGGATTCGTCCGATCCGTCTTTTACTCTTCGAAGGAGTTGCCGCAATGAAACACCGCGAACAGGTTGCCGATGCATTCGGCTCGACCGCTGCCGCCTATCTCGTCAGTCAATCTCACGCGAGCGGCGCCGATCTGCGGACACTGGCCGGCGAGCTCGCCGCGGCCCCGGGCGGCAGCGTGCTCGATCTGGGCTGCGGTGCGGGCCATGTAAGCTTTGCGGTGGCGCCCCATGCGGCCACGGTGACCGCCTACGATCTTTCGGCCCAGATGCTCGAGACGGTCGCCGCAGCCGCTCACGAGCGCGGATTCGACAATATCCGGACTCAGCAAGGCGCCGCCGAAGCGCTGCCGTTCGCCGATGCGTCGTTCGATTGGGTCTTGAGCCGGTTCAGTGCCCATCATTGGCACGACGTGCCGGCCGCCCTCGCCGAGGTGCGCCGCGTTTTGAAGCCGGGCGCGCGGGCGATCTTCGTCGACGTGGCCGGTGCCGACCATCCGTTGCTCGACACTTACGTGCAGAGTGTCGAGCTCCTGCGGGACACGTCCCACATCCGCGATTACCGTGCCGACGAATGGTTGACCTTTTTCGAACGGGCGGGCTTCGAAGCGCATGTGCGCGAGCGCTGGAGGCTGCCCATGCAGTTCGACGAATGGGTGGCGCGCATGCGCACACCCGCGGAGCGCGTGGCGGGGATCCGCTCGCTTTGGCGCGCGGCACCCGACGAAGTGCGCGAGTACTTCGCCGTTGCCGAGGACGACTCGTTCGAGATCGATGTCCTCATGATCGACGCGCGATGAACGACGCTCACGGGACCGCGCGTTCGGCCTAAAGCGGGAGGCCTACATCATCGACGCATAACGTTGCGTCCACGCCTCGTGCCAGCCGGCCAGTTGCGCCGCTGGCATCGGCGCACCGACGAACGCGCCCTGTGCGACCTCGCAGCCCATGTCGCGCATCGCCTTCCAGTCCTCGAGGTCGTCGATACCTTGCGCCACGGTGCGCATGTTGAGCTGGCGCGCGAGTGAAAGCGTGGCCTTGACGATTGCGCCGAGCGACGAATCGCGGCTCGCGCCGTGCACGAAGCTGCGCTCGAGCTTCAGTTCGTCGAACGGAATGTCGCGCAGATGGGCGAGCGCCGCGTCGCCGGTGCCGAAATCGTCGATCAGCAGACTGATGCGCTTCAAGCGCAAACGCGTGAGGACATCGAGCGAGATGAGGCGGTTGCGCTGGATGCGCGTTTCGGTGATCTCGAGCACGAGCCGCGAAAGCGGGAAGTCTGCGGCATGGGCGGCGTCGACGATGAAATCGGGAAAATCGAGCGAGGCGAGATCGTCCGTCGACAGGTTGATCCCGAGCCGGAAATCGGGGCCGAGCGCGTGCCATTGCCGTGCTTGTTCTAACAAAGCTGGGAGCAGGCCCCGCGTGACATCGTCCACGATGCCATGCTGCTCGGCCATCTTGAGAAAGCGTCCGACGAGCACGAGGCCATCGCGCGGGTGCTGCCATGCGACGAGTGCCTCGACGCCGGCCACTTCTCCCGTTGCGAACGCGGCCTGCGGTTGATAGCACATCACGATCTGCCCCGCTGCAATGGCCGCGCGCAATTCATCGGGCGAGTAGCTGGGCGCATCGCTCGCGTTGGCCGCGGTATTCGGCGCATCGGTCGCGAGGCGCTGCTGCAATTGCTCGCGCGTGGCCGGCTTCGCGAGGGAGCCCAGCACGCGCAGCCCGCGCGAGTAAGCCAGCTTTTCCGCACTCTTCAGTACGCGCAGATCTTCGCCGCTCACGAGCACGACTTGTCCATCGTAGCCGCGCGCCACGAGCTGGCGCAGGAACTCGACGCCATCCATCTCGGGCATCTGCAAGTCCGTGAAGACGACGTCGATCTCATGGTCCTCGGCTTCGAGCGCGGCCAGCGCGTCTTGCGCGTGCTCGTACGGCAGTATCGCCTCGTAGCCGAGCTGCGTGAGTTGGCGCACGAGCACCTTCAGAACGAAAGGCTCGTCGTCGACCACCAGGATCTTGCGTTGCTTGGTGGGTTGAGTCATGCAGTTCACCGTTATCAATGAATCAATGAATGAGTGAGGCAGGCGGCGCGTGGACCGCGCCGCGCGCGACTGTCATGACATTGCCGTTACGGACAGGAAAAGGCGCAGCTTGTCGACCAGCGTATTGCGATCGAAAGGCTTCACGAGGAAATCGACGGCGCCTGCCTTCAGGCTTTCGACGACGATGGCGCGTTCGCTGTGGCCGGTCACCATGACGATCGGCACGTGCGCGAATTGCGCGATCGCTTTGATCGCGCGCGTCGCCTCGACACCGCTCGTATCGGGCAGGCCGACGTCCATCAGCACGAGATCGGGTTTCATCTCCCACATCAGCGATTGCGCTTCGGCGCCCGTGCCCGCGAACGCCAGCTGCAGGTTCTGCCCGGAGAGCAGCCGTGCGAGCAGCTTTTGCTGGAATTCGTCGTCTTCGACGATGAGGACTTTGGGCCGATCCGGTTGCGGCGCGGGGCTCGCGTCGGGCTTCGCAGGCACTGCCTCGGGGGCGGCGCCGGCAGCGATGGGGCTTGCGTGCTGCGCCTCCTCGAAGAACCCGCCCGCGCGCGGTGCGGCGGCAGCCGGTTGGGCACTGGCCTGGGGCGCTGGCGCGACAGCGGCGCGAGCCGTCGCCCGCACGGAGCGGGCAGTGGCGGGCTGGCCGGGAGCCGCGCGCAGCCACGACTCGCCGGCGCGGTTTTCCGTGCGCATGAGCCGCAGCACCTGATGCACGGACATGCGAATGCGCGGCGCATCGTTCGTGGCCGGCCAGAACAGCACGTAATCGTCGAAGTGTTCCTTGCGGCACAGTTCGTAAGCGGTGCGGAGATCGCGGGAATTGCAGAGCAGCACGGTGCGATGCGGCACCGTGTGCACTGTCGTGCCGAGCCGGTAGAGCCCGAGGTAATAACGCTGCGCGGCTTCGATCGTATCGAACGCGAGCACGAGCACGGCCGGGCGGTGCGTTTCGAAGTCGGCAACGGCGGATTCCGGTTTGACGGACAAACGCACGGTGCCGAAGTCGTCGGCAAGCAGTTTTCCGACCAGCTCCGCGTCGGCGACGGCTTCGGACGCCACGAGAATCGAGGCGTGTTCGCAAGAGAGATCGGCTTCGTTGAACATCGTTGAGCCCCTATCGATTCATTTATTTCAGTTCTGCCGCGAGCAGGTGCTCGAGCGTGTCTTCCACGGCCGCGAGTGCCGTATCGAATTGATTCGCCCAGTTGGCAAGCGTCGCGAGATCGCCCGCCTTGCCGGCGTTTTCGAGTTCGGCGCACAGATCGCCGAGCGCCATCGCGCCTACCGAGCGCGACGACGATTTGAGCTTGTGGGCGATCGCGCCGGCTTCGCGTCCGCGTCCGGCGTCGCAGTGCGTGCGCAACTCGGCGGCCAGCTTGCCGACGGATTGCTGATAGTCCGACAGCAATTCACGCACGATGTCCGGATCGTCGCCCACGATGCCCTTCAGTATCTCGACATCGACGGCCGCCGCTGTTTGCGCGGTCGTATGCGCTTGAGACTCCGCAATGGGCGCGGTCATCGGCACCATGGCGTCGGGTGCGCGAAAGTGCGCTTCGAGGACGGCCTGCAGCCGGTTGAGCTGAAGCGGCTTGGTGAGATACCCGTCCATCCCGACCGCCTGGACGCGCGCCGCTTCGCCCTGCACGGCGTTGGCCGTCAAGGCGACGATCGCGAGCCGTGTGCCGGGCGGCTCTTCGCGGCGGATCGTCTCGACGAGTTCGTAGCCGTCCATTTCGGGCATGTGCAGATCGGTCAGCAGCAGCGCGTAGCGATGCGCCCGCCACAGCGCGAGCGCTTCCTGGCCATCGCTCGCGATCTCGGCCACATGTCCCAGCAAGCCGAGCTGGCGCAGGATCACTTTCTGATTGATCGCATCGTCCTCGGCGACGAGGATCAGCCGGCCTTGCTCGCGCGCCTGTGCGACCGATAACACCGGGCCAGAACGCTCGATGCGGGCCGGGTCGCGCCCCTGTGCCGTGGCGTGCACGCCAAAGCGGCTGACGGAGACGGCCTCCGTTTCGACATCGAAGGGCAGCCGTACCGTGAATGTGGAGCCCGCGCCGACGGTGCTGTCGACGGTCACGGTCCCGCCCATGAGATCGACGAGCCGGCGGCAGATCGCGAGGCCGAGTCCCGTCCCGCCGAAGCGGCGCGTGGTCGACGCTTCGGCTTGCGTGAACGGCTTGAACAGCTTCGGTAAGGTCTCCGCCGAGATGCCGATGCCGTTGTCGGCGATGGCGAACGCGACTTCGACGCGTCCCGATTCGAGCGGCGTGGCGGTGACGCGCACGGACACGCTGCCCGGTGTGTCGGGCCGTCCGCCCGAGAACTTGATCGCGTTGCCGACGAGGTTGTTGAGCACTTGCCGCAGCCGTGTGTCGTCCGACAGTACGGCTCGGGGGAGATCGGGCGCGACGAATTTCGACAGTTTGACGCCTGCGCGCTCGGCCACTGGTGTGAGCGACTGGCACAGCCCGTCGGTCAGATGGGCGAGGCAAACCGGCACGAACTCGATATGCAAACGTCCCGCCTCGATCTTCGAAAAGTCGAGGATATCGTCGATGAGCGTCAGCAGCGCATTCGCCGATTCGCGAATCGTCGTGATCATGTCGCCCTGATCGGCGGTAAGCCCCGTTTGCGCAAGGACCTCGGTCATGCCGATCACGCCGTTCATCGGCGTACGGATTTCGTGGCTCATCGCCGCGAGGAAGGCGCTCTTCGCACGTGAGGCGGCCTCGGCCTCGGCACGCGCCTGTTCGAGTTGCTGCGTGGCCAGCCGGCTTTCGGTGACATCGCGCGCAGTCGCATAGATGAGCCCGTCGAGTTGGATGGCTTTCCACGCGAGCCAGCGTACGCTGCCGTCCTGGCACAGGTAGCGGTTTTCGACATTCTCGATCGGCTCGCCCGGCGCGCGGCGCTCGATTTCGGCGACCGTCGCGGCCCGATCGTCGGGGTGTACGAATTCGATGAAAGGCCGCGACAGCAACGCCTCGCTCGACCAGCCGAGCACCTTCGTGAAGGCTGGATTGACCCGTTTGAAGTAGCCCGCCGGGTTCGCGTCGGTGAGGCAGATGAGGTCGAGTGAGAGATCGAAGAAACGGTCGCGCTGCGTTTCGGCTTCCTTGCGGCTCGTGATGTCCTGCAGCATGACCAGCGCACCCCAGGCGCCGTCCACTTCGTACGGTACCGCCGTCATTTCGCCGATGAACGTGCTGCCGTCGAGTCGCAGCCAATTCGCTTCGCGCGCGGGCGAAGCGATGCGCGAGCGCGACAAACGCAGCATGCGTTCCTCGATCGTCGCGCGGCTGTCGGGACGCAGGAACTCCATCAGCGAAAGCCCGCGTATTTGCGCGGCGGAATAGGCGCCGAGCGTCTGAAGCGCCTTCGGATTGGCGAACGCAATCGTTTGCTCTTGAATGAGCAAGACCGCGTAGGGCGACAGTTCGATCAACTGCCGATAGCGCGCTTCGCTGTTCTTGAGCGCTTCCTCGCTGGCCCGCTCGCGGCTCACGTCGCGAATCAGCGCGACCACCCCCGCCGATGCCGTACCGCGTTTTTCGACGCGCACTTCGAAGACGGCCGGCACCGGCGTTTCGAGGCGGAAGATCGCGCTTTGCGCGTTGCCGAGCGTCGCGTCGCCGGCCAGCACGGCCGCCAGGCGCTCAGCCTCGGCCGCGCCCTCCTGCTCGAGGTCGTCGCGGAAAAATGCGCGGGCGACATCGGCCGGCGTGGCGTTGACCGCGTCGTCGCCCGTCCAGCCGACGAGCGCGAGAAAGTGAGGATTGTGGCCATCGATGCGGCCCTCGGCGGAAAAGCCGACCGCTGCATCGGGGATCGCTTTGAAGAGCGCTTCGGCGCGCTCGACTTCGTCGCGCGTGCGCGCGAGCGCTTCGCTCTCGCGTGCCGACGACGCTTCGAGGCGCTTGGCGAGCCGCCCCTGAACGAGCGCGGCGCCGAGGATCAGCAGCGTCAGGACGATACCCGCGGCGACGAGCGCTGTCGTGCGCTGCCGAAACGCTTGCAGATATTCGGCGTTCGAAAACCCGACCATCGCCACGACGGGATAGTCCTCGAGACGCTCGTAGCTGATCGTGCGCTGCACGCCGTCGTAGAAGCTGGCCGCTTCGAACGTGCCGCGCAACGCTCGCGCGAGCGCGACGCGCAACGGCGAGCGCGGCGGGATCGGCCAGCTCGTGTCGAAGTTGTAGTGCGTGCCTGTGCGGCGGGCGCGCAGCACATAATCGTTCGTGCCGATGACCGCAAAGAGGCCGTCGCGCCCGATGCGCTCCGATTCGAGCAGCTCCGTGAAGACCGACGGCGGCACGGACACCACGACCACGCCGACGAATCGTCCCTGCGGATCGTTGATGCGGCGTGACAGCTGGACCGAACGTTCGCCGCTCACGCGATCGATGACGGGCTTGCTGATGAACAGGCGTGCGCTGGGGTCGTCCATGTGGACGCGGTAGTAGTCGCGATCCGTGTGGTCCATCGGCACGAAGCCGTGAAACGTCGAAGCACGCAGAATGCCGTGCTTGTCGATGACGGCCACCTGGGTGAACACGTCGAGATCGACGAGGCCCGAGTGGACGTAGTCTTCCAGCGCGAGTTCGGGTCCGTCGCGCTTCACGAGCCATGTGACGACATCGGCGACCTGATTCGCCTCGCGCAACACCCGGGTCGTATGCGAGGCCAGCGCGCTCGCGAGCGCCTCGGTCTGCAAGCGCTCGTTCTGGCGCTCGGCATTGAGGTTCCAGGCCGAGAACGCACCTAGCGCGAGCCACAGCGCGAAGACGAGTCCCAGCGCCGCCGCGCGATTGACGCGCGACGTGCGGCTCGTTTGCGCGCTCGACGATGGAATCCGGGGGGCGTGGCTCATGGTGGCGATCAGTTGGCTTCGACATTTTTATCGACCGAAACCGGGGCGAACTTTAATGCGCCGAGCCTTGTAAATCGGGGCCTGAGAGGTAGACCGGTCCGTCAACCGGGGGCGCCGTTGGCAATGAAAAAGGGCCGTGGCTTGCGCGCACGGCCCCGACGGACGGTGAAGAACGATTTTCGCCCGGGCACTCAGCCCGTATTGCGCAAGCCTGCGGCGATTCCGTTGATGGTCAGGTGAATGCCGCGCCGCAACCGCGCATTGGTATCGCCGGCGCGATGGCGCTTGAGCAGCTCGACTTGCAGGTGGTTGAGCGGATCGAGATAAGGGAAGCGGTTCTTGATCGAGCGCGCAAGCAGCGGATTATCGGAAAGGCGTTGTTCTTTCCCGGTGATCTGCGCGAGCGCCTCGGTGGTGCGCTCCCACTCGGCGACGATCCGTGAAAATACCTGCTGGCGCAGCTTCTTGTCTTCGACGAGCTGCGCATAGCGCGACGCAACGGCGAGGTCCGTCTTGGCCAGCACCATGTCCATGTTCGAGATCAGCGTCGAGAAAAAGGGCCAGCTCTTGTACATTTTCTGGAGCGTCGAGAGGCGCTGCGCTCGCTCCGCTTCGCTTGCAGCGCCGGCGATATGGGCCTGGACGGCGCTGCCGAAGCCGTACCAGCCCGTGAGCAGCAGCCGGCACTGGCCCCAGGAGAAGCCCCAGGGGATGGCGCGCAAGTCCTCGATGCGGCGGTGCTGCGGATCTTGCAGCTTGCGCGAGGCCGGGCGGCTGCCGATGTTCAGCTCGGCGATCTCGACGATGGGCGTGGCCTGGAAGAAATAGTCGGTGAAGCCGGGCGTCTCGTAGACGAGCGCGCGGTACGCGGCCATCGCCGCATCGGAGAGGGTCTGCATCGTCTGTTCGCTCTCGGGCAGACTCGCGGGCGCGTCGCCGTGCGGCAGCAGCGAGGCCTCGAGCGTCGCCGCGACGACCGTTTCGAGATTGCGGCGGCCGATCTCGGGGTTCGCGAATTTGCTGCCGATCACCTCGCCTTGCTCGGTCAGGCGGATCTGGCCGTCGACCGTGCCGGGCGGCTGCGAAAGAATCGCCTGGTAGGTCGGCCCGCCCCCGCGGCCCACGGTGCCGCCGCGGCCGTGAAAGAGCCGCAGCCTGACGCCGCGTTCCTTGAACAGCGCGACGAGCGCGAGCTCGGCACGATAAAGCTCCCAGTTCGAGGTCAAGAACCCGCCGTCCTTGTTGCTGTCCGAATAGCCCAGCATGACCTCCTGCTCGCTGCCTTGATGCGCGATGAGCGCATCGAGCCCCGGAAGCGCGAAGTACTCGCGCATGATGACGGGCGCGTTGCGCAAGTCGGCGATCGTCTCGAACAGCGGAATGACCATGAGCCCGTTACGCGCGCTCGCGTGCGTGGCCGCAAGCGTGCCTTCGAGCAGTCCAGTCTCCTTCTGGAGCAGCAGCACCTCGACGAGGTCGCTGACGGTCTCGGTATGCGAAATGATGTAGTTGCGCACGGCGCGCTTGCCGAACCGCTCGCGCATGACACGCGCCGTTTCGAGCACGCCCAGTTCGCTGCGCACGAGCTGCGAATACTCGAGATACGGAGAGCGCAACAGGCGCGGCTGTTCGAGCTCGGTCAGCAGCAGCCGCAGCTTGTCGGCTTCGGGCAGCGAGGCATAGTCGTCGTGTACGCCCGCGCGTTTGAACAGCTCGGCAATGACCGCTTCGTGCACATCGGAGCTCTGGCGCAAGTCGATGCTCGCCAGGTGAAAGCCGAATACTTCGGCCGAGCGCACGAGCGGCGCGAGCCTCGGCGCGATCAGCGTGCCGCCGTGATGCGCTTCGAGCGATTCGACGAGTACGTTCAGATCGCGCACGAACTCGGTGGCACCGGCATAGGGCGTCGCACGCACGGGCGGCGCGCCGTGGCCGGCGCTGCGCAGCGGCACCGTGCCTTCGCCGAGCCGCACGCGCACGCTCGCGGCAAGCCGCGTATAAACGCCGATCAACGCGCGGCGATACGGTTCGTCCACGCGATGCGGCGATTGATCCGGTGAAGCCTGGGCGAGCGTCTTCAGTGCCTCGCTGCAACCGGAGAGCATATTGGACACCGAGAGCTCGGCACCGAGCGCATGCACTTCCTCGAGATAGTGCTCGAAGATGACCGTGGCCTGGCGCGCGAGGGCATGCTCGAGCGTTTCGGCCGTGACATTCGGGTTGCCGTCGCGATCGCCGCCGATCCAGCTGCCCATCTGGAAAAAGGCGGGTAGTCGCTTGTCGAGCGCGTATCGGTCGCCGATCGCCTCCTCGATATCGGTGTAGAGCGCCGGTATTTCTCGCAGGAACGTCGCGCGGTAATACGACAGCGCGTTTTCGATTTCATCGGCGACGGTGAGTCGCGAATCGCGCAGCATGCGCGTTTGCCAGAGCGCCGAGACGCGGGCCCGCAGCAGCGCTTCGTTTTGCGCGCGCTCGCGCTCGGTGAGCGGTTGATCGCGCTCGGCCAGCAGCCGCGCGATATCGTGCTGCGCATCGAGAATGCTCTTGCGCTGCACTTCGGTCGGGTGTGCCGTGAGCACGGGTACGATCAGCGCGTCATCGAAAAAACGCTTGAGCATGTCGGCGTCGATGTTGCCCGAGCGCGTGAAACGCTCCAGCGCGTAGGCGACGGTGCCGGCCTGCGGAGCCGATCCGGCGAGCGCGTGAATGCGGCGGCGCCGGTTGTGATGGCGGTCTTCGGCGATGTTTGCCAGATGCGAGAAGTAGCTGAACGCCCGCACGACACTCACGGTCTGTTCGGGCGTGAGCGCGCGCAACTGCTTTTCGAGCGCCAGTGCGGCGCCGTGATCGTCCTCGCGCCGGAACTTGACGGCGTTCTGGCGAATCGTTTCGACGACGTCGAATACAGCGTCGCCCTCCTGTTCGCGCACGACGTCGCCGAGCAGGCGGCCGAGGTAGCGAATGTCCTGAAAGAGCGGCTGGTCCTTGTCGTCGCGCCCGCCGGGGGCGCCGGACGCGGGCGGCGTGGCGGCGCCTGGGGCGTCCGCGGGTGTGGGGTGCAATGCCTCGTTGGGGCGGGCGGCGTGTGCCGGTCCGTTAGACGTCACGGTGATGTCCTCAGTGAAGCTAGAGTCGATGGAGTGGCGGTCTCGTCATACCAAACGAGACCCATGACAGCAAAACTGATAAAACGGCGCCCGAGCCTTCGCGGCGTGCGCTTGTGGCGCAACGCACATCCCGATGCCGGGCGCCGCGCCGTGGAGCGCGGCCGCTTCCCGGCCGGCGCGAAAAATGGGGCAAGGCGTGCGTGCTACCATTCTTCGATGTTCGATCCCGTCATTCGAAATACCGATCAATGAATTCCGAGACGCATTTCCCCGCATCGCCCGCCACACTCGTCATTGCCTCGCGCGAGAGCCGTCTCGCGATGTGGCAGGCCGAGCATGTGCGCGATGCGCTGCACAAATTATATCCATCTTGCGAGCTACGAATTCTCGGAATGACGACGCAAGGCGATCGGATTCTCGATCGCACGCTCTCGAAGATCGGCGGCAAAGGGCTTTTCGTGAAGGAACTGGAGACCGCGCTGGCCGACGGCCGGGCCGATCTGGCGGTCCATTCGCTCAAGGACGTGCCGATGGATCTGCCCGAGGGCTTTGCGCTGGCTGCCGTCATGGAGCGCGAGGATGCGCGCGATGCTTTCATTTCGAACGACTACGCGAGCCTGGCCGCGCTGCCGCCCGGCAGCGTGGTCGGCACCGCGAGTCTGCGGCGCGAAGCCATGCTGCGTCTGCGCTATCCCCATCTGGTGGTCGAGCCGTTGCGCGGCAATCTCGACACGCGGCTCGGGAAGCTCGACCGCGGCCAGTATGCAGCCATCATTCTGGCCGCGGCCGGTTTGAAGCGGCTCGGGCTCGGCGCGCGTATCCGCGCACTGATCGAGACGGACGAGAGCCTACCGTTGGCCGGGCAGGGCGCGCTGGCCATCGAGGTGCGTGCCGATCGGGCCGACCTTGCCGCCTGGCTCGCGCCGCTCGATCACCGGCCGACGGCGCTCGCCGTGCAGGCTGAGCGGGCCGTATCGCGCAACCTGGGCGGCAGTTGCGACGTGCCGCTTGCGGCGCATGGCCACTGGGGTGGCGCCGGCAACCTGCATCTCGCGGGCCGCGTGTCGATGCCGGATGGCTCCCGCATAGCCTCGGCCGAGGTCGTCGCGCCGGTCGCGAGCGATGCCGAGGCACTGGCGCTCGGACGCCGGCTCGCTGAGGCGCTCGCCTTACAAGGTGCGCGTGAGATCATCGCGGCGCTGGCGGCGCAAAGCGGCGGCGAGTCTGCCGTTTGAGCCCGCGCGCCGCTCCGATGGCCGACTCCGTTTCCGATCCGCAGGGCGGTGGCCGCCCGGCCGGCGGCGATCGTGCCCGTGAAGCTCGCTCGTTTACTGCCGTTCTCACGCGCCCGGCCGGGCAGTCGGCCGCGCTTGCTGCGCGGCTGGCGCGAGACGGCATGGACGTATTCGAATTTCCGCTGATCGAAATTGCGCCCGTCGAGGACCCGCTGCCGCTGCGCGATGCGCTGGCAACGCTCGAGCGCTATGCGCTGGTCGTCTTCGTTTCGCCGAATGCGATCGACCACGGGCTTGCCGAGCTGAGCCTGCCGTGGCCGAAGGCCGTGCCTGCCGCGGCCATTGGGCCGGGTAGCGTCGCCGCGCTGGCGCGGCATGGTCTCGCGCCACCCGCGATCGAAGTGATCTGTCCCGCGGGCGCCGATGCACGCGAGGCGCGCGTCAACGGGGCCGGCAACGGCAACGGCGATGACGCCGCGAGCCAGCGGTTCGATTCCGAATCGCTCTGGGCCGCGCTCGAGGCGAGGTTCGGCGAAGGCGGCCTGGCCGCCAAGGATGTGCTGATCGTGCGCGGCGATGGTGGCCGCGAATGGCTCGCCGAGCGCTTGCGCGAGGCGGGCGCGAACGTTCGGGCCGTGGCCGCCTACCGACGCCGCGTGCCGCAAGCGAGCCCCGATGCATGGTCGCGCGCGCGCGCATTGTTGGCGGGCGTGCCGCATGCCTGGCTCGTGACGAGTTCCGAAGGCTTGCGCAACCTCGAGACGATGGCCCGAGCGCAATTACCGGCTGCCGAATTCAGCGCGCTCAGGCATGCTCCGCTCGTCGCTCCCCATCCGCGCATCGCCGAGACGGCGCGGGCATTGGGTTTTGATAGGATTACGCAATCCGGCCCCGGCGATGAACGCATCGCTGCGGCCTTGCGCGCCATTTCGGCATCGTCTCGCGCATCCTTCGATCAACCGGCTTCGGCCTCTTTTTCGGCTCCATTGCGCATGACTGACTCGAACCAGGATTCCCCGAACCCCGCCGAGCATGCGGCCTTCAACCAGCCGCAGTCCGGCGCGTTCGTCTATGACGAGCCGAAGCGCCGCCGGGGCGGCGGGGTGTTGCTTCTCTTGATCGTCGTGTTGGCGGTGGCCTGCGCGACCGGCATCGGCGCATACGCGCTCAATCGCAAGGTGGACCGCCTCGATGCGCGCGTCGCGGCACGGCAGCAGGCGATCGACGCTCAAGCGGCCGAGCTGCGCGTGAAGATCGATCAGGCGCTCGCCACCGTTCATCAGGTCGATGCGCAGTTCGCGCAACTGCAAGGCAAGCTCGCCGATGCGCAAACGGCTCAGCAGGCGCTGCAAAAGCAGTACGAGGATCTGGCGCGCAACCGCGACGACTGGACCTTCGCCGAAGTCGAGCAGATGCTCTCGAGCGCGAGCGAACAACTGCAACTGACCGGCAACACGCAGCTCGCCCTCTTTGCGCTGCAAAGCGCGGACACGCGGCTGGCAGCGCTCGCGAGCCCGCAGGCGATGCTGATGCGCCGCGCGATCGCGCAGGACATCGACAAGCTGAAGGCGACCCCTTCGGTCGATTTGACGGGCCTGGCGATCAAACTCGATGACGCGATCTCGCAGGTCGACTCGTTGCCGCTGCTGGGCGAGGCGCGCGTGCCCCGTCCCGCACCGGCGAGCAGCGTACCGGCCGCGGCTGGCGCAAGCGCGGCCGCGGCCGGCGAGCCTCGCTGGAAGGTCTGGTGGCGCGAGGTGTCTTCGGCCGTCGGCGTGGAACTCAAGGGGCTCGTGCAGGTCCGCCGTATCGACAATGCCGACGCGATGCTCAATACGCCCGAACAGGGCGAATACATCCGCGAAAACGTGAAGCTGCGGCTGTTGTCGGCGCGGCTCGCGCTGCTCTCGCGCAACCAGACGACGCTGAGGTCCGACCTGCAGGCCGCCGATGCCGCGCTCGCCCGCTACTTCGATGGCGGCGCAAGACGCGTGCAGTCCGTGCGCGCGCTTCTCAAGGAGGTGGGTGCCGGTGCGGCATCGGTCGAGACGCCGAACATCAACACGAGCTTGCAAGCCGTGCACAACACCAAGAGCCGGGGGTAACCATGGCACTCAGGGGACTCTTGTGGCTCGCACTGCTTTTCGCGCTCGCGGCCGCGCTTGCGACAGTGGGGCACTTCGATGCGGGGCAGGTGCTGCTCGTCTATCCACCGTATCGCGTCGACATTTCGCTGAATCTCTTCGTGGTCGGCATCGTGGTGCTGTTCGCGCTGCTTTACGCGCTCACGCGCATGGTGCGCAACATCTGGCAAATGCCGCGCCGCGTCGCCGCTTACCGGGCGCGCGCGAGAGAGGCCAAGGCGCATTCGGCGCTGCGCGAAGCCATCGGCAATCTGTACGCGGGGCGCTTCTCGCGAGCCGAGAAGGCAGCGCGCGAGGCGCTTGCGAGCCAGTCGAACAAGGGCGCGGCAGGACTCGTCGCGGCGGTGGCAGCGCATCGCATGCGCGAGTACATGCGACGCGACGAGTGGCTCGGGGCCATCGATGCGCCGGATTGGCAGGACGCCCGGCTCATGGCCAGCGCGGACATGCGCGCCGATGGCCGCGATCCCGAAGGCGCGCTGGCGGCGCTGACGGAGATGCAATCGCAAGGAGCCCGGCGTATTCATGCGCAGCAGATTGCACTGCGCGCGCAGCAGCAGCTCAAGAATTGGGGCGAGGTCCTCAAGCTCGTGAAGACGCTCGAAAAGCGCGAGGCCATCCATCCGGCCGTCGCGGTCAGGTTGCGTCAGCAGGCCGCGGAAAACCTGCTACGCGATCGGCGGCACGATGCCGAAGCGCTGTTGACGCTTTGGCATTCGCTGGCACCCGTCGAACGGCACTCGCCGCGGCTCGCCGATCTCGCGGCTGAGCTGCTGATCGCACTGAGTCGGCACGACGAGGCTCGCCGGATCGTCGAGGAGGCGTTGCAGCACAACTGGGATGCCCGGTTGCTGCGCCGCTATCCGGAGACGGCATTACCCGGCGAAGCGCTGCCGTTGATCCAAAAGGCCGAGGCTTGGCGCAAAACGCGCCCCGAGGATCCGGATCTGCTGTTCGCGCTGGGGCGCCTGTGCCTGCACCAGCAATTGTGGGGCAAGGCGCAGTCGTTCCTGGAATCGGCGCTCAGGCTCGCCGACGATAACGACGCCCTCGTGATCCGCACCCATCGTGCGCTTGCACGGTTATTCGAACAGCTCGGCGATACGGGTCGGGCCGGCGAACACTATCGTGCGAGTGCGCTGGCGATGAAGGTCGTCTGACGGCCGTCGGGGCACGCCTCGAAAGCGTGCTCCGGGGGGGCGACTCAAGACACTCTGAAGGCGAAGTCCGCGATGTTGTCGGCATCGAGCTTCGCGTTGGTCATCGGATGTTTGGGATTGCTGACGAGATACTTGGCCAGCTCCTTCATGTCCATGAACTCGACTCCCTTGTTGACCCTTGTGTCGAAGCCGCGCGACGGGTCCGATGCGACTGTGGCCAATCCGATCACTTTCTGAGCCGGGTTGTTCAAGGACAGTTCTTCGCCGAAAAGACCGACCGACGCGTTGTCCTTGCTGAACTCCCCGTCGCCTTCCTGGTTGTAGATGGCCGCATCCTTGAACTCATGGCGCTCGGCATCGGCCCTGGAAATGGGCCGCAACCGATCGAACGTCGCGACGATCTTCTCATAGGTCGCGATGTGCGCTTTGAGCTCGGCGATCGTGGCTCGCCGAGACCCGCCTCCGGCACGGACAACCGCCGATGCGATCTCTTCGGCCGATGCCCCCGGGTTCCGCGTGTGGATTCGAAAGGCGTATTGACCGTTGTCCTCCGCGTCGC
The DNA here is from genome assembly GCF_036503415.1 of Trinickia sp. GTDB lineage: Bacteria > Pseudomonadota > Gammaproteobacteria > Burkholderiales > Burkholderiaceae > Trinickia. The sequence goes on along the minus strand of NZ_DASXWY010000160.1, from coordinate 36,398 downwards.
TCCGAGCCGGCATCTCCAACGCGCTGTCCGGTGCGGCGCGCCGTGTGCGATCGGCCTCGACGGGACGCGAAGCCGGCGTGGCCGGTTGACCGGTCGTCCCGGAGGACGAAGCCGAGTTCGGACCCAGCGCTTCACGGAGCGCATTAGCGAGCGGCAGATTCCCCAGCAGTCCGATTTCGTGCATGTTGGGGAAATGCGATCGCAATACAGGCATCATTCGCCGGTTCACACGCGCTGGGTCCCCGTCGATCAACGCGGAGACGACGCCGTGCGCTTCAGTCAGGTCGACCCCTGCGCTTTGCAATTGCCGAACGATATCGCTTGCCTCGGGTGTCGATCCGCGCGGTGAGCCTCGGGATGGCGTAGCGGCGCCTGGCCGCGTTCCTCCGGCTGCTTGTCGCTGCGCGCCTGCGCTGCCCCGGGCGTGCTCCATGAGGCGCATCGCTCTGCTCACGTGCATCAGGGGATGATCGACGAGCGAGACGCCCTCCTCGATGCGGGTATCGATCCCGGCGCGTTCCAGTGCATTCCTGACATGGGCGGGCAAGTCCTGCCCCCAAACTAGAGTGTTCTCCAGGGCGTCGCGCACTTGCTGCATGTCGATACCCGATCGGGCCAGTCGCTCCAAAGCCGCACTGGCCGGTCGCAGATCCGCTCGGTGGGACCGGGCCTGCCGTGTCGGCGCGTTCGCCTCGCCTGCACGAGGCGGGGCGGGGGTTCTTCGCAATCCGCCGCCCATCGCTCCCTGTCGCGGTCCTGTCGGCGCACGGGGGGGCGAAAGGGCCGCCCGCGGTGACGAGGGCGCCGCTCTGCCAAGCGCGTCGCGAAGCGCAACGGCAAGTGGATCGCGTTCATCGAGGCCGATCATCACCATATTGGGAAAGTGTTGCACCAAAACGCGCATCGTTCGGCCGTCGACGTTCCGCGGCTCTCCGTTGATCAAACCGGATACGGTTTCATGCGCGTGACGGAGATCGACCCCGGCACTCCGAAGTTGTTCGACGATGCCATCCGCGTTTGGCGCGCGTGTGCGTTGTTCCAACCGCGGCGGCGTGGCGGCGCTTGGGGCCGCGGAGGTCGGGCGCGAGCCGCTCGGCGCCCGCGCGCCCGCGCGGGGCGGCGTTTGCCGCGCCATCACTTCCTCCCCGTGGCCGCGCGGCAGCGCCTCCAACCGCCGAAGTGCCGCGGCCGCGCCTCGCGGCGGTGTCGCCGGCGTGGAGCGCGCATCACGACCCGCTGACGATTCCGCGCCGACGCTGCCTTGCGCTTGCGGCGCCGCGTTCGTTGTCCGGAACGGGCGCGTGAGGAAGCCTAATACGCCATGACGCCGGCGCTCGCCGGATGCTCGGCCGCTGTCGTTGGACCCGTTGGGGCTTCGCGTCGGCGTTTCATTGCCGAGTCGCTCCGCCGACGGGGAGTGGATGGGGCTCGTTCTACTGATTCCGGGCATGGGGCCTTTTCCTCCGGCGGACCGTTTTGGATACGGTTCCAGCCTATGCCGCGATGCCCGAATGTCTGCGTAATACCGGCGAAAAGCATAGGCCGCCAGCGAACGGCGCTGGCGGCGAGCATCGTCGACCCTACTTGTTCACGAGCCGAGCCGGCACGCTCAGCGCGAGGAGTGCGCCGAGCACCATGAAGGCGGCGAGTAGATACATGCCCATATCGTTGACGCCCGTGGCCTGTTTGAGCCAGCCCATCGCATAAGGACCGAGAAAACCGGCCAGATTGCCGATCGAATTGACCATCGCGATGCCGGCTGCGGCACCCGCGCCGGCGAGAAACGCCGTCGGCAAGCTCCAAAAAAGCGGCAGCGACGTAATGATGCCGGCCGTTGCCAGCGTGAGCGCCGCCATCGCCAGGGCCGTCTGGTGGGCCCAGGTCACCGAGAGGACGAGCCCGACCGCGCCGGCGAGCGCGGGCAATGCGACATGCCAACGCCGCTCGCGCCGCTTGTCCGCGCTCCGCGCGACGAGCAGCATCGCGACGACGGCGGCAGCGAACGGAATCGCCGAAAGCAACCCGATGATGAACGAATCCGTCACGCCCGTTGCCTTGATGATCGTCGGCAGCCAGAAGCTCACGCCGTAGAGTCCGACCACGAAAGAGAAATAAATGAAGCTCATGAGCCACACCCGCGGGCTCGTCAGCACGGCGCCGAGTTTCAGATCTTCCTTGCCTGTGTCCTCCGCTTCGATGTTGCGTGCGAGCAATCGTTTCTCGTCGTCCGTCAGCCAGCGCGCGTGAACGATGCGATCGTCGAGCGCAGCCAGTACGACGAGGCCCGCAACGATGGACGGTATGCCTTCGAGCAGAAACAGCCATTGCCATCCGTGCCAGCCGTTCGCACCGTGAAAAGCCTTGAGGATGTAGCCCGAGATCGGACCGCCGACCACACCCGAGAGTGCCACGGCCGTCATGAACCAGGTCGTCATGCGCCCGCGCCGGTTGGCGGGGTACCAGTAGGTGAGGTAGAGGATGATGCCGGGGAAGAATCCCGCTTCGGCGAGCCCCAGCAAGAAGCGCATGACATAGAACATGGCGGACGTGGTGACGAACATCGTCAACACGGACACGAGCCCCCAGGTAATCATGATCCGCGCAATCCATACCCGCGCGCCGACACGGTGCAGGATCAGGTTGCTCGGAACTTCGAAAATGAAGTAGCCGAGAAAGAAGATTCCTGCGCCGAGCCCGTAGACCGCGTCGCTCAGATGCAGATCGGTCGCCATCTGCAGCTTGGCGAAGCCGACGTTGACCCGATCGAGATACGCGACGAGGTAGCAGATCAGCAGTAGCGGCAAAATGCGCAGCGAGACTTTGCGGTAAGTCGCTTCTTCGAAGCTCGACGATTGCGCGTCACCGGGTGTCGAGAGCGGGTCCAGGCCCGCGCGAGGTTGATTCATGATGTGTCTCCTCCAATGGAGTAGGCGTTGGCAGCAAGCGGGCGTGCATACGCCCGTCCCGTGCAAGGCACTTGTTGTATGGAATGAGCGGCGATACGAGAGCGAAACGTGAAAAATGCAACCCAGCGGCCGGAGCGGGCGAAACCGCCCCGGGGCACATCAAACGCAGCGTCCGCCATCGACTTCGAGGCACACGCCGGTAATGAATTCGGCTTCGTCGGATGCGAGAAAGAGCGCGGCGTTCGCGACATCCTGCGGCGTCGAAAACCGGCCCAGCGGAATGCCGGCCAAAAAACGTTGGCGGTTGGCGGGCGTGTCTTCCATGCCCATGAACTCGGAGAGCAACGCGGTCTCGCCGATCACCGGATTCACGCAGTTCACGCGGATGCGGTCGCTGCCGAGCTCGGCAGCCAGCGACTTGCTGGCGACGATGACGGCGCCCTTGCTCCCGTTGTACCAGACGAGTCCGGGGCGCGGACGCACGCCGGCGGTCGAGGCGATGTTCACGAAAACGCCGCCGCCTTGCTGACGGAAGTACGGCACGAACGCTTGCACGCTCCAGAAGATGCTCTTCACGTTGACCGCATGCACGCGGTCGAACTCTGCTTCCGTCACATCGAGGACAGGCTTGTTGCGGTGGGTGGTCCCCGCGTTGTTGACGACGATCTGCACGCTCTTGAAGTCTTCGAGCGCCGCCTCGCGCAGCGTTTGCCAATCGGCGAGCCGGGCGACGTCGCCCGCCACCGCGATCGCGCGGCCGCCCGCGAGCGCGATCTCGCTGGCGACGCGCTCCGCGGCCGCACCGTTCAGATCGTTGACGACGACATTGGCGCCTTCGCGCGCGAATGTCCTGGCGATTCCTTCGCCGAAGCCCGAGCCGCCGCCCGTGACGATAGCCGTTTTGCCAGTCAGTCGCATCGTGTCTCCTGATTTTGTGTTTTGAGCGATAGTGCTCCGACGGCGCACGGCAGGCAAGAGGCAAATTCGAGGAGCGCCAGGCGCGTCGGGCGAAGGCACGGCACGGCACGAAAGCCGTTCTGTGCCGTGCCGCCGGACAAACGATGAAACGCAGCCTTTGATTCAGCCGTGACGAATCGCGATCGTCTTGAGCGTCGTAAAGCCGTGCAGCGCTTCCAGGCCTTTTTCCCGCCCGAATCCCGAATGCCCCGTGCCGCCGAACGGCAGTTCGACTCCGCCGCCCGCGCCGTAGTTGTTGATGAAGACCTGACCCGCGCGAATGCTGCGCGCGAGCCTGAATTGCCGCGCGCCGTCGCGCGTCCATATGCCCGCGACGAGGCCGTACGGCGTGCTGTTGGCAAGGGCAACGGCATCGGCTTCGTCCTCGAAAGGCATGGCGGCGAGCACGGGTCCGAAGATTTCCTCGCGCGCGATGCGATGCGTGCGAGGCACGTCGGCGAGCAGCGTCGGCGGCTGATAAAAGCCGCTCGGATGGGCTCCCGAGAGGATCGAGCCTTGTCCCGCGACGCGGATGCCGTCGCGCCTGGCAAGTGCGACGAATTCCGCGACGCGCTGCTGTTGCTTCGCGTTGATGAGCGGGCCGCAATCGGCTTCGGTCTGGCCCGGGCCCGCGCGCAGCGCATCGAATGCGCAGGCGAGGCGGTCCACGAGCGGCGCGTAGATCGCGCGCTCGATCAGCACGCGCGAACCCGCGGAACAGGTCTGGCCCGCGTTCTGGAGAATGGCCGACATGAGCGTCGGCATGGCCGCGTCGAGATCGGCGTCGGCAAAGACGATCTGCGGCGATTTACCGCCGAGCTCGAGCGTCACCGGCGCGTAGTGCTCGGCCGCCATTTGCGCGACGAGCGCGCCGGTCCCGGGAGAGCCGGTGAACGAAATATGGTCGACGCCCGGGTGGCGCGCAAGCGCCGCGCCAGCCTCGTCGCCATAACCGGTGACCACGTTCAGCGTGCCGGCGGGCAGACCGGCTTCGGCGGCAAGCGAAGCCATGCGCAAGACAGACAAACAGGCGTCCTCCGCCGGCTTCACGACGCAGGCATTGCCGGCTGCGAGCGACGCGGCGATGCTGCGTCCGAAAATCTGCATCGGATAGTTCCACGGCACGATGTGCCCGGTCACGCCGTGCGGTTCGCGCACGGTAAGCACCGTGTAGCCGTTTTGATAGGGCAGCGTCTCGCCGTGCAGCTTGTCCGCGGCGCCGGCATAGAACTCGAAATACCGCGCGAGTGCGGCGGCATCCGCGCAGGCCTCTCTGAGCGGCTTGCCCGTGTCGCGGGCCTCGAGCTCGGCAAGCTCGTCGCGATGGGTCGTGACGAGCGCCGAGAGGCGGTACAACAGGCGCCCCTTTTCGGCGGCGCTCAACAAGCCCCAGGGCCCCTCGAACGCCGCGCGCGCACAGCTCACTGCCGCGTCGATATCGGCGGCGTTGCCGCGCGCAATGCGCGTGAAGACCTGCCCCGTCGACGGGTTGACGACATCGATGGTTTCTCGGCTCGACGGCGTAATCCATTCACCGCCGACGAAGTGTTTCGCTTCCTCCATGCAAGGCTCCCAAGTAAAGTCCGAACCGTCAGTCGAAACGCAGCGAGCGTCGATTATCGCGCCGATCGCCGAGGCGCCACCGCCAAAGTGCGCGTTTGCCGCTCGGCTATAATGGCGCGCAGCGCTTATGCCGGGGCCGCCGCAATACGTTGGATTCGGCCGCCCGACGCTTTCCTTTCACTTCCCTCACGAGAACGTCATGAGCTTCAATCACGTCCCCCCGGGCAAGGATCTTCCGCAAGACTTCAACGTCATCATCGAAATCCCGGCGCAGAGCGATCCGGTGAAATACGAAGCGGACAAGGAACTTGGTCTGCTCGTCGTCGACCGCTTCATTGGCACGGGCATGCGCTACCCCGTGAACTACGGCTATATTCCTCAGACGCTTTCGGGCGACGGTGACCCCGTCGACGTCCTCGTCATCACGCCGTTCCCTCTGATCCCCGGATGCGTCGTACGTTCACGCGCGCTCGGAATGTTGCAAATGACGGACGAGTCCGGCGTCGATGCGAAGCTCGTCGCGGTGCCGCACGACAAACTGTGCCCGATGACGGCACACATGAAATCGATCGACGACGTTCCGGCGTACCTGAAGGACCAGATCAAGCACTTCTTCGAGCAATACAAGGCGCTCGAAAAGGGCAAGTGGGTCAAGGTCGAGGGCTGGGCCGGCATCGACGCGGCCCACAAGGAAATCGTGGACGGCGTGGCCAACTACAAGAAGTGATCCGACGTGCCGCGCGCGGCACGCTCCAACACCGACGCGAGCGTGAGTTCGCCCGCGGCCAGTGCGCGCTTTTGCGTCGGTGACAGACGCTTGACCCGATATTCGGCGCGCAACGCGCTCGAACGATCGTCGAGCTCGAATCTCGCCAGCACGCATATCGGTTTGCGCGCACGCGTATATCGCGCGCCGGTGCCGTTCGCGTGCTTGGCGAAGCGCGCGTCGACATCCGTGGCGATGCCGGTATAGACGCTGCCGTCGGCGCATTCGATCAAATATAGAAACCAGGCCATCGTGGGTCGTCGTCGAATCGGAGTTCGCTATTTTTTGAACGGATCGTGCTCGCGCAATTCGTCGACATGCGCTTCGATCAGATTGGCCTCATTATCCAGAAAACGTCCGACGGCGTCGGCGAACGCGGGATGGCCGAGCCAATGCGCCGAGTGCGTGACCTTCGGCATGAAGCCGCGCGCCATCTTGTGTTCGCCTTGCGCACCGCCTTCGAATACGGCGAGCTTCTCTTCGATGCAAAATTCGAGCGGCTGATAATAGGCCGTTTCGAAGTGCAGGCATGGTACGTGCTCGACGGCGCCCCAATAACGGCCGTAGAGCGTGCCGCCCGTTCGCTCGTCGCGCTGATAGACGACGAGCGAACTCGCGATCGGCCGGCCTTCGCGCTCGGCGATGACGAGCAGCAGGTTCTCGGGCATCGAAGCGCCGATCATGCGAAAAAACTCGAGATTCAGGTACGGCGACGAGAAGTGCTCCCGGTACGTTTGCCGATAGCAGCGCGTGAAAAAACGCCAGTCGTCGTCGGTCGCCTGTTCGCCGCGCACGCGGCGCAGCGTCACACCGGCGTCATGGACCTTGCGCCGCTCGGCGCGGATATTCTTGCGTTTTTTCTGCTCGAGCGTCGCGAGAAAATCGTCGAAATCGCGGTAACCCGGGTTCACCCAGTGGAACTGGATGCCTTCGCGCAGCATCATCCCGAGCGCCGCTAGCGTATCGGCTTCGTCCGCCGTCGGGAAGAGCACGTGCAGCGACGACACGTCCGATTGCTCGGCAAGCGTGATGATCGAAGCCGCGAGCTGACGCCGCGCCGCGTCATCGACCGCGATGAGCCGGGTGCCTTGTACGGGTGTGAACGGCACTGCGCAGACGAGCTTCGGGTAGTACTCGAGTCCGTTGCGCTGATACGCGTCGGCCCAGGCCCAATCGAACACGTACTCGCCGTACGAGTGGCTCTTGACGTAAAGCGGCGCCGCTGCCGCGAGCGCGCCGCTCGTGGCATCGACGAGTGTGACGAAGCGCATCGCCCACCCGGTACGCTCGGTCGTGCAATGTGTTGCAGTGAGTGCGCTCAGAAATTCGTGACGTAAAAACGGCGTCGGTTGCGGCTGCCGTGCGAGCAGCGCATTCCACTGGCGCGCGTCGACCTCGTCCAAGGACGAGAGAATGCCCATGCGATAATCGATGCGTTCGTGTTTCACTTGTGTAGACCGTGTTCGTCGCCTGTTCGTCGCAGCATGCGAGCGGTCATGGTAATGCAATCCGCCACGTCGCGATGCTGCGCATCGAATGAAGCTTGCCTCGGACGCGGCGTAAAATCGTGCCATTCCATCGAAAGACCGAAACGAGGCTCAGCCATGAAACGCATTACCGCAATCATCAAACCGTTCAAGCTCGACGAAGTGCGCGAGGCGCTCGCCGAAGTGGGGTTGACCGGCCTGACGGTGACCGAGGTCAAGGGTTTCGGCCGGCAAAAAGGGCACACCGAACTTTATCGCGGTGCCGAATATGTCGTCGATTTCCTGCCGAAAGTGAAGATCGAAGTCGTGGTGGCCGACCGGCAGTGCGATCAAGTGATCGACGCCATCATCGGTGCCGCGCGCACAGGCAAGATCGGCGACGGCAAGATCTTCGTGACCGATGTCGAGCGCGTGATCCGTATCCGCACGGGCGAAGAAAACGAAGCGGCCGTTTGATGCCGCGGCCGGGCCTGCCAATGAGCGCATGCCCGCAAACATAAAAAAAACGGTGCGATGCCCTGACGGACACCGCACCGATACGCGCCTCTCGCAGCAGCGTTAAAACTGATGAAGTAAAACTTTTCTGACTACCCCGTTCGATTAGAACGTGTGCTGGATACCAGCATAGACGCCGGTCTGGCTGTGGCCATGCAGCGGGTTCTCGTTGAAGCCGGCCGCGGTGTTGCCGCCGTTGCCGAACGCGTTGGCATCGAGGCCGAAGTTAGCCGACTTGCTGTTGCGCACGGTCGCGACCTGGAAGTCGAGCAGCGTGCGCTTGGACAGGTTGTACGTGCCACCGACGGTGTAGATCGTCGCGTTGCCGAAGCCGTGGTTCGTGTTCACGTGGTACACCGCACCGATCAACGCTGCAGCCGGCGTAGCTTGCCACGTCACGCCGCCCCATTCGTGATCGATCGAGCTCGGAGCGCTGAGGCCGCCCGTGAAGCCCGACGTACGCAGAGCTTGATAGACGCCTTGAATCTTGACCGGTCCGAGGAACACGTTCACGCCCGCCGTGTACTCGCGCGAGAACGAGAATGCACCGTCGGCGCCGCTCAGGACACCGTTGGCCGGATTGCGGATCTCGTCATAGATACCGCGCACCTGGAAGATCGGGCTCGTGTACGTCACTTGCAAGCCCGCTTCGCGGCCTTGTGCCGTCGTGCCGTTGCCGTTCCAGCTCGTCGCGTTCGACAGCGCGTACTGGCCGTAGACGTCGAAGCCGCCCCAGTTCGGCGATTGGTACGCGACGTTGTTGCTCGATTGCGGCCAGTTGCGGCCACGCACGAGCGATGCCGACGACCAGTTCGATTGACCGAACGGATCGAAGTCCCACACGCCGTTGGCGATGTAGAGCATGCGGCCCATCGTGAACGTACCGTAGTTGGCGTTAGACAGGCCGACGGTTGCCCAACGATTGAAGAGACCGCCGCCGCCGGGGCCTGCGCCGGTCATCGTGTTGAAGCTGCCTTCCAACTTGAACACGACCTTATTGCCGCCGCCGATGTCTTCCGTACCCTTCATGCCCCACAGGCTCGTGCCCCAGTCACCGCTTTCCGCGCGCCAACGGGAGGTCGACCCGGTGTAGCTGGCGTTCGGCAAGCCGCTGATGTACTCGAGACCCGCATCGAGGCGGCCATACAACGTCACGCTGCTTTGAGCGTGAGCGATGACGCCTGCCGACATGAGTGCCGCGGCGAGCAATGCTTTCTTCATCTTCTCCTCCATACCCTGTCAAAAAGTGAAGCCATACTGCGAATAGCGCCCGGGCGGCGTGAGACGCCCGGGCGGGAATCCGACTTCAGGGAGATCGCTCGCGGAAAGGGCGCGACCGGCGCGCTCTGGTGGCCGTTCCGGTCCGCTCCGATGGCGGAACGGCGTCTCCTTCTTTGAAGTAAAACTACATTTGTGGCGTTGCGTTTTGCTACTTTGGTTACTAATTTAGCAAAAATAGACAGGGGTGGGTATAGAAATACGGCTAGCGGACGGACCTGTCGCCAAATTGCCATACGGTTGTGTCCCGTTATGCAACACCCGCGCGGGATGCACCGCGCTAACCCTTGTGCCATAAGGGGCGGCCGATGGGTCGCAGGTTGAGTCCAGGAATTTCGCTATTGACGCGGGAAATTGGCGGGGGTAATGCGTCGCGCCAATGAAAAAGGCGCCGAGGCGCCTTTGAAGTTCGGGGGGAAGGCCCGCCACCCCGTGGGCGGCACCGGCCGCGCGAAACGGCTACTTGAGGCTGCCGGACAGGAATTGCCGGAGCCGTTCGCTTTTGGTATGGCCGAAGACGTCGTTGGGCGCGCCTTCTTCTTCGATGCGCCCCTGATGCAAAAAGACGACATGGTTCGAGACGTTGCGCGCGAAACTCATCTCGTGCGTCACGACAACCATCGTGCGTCCTTCTTCGGCGAGTTTCTGCATGACCTTCAGCACTTCGCCGACGAGCTCCGGATCGAGCGCCGAAGTCGGCTCGTCGAAGAGCATGACGTCGGGATGCACGGCCAGTGCCCGCGCGATCGCCACGCGTTGCTGCTGTCCGCCCGACAGGTGCGACGGATATTGTTTTTCGAGCCGCGGCGCGAGCCCGACCTTCTCGAGATACGTACGCGCGCGTTCCTCGGCTTCGCGCCGCGGCAGCCCGAGCACGTGAATCGGCGCCTCGACGACGTTTTCGAGCACCGTCATGTGCGCCCACAAATTGAAGTGCTGAAACACCATCGCCAGCTTCGTGCGCATGCGTTGGAGTTGCTTGGGATCGGCCGCGCGCAGCGCTCCGGTCCGGTCTTTCCTGGTCAGGATCTCCTCGCCGTCGACCAGGATGCGCCCGGCGCTCGGCTGCTCGAGAAAGTTGATGCAGCGAAGCATGGTGCTCTTGCCCGAGCCCGACGAGCCGATGACGCTGATGACGTCGCCCGCATTGGCCTTGAGCGAGACGCCTTTGAGGACCTCGTGGTCTCCGTAGTACTTGTACAGTTCGTCGATGAAAAGCTTTTGCATCGGGTGAGATCCGGGTTACTTGCCTTGCGGCCGCAAATAGGCGAGCCAATGCTGTTCCGCGCGGCGAAAGAGGCCGACGAGCGCGAACGAGATCGCCAGATAGAGCAGGGCGGCGATGCCGAACGCGTGAAACGACATGTAGGTGGCCGAATTGACGTCGCGCGCGATCTTGAGAATGTCGGGCACGGTCGCGGTAAAGGCGACGGTCGTCGCGTGCAGCATCAGAATGACTTCGTTGCTGTAAAGCGGCAGAGCGCGGCGCAGTGCGGACGGCAGGATGATGCGCCGATAGACCGTGAAGCGCGACATGCCGTAGGCGCGCGCAGCTTCGATCTCGCCGTACGCGGTGGCCTTGATCGAGCCCGCGAAGATTTCGGTCGTGTAGGCGCAGGTGTTCAGCGTGAACGCGAGCAGCGTGCAGTGCATGCCGTCGCGGAAGAACTCGTTGAGGAGCGCGTGCGAGCGTACGACTTCGAGGCTATAGAGGCCGGTATAGCAAAGCAGCAACTGCACGTACAGCGGCGTGCCGCGGAAGATGTACGTATAGAGCCAGACCGGGCCCGAGATCAGGCGATTCTTCGATACGCGCGCCACCGCCAGCGGCACCGACAGGCAAAAGCCGATGCCGATCGATACGACGAGCAGCCACATCGTGATTGCCAGCCCGGTGATGCGAAACCCATCGGTGAAAAGATAATTGCGCCAGTACTCGTGAATCAGCTCGATCATGGCTTATAGCTCGGCACGGCGCACGCCGATCGAATAGCGCTTCTCGAGCCATAGCAGCACGAGATTCGAAACGGTCGTGATCGCCAGATAGATCGCGCCCGCGATCAGCGTGAAAAAGAAAAAACGCAGCGTGCCCTTGCCGGCGTCCTGCGCGGCTTTGACGACATCGGCGAGCCCGATGATCGACACGAGCGCCGTCGCCTTGACCATGACTTGCCAGTTATTGCCGATGCCGGGCAATGCGAAGCGCATCATTTGAGGGAACATGATGCGGGCGAAGACCTGCCAGCCGGACATGCCGAATGCGCTTCCCGCTTCGAGCTGCCCGCGCGGCACCGAAAGGAACGCGCCGCGGAAGGTCTCCGTGAAGTAGGCGCCGTAGATGAAGCCCAGGACGATGACGCCTGCCACGAACGGATCGATGTCGATCTGGTCCCAGCCGATGAAGTCCGTCAGATCGTTGAGCCAGATCTGAATGCTGTAAAAGAGCAGCAGCATCAGCACGAGATCGGGCACACCGCGCACGAGTGTCGTGTAGCCGGTCGCCAGCACGCGAGACGGACGATTTTTGGAAAGCTTGGCCGCGGCGCCGACGAGGCCAAGCGCGAATGCGAACGCGAGCGAAAGCACCGCCAGCTTGACGGTCTGCCAAGTGCCGGCGAGGATCAGCGGGCCGTAGCCTTCAAGAAACATGTTGGAGGTGCAATCCTTGACGGTGTGCGAAACAACGCGCGACCCGAGATTCTAGGTGGCCAAAAATGGCGTGCCCGGCCGCAGTGCGCGACTTTTCGTCCGGCGTGGCCGGCTCAACGGCGAGCAGTCTCCATCCCACTACCGGCTGCCGGAGCTCGCCCCCGCGAAAAGCGCGGTATTTTACCTCAACCCGGATAGGGCGCTACTGCGGGGGAACCCGCGGGTGTCACCCGCACGCCCGATTCGGCGGTTGCGGGTGCAACCGGGTAGTGCATGAAAAAAAGCGCCGCGGCCATTCGGCGCGCGGCGGCTCGAGGGGACGTCAGGCGTTGCGGGCGCAATGCGGGGCGCCGGGGACCCGTTGCGGTACGCCCTTTAGCTGCGCTTCGGAGCTGGAGACGGGGCGCGGTTCAAGGCGCCGTCGGCTGGCCGCCGGCGCTGCCGGCGCCGTGATGCTGCCGCCAGAATTCACGCATCTTCTCGTGGCGCGAGCCCATCTTCGCGAAATGTTGTTTCAGCTCGGTACTGACGGTCGTCTTTTGCTGATCGTCGAGGCTGTCGTAGAAAGCCAGCCATGCCGTGGCCGTCTGCTCGTGAAGCGCGTCGCTTTGTTGGCGAATCTGCTGATGCGTGGCGTGCAGGGCATCGAGATCGAGGATCGGCTGCTGCTGCGCCGCCTTGAACTGCTCGCGCATCTTCTCGTGATTGGCGCGCTCGGCTTCATGGTTTCGTTTCATCGTCGCGAGCGCCGTCTGCCATTTCTGCTCCTGTTCAGGCGTCAGCGCAAGCCGTGCGTGCAGCGCGTTCAAGCGCTCCATCATGAATGGACCGTGGCCATGCCAGCCCCCCGGGCCACCCTGCATCGCGGCCCCGTCGGGGCCGGCCGGCGACACATTGCCGCCGGCGGCATAGGCAGTGCCGAACGTGACGGCGAGCGCGGCGGCTGCGGTCGCGAGAAAGCGGGACGATCCGCGCAAGATCGGGTTCATCGAATACTCCTTCATGGAAAGTGAAGCGATGCGAGGACGCCGGCCATGCGGCGCCAGGAACGCTGCGTGAAGACTAGCCTTCGCAACGAAGCCGACGTGTTACGCGCGTATCCGGCCCGGTTACGTGCGTTTACGCCCGGCTTTCGCCGTAACCTTCCGTAACCCTTTCACCGCCGCGGGCCCGTTACGGGGACCTGGCTCGCGCTAAACTTCGCGCCATGGCTACTCAAATCCTCATCGTCGACGACGACGCAGAATTGCGCGATCTGCTGCGGGACTATCTCGTGCGGCAGGGCATCGAAGTGTCGGTGCTCCATGACGCTGCCACGCTCGAGCGGCGGCTCGAGCGCGAGCGCCCCGATCTCATCGTGCTCGATCTCATGATGCCCGGCGTCGATGGGCTCACCGCCTTGCGCAAACTGCGCGCCGCCGGCGACGACATCCCCGTCATCATGCTGACGGCGCGCGCGGACGACGTCGATCGCATCGTTGGCCTCGAACTCGGCGCCGACGACTATCTCGGCAAACCGTTCAACCCGCGCGAGTTGCTTGCGCGCGTGCAGGCCGTCTTGCGCCGCCGCCGCACGGTACCGTCCGCGGCGCCCGAACAGCGCGAGCCGTTCGCGTTCGGGCGTTTCGTGCTCGACTTCGAGAGCCGCACGCTGACGATGGACGGCCGCCCGCTGACGTTGTCGGGCAGTGAGTTCGCGCTGCTCAAGATCTTCATCAACCATCCGATGCGTACGCTCACCCGCGAGCGGCTGCTGGAGCTCCTGCACGGGCCCGAGTACGACGGCACGGACCGCGGCATCGACGTCCAGGTCTGGCGTTTGCGCCGAATCCTGGAAACCGATCCGTCGGCGCCGCGCTTCGTGCAGACCGTGCGCGGACGCGGCTATGTCTTCGTGCCGAATGGCGAGCCCAATGCGCCGACCCATTGATTCGCTGTTCGGGCGGCTGGCGCTGCTCGTCGTAGCGGTACTGCTCATCTCCCACTTCGCCTGGTTCGTGCTGATCCGCATCGAGCGCAGCCATTCGCAGGCCCGCTATGCCGTCGAGGAGGCTGCGTTCCTCGTGGAGGCCGTGCGCGAGCATGTCGCACGTGCGCCGAACCAACCGCTGCCCTCGCGCGTGCGCGCGATCGATACGGCCAACCCCGATGTTCCGCCGCCGCGCCGCGATCTGCCGCCCGCGATCCTGCGTTTCGTCGACGAGTTCCGCGACCGCCTGCCCGCGGGCTCGGACGTGCGGATCGGCCCGCCCGGTCACCCGCCGATGCTCTGGGTCCACGAGGCGGGCGATTCGCACTGGATCGTCGTGCCGATGCTTTCGCTGCATCCGCCGCGCTCGCTCGATCGCATGGTGCTGTGGCTCGCGATCATCTTTTCGGCGGCGGTGATGTGCGCGCTGTTCGTGGCCTGGCGGCTGCAACAGCCGCTCAGGGCGCTCAGTTCGGCCGTCGCGCGCTTCGGCCGCGGGCAGCCCGTGCCGCCCGTGCCCGAGCGCGGTCCGAGCGAGCTGCGCGCGCTCACGCATGGCTTCAATCAGATGGTGACCGAGGTATCGCGCGCCGATAACGACCGCGCCATCATGCTCGCCGGCATCGCGCACGATCTGCGTACTCCGCTCGCGCGCATGCGGTTGCGCGCCGAAATGATGGACGACATCAAGCAGCGCGATGGCGTCGTGCGCGACGTCGATTCGATGACGCACATCGTCGATCAATTTCTCGTTTTTGCGCACGACGGCGTGGATTCCAGCGAGCCCGTCGAAGTCGACGCCCAGTGCGAACGTCTCGTGCGCAGCTATCGTGCGGTTGCGCCCGGCGCGCCGCCGGTGCAGACCGCCTTGGCGGCGGGACCGGGCTTCAGGCTGCCGACGGCCACGCTCGATCGCGTGCTCTCGAACCTGCTCGACAACGCACATGCCTACGGCGCGCCGCCCGTCGTCGTCGAAACGGCGCGCACGGCCGACGGATGGCTGCTCGCCGTCGGCGATCACGGCAAGGGCATCGCGCCGCGCGACCTCATCGACGCGAGCCGGCCTTTCGTGAGGCTCGATCCGGCCCGTGGCGGCAATGGGCACAGCGGCCTCGGGCTTGCGATCGTCGAGCGGCTCGTGCGTCGTATGGGTGGCGAGTGCGAAATCGGCAACGCGCACGACGGCGGTTTGCGCGTGACGATGCGTTTTCCTCGCGATGTGCCCGTGAGGGCGGCGGCGTGAGGCCGCCCAGCGTGCTATTGGAACAGCGTATCGAGCGCTGAGGCAGCTTCGCTGTCGACGGTGTTGTACGTCACGCTATCGGCGCCGAAGATGTAATGAGTCGTGTACTTGCCGAGCCGCGCCAGAATTTCGTCCTGCACCGCTTCGGGGGCGGCGTCGAACTTCAGATACCACGCGGTCGAAGATAGGCGGGTCTGAAATGCGCCGTACTCGGCCATCAGATGATCGAACGCATCCGTGTCCTGGTCGCGACAGATGATGACCAAATTGCCCTTCATGCGAACCTCCAGGTAGATCGATCGGCGGCTTCATGCCAAGAAAGGACGATGATACCCGGTCTATTCGTCAAGGCGCAGTCGATTGGCCGATCGGCCGAGCTTCGCCGCCGCGGGCGCTACCGGTGGACTGCCGCGTTTGACGGCGGCACCGCGACATGCGCCGCGAAGGCCGCTGCGCGATCGCGGCCTGCGGCCTTCGCGTTGTAAAGGGCACGGTCGGCCCGGCTGATGAAGCGCTCGAGCGTATCGTCATCGGCCAGACCGGTCACGCCGATGCTGACGCGCAGGTCGACGGCGTCCGGCAGCCTCGGGGAGCGCTCCTCCCGCAGCGTGTCACGTATGCGTTCGGCGACGGCCAGCCCTTCGGCGAGCGAGGTGGCCGGCAGCAGGATGGCGAACTCTTCGCCGCCCAGACGGCCGATCGCATCGGTCGCCCGCAGAACGGTGCGGCAGCGCCCGACGAAGTGCTCGAGCGCGTAATCGCCGATAGTGTGGCCGAATCGATCGTTGATCTGCTTGAAGTGGTCGAGATCGGCGATCGCCACGCAAAGCGGCGTGCCGCGCGTGCGCGCAGCATCGATCTCGCGCTGCAGCAGGCTGAGGAAGTATCTCCGTGAGAGGGCGCCTGTCAACGCGTCGTCGCGGGCCTCCGCGGACAACTGGGCGTTCGAGGCCTGGAGCTCGCTCGCGAGACGGCGCGCCTCGCCATGATGGCGTTTCTCGCGGCGGTACGAGGCCGCGATCGTGGCAGCCAGCAGCAGCGAACCCATCAGAGCGGCGAAAGTCAGCCCACGAATATTGATGCGCTCATCGACTAAATGCTGCCAAAGCGCGATAGGCGTGAGCAAATGTACCGAGAAACCCGAGTTGATCCCGTTGCGCATGATGTAAAGCGAGGGCGGACCGGCCGCCTGCAACTCGACCATCTGGTTGGCCAACGCCGCCGGTACCCAGGGCGCGCTGCGCGCCATGCGCGGACGCAGCGGAGCGATATCGAGCACGGGAAAGCTGGAGCGGCGGTAGCTGTCGAAGCGTTGGGTCGCGTCCATGTGGGTAATGCGTGCGCCGGGCAGCCGATAGCCTTCGAACCGGCTTTCGTTGGCCATGACGATGACGCCGTTCTCGTCGGCGACGAAGGAGCCTGGTGCCGCGACCCAGTGCCGCAGCCTGCGTAATCCGATCTTGGCCACGATCGCACCGACGAGGGTGCCGTCGCTGTAGACCGGGGCAGAGAGGAACACTCCGTTTTCGCCGCTGACGCGCCCCACGGCGTACATCTGGCCATACGCGCCGAGCAGTGCCTCTTTGACATAGCCCCGGCCCGCGAGATCCACTCCGACGCACGACAGGCGCTCGAACGCGTCGCTGGAGGCGACGCACAGGCCGTTCGTATCGACGAGCCACATATTGTCGAGCCCGGCAAAGCCGCGCACGTCGTGCAAGAACGCGTCGGCTCGGCGTAAGGCGGGCACGGCGAGCAGTCGCGCCCGCCGTTCCGATTCCTGCGCCGCGCGCTTCTCGGGAAGACGGTACGCTTGCGTGAGCACACGCTGGATGACAGGCGTTTCCGCGAGCGTGGCCGGAATGGCGCGCGCCATCGACAGATCGCTCGCGATGATCTGGGCGATATTGTCGGCCGTGGCGAGCGAGAGCTGCGATTGCCCGCGCACCGTGTCGTTCAGATCGTGCAGGACCATCCGGTCAGCGACTTGACCGGCGACGAGCCAACAGACGAGCATGCCCATGACGGCGCTCGCCCCGATCATCATCCAGTGCAATGTTTTCTTGTTCATCGACTCCCTGGTCCATGCGGACTGCTCTCGCCGGGCGGCGCGACAATGGGGCCGCATGCCGCCCCCGACGCCCCCCCGGCTCTCACGCGGCGCACTACCTGCTCGGTATTATCGGCCTGACCGGCCCAAACTGAACGGCTCTCGGGGTTTCATCGTAGGCGCGCGGTTGTGCCTGAAACACAGTCTGTAGTACTGTCTTGCCGTCGCAAAAGCAGGAAAAAGCCGGACACGTGCCCATCGTACCGCCGGGCGGCCGGAGCCCACGAATGACTGCATCCATACGCCTCGACATGTTCAACTTACCAGTTTCGGGTTTGCCGGCGCATTGGCCCGCTTGCCAGGCTGCTGCCTCACGCCGCCAGGCCAGGGGGCGCTGATGGACTTCAGCTTCGACCTGAAGCGCACTGCCAACGCATCGGTGTGGCGGCTTTTGCCCAACCGCTGGGACTTCGTCGCCTTTCCGCTCATCATCTGCCTGATCGCGATGGCGGCCATCGGCGTTCACCAGACGATGGCGCCGATTTCGACGCTCAAGACGCAGGTGATCTCGCTTGACCCGTCGAACTTGCCCGAGTATGCGCTGCGCACCACGCTGCGGATGCTTGCCGCGATGTGCGCGTCGCTCACGTTCACGCTCGTCTATGGCACGCTCGCCGCGAAAAGCCGGCGCGCGGGCATGGTGCTGATCCCGGTCCTGGACATCCTTCAGTCCGTGCCCGTGCTTGGCTACATTTCGTTTACGGTAACGTTTTTCCTGGCGCTGTTCCCGAAGCAGGTCCTCGGCGCCGAGCTCGCGGCCATCTTCGCGATCTTCACGAGCCAGGCCTGGAACATGACGTTCAGCTTCTACCAGTCGCTGCGCACGGTGCCGCGCGATCTCGACGAGGTCTCGCGCGGCTTCCACCTGACCGCCTGGCAGCGTTTCTGGAAGCTCGAAGTTCCGTTCTCGATGCCGGGTCTCATCTGGAACATGATGATGTCGATGTCAGGGGGCTGGTTCTTCGTCGTCGCATCGGAGGCCATCACCGTCGGCAACAACACGATCACGCTGCCCGGCATCGGCGCCTATCTTGCGCAGGCAATCTCGGACAAGAACCTCGTCGCCGTCGGCTGGGTCATCCTCGCGATGACGGTCGTCATCCTCGCGTACGACCAGTTGATGTTCCGCCCGCTCGTCGCGTGGGCCGACAAATTTCGGATGGAGACGACGAGTTCGGGCAACGCGCCCGAGTCGTGGCTGCTCGATGTCGTGCGGCGCACGCGGCTCATTCATCGGTTGCTCGTGCCGGTGGGGTGGCTTTTTTCGAAGGCTGCGCGCGTGCCGATCCGGTTGTCGTTGCGGCCGGGCTTGCGGCTGGGCCGTGCCGGTGGCGCGCGGCGGGCGTCGTCGCGCGCCGCCGATATCGCGTGGGCGCTCGTTCTGCTCGCCGGTACGCTGTACGTCGTCTGGCGCGTCGCGGCCTATGTGCGGACCGGCGTGACGCTCGACGAAGTCTGGCACGTCATTCTGCTCGGCTTCATCACGCTTGTGCGCGTCGCGATCCTGATCGCGCTTTCCTCGCTGATCTGGGTGCCCATCGGGGTCCTCATCGGGCTGCGTCCGGCCTTGGCCGAGAAGATTCAGCCGCTTGCGCAGTTTTTCGCTGCCTTTCCGGCCAATCTGCTCTTTCCGGTGTTCGTGGTCGTGATCGTCCGCTTTCACCTGAATCCGGACATCTGGCTTTCTCCGCTCATCGTGCTCGGCACGCAGTGGTACATTTTGTTCAACGTGATCGCTGGAGCGACGGCCTATCCGAACGATTACCGGGAAGCTGCGACGAACTTCCGCATTCGCGGCTGGCAATGGTGGCGCCAGTGCATGCTGCCGGGCATTTTCCCCTATTACGTGACGGGTGCGCTGACGGCCTCGGGCGGCGCCTGGAACGCGAGCATCGTCTCCGAGGCGGTCCAGTGGGGCGACACGCATGTCGTCGCGCATGGGCTGGGTGCCTATATCGCGCAGATGACTGCCGCGGGCGACTTTCCGAAGATCATTCTCGGCATCACCGTCATGTCGCTTTTCGTCACGCTGTTCAACCGCAGTCTGTGGCGGCCGCTCTATGCTTATGCCGAGTCGAAGCTCCGGCTCGATTGATGCAAAAAACGCACGATAGGTCCATTCGAGAGTGAAGCGCAATGCAAAACCCCAAAGCTGAACCGAGTTCGGCGTCGCCCGTTTCACCCGCGTCGCTCGGCGCCGGTGCCGCGCCTCGCCTCGGCGAGGAAATCCTCAACGTCAAAGACGTGTGCCGCGGCTTTTCGAAAGCGCAGGGCGAACTGCTCGTTCTCGACGACGTCAATCTCTCGCTGCGCTCGGGCGAAATCGTCGGTTTGCTCGGACGGTCCGGTTCGGGCAAGTCGACGCTGTTGCGCATCATCGCCGGGCTCATCGAGCCGACGGATGGCCACGTCGACTATCTCGGCCAACCGCTCGCCGGTCCCGCCGAGGGCGTCGCCATGGTGTTTCAGACCTTTGCGCTTTTTCCCTGGCTCACCGTCTTGCAGAACGTGGAAGCGGGTCTCGAGGCGCAGGGCGTCGGTGCGCGCGAGCGGCGCGAACGGGCGTTGGCCGCGATCGATCTGATCGGTCTCGACGGCTTCGAGAACGCGTACCCGCGCGAACTGTCGGGCGGCATGCGCCAACGCGTCGGCTTTGCGCGCGCGCTGGTCGTCGATCCCACGTTGCTCTTGATGGATGAACCGTTTTCGGCGCTCGACGTGCTGACCGCGGAGACGTTGCGCACGGACTTGCTCGACTTGTGGACGCAGCGGCGCATGCCCATCAAATCGATTCTGATCGTCACGCACAACATCGAAGAGGCGGTGTTCATGTGCGATCGCATCCTCGTGCTTTCGTCGAACCCGGGGCGCGTGATCGCAGAGATCAAGGTGCCGTTCGCGCATCCGCGCAACCGTCTCGATCCGGCGTTCAAGCGTCTCGTCGACGACATCTACGCGAAGATGACGGCGCGCCGTACCGACGAAGCCACGAAGAAGGGGCTCGAGCTCGGCAGCTGGCTGCCGAGCGTCTCGACGAACTTGATGGCGGGTCTCATCGAAACGCTCGCGGCGCCGCCGTATCACGGCCGGGCCGATATGCCGGAAATCGCGCGCTCGCTGCATCTCGAGGTCGACGATCTCTTCCCGATCGCGGAAGTGCTGCAGCACCTCGGCTTCACCGACGTGCGAGAGGGCGATATCTTCCTCACGCCGCCCGCGCGAGTCTTCGCCGAGTTCGGCACGCAGGAACGCAAGATGATGTTCGCCGAGCACCTGTTGCGTCATGTGCCGCTTGCCGCGCGGATCAAGAAGGTACTCAACGAACGCCCGGGCCATCGGGCGCCGCGCGTGCGGTTCGAGCAGGAGCTCGAGGATTTTCTGTCGGACAGCGCGGCCGAGGAAACGCTCGACGCCGTCATCAACTGGGGCCGCTACGGCGAGATTTTTTCGTATAACGACCAGACCGAAATCTTCAGCCTCGAGGACGTCGAGTCCTGATCGTCATCTATCACGGGCGCGGAGCCTGTTTGCGGCTCCGCTGACCATGATCACCTGAATGGGCCGCTTGGGGCGCGCATGGACTTGTCAAAAGACAGTCCTGTACCGTCACGCATCGATCATGGCGGTGGACATGTTGCAATGTGCGAGCGCGTCTCAGGCATTGCCCGCCGACGGCGCGTCATCTTCGTCCTCATACGCGCCCAGACGGTTGTAAAGCGTCTTCAGGCTGACGCCGAGCGCCTTTGCCGTGCGCCGCTTGTCGCCGCCGCAGTGCTTCAGCGTGCCGAGAATGATCTGGCGCTGGGCTTCTGCGAGCGGCGTGCCGACCCAGATGCTCATCGCATCGCCTTGCGTTACGGCCTTTTTCGAGCGCGCCGCGAGCCGCGGATGCTCGATCTCGACCGTCTTTTCGGCCAGGATGAAGGCCCGGTAGATGCTGTTCTTCAGCTCGCGCACGTTGCCCGGCCACGAGTACGTGCGTAGCGTTTCCCTCGCCCGCTTGCTGAAGACCTTGTTCGTGCCCTCCCGCGTGTTGAGCTCCGCGAGAAAGTGTTGAGCGAGCAACTCGCGATCGCCCTCGCGCTCGCGCAGCGGCGGCGCACGCAGCGGAAACACGGCGAGGCGATACATCAAGTCCTCGCGCAAGCCGTTCTCCTTCACCGCCGACGCCGGGTCGCGATTCGTCGCCGCGATGACACGCACGTCGCTATGCAGCAGTTCCGTGCCGCCGACGCGATAGAACGTGCCCGTTTCCAGCGCGCGCAGCAACTTGACCTGGCGCACGGGCATCATCTCGGTCACCTCGTCGAGAAAGAGCGTCCCGCCATTGGCATGCTCGAAGTAACCGGCACGGCCTTGCACGGCGCCGGTGAAACTGCCGCGCTCATGGCCGAAGAGTTCGGCTTCGATCAGATTATCGGGAATCGCACCGCAGTTGACGGCCACGAACGGTTGATCGTGCCGACGGCTGCGATCGTGAATCGTCCGCGCGATCAGTTCCTTGCCGGTACCGGATTCGCCGACGATGAGCACGGTTGCATCCGTCGCCGCCACGCGCTCGATTTGCTCGAACAGCTCGAGCATCGCGGGCGATGCGCCGTAGAGCATGCCATAGGACTCGAGCCCCTCGGGTGTACGCTGGGGGCCGGAATCGTTTCGTTGGGCGGAGCCGTTGTCCGGAGCTTCCGCCGGAGTGTCAAAGTCGCTTGACGTCGCCATGAGTTCGGGATCCGAAGCGCGCAAGCGGATGCCGTGTGCATCGCCGCGCGCGTTTTTCCGAGTAGTCGAACCGGTATTTAACCACGTCGGAGCCTGCTTACGTCGGCCAAAGATGCCAAGCGAACCCCGCTTACCGAGTGGCATGAAACATGCTCTTGGTATGGCCTCGCAGCGGGAACTCGCGGCCGTCGGATCGATCCGAATGAAAGTCCGCGGCATCGAGAATCCGCATGCGGAAAAACTTGCAACGGTCTATACCATTCATATCGGCAACGAATGCAAGGGGAATCAAATGGCCCGTCCCAGAATCGGTATTTTCGGCGCGCTGGTCGCGGTAGGCGGCGTGCTCGCGTGGCGGTGGGCGCAGAAACACCGTGCGTCGCAGGCGCGGCTCGCCGGCGAACTGAATCGTTGGGAAGCTGAAGGCGGCGCACTGGCGTCCACCAGCCAGGAAGCGCCCTCGACGCTGGCTTCGCACGTGTCGCCAGGCACCATGTCGAACGGCCATGCGCAGGTAGGCGGCACGGCAGACGCATGGCGCTTCCCGCATAGCTGACCCTATTCCACGCGAGTCGGCCGGCTGTCCGTCCGTTCTTGCGCGGTTCGGCCCGGGCGGGCAGGATAGAGCCCCGTCATACGCGGCCGCAGCGGCGCGGCAGGGCTGTTGTGCGCTTGGAATTCGCTCGGTTGATTGGATTCCGTTCCATTTCGACACTACTCATTGATGACAGAACCCGATGCCACACGTGCTGATAGTTGACGACGACCCCGAGACCCGTGAAGCGCTGGTCTCGATCATTGCCGAAGATGGACTGACGACCGCGACGGCGGGCGATCTGCGCGAAGCGCGCATTCAGCTCGTCCGGCAAACGCCCGACGTCGTGTTCACCGATCTACAACTGCCGGACGGCAGCGGCGTCGATCTGTTCGAAGATCTCGACCCGCGCTCGGGCGTCGAAATCGTCGTGATCACAGGGCATGCCACGGTGGAATCCGCGGTGTCGGCGCTCAAAATGGGCGCATCCGACTACCTGGTGAAGCCGATCAACATGCAGCGCGTGAAAGCGGTGCTCGACCGGCTGCCGCGCGCCGGCGATCTGAAAGCGCAAATCGGCAACTTGCGTGGCGAACTGCGGCGCATGGGCCGTTTCGGCCTCATGCTCGGCAGCTCGCCGGCCATGCAGTCTGTCTACGACCAGATCGGGCGCGTCGCGCCAACAGCTGCGTCGGTGCTGCTGGTGGGCGAGTCGGGCACGGGCAAGGAAGTGGCGGCGCAGACGATTCACGAGCTGAGCCTGCGGCGCAAGCACGCGTTTTTAGCGGTCAATTGCGGCGCGATCTCGCCGAACCTGATCGAATCGGAAATGTTCGGACACGAGCGCGGCTCGTTTACCGGTGCGGATCGTCAGCACAAGGGCTATTTCGAACGGGCCAACGGTGGAACGATTTTTCTCGACGAAATCACGGAGATGCCGGCCGAGTTGCAGGTCAAGTTCCTGCGCGTGTTGGAGACGGGCATGTTCATGCGTGTCGGTACGACAAAAGAGATCGAAACCGACGTGCGGGTCATTGCTGCGACGAATCGCGATCCGGAAGAGGCGGTGCTCGAAGGCAAGCTGCGGCTCGATCTCTATCACCGGCTCAACGTTTTTCCGATCAGCCTGCCGCCGCTGCGCGAGCGCGGCAACGACGTCTGGTTGCTGGCGCAGGCGTTTCTCGATGAGCACAACGAACAACACGGCACGCATAAGCAATTCCCGCCCGCGGCCAAGGACATGATGCTGTCATACCCCTGGCCGGGCAACGTCCGTGAGCTGAAGAATTATGTGCAACGCGCCTATATCATGTCCGGCGCCGATTCCGATACGACGGCCGCGGTACCGCTGCAGATTTCGCTATCCAAGCCTACGACGGGCACAGCCGTCACCATACCGTTCGGAACATCGCTCGCAGTCGCCGATCGTCAGCTCATTCTCGCCACGCTCGATCAGTGCGGCGGAGTGAAGACGCGTGCCGCCGAAATTCTCGGCATCAGCCTCAAGACGCTCTATAACCGGCTCGTCGAGTACAACGAGGAAGGCGGCAAATCCGCGGCGGGAGAAGCGGCCGGCGACCCCGATCCGGCCGGAGAAACGGGCGAGCCGGCGGCGGGCCCCTGAGGCGTGCCCCCGGCACGGGCGGCTGGGCAAACCGATTGCTCGATAGCGGTGGCGGGCGATGTGTGCAACGCATCGCTGCGTATCACTCATGCCCACTCGAGGAGATCGCGATGCACGAATCGAAGCGCGAGCCGATCCGGCTCCACACGCCCGAACCCGACCCGCCTGGGCCGCCCCCCACGGAGGATCCGCCCGGGCCGCATCCCGAGCCCGAGCGCGAACCTCCGGAGCCGCCTATGCCGCCGATCGGCGATCCGCCGCCCGAGCCGATGCAGGCAAGCGCGTAAAGTCCCGGCGAATACTGTCCTGTATGGGTTACATATCTTGCGCAATTGTTACCGCGCGAAACAGCGCGCCGCATCCTAGACTGTTCGCATAGGCAGATCCGGTTTCGCCCATCCGGGCGCGCTTCGACGAGAGGTATCCCATGAGACATCCAGCGTTGCGGCGTTCGCCGCGCCACGCTTCCAAGCGCGAAGCCAAAAACACCGGTCAGACATCCGGGCCGCCTGCGCACGACCCATCCGCGCAGAACCGCGTTGCGCCAAATGCGCCGCCTGACGGGGCGTTCAACCAGGGCGGTGCGCGTCCGGAGGGGCTCGATTACCAGCGCGATCTCGGGGCTGAGCAGGACGCCTGAACGCCTGGCCCGGTGCGCGTAATCGTAGAGGACACCTAAGTTAATCGATTCACGCGAGCGCGTCGCTCAGGGGACGCGACGCGCTCGCGCCTCGCATGCTCGAAAGCGGTGCATTGCGACGGCACGCGACTTGCATTCGATGAACCGGAGCGGCGATGGTTGTCGCCACGCGAGAACGCCAATTCGACGAGGTGGGGCCGCAATGAGCAGACTTATCGTGGTATCGAATCGTGTTGCGCCGACGCAAGAGGGACGTCCCGCCGCCGGAGGGCTGGCAATCGGCGTTCTCGATGCGTTGAAGGAGACGGGTGGCCTGTGGTTTGGATGGAGCGGCGAAATCGTCACACAGGGCGACGGGCCCGCTATCGAGAAGCAAGGCAACGTCACTTACGCGACGGTGGGTTTGACGCGTCGCGATTACGATCAGTACTACCGAGGGTTTTCGAATGCGACGCTGTGGCCGACGTTTCACTATCGCACCGATCTCTCCCGCTACGACCGGCAGGAATACGCCGGCTATCTGCGCGTCAATATCGCGCTCGCAACGCAATTGAAGGCACTGCTCAAGCCCGACGACATCATTTGGGTGCATGACTATCACCTGTTGCCGTTCGGGCGCGCGCTGCGCGATCTCGGTGTAACGAATCCGATCGGCTTCTTCCTGCATATTCCGTTTCCGGTGCCGGAGATGCTGCGAGCCGTCCCGCCGCATGCCGAGCTCGTCCACGCGATGTGCAGTTACGACGTGCTTGGATTCCAGACGCAGACCGACCGTCAAGCGTTCGTCGACTACATCGAACGCGGGGGCTTCGGTTCAGTGAGCGCGGAGGGCATGGTGCATGCGTTCGGACGGCTGCTGAAAGTGGGTGCCTACCCGATCGGCATCTATCCGGATGCGGTTGCGAAGGCCGCCGAACAGTTCAGCGATCGCAAATCCGTCGCCGAACTGCGCGAGGCGGCAGGCGGGCGCAAGCTCATCATGAGCGTGGACCGGCTCGATTACTCGAAAGGCCTCGTCGAGCGCTTTCAGGCGTTCGAACGGCTTTTGGCCGACGTGCCGCACTGGCAAGGAAAGGTCTCGCTCGTGCAAATCGCACCGCCGACGCGCTCGGATGTGCAGACCTATCAGCGCATCCGCCAAACGCTCGAAGGCGAGGCGGGGCGCATCAACGGACGTTTCGCTCAGCTCGACTGGACGCCGATCCAATACCTGAATCGCAAATACGAACGCAACGTGCTGATGGCGCTGTTCCGATTGTCGCAAGTGGGCTACGTCACGCCGCTGCGCGACGGAATGAATCTCGTTGCGAAAGAGTATGTCGCGTCGCAGGATCCGGCCGATCCCGGCGTGCTCGTGCTGTCGCAATTCGCGGGCGCGGTGGAACAACTGCCCGGGGCACTCGTCGTCAATCCGTTCGATCTTTCTCAAATGGGCGATGCGCTGGCCTGCGCGTTGTCGATGCCGCTCACCGAGCGCAAGGCGCGCCACGCCGACATGATGGCGCGCCTGCGTGCCAACGATCTATCGACCTGGCGCGATGCGTTCCTCGACGACCTGCGGCACGTCGTCGAGGCCGCGTCGGTGACGCGTCGCGCCGTCGAACTGGCCGACAAGGGCCTCGACGTGCCGATTCCGTTTCGCTATCCCGTGAACCGGCCGGCGCGTGCCCTGCATCGGTCCTGAAGCGATTGACGGTATCTCCGGAACGCAATCGATAAAAAAGGGCCGCTCTTCGAGAGCGGCCCTTCGTTTTTGCTGCGCGCCCGTTATGGGCTGCTACCCTTGACGTCGCAATTGCGCGGGCGGCAGTTTGAGCAAATTGCGGTATTTGGCGACGGTGCGTCGCGCGACGAGCATGCCTTCTTGCGTCAGCATCTTCGCCAGCGCCACGTCCGAGAGCGGATTGCGCGGGTCCTCCTGCTCGATCATCTCTTTGATGAGGGCGCGCACGGCCGCGGCTGAGCAACGCCCGCCGGTTTCGGTCGCGAGCTCGCGCGGAAAGAAATGTCTGAATTCGAAGATGCCGCGCGGCGTGGCCATGTACTTGTTGCTCGATGCGCGCGAGACGGTCGACTCGTGCAGGCCGAGTTCCTCCGCGAGCTTGCTCAGTACGAGCGGCTTCAGCGCGATTTCGCCGTAATCGAAGAACGCCTTCTGATACGACACGATGCATTGCGCGACGCGCTGAATGGTCGTGAAACGCTGCTCGGCGTTGCGCAGCAGCCAACGGGCTTCTTGCAGTTGCTGGGCGAGCGGCGAGCCACTGCCCCCGGCGGATTGAGCGAAGAGTTCCGCATAGACGCGATGGATCCGCGCGCGGGGCAGGACGGCGGGGTTGATTGTCGCGACCCAGCGGTTCTTCACCCGTCGGACGATCACATCCGGAATGACGTAGTTGTCGTCGGTGCGGGCGTAATACTCGCCCGGCTTGGGATCGAGCCGCCGCACGAGCGCGCATGCGACGCGCAACTCCTCGGCCGAGCAGCCGAGCTGTTTCTGGAGCTCGGCATGTTCGCGGCGCGCGAGCCGCTCGAGATGGCTTGCGGCGATTTCGTGCGCGAGATCGCGCCCCGCCGTTTCAGGCGGCATCGCATCGAGTTGCAACTGTAGGCATTCGGCGAGCGAACGCGCGCCCACACCGGGCCGATCGAGCGTTTGCACGAGCCGCAGCGCCACCCGCAGCTCTTCTTCGGCCAACGGGGGGTCGGCTTCGAACGCGGCGGCGAGATCGCTGAGCGAATCGCGCAGGTAGCCGTCGTCGTCGAGCGCTTCGATCACGACTTGCGCCGCGGCACGATCGCGCTCGTTGAGCGGATAAAGGCTCAGCAGATCGTGCAGATGTTCATGCATCGTCGGCTGGGCATGCGCCCATGCGCCCGGGTCCACGTCGTCGCCGTCGCCGTTATGGCGCGACGCGGAGCGCAGTGACCAGTCCTGCGAGAAATCGCCGCTGGCCTCCTCGCTGGCGGCGGCGGCCGATGCATCGGCTGCGGCGAGGCTGTCGAGCCCCTCGGTGGCTTCAGTGGTTGTGGGCGCAACGGTTTCCGCGGCGTCCTGTCCGACGCCGTGGACCTCTTTGACGCGATCGGACTCGGTCTCCCCGTCGGGAACCAGTTCGTCGTATTCGAGAAACGGATTGCTGTCCAGCGCTTGACGCAGCTCGTGCTGAAACTCGAGCGACGACAACTGCAGCAACCGCACCGATTGCTGCAGGCGCGGCGTCAACGCGACGTGTTGTTTGCTGCGAAGTTCGAGAGTCGGTGGCATAGTCTGGGTCCGTTTGAAGAGGTCCCAGCAACTAAAGCAACGCCCATACCATGCCACGCAACGAGCGACGGCACCCGGCAGGCGGGGGGCTCACGCCATGTCGGCAGCCTTATCCAGGTAGCAGCTTTTACAGGTAGTGTGCAAAAAACGCGCCGCATTCCTCGGCTTACGCGCGATCGTGTGCGCTGGCGTACGCTTGCGCGCGGTAAGCGGGGGCGGGAACTGGCGCCAACGAAGCGCGCGTCAGGCGGTGGCGCGCTGCGTTTGCCTCAATCGAAGCAGGCTCACGCATGCGGCGAGCGCCGCGAAACCCGCTCCGAGCTGAAGGCAAATCATCGGACCGCTCGTCGGCGCGACGCCGAATACCAGCGCAACGAGCGCGGCGCCGAGCGTTTGCCCGGTGAGCCGCGCGGTGCCGAGCATGCCGCTCGCGCCCCCGCTGCGCTCGCGCGGTGCGGCGGAGAGCAACTGGCGGTTGTTCGGCGCCTGGAAGAGGCCGAAGCCCGCGCCGCAAACGGCCATGCGCCAGGCGATGTCGGCGCCGCCGGGATGCGGGCCGAGCGTGGCCAGCAGCACGAGGCCAGCGGCGAGAATCGCGAGGCCGATGCCGCCGAGGATACCGGCCGAGTAGCGATCCGAAAGCACGCCCGAGAGCGGAGCGGCGAAGACGATCGCGAGGGGCCAGGGCGTGATGAGCAGGCCGGTTTGAACCTGCGTGAAGCCGAACGTCGCTTGAAAAAGAAACGGCAGCGACACGAATGCCAGCATCTGAGCGCAAAAGGAACAGATCGATGTGCCGACCGAAAGCGCAAAGACAGGAATCCTCAATAAGTCGACCGGCAAAAGCGGTGCGCGCTGCCGCAGTTGCCGCTTCACGAAGAAGTAGCCGACGGCTATCACCGCCAACGCTTGCAGCGTCACATAAGGCCAGGATTCGCCGTGGCCCACGCCGTCGATCGTGAAGACCATGAGGCCGAACACGAACGCGTTCATGACCGCGCTCAGGTAGTCGTAAGGCGCATTGTGTCCGGGGGTGTTGGGCAGCGCCTTGAATGCACCGACGATCGTGACGATGCCGATGGGCACGTTGATCGCAAATAGCCACGGCCACGATGCAACGGCGAGAATGCCGGACGCGACCGTCGGTCCCACTGCCGAGGCGAGCGCCACCACCATCGCGTTCAATGCGACGCCGCGCCCGAGGTGCGCGGGCGGATAGATTGCGCGCACGAGCGCGGTGTTGACGCTCATCAGGCCGGCTGCGCCGAAGCCTTGCACGACGCGCATCGCGGCGAGCATGGGCAGCGAGCCGGACAGCGCGCAGCCGAGCGACGCCAGCGTGAAAAGCGCGAGCCCCGACGTATAGACCCGCCGATAGCCGATGCGGTCGCCGAGCGAGGCGAGCGGCAGCAGCGAGATCGTGATTGACAGCTGGTACGCGTTGACGACCCAGATGGACGCCGCGGCACTCGCGTGCGTGTCGCGCGCGATGGTCGGCAACGCGACGTTGGCGATGGCGCTATCGAGGACGGCCAGCGTCAGGCCAAGCGCAATGACCGCGACGGCCCAGTAGCGTTCGGGAACGGGAAGGCCTTGGTCTGTCAACATCCGCGTTTCATTTCAGCTCGTAAAGGCCCGTGTAGATCGTCGAGTCGATTTCGTTCATATGCGTCATGAAGCGTGCGACGGCGTTCGTCGTCTCGGCCGTGACCGGCAGATGCGGCACCTTGAGCGCGTGAAGACGGAAGATGTAGCGGTGCGGCTTGTCTCCGCGCGGTGGCGCGGCGCCGCCGAAGCCTTGCGTGCCGTAGTCGTTGCGCACCTGCACCGCGCCGGCCGGAAGCAGCGAGCCGTCGGCCTTGCCGGCGTTGCGTGGCAGCGATCGCGCGTCGGGCGGAATGTTGACGACGACCCAATGCCAAAAGCCGCTGCCGGTCGGCGCGTCCGGGTCGTGGACGGTCAGTGCGAGGCTTTGCGCGTCTTCGGGGACGCCTTCCCATTGGAGCGAGGGCGATGCGTTCGCGCCGTTACCGTCGACACCGAACATTTTGTCGTCGCATTCCTGATCCTTCGGCATGAAGCCGTTGATCGGGAAGTCGTCGGACCACAGTCTGAAGTCAGCCATCGAATGCCTCCATTTTTTGAAACGTCAACGTCGAGGCCGCGAAGCGGCGAGCGAGCCGAGTTTAGCACCGGGTCCGCGCGCGAGGCGCGGGGGAGCGCCGGCATGGATAGCAGTATAGGCGCGCTACTGGTCGCTCAAGCACGGACGCTGCGAGCGAAGCGCAGCGAAAACGTCGTTCGGACGTCGGGCACGCTGTCGACGCGGCACTCGCCGCCGTGCTCGTCCATGATCGACTTGACGATCGCCAGGCCGAGCCCGGTGCCCGCCGCGGAATTCTGGCGCGCGGGGTCGAGCCGGTAGAAGCGATCGAAGATCCGCTCGATATGCGCCGGCGCAATGCCGGGGCCTGTATCGGTGACTGACACCGAAGCCACGGCATCGAACTCCCGGCATTCGATCGACACTGCGGAGCCCTGAGGCGCATGCGCGAACGCATTCGACAGCAGATTGCCGAGCGCGCGCTGCACGAGCAGCGGATCGCCATCGAACGCGCAGTGGCCATCGACGGTGATCGCGATGCCGCGGTCCTCGGCGATCGATTCGTAGTAGCGCGCGACGCGCAGCGCTTCGCGCTGCCCGTCGACGCGCTGGAAATGTGTGCGCCGTTGCCGCGCGTCGGCGCGGGCGAGAAAGAGCATGTCGTCGACCATGCGCGAGAGGCGCTGGAATTCCTCCACGCTCGATTCGATGATCGCGCGGTATTGCTCGTTGGAACGCGGCTGGGAGAGCCCGACTTGCGCCTGCGCCAGCAGGTTCGTGAGCGGTGTGCGGATGTCGTGCGCAAGATCGGAAGAGAATTGCGTGAGCCGCGTGAATGACTCGTCGAGCCGCTGCAGCATGCGGTTGAACGCATGCGTGAGCTCGCGCAACTCGTCGGCCATGCCCGTATCGGGCAGCGGGTGCGCGAGGCGGTTGCCGGAAATCTCGTCGGCGCGCGCGGCGAGCTGGCTCAGCGGTTTCAGCGCGAATACGGCGATTCTGTAAGCGACGAGGGCGGCGAGCACGGTGCCGACGAGCACGCCCAGCACGACACTCAGTGCGCAGATGTGCAAGAAGGCTTGAGCACCGCGATAGTTGCGCTGCACGACCACGCGCACCGGGACGTCCTTTTCGGCAATCCTGGCTCGCGCGACGAGATAGCGCAACGGCCGCTGCTCGTGTTGCACGGCGACCGGCGTGGTGCTCAGTGCGCTCAAGGCGCTTGCCAATACGTTCGGACTCGGCACGAAGTTCGGGCTGCTGACGAGCGTGTTGCCGCGTTCGTCGAAGACCGCCAGGTCGACGTCTTCATGGCCTTGCAGCAGCAGGGACGAAGCGGGACGTTCGTCACGCAGTTCTTCGATCGTCTCCACGGTGCCAAGCCGCGAAATGGCCGCATCGAGCGTCGCCTCCATCTCGTGCCGCAGCGACTTCGCGATCGATCGATCCAGCGTTTCGTAGAGTAGCGCGCCGCTCACGGCGAGAATGATCGAAGTCGACAGCGCGAACAGCACCGCGAGCCGGCCGCGCATCGTTTTCGGCACGAGATGTCCGATCATACAAGGGAGTCATCGCGTTGTTCGAGCACGTAGCCCATGCCGCGCACGGTATGGATCAGCTTCGGCTCATAGGGATCGTCGACTTTCGCGCGCACGCGGCGGATCGCCGCGTCGACGATATTCGTATCGCTTTCGAAGTTGATGTCCCACACCTGCGAGGCGATCAGCGAGCGCGTCAGGATCTCGCCCTCGCGGCGCATGAGCAGCCACAGCAGCGCAAACTCCTTGGCCGTGAGCAGGATCGTACGGCCTTGCCGTTTCGCTTTGCGGCGCATGAGATCGAGCTCGAGATCGCCCACACGCAGCACCGACGCGTCCAGTGTTTGCCCGCGGCGCAACAGCGAGCGCACGCGCGCGAGCAACTCGACGAAATCGAACGGCTTGACGAGATAGTCGTCCCCGCCGAGTTCGAGCCCTTTGACGCGATCGTCCACGTCGTCGCGTGCGGTCAGAAAAAGTACCGGCGTGCGATGCGTCTTGCGCAGTTCCTCGACGATCGACCAGCCGCTCTTGCCGGGCAGCATCACATCGAGGATGGCGAGATCGTACGCTTCTGTCTGCAACTGATGCAGCCCGGTGACGCCGTCCGCGGCGATGTCGCAGACAAAGCCCGCTTCGACGAGCCCTTGTTTCAGATAAGTCCGGGTTTTGGGCTCGTCTTCCACAATCAGGATCTTCATTTCGGTATTGGGGTGCGCCGTTGAACGAATGGGCGATGAAAAAGGGCGAACGTGCATACCATGCAAAGAATATGCGCGGCCGGCAATCGAAACGATTGTTGACCGGGTCGTATCTCGATAAGTTCCGCTCAAATCGATTTCAATGGACTCCACGTCCGCGCAGGTAGCCCGGTAATAGAAAAAACCGAATCGATATCGATCGGCATTTTGGCCACTACCGACGAACATGACGACAAAATCATCTTGCCGTCATGTTTGCGATGCGCCTATTCGCCAGAATTCAACTCGTGAACGTCGCGTCATCTACGCTCATTGATGTTCTCCATTCCGGCTTAGGAGGAAAAAGCAATGAATTTTACGAAACAAATGATTTTGCAAAACGCTGCATGGGCCCGTGAGGCGTGCGATGGCGACCCGCGCCTTTTCGAACGACTGAGGCAAGGGCAGGATCCGAAGGTGCTATGGATAGGCTGTGCCGACAGCCGCGTGCCGGCGGAAATCGTGACGGGCGCGCGGCCCGGCGAGCTGTTCGTGCACCGGAATATCGCCAATCTGTTCGTGCCGCATGACGACAACACCATGAGCGTGCTCGAGTACGCGGTCTGCGTGCTGAAAGTGAAGGACATCGTGATCTGCGGGCACTATGGCTGCGGTGGCGTGCGGGCGGCGCTGGGGGCGCCGAACGACGGGGTGCCGCACGTCGAGCAGCGCATTCGTCCGTTGCGGTGGCTTGCGCGGCGTCACCGCGACGAACTCGATGCGATCGCCGATTCCGATGAGCGTACGAACCGCCTCGCTGAGCTGAACGTGCTCGAACAGGCGCGTGTGCTGCGTGCGTCGCCCGTCGTTCACGATGCCGTGCCTCGCCCGCAAGTCCATGCCTGGATCTTCGATATCCGCGATGGGCTCATTCGAGCGTTGCCGTTCGAGCATGCCGAGGCGGCCGAGCCGTCGTACGGCTCCGACCTATCGCATCGGCCCGGCCGGCGCGAACCTGCGCCGATTCGCGTCGCCAACGTCGGCTGAGGCTCGGCGCACGGCAGTTTTGCGTCGGGGCACATCGACTCCTTCGAACGAACCCCATGGCGCGCGCCGGCCTCGTACCGGTCGGGCGCGCGCTTCATTCTCTCGCAACCCAACACCATGACGAATGCCAAACTGGCGGCTACGCTGCCGCGGGATTGTTTTTCGGGAACGGTCGTTTTTCTCGTCGCGCTGCCTTTGTGCCTCGGGATCGCCCAGGC
Source organism: Trinickia sp. (assembly GCF_036503415.1). Lineage (GTDB taxonomy): Bacteria > Pseudomonadota > Gammaproteobacteria > Burkholderiales > Burkholderiaceae > Trinickia. The sequence goes on along the minus strand of NZ_DASXWY010000160.1, from coordinate 2,602 downwards.
GTCCGGCGTCGAGCCGTTCGCCGGGCTGTTGGCCGGCATCATCGGCGGTCTTGTCATCTCGCTGCTGAGCGGCTCGCAACTGAGCGTGAGCGGACCGGCGGCCGGGCTCATCATGATCGTCGTCGACGGTATCGCGAACGTCGGCGGATTTCCTGCGTTTCTGAGCGCCCTGCTGGTGGGCGGCGCCATGCAGTTTTGCTTCGGTGTCCTGAAGGCTGGGCGGTTCGCGGCCTACGTGCCGTCGCCCGTCATCAAGGGCATGCTGGCCGCAATCGGTCTCTTGTTGATCGTCAAGCAAACGCCCGTCGCGCTGGGGCTGGCAACGGGCGGCGCCGCCAGCGGGGCCGGCGCCAGCTACGCGGCTGGTTTTCTCGAGACGCCGTTCGGCACGACATCGGTCGTGGCCTGCGCTCTCGCGGCGATATCGCTTGCGATTCTCTTCGGTTGGGAAAGCCGGTTCGTGCGGCGTTTGCCGCTGGTCGGGCTCGTGCCTGCGCCGCTCCTCGTCGTGGCATTCGGCGTTGCCGTCACGCTCGGCATCGACGCCTTCGCGCCGGCACTCGCGTTGCCCGCCTCGTACCGCGTGAACCTTGCGCCGCTCGATTCGATGGCCGCGCTGACCAGTGCGCTGGCCGCGCCCGACCTGACACGCCTCGCGAGCTTGGACGTCTGGCGGCTCGCGGCCACGATCGCGATCGTCGCCAGTCTGGAGACGCTGTTGTGTCTCGAGGCCATCGAACAGATGGATCCGCAAAAGCGCGCCGCCTCGCCGGACCGCGAGCTCAAAGCGCAAGGCGTCGGTAACATGCTGGCCGGCTTGCTCGGCGGCTTGCCGATCACATCGGTGATCGTGCGCAGTTCGGCGAATCTGCATGCGGGGGCGCGCTCGCGCATGTCGGCTTTCGTGCACGGGTTGCTGCTGCTCGCGAGTGTTTTCGTGCTGAGCGAGATTCTCAACAAGATTCCGCTTGCATCGCTCGCGGCAATCCTGATCGCCACCGGCTACAAGCTTGCAAAGCCCGCGCTCTTCGTCGATGTCGCCAAGCGCGGCGTGAACGCACTGGTGCCGTTTCTCGCGACGATCGGCGGCGTGCTGGCGACGGATCTGCTGATCGGCATCGGCCTCGGTATCGCGTGCAGCATCGTGCTCGCGCTGCATCCGAATCTGCGCAACCCGTTTTCGATTGCGCGGCACGGCAACGAGTTTCTGCTGCTGTTCCGCAAGGACGTATCGTGTTTCATTCGCGTGAAGCTCAAGCAGCATCTCGCGCAGATTCCCGACCGCGCCACGCTCATCGTCGATACGAGCCGTGCCGACTTCGTCGACCCCGATGTGCGGCATATGATCTCCGAGTTCGCGGCGCAGTCCGCCCATCGCGGGATTTCGGTGAGTTGGCGGTGAGGCAAGGGCGTAGCCGCCGTCCCTACCCCTAGCGCTGCACAGGCGTCGCATGAAGATGCGGCGCCTTTTGCGCGATATGGGGCGAACATAATGACATCGGTCGGCATGATCGCTCTCGTATTACCAATGGGGCTTTGCTCGGTATCGAACTTGCCACGGCCCGTGACAGGCCTACAATGCGGTTATCGCGACGTTGAGGAGGCGATCATGCCCGAGTCCTCGATCGGCTTGATGCTGATGCTGGCGGTTTTCGTCGGCATTGCCATGGCGCTGGCCACGCGTTATCACACCGACCATCCTTTGAGCGACCTGCGGCGTTGGCTCGGTGACCATCACCGGGTTGGCCGGACGCATCGCCGGCATTGAGGCGCTGGCCTCTACCGGCCATGCCTTGCCGTTGATCTTTGGCGCTCGCACTCGAAGTTCGAGTGGCCGGCCCGACTCGCTGGCGCGTCCCCTGCGGGGCGGCGTGCCGAGTCATCGAACCGATACGCACCACCGTTACAATGCGCATTGCCTGCCGAATTCGTCCTCGCGGCGGATGCGGCGGATTCTTGCGAGTTGGGCTACCCGGACCGGCACATCCCACGCTCGCGAATAGCAATAAATCGATCAAACTTTGAGCGCTCTATGCACCAACGCAACGCATTGGAAAAAATTCTCGAAAGTCTGTTATTCAATTCCCGGTGGCTGCTTGCCCCGTTTTATGTCGGCCTCGTGGTATCGCTGATGATGTTGCTCGTCGCGTTTATCGGCGATCTCGCGCATCTCGTTCCGAATCTTTTGCAGGCGAGCCCCGAGGACATCATCCTCGGCGTACTGACGTTGATCGATTTGTCGCTGGCGGGCAACCTCGTCGTTATCGTGATGTTCTCGGGCTACGAGAACTTCGTCTCGAAGATCGATACGGGACATAGCGAGGATCGGCCGAGCTGGATGGGTACGCTCGATTTTTCGGGCTTGAAGATGAAACTGATCGGCTCGATCGTGGCGATCTCGGCCATTTCGCTACTGCGTGCATTCATGACGCTGACCGAGCCGGGCAGCGTGCTCGACGAGGTGCGTATCCGGTGGCTCGTGATCCTGCATTTGACGTTCGTCGGCTCGGGGTTGCTGTTTGCCGCCATGGACTGGGTGGCGGCGCAGTCGGAGAAGCATTGACGGGAACGCTCGCCATTGGCTGACTTGTGCGGACCTACG
>NZ_DASXWY010000159.1:0-141912 GCF_036503415.1 Trinickia sp. | reverse complement strand
CGAGCGCCGTACCGGCTTCGAGCGTCGTCGCGGCGATCACGCAGTTGTCCTCCGGCGCGAGCAGAATCAGGCGGGGATCGAATGTCGGAGAAGTCATCGTCGTCATGCGTCACCGCCGGCCCGTTTCGTCAACATCAGCGCGGCAAGGATCACCGCACCGCAAATCGCTTGAACCCAGAACGACGGCACATGCGCAAGCGTCAGCAGATTCTGCGCTACGCCCAGTAGCATTGCGCCCGCGAGCGCACCCAGTATCGACCCTTTGCCACCATCGAGCGAGATCCCGCCAATGACCGCGGCGGCGACGACGGTGAAGATCATGCCGCCGCCACCGCTCGCGTCGATCGCACCGCCGTAGCCCACGGCCGCCATACCGCCGACGGCCGCAAGGACCCCGCCGGTCACGAACACACCCCATACGATACGCTCGACGCGAATGCCCGCCGCGCGCGCCGCCTCGCGGCTGCCGCCTATCGCGTAAAGGGCGCGGCCCAGCCGGTGATAGCGCAGTATGAACGCAGCCGCGGCGAACGATGCGGCGGCGAACCACACCGAAATTGGCAGCCCGAGCGCACTCGCCGCCGCGAGCGTGTGAAGCGACGGGGGCAGCGCGAACGTGGCCCCCCCTCGCGTCACACCGGCCAGCACGCCGCGCAATACGATCAGCATCGCAAGCGTCGCGACGAAAGCGTTCAGGCGCAGTCTGACGACGAGCAGTCCGTTGATCCAGCCGATCATGGCACCCACGGCCACAATGACCGCAAGCGCCGCCGCGGGCCACGCCCAGCCCGGGCCGCCGGAACCGGCTGACATGACGAGCATGACGCCGACCGCCGGGGCCAGTCCGAAGGTCGACTCGAGCGACAAGTCGAACTGCCCGACGAGCACGATCAGCGACTCGGCAAGCACGACGAGCGCCAAGGCTGACGTTGCACCGAGCAGGTTGACGAGATTCGCGCGCGTGAGGAAATCGGGATTGAGGAGCGCGCCTATCGCGACGAGCAGCGCAAGCGCTGAGAAGCGCGCCACTTCGCGCCGGCGCGCCACTTCCCAGCGTACGGGCGACGGGCGGGGCTGCCCCGTCGAAAACGGGAACCCGGCCGCGCGGACTTCGACGGCGGCGCCGGACAGACTAGGCTTCATCAAGATCGACTCCTTCGATTGCTGCAATCAGTTCACGGTCGGCCCAGAAGGCCGGAAACGTTTTGACGATGCGGCCACGGAACATCGCGAATACGCGGTCGCAGCTGCGCAGATCGTCGAGCTCGCCGCTCGAGACGATCACCGCGCGGCCGGCGTCGCGGGCGAGGTCGATCTGGGCGAGCAATATCTCTTTCGACTTCACGTCGACGCCAAGCGTCGGATCGACGAGTACGAGCACATCGGGATTCGTCGCCAGCGCGCGCGCCATGACGACTTTTTGCCGGTTGCCGCTGGAGAGCGTCGCCACTGGCACCTGCGGCCCGCGCGCAACGATGCCGAGCGACGCAATGGCCTCGGCGCCCAGCCGGCTTTTGACGGCATCGCGCACGATGCCCCAGGGGCCGAGCCGTCGAGCCAGTGTCATCGTCACGTTCTCGGCGATCGATTGGCCCGGCACGAGACCTTCGCGGTGGCGCGCCTTCGGCATGCAGCCCACACCCGCATCGAGCGCGGCCTCGACATCGCCGTAGGGAAGCGTGATTGCACCCGCCCCGCCTCGTGCGTGAACGCGGACCGCGCCCGAGCGCGGCTTGCGCAGGCCGGCGATCGCCTCGGCGAGTTCCACGCGCCCGCTCGTCGACGCTCCGACCAGACCGACGACCTCACCGCGTCGAACCGCGAACGAAACAGCATCGAAATCCGTGCCCGCGAGCCCCGCCACTTCCAACGCGAGCGGTTCGGCAGTCGGCATCTTTCGCATGCCGATGTCGGCGATGCCATCGCCTCCTGTCTCGCCTGTCATCGCATCGATGAGGGTCTCGCGCGGCAGTCCCTCGACAGGCGCCGTCAGCACACGCCGCCCATCGCGCAATACCGTCACCATCTGGCAGATGTCGTAGACCTCCTGCAATCGATGCGAGATGAACAGAAACGTCGCACCTTCGCGCCGCATCGCCTCGATGCGACTGAACAGCCGCCGGATCTCGCCCCGATCGAGCTGGGCGGTCGGCTCGTCGAGCACGATCAGACGGGCGCCATGCGACAAAGCCCGCGCGATTTCGACGAGTTGAAGCGCCGGTGCGTCGAGCTCCGCGCAGCGGGTGTCCTCGTGCACATCGATATGCCAGCGGTCGAGCAATGCACGGGCCTCGCACCGCATCGTGCGCCAGTCGATCGCGCCGCGCGCGTACGGCTGCCGATTGAGGAACAGGTTTTCAGCGATGGACAGCTCGCGAATTGCCGTCGAGTGCTGGTGAACGCAAGCGACGCTCGGGCAACCCGGGCTGCGCCCGGCGAGGCCGGGCGCAGGCTCGCCCGCGAAACGGATCTGCCCGGCGTCGGGCCGCGCCAGCCCCGCGAGCAGCGAAACGAGCGTCGATTTGCCCGCGCCGTTGCGGCCAACGAGCGCATGCACTTCGCCCGGCATGACGGCAAGGTCCACGCCGGCCAGCGCCGTCGTGGCGCCGAAGCGCTTGACCACGCCGCGCACGTCCACAACGGGCACGGCAGCGACGCCGGCAGCCGCGCTCCCGAGGTGCAGCGAATGGCCTTGCACATCGCCGCTTCGCGCCAACGCCGGACCGTACGCCATCGTCTCCTCCTCGTTGAGCGTCGGTGCGACGCAACAGCCGGCAGATCGACCGGCATCTTTTGCTCCGCTCGTCGGCGGCTTGGTTATCCTGCGGGGGCAGCCGCGCGCACCGTTCCCGGTCCGCGTCCGTCACCAAGTTCATTGATGAATGTATTATTCATATACGGATGATTGACCGCAAGCACCGCGATGACCGGTGTTTTCCCTAACCTTCGCCCGAGGGCAGATCAATTGAAGTCCGAGAAAAACGCGACCGCGGCCGACGAGGCCACCGATATTTCAGCCGCCGACGAAGCCGAGCGCTACCGTGCGCCTGCGCTCGACAAGGGCCTGGACATACTCGAGCTGCTGTCGGAACAAAAAGAGGGACTGACGCGGGCCGAGATCATGAAAGCGCTGGGCCGCAATGCGAGCGAGATTTACCGGATGCTCGAACGCCTCGTCGCCCGCCAATACGTCATGCGCTCGCCGGGCGGCGACCGCTATACGCTGAGCCTGAAGCTTTTTGCGCTGGCGCACCGCCACCCTCCGATGCACCGCTTCCTGACCGAGGCCGTGCCCGAAATGCAGCGCTTCGCCGATACCGCCGAGCAGTCGTGTCATCTGACCGTCTACGATCGGGGCAATCTGCTCGTCATCGCGCAAGTGGACGGTCCCGGCACATGGGGATTGTCGATTCGCCTGGGCTCGCGCGTCGGTCTCGTCGATACGGCATCGGGGCAAGTCATGCTTGCCTTTCAAACCGAGGATGAACGCGCGCGCATGCTCGCCGAGCACACTCGCGTAAAAGGCGAGATCGCACGCTCGTCGAACGAGCTCGCAACGATGTTCGAAGCGATCCGCGCGCAGGGGCATCTGCGTAAGGAGAGCGCTCAGACGTTCGGCGTCACGGACGTCACGTTTCCGATTCTCGGACCGTCGGGTCAGGCCATCGCCTCGCTGACGAGTCCCTATATGCGTCGTATCGACAGCTACGTCGCCCCTTCGCTCGACGAGGTCACCGCGATGCTTGCGGCTACGGCAAGCAAACTCTCGATGTCTCGCCGCCCATGAACAAAAAAGCCCAGACAAACGTCTGGGCAAAAACCACCGGGCAATTCAGCGGCTCGGCGCCGCACGCGACGCTCAATACCGTTTGTAGATCGGCGGCGAATACGAGCTCACGGATCCTTCAGCGGCATGGCCCGATTCCGCGGCATTGACTGCGCCGCCGACGCCGCTCGTATTGGCTTGGGCAGCCGCTTGCCGCGAGGCATTCTCGGCGGCGATACGCGCCTGCGCAGCCTGAATATTCTCCGGATAATGCATACGGTCCGACGGGTTGAAGCCGGCCTTCATGGCGCGCTCGAGGTCGGCGCGTACTTGAGCGCGCGTGAGCGGTTGATTATCCGATTGCGCGAACGAAAGGGCCGGTACGGCCAATGCGAGGGCAACCGCGGCTGCCTTGATCAATGCTTTCATGATGAGCTCCAAAAAGTTGTGCGATACGTCGCTGCGAATGTCGATCTGCAGCAGGTAGAATCAGTTTAGAAGGGCTCAATCAGCGGATAAATAGTCGATTCCAGAATTCACTGGTGCGCCTGACAGAACAATGACCGCCGGGCGGGCAACGGTTTCGCTGTTCCAACAACGATCGGAGGATGCCGCCATGGATCGCTTTGCGGCAATGAAAGTGTTTACGCGCGTGGTCGAATCGCGCAGCTTCGTCAAAGCAGGGGAATCGCTGCAGCTTGCCACCCCGCAAGTATCGAGAATGGTCGCGGCGCTCGAAGCGCATCTCGGCGCACGGCTTCTCAATCGCACGACGCGCAGCATCAGCCTCACCGAAGACGGCGAGGCTTATTACGAACGTTGCCTGCGCGTGCTGGCCGAAGTCGACGAAATGGAGGCCGAACTCACGCACGCGAAGCTCAATCCGCAAGGCAGGATCAAGGTCAATCTGCCGTCGTTGATCGCGAAGACTGCGATCATTCCGGCACTGCCCGAGTTCTTTGCGCTCTATCCCGACATCCAGGTGGAAATGGGACTCAGCGATCGGCAAGTCGATGTCATTGAAGAAGGTGTGGACTGTGTGATTCGCACCGGCGAGCTCGAGGATTCAGGACTCGTCGCGAGGCGCCTCGGCAATCTGCCGCGCATCACCTGTGCCGCGCCGTCGTATCTCGAGAAATTCGGCGAGCCGAAAACGCTGGAAGCGCTACGCGAACATGTCGCCGTCAACTATGTCTCGAGCAACACCGGCCGCATAAGAAGCTGGGATTTCCTCGTTGGAGACAGGATCGAGACGATCGACATGCGCAGCATGATCGCAGTCAATGAAGTCGATGCGTACGTGACATGCGGCCTGCATGGTTTGGGTATTCTCAAAGGCGCGGTCTTCCCGCTTTGGCCTTATATCCAGAGCGGCGCGCTATGCGAAATTCTTAAAGACTACCCCTGTCCGCCCCGGCCCATCTCGATCATGTATCCGCGCAATCGGCATCTGCCGCGCAAGATCAGGATCTTTGCCGACTGGGTCGCCGATGTATTCGCGCGCACCCCGCTGCTGCAAACGCAAGAGGCCGATATCGAGGCGAAGGCGATCGCCGATTGAGCGTTACGCCGCCGCAATAGTTGCGCGCAAAACGCGCTATCGGCGCGCCGGGCCTCGCGTGCGCCCTCACATCCGCACCGGGAACGAACCATGCTACTCACGTGGGAGCCATTGTTATTTTCTCCCGGACCCCGGAGACGTAGAGTGAGGGCGAAATGCCATGACGATCGGTTGCCCGGAATGCGGCACGCTCGCGGATCTCTCGCCGCTCGACGCGCGCTCGGTCGCACGGTGCAGAGTCTGCCATTATCCGCTCGAGCGTCGCAGCGGACGTAGCACGCAAGCAGCGCTGGCTTGCACCGCGACCACGTTTATTCTGTTACTGCCCGCCAATTTCGCGCCGCTGATGACCGTCCAAATACTCGGTACTCAGCACTCTTCCGTCCTTGCGTCCGGCATCGCGGCAATGTGGGACGACGGTTGGGTGTTGCTCGCCCTGTTGCTCGGCATGTTCGGCATCGTTTTGCCGTTCGTGCGTTTCGGCGGCCTCGCGCTCGTGCTCGCTGCGGTGTACGCGGGACGACGCTTCAGGGGCATTGGCCGGCTTTTCCGTTGGACGTTGGCGCTCGACGTCTGGGCCATGCCCGACGTCTACCTCGTTGGGTGCTTCGTCGGATACGCCCGCGTGACACAGAATCTTACCGGCAGAATCGGCGCCGGCGGCTACTGTTTCATTGCCGCCGCCCTCTTGTCGATGGTCACGCGCGCGTTGCTCGATCGGAGAACCGTCTGGCGAGCCATCGCCCCGGAACGCGAACCGGCGGGGGATGGGCCCGTGGTGTCCTGCCTCGCATGCGACCTCGTTCAACCGGCTTCACAGGTCGGCCACCGGTGTCCCCGATGCGGATTGAAGCTCAATACGCGCAAAACGGATGCGCTCGTGCGGGCAAGCGCGCTATCGTTGGCCGCGCTCGTCCTGACAGTGCCCGCGAATCTCTATCCGATGACAGCTTCGACGCAATTCGGCCGGCACATGTCCCATCGAATCATCGACGGCGTCTACCAACTCTTTCATGTCGGCCTTTGGCCGTTCGGCATTTTGATCTTTTGCACGAGCATCGTCATTCCGGTCGCCAAAGTCGCTGGAATGGCCTGGTTCATCGGTTCGGTGAGACGCCGCTCGCATAAGCATCTGCGTCTGAAGACCCACATCTATCACTGGATCGACGAGTTGGGACGATGGTCGAACGTCGACGTCTTCACGATCGCGGCGTTCGTTCCGTTGATTCACTTCGATGGCATTGCCTCGGCGAGTCCCGCGATAGGCGCCACGGCCTTCGCGCTCGTCGTGCTGTTGACGATGGCGGCATCGCGCGCGTTCGATCCGCGGATGATGTGGGATGTTCGCGATAGGAAGCGTCCGTGAACAGGCCGAAATCGAGGCGTACGCAGGCCGACGTCCGGCGCAGCGCTTGGCCCGGTTGGATCTGGGCAGTGCCGATCGCCGCGCTGGGCGTATCGATCTGGCTCGGCGTGCGTGCGCTGGTTCAGGAAGGCGAGACCGTCACGGTGACATTCGCCAATGCATATGGAATGAAGGCGGACGATACGGACGTCACGCTAAGGGGCGTCAAAGTCGGCAACGTCTCGGACGTCACCCTCGCACCTGACGGGCAGCACGTCGAAGCGACGCTCAAGATCGATCACGCCGAAAAGCGGTATCTGCTCAGCGGCACCCGATTTTTTCTGCGCGGCGCGAAACCCGATATCGACGATCTCGCCTCGCTCAAGGCGCTCTTGGCCGGGCCTGAAATCGTCATGGAGCCCGGGCCTGGCAAGCCAACGACTCACTTCGTCGGCGACGATAGCCGGCCTGCCCTGCCCCCGCGGCACGGCCCCATCGTCACCTACGCCGTTCGCTTCGAAGGCGCGGCGGGTGCGCTCAAAGACGGGGCCGCCGTTGAGTTGCGCGGCTTCCAGGTGGGTACCGTCGTCGATGTGCACTTGCGCTACGACGCCGCGACCGGTGCATTGGATACACCGGTGCAGATCGCACTCGATCCGTCCGCGCTCGGCATCGTCGGTTCTCCGCCGCCGGCCAACGGCGATTGGCGGCCCGCGGTGGACGGCATGCTGCGGCGCCTCATCGCCCAGGGCTTGCGTGCACGGCTCACACAGGACCCACCGCTCGTCGGACCTCGCAAGGTCGGCCTCGATTTCGTGGCGAACGCACCCGCCGCCACACTGGCGCTCGATAACGGCACACCCGTGATCCCGAGCGTCGCGTCCGCCGACATGGATACGATCGCGTCCAAAGCGAATGACATCGTCGACAAAATGGACAGCCTTCCCATCAAGGAAACGGGCGAGCGCGTGCGCAGCATCGCGGCACACATCGATGCCCTGAGTTCATCGCCGCGCATCGGCGACTCGCTCGAGCATATCGATCGCGCGGTCACGCAGATCGATCGCACGTTGCAGCAGGTATCGCCGCAAGTCGCTCCGCTGGTGGCGCAGCTGCGCGATGTGGCGAACTCCGCCGATCAGGCCGCCGCCGCGGCCAACCATACGCTCGGAGGCGATGCGACGAGCCAGAACGATCTGCCGGCGGCATTGCGCGAGCTCACCGACGCCGCACGCTCGATTCGCGCATTGGCCGATTATCTCGATCGGCATCCCGAGGCGCTCGTTCGGGGCAGGCAGGAGAAAACACCATGACACGCACTGCCGGAAACCGGACAAGGCGCCGCTTGCCGCGGACGAACGCGATGCGGCTGGCGGCGATCGTCATCGGTTCGTCGCTCGCGGGTGCCATGACGATCGCCGGCTGCAGTCATAGCCCGCCCATGCGCTACGTGACGCTGAGCGCAGCGCCAGCTGCGACGCCGCTCGCCACCGGCCGAATCGAGCCGGTGCAGCTCACCGCCCTGCATATTCCCGGCGAACTCGACCGGCCCGAAGTCGTCACGCAGATATCGGGGAACCAATTGTCGGTCGATGAAGGTACCCGCTGGGGCGCGCCGCTTGCGCGCATGATGCGCCGCACGCTCGCGGAGGATCTTCTATCGCGCTTGCCCGAAGGCTCGTTCGTGCTGCCGGACTCGCCCGCACCGACCGAGACACGCGCGCTCGTAGTGACCGTCCTCGATCTCGAAATCGATACGAGCAAGACATTGAGGATGCAGGCCGCCTGGACGTTATCGACGGGGCGCCCCGATCGCGTGGTGCTGACACGGCAGGCCACGCTTTCCGTAGAGATGCCGGACAGCAACGCGGCGAGCCAGGCGGCATCGTTGAGCCGCGCTCTTGGGCAGTTGGCTGACCGCATTGCTGCGTCGATTCCATCGCGGTGATGGGCGTGTTCTCCATGCTGCGCGTCGTCCTCTGACCAAGGGCTTCCCTCGCCGTTCATAGCGGTCGCACTCGTTCATTTCGTGGGTGGCGACTCGTTTTCGCCAGCATTTGCCTGAAAACGCGCAGGCGCGCTCTACGCTCTTGCTGAACCGGTTGTTGTCTGTCCACGCCGACTGCGTTTCCCCGGGCTACGCGCTGCGACCCGCATGAGCGCCACGCGCGCGGAGTTCCGTCACGGTCTCAACCTTGAACAGAAGAGGCTCCCCATGCCCTTGAGTCATACCTCCTCGTCGAATCGAACATCCGAGCTTCCAACGTCGCCCTCTTCTGACGGGACGACGAAGCGACGCTCTTCGGGCCAAGGACTGCTCGGCTCGGGGGCCGCCGGAGCGGCCGCCGGCGGCGCTGCGTTTATCGGCGCCGGCGTTGCCGGCCAAGTATCGGATCCCGTGCTGCAAAACGTCTACACGGAGTTGGAGAAGATGCTGTCCAACTCCCTGGGCACGCTCGTAGGCAGCGATAGTGAATCCGACGACAAAAAGTCACGCGGTCAAGACAGCCAGGCCGCTCAGGCGGCACAGCCCGACGGCCAAGTGCCGGCCGACCCATCAGCCAATCCGCAGGCCGACTCGAGTGCAGCCTACAAGGCGTTGCTGGACAACATTGCATCCGGGCACGGCGGCGGTGTTTTCGGCGGCCTGTCCGCACAGAAGATCATGGAAAACGCGCCACCCGGGTCTTCGAATCTGACCTGGAACAGCGGGACGCTGAGCGACACCGAGTTGCAAATCGTATCCGTGCTCGACCGTCACAAGGATCAATGCCCACTGAGCTGGGGATCGCTGCAGGACAAGGCCAACGATCCTTCCACCCCGCCGGACCTGAAGGCCGCGATCCAGGGATTGCAGAACGACCCGCAGCTGTTCTATGCGATCGGTTCGCAAGGCGATGGCCGGTGCGGCGGAAAAATCAAGGCTGGCGACCTCTCGAGTTTCTCGGCCAACCACCAGCAGGTCGCGTCGTTCAAAGAGGATCAGGCGAGCAGTTACGAGCAGAATTACGTCCCATCCGACGCCACCGGAAACGTTCAACCGTCGGAAATGACGGAAAGCGATGCCATGCGAGAGCTCTATCGCTATTCCGACAATTTGCCGAAGAATCTGGGCTTGGCCGATTTCAAGCAGATCGTGGACGGCGACGCGAAGACCGGAAAGACGCCGCCCCAGGTCATTGCGGCCGCCAAATACTTCATCGACCACCCGGATCAATGGAAGCAAGTGTCCGGCGGCAACGACGAGATGAGCACGGCTGATTTTCTGCAAGCCGCGTCATCGTCGATGCACATGACGCAGGACGAATTGAATACGCTCGACACCATCAACAAGAATCAGAAGGCCTTCTTCGGCGACGGCGACCTCACGCGCGACAAACTCACGAGCATGGTCAACGACAAGAGCCTCGATCCGAAGGTCAAGCAAGCCGCGTCTCAGTTGCTTTCGGACCCATTGCTGTTCGGCGTGCTCAACAACTCGATCACGGGCTACAAAACCCATCACGGGTTCTTCGATTTCGGCGGCGGGCATACGGTCGATTCGGGCAACATCAGCAACGATGACTTCAAGCACTTCTACGACAACATGTCCGAGGCCAACCGGACAGTGCAAAAGCCGGTGACGCACGCACCAAAAACGGCCGCCGATCAGGATGCCGTAGCCGACATGATGATGGGAACCGCCGATCAGCCGAACATCAAGACGCCGAAACACAACGGCGGCGCACTGATGCATGCACTCGACGAAGGGCTGAAGATCGGATCGATGGTGCTCGACTGGGGCGCGACGGCGCTCGGCGCACTCAGCTTCATTCCGGGTATCGGCGAGTTGGCGGACATGGGATCGGCAGTGCTCGAGGGCGAATCACAAGCGATGAACGTTGCCCGCACGGTGCTCGACGGAGGTAACCTGAAGAAGGCGCTCGAAGAAGCGGGCCTGAGTATGGCGGCCCAAGCCGTGGGCGACATCGCCGGGCCGGAGGCGAAGATTGCCATGCGCGACGGTCTCGCCAAAACGCTGATTGAAAAGGCTGCGACCGTGGGCATGAACATGCCTGTTCAGGCAGCGCAATACTATGCCGTTAGCGCGATGAACAATATGAAGTCGAGATTGGAAGGTAATCCGACGCCGGGCATCTTCAACTTCACGCAGTCGATGGCGGAAGGCGGACTCGGCAGCGTGGGCGAAGCATTGGACGGCATCGGTGGGCATAAGGTCAAGTTCGACTCGATGTCCGACGGCATCACCAAGAAGGTGATGGAAAAGGCGACGACGGCAACCGTCAATGCGCCGCTGACCGTGGCGAAGGGGTATGCCGGTAGCTACTTAGGCAATGTGCAAGCGCAAGTGGGAGCGGGTCCCGCGCAACCGACCGCGGAGCCGATTCAGCCTACCGTCGTGCCCACTCAGACAACGCCGGTCTGAGCGCAGTGTCGACGCTCACCGAGCGTTATACCGTTCGCCCTCGGTGCGCCGAGGGCGGTTGACACTACGAGGCGCAGCCCGTAGCGTCATCGAATCTTTTCCTCTGCTCCGGTGCTAGCCCATTCGCGCATCATCGCTCCGACTTCCTCGCAGAGCCACTCGCGGAACTGCAGATACTCGGGGCGAACCTTGGCGTTCTTGCGCGTGATCAGATAGTGATAGCGGTCGTTGAATACGAGCGCATCCTGGACCGGTCGGACCAACTGTCCCAATTCAACCTGGCGATGCACCAGGTGATGCCAGCCGAGCAGCGTGCCCTCGCCCGCTTCGGCCTGGGCGACGAGCAGCCGATAGTCGTTGCTTTCCAGATGGTCGTTTTCGACGAGCATGTCGGAGCCGTCGCTGTGCTGAAACCAGTTGCGCCACACGCGCCAGTCGACGTGCTCGCAAACCTGCGCTCGTCCCAGCAACGATAGATTCAACGTCGGATGCGAGAGCAGATCCAGCGGCTTCAGCGACTTGCCGTGAAAACGGCGCTCGCGAAACGACGGACTGCACACCGGATACACCACGTCGTGAAAGAGCGGCTCCACTTCATACTCAGCCTCGCGCGGCGGAATCTTGGTGATGATGACGTCAGGTTCCATCAGCCCGTCGATCTCCATGAAATGCTCGGTGACCATCACGTGCAGCTTGATATCCGGATACCGTTTGCGGAACTGAGGCAATCTGAACGACAACCATAATGCGGAAAACGTATGCGAGACGCAAACGGTCAGCGCGTGCCTGTCGGACCGGCGAACGGCCTCCGCGGCTTCCGCGATGTTCATGATCGACAGATACGACGCGTTGTAGAGAATGCGTCCTGCGTCGGTCAGCGCGATGTGTCTTCCCGTGCGCTCGAACAGCGCAACATCGAGCGAATCCTCGAGTTCCTTGATTTGCCGGCTGATCGCGGCCTGCGTCACGCACAGCACTTCCGCGGCCTGCGTGAAGCTCTCGTATCGCGCCGCCGTGACGAAGCACCTCAGCGCCCTGAGCGATGGCATCTGGGCGAGGAGTCTATCGGCGAACAACTGCTTCTTTTGCATTGCCTTCACCTTTCACGCGGACGCTTCAGATATAACAGTTTGCTAGCGCCGCCACTCGCTGACAAGAGCGCGCTACCCTCGGTGTCCCTCCCCGCTATGCGGCGCCGGTGATCCGCTCGAAGCGCTCCGTCAATCGAGCTTCAGCCAAGTCGTCTTCAGTTCGCAGTACTGATCATGAGCGTAAATCGATTTGTCGCGGCCGCCGAAGCCCGATTGCTTGAAACCGCCGAACGGCGTCGACAAATCGCCCTCGCCGAAGCAATTGACGGTGACCGTGCCCGCCCGGATGCGCGCCGCGATCTTGTGGGCCTGATTGACGTTGTCCGTCCAAAGCGATGCTGCCAGACCATAGCAGGTGTCGTTGGCGATTCGGACGGCCTCTTCGACGTCGCCGTATTCGATGAAGCAAAGCACGGGGCCGAACACTTCTTCGCGCGCGATCGCCATGTCGGGTTTCACGTTGTCGAAAATCGTCGGCTCGACGAACCAGCCGCCGCTCTCGGTGAGCGTCGCCTTACCGCCACACACCAGGCGCGCGCCTTCGGCCCTCGCCGTCTCGATGTGCGCAAGCACCTTCTCATAGTGCGGGCGTTCGATCAACGAGCCCAGTTTCACGTCCGGGTCGAGCGGATCGCCTGTCTTCCAGCTCTCCAGCACCGATCGGACTTTTTGCAGCAGCTCAGCCTTCATCGACGCCGGGACGAGAATGCGCGATCCCGCGCTGCAGTTCTCACCCATGTTCCAGAAGGCAGCGGCAACCGCATTCTCCGCAACAGCGTCGAGATTGGCAACGTCGGGTAGCACGACCTGCGGGTTCTTGCCACCGCATTCCAATACGACACGCTTCAAGTTCGTGTCGGCCGAGTAGCGCAGAAAGCGTTTGCCCGTTTCCGTCGAGCCCGTAAAGGCGACCAGGTCTATATCGGCATGCTGCCCGATGGCCTGGCCGGCCTGCTCACCAAAGCCCGTGACCACGCTGAAAACACCGGCGGGCACACCCGCTTCCAGTGCGAGATCGGCGATGCGCAGCGTCGAAAGCGACGTCTGCTCGGCAGGTTTGACGATCACGCTGTTGCCGACGGATAGCGCCGGGCCGATTTTCCATGCGAGCATGAGCGCCGGAAAATTCCACGGCAGCACCGCTCCGACCACACCGATCGGTTCGCGCGTGATCATACTGACGACACTCGGGCCCGATGGCGACAGCGCGTCGTAGCGCTTGTCCGTCGCCTCGGCATGCCAGCGGATGCAGGCCGCCGATTCGGGGATGTCGAGCCCGAGGCATTCGCTGATCGGCTTGCCTGCTTCGAGCGCTTCGAGCAGCGCGAGTTCTTCTGCGTTTTCGTCGATCAACTGGGCGAGGCGCAGCAGGACGCCCTTGCGCTGGGCCGGCGTCGCCTTCGACCACACGCCGCTTTCGAACGCCGCTCTCGCCGCGACGACGGCGCGATCGACATCCTTGGCGTCGCACTTGGCCACATCGGCCAATACCTTCCCGGTCGAGGGATTGAGCGTTTCGAACGTCTCATTCGACGCAGCGGGGCATCGCTCGCCCGCGATGAATGCCCGGCCGTCGAGCCGCAACGCTTGCGCCCTGTTCTTCCATTCCTGATACGTTGCCATGGTCTAGTCCTTGAAAGTTAGAGCTCGGCGCCCGCCGCGAATTCCTTGACCCAGATCGCGGCCGATACGGCCACGTCCGCGATGGGACGTGCGGGTAGCGAGCGCGGATGCGGTTGATTCAGTAGCTGATGCACGAGGTCGCTCGACTGACCGAGCGCATACTCCGCGATGAGCTTGCCGGATGCGGAACCTCTGCTCAAACCGAGTCCGTTACATCCGATCGCTTCGAACACCCCGTCGTTTCGTTGTCCGAATAGCGCGCCGTTGTTGGCGGACAGACACAACGGCCCACCCCACGTATATTCGAGCTCGAGGTTTCCGAGCATCGGAAAGCGCCGATCGAACGAGCGCTGGTGCAAGCTCTTCGCCTTCGCGAGATCGGATTGAGACACCTCGAGCCCCGGCCGGAAAGCGAAGTGATTGCGCACGCAAATGCGATTGCTGCTCAACCGGCGTACGGTCGTGCCCATCGGATCCGCGGGAATGAGCGCCCATGATTGCGCGCCGCCGAGCTCGGCGATTTCGCGAGGTGTCATCACACGTGTCATCGATGCGAACGTATAGACGGGCAGCAAGCCGTTGGGATGCCCCCCAAACCTCGCCGCGTAGGCATTCGTGCAGAGAATCACGCCTTTCGCGCTGATCGTTCCATGAGCGAACGTCAGCACCTTCATATCGCGGCGATCGTCGATGTCTCTCACCGCACTCATTTCGAAAACCTTCGCGTTCGGCGGCAGCGTCTTGGCGAGACCCCGCATCAGTGCGGCCGGTTGAACGGTACTGCAGCCCGGTGTAAACAGCGCACCGTGATAGAAACCCGTCCCGGTGACCTTGCCGATCGCGGCCTCGTCGAGCCATTGGAAAGGCTCGTCGATGCGGGACAAACCTTCCGCGAAGTGCGAAAGTGCCGCGTGGCCCTTCTTGTTGACCGACGCATGAAACTTGCCGTCGTCACGCCAATCGCACTCGATGTCGTGCCGACGCACGACTGAACGCACATAGTCGATACCATGGCGTTGCAGCCGAACGTCGGCTTTGTCCGCTTCCACGCTGCGGGAGTAACTCTCGCTGCTGATGTCGTGCGGCAAATCGACGAAGAAACCGGAATTGCGTCCCGCGGTCGTACGTCCGATACGGTCCGCTTCCACCAAGGCAATCGACGCGTCGGGCGCGAGTTCGGCCAGGCGGCGCGCGGCGCACAATCCGGTGATGCCTCCACCGATGACCACCCAGTCGAATCGTTGCTCGGACGTTACCGTGGCCTGTGGCGGCGCCGCTGGAGGCAGGCACTCCCACCAACCGTTCACGCCGTCGGGAGCGGGAAACCGCGCGAATTCCAGTTTCGAGGTCATACGCGTTACCGGGCGTTGCCCAACATCGGCTCGACAAGCTGTGCGAATGCACTGCGTTCGTTGTCTGAGAGGCGGCCAAGGGGTGCCCGCGCCACGCCGACCGGCAGGCCCGCCAATTCGCAGCCATAGCGAACGTATTGGATGAACTTGCCGCTGCGCTCGAGCAGTTCGAGCACGGGCAGAAGCTGCGCCATCAGCTTGCGGCCCAACGTGAAATCGCCCTTGTCGACGCACGCGTCGAACAGCGCCACGTGCGCTTCCGGCAAGAAATTCGAGGCGCCGCCGACCCAGCTTTTCGCGCCCCACGCGAAGAATTCGAGCGCCTGGTCGTCCATGCCGCAGCTGAACGTCAGCCGGTCCTTGAAGTACGTGGCGAGGTGGTGCAGGTGCGCAATGTCTCCGGTGCTCTCCTTCATCGCGAGGAAGTTCGGGCGCTCGAGCAGTTTTTCGAGGACGTCGTCGCTGATTTCCGTTCCCGTGCGAGCCGGAAAGTTATAAAGCATGACCGGCATGTCGAGCGCGTCGTCCACCTTCAGCAGGTGAGCCAGCAACTCTTCCTGCGTCGGCTGCACGTAGTACGGCGCCGCAACCAGTAGCGCCTGCATGCCCGCCCGCTTTGCTTCCTGACCGAGGCGAATCACCTCTCGCGTCGTCGTTGCGTTGATTCCGGCGGTGAGATACGTCTTGCCGCCAGCCGCCTGTGCAACCGTGTTGAACGTCTGCACACGCTCGTCGAAACTCAACGCGTAGTATTCGCCCGTCGTTCCGCCCACGCCCAGGCCCGAGACGCGGCCGGCCAGATTGGCGGCATGCTTGCCGAGCAATTCATGATCGATCTCGCCGTCCGCCTTGAACGGGGTCACGAGCGGAGTATGCACACCCTCGAAGCTCATTTCGTTTCTCTCATCAGTTATCTGCAACCAGGTAAATCGGATGGGTTTACCAGCAATCACGCTCGATCGCCGGTCATACGACGTCCACCGCATGCGAATAAATCGGGAACTGGCCGCACAGCTCTCTCACGCGCGTGCGCACTGCGCGCTCCACCTGCTCGTCGCCGTTGGGGTTGCGCTCCAGCGCCGACAACACTTCCAGAATCATTTCGCCGACCTGCTCGAATTGAGCCGTGCCGAATCCGCGCGTCGTGCCCGCCGGCGTGCCAAGCCGAATGCCGGAGGTCACCGTCGGGTTCTCGGTATCGAACGGAATACCGTTCTTGTTGCATGTGATGCCGGCGCGTTCCAGCGCCTTCTCCGCCTGCGCTCCCGTCAGCCTCTTCGGTCGCAAATCGACTAACTGCAGATGGTTGTCGGTCCCGCCTGTCGCGAGACTCAGGCCGCCGGCCTTCAGTACATTGCCGAGCGCCTGTGCGTTGCGCAGCATTTGATCGATGTACGCCGTGAACTCGGGACGAAGCGCTTCGCCGAACGCCACCGCTTTGCCGGCGATGACGTGCATGAGCGGGCCGCCCTGCAACCCCGGGAACACGGCAGAATTGATTTTCTTGGCAATGTCGCCGTTGTTCGTGAGGATGAAGCCGCCGCGCGGTCCGCGCAGTGTCTTGTGCGTCGTCGACGTCACCACGTCGGCAAAGCGAACGGGGTTCTCATGCCGGCCGACTGCGACGATGCCCGCGATATGCGCCATGTCGACCATCAACAGCGCGCCCACGCTGTCCGCGATGTCGCGGAACGCAGCGAAATCGAGCGCGCGCGGATAAGCCGAATACCCCGCGATGATCAGCTTCGGACGATGCGCTTGCGCGAGCGCGCGCAGCTTGTCGTAATCGATGCGGAAGGTTTCCGGGCTCACGCCATACTGCACCGCGTTGAACCATTTGCCCGACAGGGCGGGACGAGCGCCATGCGTCAGATGGCCGCCGGCGTCGAGCGACATGCCCATGACCGTCTCGCCCGGCTTGACCAGCGCCAGCATGACCGCGCCATTTGCCTGCGCGCCCGAGTGCGGCTGGACGTTCGCATACTCGGCTTCGAACAGCGCCTTCACGCGATCGATGGCCAGCGCTTCGATCCGGTCGACATGGTCGCAACCGCCGTAATAGCGTTTCGAGGGATAGCCTTCGGCATATTTGTTGGTCAATACCGTCCCTTGCGCCTCCATCACCGCAGCGGAGACGATGTTCTCGGAGGCGATCAGCTCGATCTGAGTTTGCTGGCGGCGCAACTCGAGCGCGATTTCCGAGGCGATGACGGGGTCTCGGCTCTGGAGCGTTTCCGAAAAAAAGCGCGAGTGTTCGTTCACGGGTCACTCCCAAAAGCGTTGGTGTAACGCAGCCCTACAGGACTGCGGCCCTCATTGAGTCGGCGGGCACACCGTCGCGCCCGCCGGAAGAAATATCGAAGAAGCGTCCGTGAACATCCGCAACGTCCGCTGCCGCCAGGCATGCGTCGACCGGACACGACCCTCGGCCAACCTTCGACTCATTGCTGCAACCAGGCCTTGAGCTCGTCCGGATGCGAGTCGACGAACTTCTTCGCCGCGGTGGCGTAGTCGTTCGTGGCATTGCCTTCGAATTCGATGGCCTCGACATCAGCGAGCTTCAGCTTGAAATGCTTGAAGAACACATCGGCACGCGGAAATTTGCTGGCGAATTGCTTGGAAGCGAACGCGTGAACCTGCTCTTCCCCGCCCAACGTGCCCTTCGGGTCTTTCAGGTAGCGCATCTTCCATTTCTGCCAGAGCCAATGCGGGCTCCAGACCGTGGCGACGACCCATTGCTTCGACTGATTGGCTCGCGACACCGCTGCCAGCATCCCGGCTTCGCTCGACGATTGAAGGTGATAGTTGGATAAGCCGTAGGCTTGGAGCGTCTTTTCGGACGCTTGCATCAGGCCTGCACCGGGGCCGATGCCCTGGACCGTGCCGTCGAGCTTGCTCTTGACGTCGGGCTTGCTCAGATCCGAAATCGACGACAGTTCGGACTCCGGAACGTAGGCCGGCACGGCCCAGCCATTCTTGCCGCCGGTATAGATGACGCCGACGTCGTCCATGTCGTTCTTGTATTTCGCGTAGTACACCGCATGCGTGACGGGGAGCCAGCCGCCGACCATGATGTCGAGGTCGCCACGCGCGACGCCTTCGTACTGAATACCGATGTCGGCGTTGACGAACTTGACGGGCTGGTTAAGCTTGGTCTCGAGCACATATTTCGCGACGTTCGCCGTGGCCAACACGTCGGCCCAATCCGTGATCGCCAACTTGATCGGCTCCGCAGCCGAGGCGACACCTACGCCAAGACTCAAAGCAGCAACCGCCGATAGCGCAACTTTGGCAATAAGTGCCTTGAAAACATTGCAGTTCATTTAGGACTCCTAATCTACTTCGTGTCGTTTTGAACCATGTCACAGGTGCTGCCACGTAGCGTACGCAGTCTCCCCGCCCCTTTTACTTCCCCGGCTGTCCAACCTCGCGGCTATGACAGACTGTCCGTCAGACTCGATCGGTACTTGCCTGTCGCATCGACGACGCCGGGTCGATCGTCGGATCCGTTACGTACGCGCTGCCACGTCGTTTGCGCCGGCCTTCCCTGCCTTGGCAGCGGGCCGAGCTTTCTTCTTTTTCGATTTGCCGAACGTCTCGGTCAAGCGATCGAGCACGATCGCAAGCAATACGACGCCAAGCCCGCCTTCGAAACCGATGCCGATGTCCAGCCGCTGGATGCCGCTCAGCACATACTCGCCGAGTCCGCCGGCGCCGATCATCGATGCGATGACGACCATCGAAAGCGACATCATGATCGTCTGATTGACGCCGGCCATGATCGACGGCATGGCGTTCGGCAATTGGATTTTCCAAAGCAGTTGCGCATCGGTGCTCCCGAACGAACGCCCCGCTTCGAGCAGTTCCTCTCGAACCTGCCGAATACCGAGCGTCGTCAGACGCACGACCGGCGGCATCGCGAAAACCACCGTGGCAATCACGGCGGGCACGCGGCCCAGTCCGAACAGGATGACGGCGGGAATCAGATAGACGAATGCCGGCATCGTCTGCATGAAATCGAGCAGCGATCGCAAGACCAGCTCGACCCCGTTGTTGCGGGCACCCCAGATGCCGAGCGGCACACCGATGATCAGGCTGAAGCACGTGGCCGCCACGACGAGTGCCAGCGTAGACACCGTTTGCGGCCACAGCCCCATGTAATGGATCGCCCAGAGTGCCAAGCCGACGAAGACTGAGAAGACGATACCGCGGCGCCACAACGCGAAGGCCACGAGGATGACGAGCATCGCGATGAATGGAATCGCAGCCAGACCGTCCTCGAGCAGTCTGATCACCGCGCCCAATGCCGAGGAAAACGCGTTGAAGCCGCCTTGGAAATGATTGAAAAGGAAAGTGACGGCGTTTTCCGCAAACTGGCCGAAGATCGATGACGAGGTACTCATACTGCCCTCCGCTCCATAACCTGCTTCAGTATCGTTCTGCACGACACGACGCCCGCCAGCTTCCCGCCCATATCGACAACCGGCACGTCGTGTTCCTGGCTCAAGGCAATGGTGGCAAGTTCGTGCAAGTCAGACTCGGGCGAAACCGTCTTCAAGTCCTGCAGCAATGCTTCACGCAGAGGACGCGCACCGGCCTTGTGCAGCGACGTGGGGGTGACGCAACCTTGGAATCGGCCCGCTTGATCGCACACATAGGCGCACTCCAGACCGCCGTCGATCATCTGGTTGACGTAGTGCTCCGCGGGCGCACCGATATCCGCCGCAATCACGCCGCGTTCGACTCTGGTGAGCAGTCTTTCGGCTTTGAGAAAGCGCGAGACGTCGACGTGGTGGAAGAAGTCCCGCACGTAGTCGTCGGCCGGCGATTGGATCAGCTCGGCAGGCGTGCCAACCTGAATCAGGCAACCGTCCTTCATGATGCCGATGCGACCGCCGATCTTGATGGCTTCTTCGATATCGTGCGAGATGAAGACGATGGTGCGCTGCTCCTGCTTTTGAAGCCGCAGCAGTTCGCTCTGCATCTCATGCCGAATCAACGGGTCCAGCGCGGAGAACGCTTCGTCCATCAACAGCACGGAAGGATTCACCGCCAGCGCACGAGCAAGGCCGACGCGTTGCTGCATGCCCCCCGATAACTCGCCGGGCAGCAGTTTTTCGTATGAACCGAGGCCGACTCGCGTGAGTGCCGCTCGAGCGATTTCGTAGCGCTCGGCCTTTTTCATTCCGGCGACTTCGAGCCCGTATGAGATGTTGTCGAGCACCGTGCGATTGGGCAGCAGCGCGAACGACTGGAATACCATTGCCATCTTCTCGCGGCGAACGTCGCGCAACTCGACCGTCGACATCGGCGCGATATCGCGGCCTTCGAGAATGACCTGCCCTGATGTCGGCTCGATCAATCGGTTGAGGAGCCGGACCAGCGTCGACTTGCCGGAACCCGACAGGCCCATGATGACGAAAATCTCGCCTGCCTTGACGCTGAGGCTGACGTCGTTGACGGCAACCATACTGCCCGTGCGTTCGAAGACTTCGTCTCGACCGAGGCCTTGCCTGACCAACTCGGCTGCACGTTCGGGTTTCGGGCCGAAGATTTTCGACAGGTTTCGGACCGTCAGAATATCGGTGCCGCCAACTGCGATCGGGTTTGCAACCGATGAGGCGGCTTTCGCATCGATCACGCCGGACGGAACCACATCCTGCGGTGCGAACGTCAGATTCGGGGGCATGCTTTCATTCCAACTGGCAAGTTCAAGAAATCGAAGGCCGCGATCGGATAGCCCTCGGTCCAAGCGACCGTTCTTGGTCTCGTCGGTTTTTCTAATCCACCCGGCGGCAGTTTTCAGTGCGTATTGCGCTATCCGTTGCGGGGAGATTTCCGACGCGCCAGTCGCGTCAGTCGTCATTCGTTGCATCCCGGCACGCTAGTTCCGCTGAGGGCCAATCGCTGATCGATATCTATTGCATGGATCGAAGCGTACCAAGCCAATTCGACGCATCCCGATACATTTTCTGCGCCCTTTCCGATACCTGAGGTTATGAAGCCGAGGGATGCAGCGTTCGCTGAAAAACACGAGGGGATGCGCGATGTGCGCAAAGCCAATGGTGACGGGGGATTCGAGGGAGGAACGCGTCGGGTCGCGCCAATATCGGCGCGCTGCGCCTCCCGCGCAAAACGCATCGACGTAGGGAATTTACCGATGAGCGCCTGCTTTTCGAGGGCGATTGCGACGAATCGTCCGCCTGGCGACGGGATTGAACGACAACAGCCCGGATACAGGCGGCAGCCGGCGGACGTTCCCGGGCGCCGGAAGGACGACAAAAAACCCGCAGAGCTAAAAGCTGTGCGGGTCTTCGGTATTACACAGGCTATTGCGGCAGGTCACCGCGGCAGGTACTGCGGAACTGCCTGAAAGCGAATCGCGAAACGGAAAATGGTGGGTGCTGAGAGGCTCGAACTCCCGACCTACGCCTTGTAAGGGCGCCGCTCTACCAACTGAGCTAAGCACCCGTTCGCGCTACATCCGTTGACTGGTAGCCGTACGATTCAACGCTTGCCAGCCAACGAGCCCGCTAGTTTAGCGCATCTTTCAACGCTTTGCCAGGCTTGAATTTCGGAACCTTAGCTGCCTTGATCTTGATGGCTGCGCCCGTGCGCGGATTGCGGCCCGTGCGCGCCGTGCGCTTGCCGACGGCGAACGTGCCAAAACCGACCAACGTCACCGAGCCGCCCTTTTTCAACACGCTTTTGACGCCGCCGATCACGGCCTCGAGCGCCCGTCCGGCCGCCGCCTTCGACAGATCTGCTTGTTCTGCAATGTGGTCGATCAATTCCGTCTTGTTCATCCGAGTCCCCGATGATGATTGTTGGGCTGCAGTTGTGAGAGCACCGTAAAGTGCCCGAAAGAAAGCGCAGGCGATGCTGCGCTGGCCCATTAAAGATGGCCGAAACTGGAGTGTCAACCAGGGTTGCGCCGGATGCGGAAGGTTTTGCTAGCCGCACGACAGCCGTTTCCGTGTGTCGATTTCCGGGTTTTCGACAAAGGAAAGGGCTTTGCCTTGCGGCGTCAGGCATTGATCGCCCTGAAAAATCTGCCAGGCGAAAAACGGAATGATTTGCGCCTGAGGAGTGAAAGGCGCTGTGTCGTATCCGGCATAGTCGGCAGTAAAGGAATCTCCGTTTTGAAATTCAAAATGAAGCGCACCGATATGTCTTGTCGGGCCGCTGGCGCCATCGTTACTGACGTTGAAGCCAATCACGTCTTTGGCACGAATAAAGCGTTTCTCGCGCACAGGCGGAAGGACGAAATCAACCGGGGTGTTGTCGTGAAAGCTCACCCTCAACGCTTCTTCACCCACCCTGACAAGTTGCGCACTGAGCCGGCAAGGCTTTTTCCCAACATTCAGGATGGCGAAAAAAGCATTGGATTTGCTCATACCGGGGGCATCGCCCGCGATTTGCCGGATATCAAGCTGATTCGACGTGCAATCGATGCTCTGTGAAAACGCTACTTGATGTCCCAGCAGCAATGAGAAGATAACAAGACGAGAAACTTTCAAAGGTTCTCACCTCCAGGTTGATGCGCCCTACCGGGCGCAAAAAAAGCCGCGAGAAGCGCATTGCGCGCCTCTCGCGGCTTTTCACAGCCGCTTATCTGCGGCCGTCATCTTTCAATGCTTGACGACTTCCGTCGTAGCCGCATCCTTCGCCGCTTCGGCAACGGGCTCAGCCTTCGGCTCTTCTTCCGGCAGTGCCTCAGGCACCCGCTCCAGCGCAAGCTCCAACACCTTGTCGATCCACCTGACCGGCACGATCTCGATCGAGTTCTTCACGTTGTCGGGAATCTCGGTCAGATCCTTGACGTTTTCCTCGGGGATCAACACGAGCTTGATGCCACCGCGGTGTGCAGCCAGCATCTTCTCCTTGAGCCCGCCGATCGGCAGTACTTCGCCACGCAGCGTGATCTCACCCGTCATCGCGACATCGGCCCGCACGGGGATACCCGTGAGCACCGACACCAGCGCCGTCGTCATCGCGATACCGGCGGACGGACCGTCCTTCGGTGTCGCACCTTCCGGCACGTGGATGTGGATATCCTGCTTCTCGAACGCCTCGTCCCTGACCCCGAGACGCCGCGAGCGGGAGCGGACCACCGAACGCGCAGCCTCGACCGACTCCTTCATCACATCGCCGAGCGAACCCGTGCGAATGACGTTGCCCTTGCCGGGCATGACCGCGGCTTCGATCGTCAGCAGATCGCCGCCGACTTCCGTCCAAGCCAGACCCGTCACCTGGCCAGTCTGATTCTGCTTGGCCGCCAAACCGAAGTCGTACTTGCGCACGCCGAGGAACGTATCGAGGTTGCTGCCCTCGACCTTGACCGCACCCTCCGCCTTTTTCAGCAGCAGCATCTTCACGACTTTGCGGCAGATCTTCGATATTTCACGCTCGAGCGAACGCACGCCCGCTTCGCGCGTGTAGTAACGAATGATGTCGCGAATCGCCTGCTCCGCAACCTCGATCTCGCCTTCCTTCAAGCCGTTGTTCTTCTTCTGCTTCGGCAACAGATAACGCTGCGCAATGCTGACCTTTTCGTCCTCGGTGTAACCCGACAAGCGGATCACTTCCATCCGGTCGAGCAACGGAGGCGGAATATTGAGCGAGTTCGATGTCGCCACGAACATCACATCCGACAGATCGAAGTCCACTTCGACATAGTGATCGGCGAACGTGTGGTTCTGCTCGGGATCGAGCACTTCCAGCAACGCCGACGACGGATCGCCGCGGAAATCCATGCCCATCTTGTCGACTTCGTCGAGCAGGAAGAGCGGATTGCGCACGCCGACCTTCGTCAAGCTCTGCAAAATCTTGCCCGGCATCGAACCGATATAAGTACGGCGATGGCCGCGGATCTCGGCTTCGTCACGCACGCCGCCCAGCGCCATGCGCACGAACTTACGGTTCGTCGCACGCGCGATCGACTGACCGAGCGAAGTCTTCCCTACCCCCGGCGGCCCCACGAGGCACAGGATCGGCGCTTTCACCTTGTCGACGCGCTGTTGGACCGCGAGATACTCGAGAATCCGCTCTTTGACCTTTTCGAGGCCGAAGTGATCTTCATCGAGCACGCGCTCTGCGTTCGAGAGGTCATTGTTGACCTTGCTCTTCTTGCGCCACGGCAGCCCGATGAGCGTATCGATGTAGTTGCGCACGACCGTCGCTTCGGCCGACATCGGCGACATCAGCTTGAGCTTCTTGAGTTCCGAATCGGCCTTCTTCTTGGCTTCCTTCGGCATGCGTGCGGCTTCGATGCGCTTTTCCAGCTCTTCGAGATCGGCACCCTCTTCGCCTTCGCCAAGTTCCTTCTGGATCGCCTTGACCTGTTCGTTCAGGTAGTACTCGCGCTGGCTCTTCTCCATCTGACGCTTGACGCGCCCACGGATGCGCTTTTCGACCTGGAGGATGTCGATTTCAGCTTCGAGCTGGGCAAGCAGGTGCTCGAGCCGTTCCACGACCGGGAACATCTCGAGAATGTGCTGCTTTTGATCGAGCTTGAGCGGCAAGTGCGCGGCAATCGTATCGGCCAGACGCCCCGCTTCATCGATACCGGCAAGCGACGTGAGAATCTCGGGCGGAATCTTCTTGTTGAGTTTCACGTACTGGTCGAACTGCGACACGATCGCACGGCGCAGCGCCTCGGTTTCGGCGCTGTCCGCATGGTCGGGTTCGAGCGGCATGACTTCGCAGGAAAACTGCGTCTCCTGCTCTTCGATCGTCAGCGTCTTGGCACGCTGCAAACCCTCCACGAGCACTTTTACGGTGCCGTCGGGCAGCTTGAGCATTTGCAGGATGTTTGCGATACATCCTACTTCGTACATGTCCTTTTCGGTCGGCTCGTCCTTGGCCGCCGTTTTTTGTGCGACAAGCATGATGTGCTTGCCACCCTCCATCGCCACTTCGAGCGCCTTGATCGATTTCGGGCGCCCCACGAAAAGGGGGATCACCATATGTGGGAAAACAACCACATCTCGCAAGGGCAACAGCGGGAGCGTCGTGCGCTCAGAAGGGAGGAGTTGGGTTCCTGACATTTCATTTCCCCATTAGTGGATTCAGAACGTTCGGTAGTTGAGGCCCGCTACATCGATTGCAAGCCTTCGCGCGTGGGAAAAAGTTCAGTGAAAGTGTCGAAGTCGTCAGTGCTAACCCACAAGATAAACGAAAAAAGCCGTTCACGTCGCCATGAACGGCCTATGTCAAAGAAAACCCTAGGCCCAGCAGGTCCATCGCTCAGTTGGAACCCGCTACCTTCGGGGCTTCCTCGTAAATCAGCAACGGCTTTCCGTCGCCCTCGATTACGTTGTCGTCGATAATCACTTTGCTGACCCCTTTCATTGCCGGCAATTCGTACATCACGTCGAGCAACGCCTGTTCCAAAATCGAGCGAAGGCCACGCGCGCCGGTCTTGCGGCGGATTGCCTTGCGCGCCACGGCTTGCAACGCCGCGGGACGAATCTCGAGTTCGACGCGTTCCATCGCGAAAAGCTTGTTGTACTGCTTGACGAGCGCATTCTTCGGTTCGACGAGAATCTTCATCAGCGCCGTTTCGTCGAGTTTGCCGAGCGTCGCTACGACGGGCAGGCGGCCGATCAACTCGGGAATCAACCCGAATTTGATCAGATCCTCGGGCTCGACTTCGCGCAGCACCTCGCCGGCGTCGCGCTCCTGCTTGCTCTTGACCGTCGCGCCGAAACCGATACCGGTCTTTTCGGTCCGGTCCGTGATGACTTTCTCGAGTCCGTCGAAGGCGCCACCGCAAACGAACAGGATGTTGGTCGTGTCGACCTGGATGAAATCCTGGTTCGGGTGCTTGCGGCCGCCCTGCGGCGGCACCGATGCCATCGTGCCCTCGACGAGCTTGAGTAATGCCTGCTGCACGCCCTCGCCAGACACGTCGCGCGTGATCGACGGGTTGTCGGACTTACGGCTGATCTTGTCGATCTCGTCGATATAAACGATGCCGCGCTGAGCCTTCTCGACTTCGTAGTTGCAGTTTTGCAGCAACTTTTGAATGATGTTCTCGACATCCTCGCCGACGTAGCCCGCTTCGGTCAGCGTCGTGGCGTCCGCAATGACGAACGGTACGTTCAGCAGGCGCGCGAGCGTCTGGGCGAGCAACGTCTTGCCCGAGCCCGTGGGCCCGATCAGCAGGATATTGCTCTTCGAGAGCTCGATGTCGTCTTTCTTGTCGAGGTGCTTGAGCCGCTTGTAGTGGTTGTACACCGCCACGGCCAGGATCTTTTTCGCCCGTTCCTGACCAATCACGTATTGATCGAGAATGTCGCGAATTTCTTGCGGACTCGGCAGGTCGGATTTGGACAAGCCTGCGTCCGTGCCTGCGCCCGCGGCTTCGTCGCGAATGATCTCGTTGCACAGGTCGATACATTCATCGCAGATGAACACCGACGGGCCCGCAATGAGCTTTTTCACCTCATGCTGGCTTTTGCCGCAAAACGAGCAATACAACAGCTTTTCGCTGTTCGAACCTTTTTTGTCCGCCATGGATATACGAGCCTCCGGACACTCGAAAAACTAGGTACGCTGTTCGTCGGCTTTCGACTTTAGGGTCGGATTCTACAGACGAAACATGGGGCGGCGTCTCCGCCGTCGACGCCCTGAACTTTATTATCGACCATTTATAGCATCGCTTGAGCCGGCATCCGCACCTACGAGCGAAAGAATGCCGGCTGCCGCGAGATGGTCCGTCACGATTAGGGGCGCTTTTGCAGCACCTGGTCGACGAGGCCGTAAGCCTGGGCGTCCTCCCCCGACATGAAATTGTCACGGTCGGTGTCGCGGGCGATACGTTCCACGGGCTGACCGGTGTGGTGCGCGAGCAAATGATTCAACCGGTCTTTCAGGTAAAGAATTTCGCGTGCCTGGATTTCGATATCGGAAGCCTGGCCGCGCGCGCCGCCGAGCGGCTGATGGATCATGACCCGTGCGTTCGGCAGCGCGAAGCGCTTGCCCTTGGCACCGGAGGCCAGCAGGAATGCGCCCATGCTCGCCGCAAGACCCATGCACAGCGTCGAAACGTCCGGCTTGATGAACTGCATCGTATCGTAGATCGCCATGCCGGCCGACACCGAGCCCCCCGGACTGTTGATGTAGAGGCTGATGTCCTTATCCGGGTTTTCGCTTTCGAGGAACAGCAGCTGTGCGACCACCAGATTCGCCGTCTGATCGTTGACTTCGCCGACCATGAAGACGACACGCTCCTTCAGCAGCCGCGAATAGATGTCGTACGAACGCTCGCCCCGGCCGCTCGTTTCCACGACGATCGGGACGAGGCCGAGCGCCTGCGTCTCGAGATCCCGCGGCGCGTTCGAGGCCAAGGTGTCCAGCAATTGAGCGCGAAAGGTCATGCAATGGTTCCTTTTCGGAATAGGTCTTGGATGGCAACGGCACCGGGAACGCGCACCCGTCAGCAAAAACGGCGTGCGGCCGTCGCTCCGACAGCCTGCACGCCGTTCGCGGCGAGACCTTACGCTTGCGCCGAGGCGCTTGCCAGTGCTTCGAAGCTGACTTCCTTGTCCGTCACCTGCGCCTTGCCGAGCACGAATTCGACGACGTTGCTTTCCACGACGTACGCTTCCATTTCGGCCAGACGCTGCTGGTTCGAATAATACCAGCGGATGACTTCTTTCGGGTCCTCGTAGCTCTTGGCGAATTCCTCGACCTCGGCGCGGATCTGCTCGGGCTTCGCCTCGAGGCCGTTGGCCTTCACGAGTTCCGCCAGCACGAGGCCCAGCTTGACGCGACGCTCGGCCTGCTCCTTGAACATTTCCGCCGGGATCGGGGCGTTCGCCGCATTCGGCACGCCGCGCTGCGTCAAGTCCTGGCGCGCCATTTCGACGAGCCGCTCTTGATCCTGCTCGATCAGTGCCTTCGGAACTTCGAGTTCGGAAATGGAGAGCAGCGCGTCCATTACCTGGTTCTTGACGATGGCCTGCGTCCGGCGCTTGGCCTCGCGCTCGAGGTTCTCCTTGATCTCGGCGCGCATCTTCGTCAAATCGCCGTCGGCAATGCCGAGCGATTTGGCGAATTCCGCGTCGACTTCCGGCTGATGCGGCCATTCGACCTTTTTCATCGTGATCGTGAACTGCGCCGTCTTGCCGGCCACTTCCTTGCCGTGATAGTCGTCCGGGAATTTCAAGTCGAATTCGCGCGTTTCGCCGACTTTCAAGCCCGTTGCGGCCTGCTCGAATTCGGGCAGCATGCGGCCCTCGCCCAGCACGAACGCAAAGTCTTCGGCACTGCCGCCCTGGAACGGCTCGCCATCGAGCTTGCCGACGAAATCGACGGTCACCCGGTCGCCGGTTTGGGCAGCTTGATCGCCGCCGCCGTCACCGTGCTCGCCCGCCTCGCCACGCGCATGGTAGTGCACGCGCTGCTTGCGCAGAATATCGAGCGTGCGGTCGACTTCCGCGTCCGCGATCGTCGTGACCGAGCGTTCGACCTTCGCGGTCGACAAATCGCCGAGCTTCACTTCCGGGTAGACCTCGAACGTCGCATCGAACGCGTAGGCCTCCTCGCCCGTGCCCTCTTTCGGGCTGAAGCTCGGCTGGCCCGCCACGCGCAGATTCTCGGCACGGCTGATGTCGAAGAACTGCTTGCCGACCTTGTCGCTCAACACTTCCGCCTCGACCTGCCCCGCATACTGCTGCGTCACCATCTTGAGCGGCACCTTGCCGGGGCGAAAGCCCGGCATGCGCACGTTCTTCGCAATCTGACGGATACGCGACTCGATTTCCTTTTGCACCGCTTCCTTCGGCAGGGAAATGGTCACGCGGCGTTCCAGCTTGCCGAGGTTTTCAACAACGTTAGCCATGGCTTCAATCGTCCTAAATTGATCTAGCGAATCGGGTTACCTTCTCCGTGCCAGGGGCGGCGCATCTCTCGCAAAAAGGCGCCGCATCACCTTTTCGGCCCGACGCGCGCGTCGCCCTGCTCCGTGCCCGCATGCCTGCAGGGAGGCGACGGCACGGGTTGGATCGGAAGAATCGAGCATTCTAGCAAATTATTGGTCCAGCAAGCCCCGAATCGCGGTTTTTCAAGGCACATTTCAGGATATATCGCGTCCGCTCGCGCGCGCCGCTTCGAATGTCCCGCGTCCGCCGCCGGCTACCCGTCGGCGCCGGGGCGCTGATATGCTGTCGACCGACGCTGGCGGCCCGCTCGCCCGGCACATGAAAAAAACTGACAGGAGACGTCATGCCCAACCTCTCGCCCGCCCCGGTCGTCGTCATCGCGCCCGATTCGTTCAAAGGATCGCTGAGCGCGCAGGCCGTGGCCGCCGCCATCGCCGCCGGCATCAAGCGCGCACGACCCGACGCCGTCGTTCGCCTCGCGCCGATGGCCGATGGCGGTGAAGGCACGCTCGACGCCATGCTCGCTCACGGCGGCGAACGCCGCGTCGTGCAAGTGAGCGGCGCAGCCGGCGCAGTGCGCGAGGCAGCGCTCGGGCTCTTGCCCGACGGCAGCGCGATCGTCGAGACCGCGGAGATCGTCGGCATCACCGATGCGGTCGCGATGCGCACGCCCGTCGAGGCGCGCAGCACGCGCGGCATGGGCGAGGCGATTCGTTCGCTGCTCGACCTCGGCGTGCGCCGGTTTTTCGTCGCGCTCGGGGGCAGCAGCACCAACGACGCCGGCGCAGGCCTGCTCGCGAGCCTTGGGCTCGTCCTGCTCGACGCCGAGGGGCGCGAGCTCGAGCCGACGCCCGAATCGCTCGCACGCCTCGCGCGCATCGATGTGGCCGGGCTCGATGCGCGGCTTCGCGAAGTCTCGTTCGTCGCCATGTCCGACGTCGACAATCCGCTCTCGGGCGAGCAAGGTGCCACGGCCGTCTTCGGTCCGCAAAAAGGCGTCGCGCCCGCTCAGGTCGCGCCGCTCGATGCCGTGCTCGAACGCTTCGCGACGATGCTCGAAACGGCTTTGGGCCGGACCGCACGCGCGCTGCCCGGCGCCGGTGCGGCAGGCGGCCTCGGCTTCGCGCTGCATATGCTCGGCGCACAATTCCAACCCGGCGCGGA
Organism: Trinickia sp.; assembly: GCF_036503415.1. GTDB lineage: Bacteria > Pseudomonadota > Gammaproteobacteria > Burkholderiales > Burkholderiaceae > Trinickia. The sequence goes on along the minus strand of NZ_DASXWY010000159.1, from coordinate 111,695 downwards.
AGTCGTGGCGGTTCAACAGGGACTCGATGCGGCGCTGAGCGGAGCGAACTGGCTCATTACCGGCGAAGGCCGTTCCGATACGCAAACGCTGCGGGGCAAAGCGCCGTTCATCGCCTGCCAGCACGCGCGCGCCGCGGGGGTGCCCGCCTCGCTGCTGTCGGGCGCCGTCGATCCGTCGGCGCTTGCGCACTTGTCCGCGCATTTCGATGGCTGCTTCTCGCCGGCGCCCGGCCCGATCACGCTGGAAGCGGCGATCCGCGATGCCGCAATGTTGCTCGCCAACGCGGCCGAGCAGCTGACGCGCATAAAATACGGCGCATGAACCTCGCGCGCGGTGCCCGCGCGGGCTTCGCCTCACTGTGCCGATAACCAAAAGGACCGCTATGAAGGCCGCCGCCAAACTCGGGCTCGAGCAGTTTTTGACCTACCGCATGCACGTGCTCAACAAACTGTCCGATCGCGGCATCAGCGAACGCTACCATGCCAAGCTCGATATCACGCTGCCCGAAGCGCGCGTCATCGCGGCGGTCGGCTCCTTCGGTCCGTTTTCGATCATGGATCTCGCGCGGCGCGCCAATCTCGACAAAAGTCAGGCAAGCCGCGCCGCGGAAGCGCTGATCCAGCGCGGACTCGTTCGGCGGGAGGCCAGCAGCGAGGACGGGCGCGTCGTGCTCGTTTCGCTGACGAGCGAAGGCCGGGCGCTGTATCGCAAGGTCATGCCGATTGCGCGCAAATGGAACGCGGAGCTCTTCGCATGTCTCGACGATGCGGAAAAAGCCAGCCTCGGCCGTGTGCTCGACAAGGTGATCGCGAATGCGCTCGCGGAGCGTGAATGACCGCGGCGAGCGACAGGCAGCAAAGCGCTTAAAGCAGACGGAACGAATCGGCGCGGACGCGGCGAAAGACGCCAGCCGGGAACTTCAGAGGCCGCTCGATGCGGCGCGCTGACGCAGCAAGCCGAGCACAGCGTCGCAAAACGGCGTCGGCACGCCGAGCTTGCGGCCCAGCTCGGGAAACACCCCTAGAATCGGGCCGATCTCGAGCGGCCTGCCCGCCTCCATGTCCTGCAACATCGAAGTCTTGAATGCGCCGAGCTCGCGCGTGACGGCGAGACGCGCTTCGATCGTCATGCCGCTCGAGAAGCCCAATTTGCCGCCGATCGCGGCGGCTTCCTCCATCATGCGCACGGTGAGCGCGTGCGTGTAGGGATCGTCGAGCAGACGATCGGCCGTCGAGCCGGTCAGCGCGCTCAACGGGTTCATATTCATGTTGCCCCAGAGTTTCGCCCAGATGTCGCCGCGGATCGCATCGGTGCATTCGGCGTCGAACCCGCCTTCGCGCAGCGCTTGCGCGAAGGCGGCGGCGCTCGGGCCGAGCGCCGCCTGAGCGGCACCGACGATGAGGCGGTTGCCTTTTCCGCGCCGGACGATGCCGGGCGCGTCGGTCGACGCCGAGAGGTGGACGACGCAGCCGATCGAGCGTGCCGCGGGCAAGATACGACCGATGCAACCACCGGGATCGACGGCTTCGAGGCGGCTGTCGGCAAGCGGCGTATCCATACCGTCGAGAAACCACCACGGCAATCCGTTGGTCGCGCTCACCACGGCCGTGCACGCGCCAACGAGCGGCGCAAGCGCTGCCGCCACGGCAGGCAATGCCTGAGCCTTGAGCGCGATGACGACGAAATCCTGCTCGCCGAGCTCGCTCGGGTCGTCGCTCGCGCGGACCGTTGCGGCCCGCCCGGTGTCGCTCGCGGTGGCGGCGTCCACCATGCGGATGCCATGTTGGCGAATAGCCGCAAGGGTCGCACCGCGCGCAAGCACGCTGACCGCGTGCCCCGCCTGGGCCAGTGCGATCGCAAGGGCTCCGCCGATCGCGCCGGCACCGACGATAGCCGTGCGTACGGGCCGATCAGTGCCGTGCGTCGTGTCGTGGATGGTGTTCATGTCTCGCCGAGTGAAGGCATCGAGCCGAGGCCGGGTGCCTGTGGCGAAAGCCTGGCCGGTGAACGAAAAAGAAGTGGTGCGAGGAAGGGGACTCGAACCCCTACACCCTTGCGGGCGTCAGGACCTAAACCTGGTGCGTCTACCAATTTCGCCATCCTCGCAGCCGGACGCGCGCGCGATGCGCGCTCCGATATCCGGCACACCGAGGCATCGCGCCCGTGATGTGTGCACGGTGCACACGGTGCGAACGCCCCGAAGCGTAAGCGCGGGATTTTAACCGATTCGCCCGCGGATGTCTTTCCCTGCATGACGATCCACGATTCGGACGGCGACTGTTCCGCACCGTCTCGACATGCACAGACCATCCGCCCAAGCGACACACGCGGACGGGCGCCGCCCACGGCGCTCCTCAACTGTCGGCAAGATTGGCCGGCGCGCCGTGCCGCGGGTTGCGCGCGGCGCCGGTCCGCTCGGTCCGCGCATCGGGGGTTGGCACCGGCGAGCCCGCGGGCAGCGGCTCCGCGTTGATACGCGAGATCAGTTCGCGCGCCTGTTCCACTTGCGTCGACGAGCAAGGATCGAATGAAAACGGGAGCGCACGATCGATATTGCCGAACGAACGCAGGCTGCTGCGTGCATAGGCCGGATCGTAGTGCGCCTCGACCAGTTCGGTGAAAAGCCGCTCGCGTTCGTTCGCGTCGACGAGCGCATGCCAATGCCCGACCGTCTGACGGCTGTGGAGTCCGACGAGACGCGCGAGTTGGTCCTTGAAGTATTGCGGCGTATCGAAGAGATGTCCGTAATCCTCCAGCAGGAATTTCACTCTGATCGGCAACGGCGTGCACACGCGCACACATCGCCCGGCGTGAAACGCATCGAGCAGCGAACTCGGCAACGTGATCTGACCGATGCGGCGGCTTTCCGCCTCGATGAACACAGGCCGCTCCGGACTCAAGCGCGAGAACGCCGCCACGAGCGCCGTATCGAACGCCTTCTGGGTCGGCTGGGGCTCGCCCGGCAGCGCGCCGAGCAAAGAGCCGCGATGCCGGGCCAGGCCTTCGAGATCGAGCACCTGCGCACCTGCCTCGGCGAGCGCATGCAGCAGCCGCGTCTTGCCCGTACCGGTGTGCCCCGTCAACGCAACATAGCGAAAGCGCGACGGCCATCGTTCCAGATCGTCGAGCACCCGCTGACGGTAAGCCTTGTAGCCGCCGTCGAGTTGCCGCGCCTGCCAGCCGATCAGGTTGAACCATGTCGTCATCGAGCCCGAGCGTTTGCCTCCGCGCCAGCAATAGACGAGCGGACGCCAGTTGCGCGGACGATCGGCAAACGTGGTTTCCAGATGATGGGCGATGTTGCGCGCGACCATGGCGGCGCCGAGCCGCGTCGCTTCGAATGGAGATTGTTTGTACAGCGTCCCGACGATGACGCGCTCTTCATTGCTCAACACGGGCGCGCTCACTGCGCCCGGGATATGGTCTTCGGCGAATTCGAGCGGCGTTCGCACGTCGACGATCTCGTCGAACGAAGCGAGCGCATCGATTGGGACAACGAAATTTTTCACGAGGGCTGCGAGGCCGGATGAGCACGAGGAGACAGCGACGAAAAACGTTGCGGTTCGATCGACTGCGCGGCCCGGCTGGAAAGAGATGTGCGGCATTATCGCATGGGCCGCTCGCGAGCGCGCTTGCCGCTGGCTGACACATCGCATGCGGCGCACGGGCTTATTGCTGCCCCAACCCGCGCGCGAAACGCTGACGCAGGAACTGCGTGAACGAGCGCACCGTGATCGAGTGCTCGCGGTGCTGCGGGTAGACCGCATAGAGCGCGAGCGACGGCGCGGCGAATTCGGAAAGGACTTCCACGAGCGCCCCGCTCGCCAGCGCAGGGGAAACGATGAACTCCGGCAACAGTGCAATCCCAAGGCCGGCAATGGCCGCATCGCGAACGACTTCGCCATTGTCGGCACGCAACGGTCCGCTGACCTCGAAAACGCGCTTTTCTCCGTCGACGGTCAGCGTCCATCCGGTCACCCCTTCCCGCCCATAAAGCAGACAGGCATGACGGGCGAGATCGGCGGGGGTCGCCGGCAAACGCTCGGCCGGGCGATAGCGTGGCGAGCAGCAGGCGATCATCCGTATTTCGGCAAGCTGCTGAGCGATCAGCGTCGAATCCGTCAACGTGCCGATGCGCAGGGCCATATCGAAGCCGTCGCCGATCACGTCGACGGTGCGATCGCTCAGCTCGATATCGATGCGCACGTCGGGGTTCGCGCGCATGAAGTCCGCGACGAGCGGCGATAGGTGGGCAGTGCTGAACGACAGCGGCGCGCTCACGCGCAGGAGACCGCGCGGCCGCGTTCGCCCGAGCGACAGCGCCGCTTGCGCATCCGCCACTTCGGCAAGAATCCGTTTCGCGCGTTCGTACAAGTCCTGGCCGAGATCCGTCACTGCCAGCTTGCGCGTGTTGCGCACGAGCAACCGCACGCCGAGCGACGACTCCAGCGCCATGACCCGGCGGCTCACGAACTGCTTCGAAAGCTGCAGGCGATTTGCCGCCGACGTGAAGTTCCGCGCATCCACGGTGGCGACAAAAATGCGGAGGTCATCGAGTTGCATGCGAATGTCCACCATGACGTGACAGTGAGTCTCATTTTCACATGATTTTGAACGTTCCGGTTGACCTAGACTGTCGTTACGGTGAACGGCGGCGGAGCGTCCGCTGCCGGACTAACGATTTGACGGAGGTCGACATGGTTGAAATCAGAAATGCCAACGAGCGCGGACGCGCCGAACACGGATGGCTCAGCTCGCGCCACTCATTCTCGTTCGCCGGCTATTACGATCCTGAGCAGATGGGCTTCTCGGATCTCCTCGTCATCAACGACGATCGCGTGATGCCCGGCCGGGGCTTCGGCAAGCATCCGCACCGCGATGTCGAGATCTTCTCGTATGTCCTGGAGGGCGCGCTCGAGCATCAGGATTCGCTGGGCACGGGTTCGGTCATTCGCCCCGGCGATGTGCAATTGATGAGCGCGGGTACCGGCGTGCTGCACAGCGAGTTCAATCCCTCGCCCTCGGAGCGGGTGCATTTTCTGCAGATATGGATCGCCACTGCGCGCAACGGCGCCGAGCCGCGCTATCAACAGCGCACGTTCGAGCCGGCGGAAAAACGCGGCAAGCTGCGGTTGATCCTCTCGCCCGACGGCGCGCAGGAATCCCTGGAGCTACGCCAGGATGCGCGTGTTTATGCCGGGCTCTTCGACGGCGACGAAGCCGCGCAACTGACGTTGGACGAGCACCGCTTCGCTTACGTCCATGTCGCGCGCGGCAGCGTAACCGTCAACGGACAAGTGCTCGGCGAAGGCGACGGGATGCGTTTGCGCGATGAGCGCAATCTGAGCTTCAGCAACGGGCGCGATGCCGAAGTGCTCGTCTTCGATTTGCGCAATATCGAAATGTCGGAGTTCTGGCAGTAAGCGGCCGCGGCGCGAGCGCTGACGTGTGGTCACGCGCCCGCGTCGGCATTGCGGTCGTTCGGATCCCTTACCAACTGCCGCTCCACTTTTCCGGCGACGGCTATCGGGATATCGCGTTTCGGGGCTGTTTCGCGGGGCGGGATGCCAAGCGCCGATCCAGAAACGCCTATCCATGAGCGCCGTCGTGCTTCATCGTCGAACGTTCGGAGAGACGCGGAGAGGCGCCCCGACAATTCGAACCGCGCGTTGCCCGTCAGCGAGTCGATCATCCGGTCCAGGCGATAATAGTCGCCGGCCTGGGCGGCCTCCGGGAGACGTGACAGGTCCCACTTCACGATCGCACCCAACAGCATCGCGCGAGCATCGTCGGGCAGCGTTGAACACTCCATGAGCGCCCGCTCGATATTGGCGTGCATCATGTCGGGCGGCTGCTTCGACCATGAGCCGACGGCGTCCAACAGCAAGGCGCATTGCTCGCGCTGCCCCGGGGATAGAGGCTTGCCGTCTTGCTCCGTCATGAGCGCGCGCACGACCCTCATCACCGTCGAAAACTCTTCGCTCATAGCGGGACCGGGCTCCTTACCGTGTTGCCTGACCGAATGCAGCAACGCGCGATAGTCGATGGCTTCCGTTGTCACGAAGCTCGTCGTCGGCACATGTGAACGAAGCGGCGCACACACAAGACCCGCGGAGCGTTCAGCCTCGCAATCGACTACTTCACCGGAACGCGTAACGGCAAATCGGTACAGAGGGGCCAATCTACCGAAAGCCGCCAATTCGCGCGCTCCCACCGGAGTATTCCGCGGTAGGTTCACGCCAGACTCATCTTGGCCGGAGCACGGATGAGATCCGGTGGATTCCGCAGAAACGAACAGCGAAGACATAACGATTCTCCTGAAGCGCGAACAAGTGCATGCAGCATAGCGATCGGCCGCATCCGAAGAATCGAATGTACGAAGAAGCAATCCGCAAACCGAATGCACGCATACGGCATGCATATCCGTATGCGCCGCGCGACGACTGTCTCGCGCAAAATCGCCGCCCGCACAGGCGATATCAGCCCTGCTTGCGCTGCGCCATCACGCGCTCGAGCGATGCCTTGATATGGCGTTGCATCGCTGCTTGCGCTTGTACCGGGTCGCGCGCCTCGAGCGCTTCGAGAATCTCCTTGTGCTCGCCCAGCGCCGCGCGCCATGTGCCGTCGTTTTCGAAGTGATCCCGCAATTTCGTCGAAAGCGGACTGTGCCGCTCGTCGAAGAGCGATGCGATCAGTCGAATCAACACCTCGTTGCCGGACATTTGCGCGATTGCCGCATGAAACGCACGATCGGGGCCGATCGGTATTTGCCCCGCCGCGACTTCGCGCGCCATGTCGTCGTAAATGCCCCGCAGCGCCTTGAGTGCTTTCGGCTTCGCAAACGGCGCCACGCTCGCGACGATCGCCCCCTCGATGAGCGAGCGAGCCGCCATGTTGTCGACGAGGCTGTCGCCGAGTTCATCCTCGTTCGGCACGGCGCTCGGTGCTTCGCCCTGTGTTGCGCAAACATAGACGCCCGAGCCCATGCGAATCTCGACGCGCCCCTCGAGTTCCAGTGCGACGAGCGCCTCGCGTACCGTGGGGCGCGATACACCCAGCCGCTCGGCCAGTTCCCGCTCGGGCGGCAATCGCCCATTGCGCGCGAAATCAGGCTGCTCCATCAATGCACGCAGCTTGTCGGCAATCTGAAGATAAAGACGACGCGTCTCGGCGGGTTTGGCTGCCACGTGTACATCCTGTCGATGAGACCCCGGCGGACTCCAGCGCCCGCCAACGAGCCGCGATTGTAAATCGAAGCCGCACCTCGGCACATACCCTCGACGGGCACCTCGGTGCATTCGACAGACCAATGCGCCCTCGCAAAATTGGCTTGACCAATTCGCTCAATTTTTATATTTTGCACGCTGGTAAGGCCAAATGTCTCTCAGCAGGTCGCCGCACAGGCCGCCCAGTTCGGCGGCAATCCGTCCCCTAACCCTTCTGCCTTCGATGAAAACCGTCATTTGCGAACAACCGGGCAAGCTTACCGTTTCCGAGCGCCCGCGGCCCGAAGCCGGCCCGGACGACGTCCTGATCCGTATCAAGCGAGTGGGCGTGTGCGGTACCGACCTGCACATCTTTACCGGCAACCAGCCTTACCTCGCCTATCCGCGCGTGATGGGCCACGAATTGGCCGGCATCGTCGAATCCGCGCCTGCGAGCGCGTCGGTCAAGGCCGGCGACCAGGTCTATGTGATGCCTTATCTGTCCTGCGGCCACTGCGTCGCATGCCGTGCAGGCAAGACCAACTGCTGCGTCAATATCCGCGTGCTCGGGGTTCATGCGGACGGCGGGATGACCGAATATCTCGCCGTGCCCCAGGGCTTCGTCTTCAAGGCCGACGGCGTGACGCTCGACCAGGCCGCGATGCTCGAATTTCTCGCGATCGGCGCCCATGCCGCCGCGCGTGCCGAGGTGAAGCACGGACAACGCGTCCTCGTCGTCGGCGCGGGGCCGATCGGCATGGCCGCATCGATTTTCGCCAAGCTTCGCGGCGCGCAAGTCACCGTGCTCGATGGCCGCGCAGACCGGCTCGAGGTCTGTTCGAAGGCGCTGCACGCGGACCACACGGTGCTGCTCGATACGAGCGACGCGGCCACGGACGCAAAGGCGCTCGCACAGGTCACCGGCGATGAGTTCTTCGACGTCGTCTTCGACGCGACGGGCAATATCAAAGCCATGGAGCGCGGGCTCGAATTCGTCGCGCACGGCGGCAAGTATGTGTTGATCTCGATCGTGCGGGATCGGATTTCTTTCTCGGATCCCGAATTCCATAAGCGGGAGACAACGCTGTTGGCAAGCCGTAACGCGACACCGGCCGATTTCGAGACCGTGCTCGACGCCATGCGCGCAGGCAAGATTCCGACGGAAGCCCTCAACACGCACCGGCTGACGCTTGCCGAACTGCCGGAGACGTTTCCGAAGCTGCTCGATCCGAACGCCGGCGTCATCAAAGCCCTCGTTGCCTGCTGAAACTCCACCGTCATCGATAATGGGTAATCCGATTATTCAATTCGGCACGAGCCGCTTTTTACAGGCGCATGTCGATCTGTTCATCTCCGAGGCGTTGAAAACGGGTCGTGCACTGGGTCACGTCACCGTGGTCCAGACGACGAGCAATCCCGAAAGCCGTGCGCGAATCGAAGCGTTGCGCGCCGCGAAGCGCTATCCCGTTCGAGTGCGCGGGCTGCAACGCGAGACCGTCGTCGACACGACGATCGAATGCGATGCCGTCGACGAAGCGCTCGATGCCAATAGCGACTGGGCGACGGTGCGCGAGCGCTTCGTCCGCGATGCGCGCGTCGTGATCTCGAACACCGGCGACAGCGGCTATCGATGCGACGACGAGGACACAGCGGAACTGCTGCACGAGGAGACGCGCGTGCCGCGCGGTTTCGCCGCCAAACTCGCCGTGCTGCTACATGCGCGCTTCGCGGCCTCAGGCGCACCGCTCACGTTGCTGCCGTGCGAGCTCGTCAGCCAGAACGGCGATACGCTGCGCGCGCTCGTCGCCGGCCTCGCGCGGCAATGGCATGGCGATGCCGCATTCGTGCGCTATATCGAAGAGACTTGCGTCTGGGTGAATTCGCTCGTCGACCGCATCGTCTCCGAGCCGATCCGGCCCGTCGGCGCCATCGCCGAACCTTACGCCCTTTGGGCGATCGAGCGGCGCGCGGGCATGGTACTGCCGTGCGAGCACGACGCCATGATCGTCACTGACGAGTTGCACCGCTACGAGAGCTTGAAGTTGTTCCTGCTGAACCTCGGGCATACCTATCTCGCCGAGCGTTGGCAAACCGACGGGCGCCCCGCCGACGAAAACACGCTGCATGCGATGCGCGACGCCGCCTTGCGCGCCGATCTCGAGTCCGTCTGGCGTGACGAAGTGCTGCCGGTGTTCGATGCGCAGGGCCAGGGCGAAGCGGCACGCCGGTATCTGGAGGACGTGCGCGAGCGGTTCCTGAACCCGTTTCTGGACCACCGGCTCGCCGATATCGCCCGCAACCACGGCGAAAAGAAGGAACGGCGCTTGCGCCCCGTCGTCGCGATGGCCGCCGAACTCAGCCTCGGGCTGGCGCAACCGCGACTCAACGAAGCACTGCGTACGGCCACCGCAGTTTGAGTAGCCGCCGCCGTCTCGTTTCAAAGCCGGTATTCATATCACTGGAGCGGGCACAAAGCACCCGCTCCGGCAAGCAACCAGGAGACAAGCAATGAGGAAAATGCGTTGGGTCGTGATTTTGTTGTGCTTTCTAGCGATCGCCGTGAATTACATCGATCGCGCCAATCTTGCGGTCGCCGCGCCTGAAATCGAAAAGGCGCTCGGCATCGGACCGGCACAGATGGGGCTCATTTTGAGCGGATTTTTCTGGACCTACGCATTGATGCAGATTCCGTTCGGCTGGTTCGTCGATCGCGTCGGCGCGCGCATCGCCTTGCCGCTCGCGGTCGGCTGGTGGTCGATTTTCACCGCCGCGACGGCGGGCGTCACGAGCGTGGCCGGCATGTTCGGCTGCCGCCTGCTGCTCGGCATCGGCGAAGCCGGCGCCTACCCTTCGTGCGCCAAACTCGTGAGCCAGTGGTTCCGGCCCAGCGAGCGGGCGCTCGCCACGAGCATCTTCGATAGCGGCTCGCGCGTGGGATCGGCACTGTCGATCCCCGTCGTCGCGCTCATCATCGGCACGCTCGGTTGGAAAGCCGCGTTCGTCATCACGGGCGCGCTCGGCGCACTCTGGATCGTGGGCTGGTTCGTCATCTATCGCAGCCCCGCGCATGCCGACATGACGGGCGAACATGACGCCGTCTACGAAGCGCCGGCCCGGACGGGCAACGAGGTCACCTGGGCGTCGCTGTTCAAGCACCGCACGCTCTGGGGCATGATGCTCGGCTTTTTCTGCTTGAACTTCGTCATCTATTTCTTCATCACCTGGTTTCCGAGCTACCTCGTGCAAACGCGGGGCTTCTCGCTCAAGTCGCTCGGCACGCTGGGGATGATCCCGGCGCTGATGGCGATTCCGGGCGGCTGGATCGGCGGCCTCGTGTCCGACGCGCTCTATCGCCGCGGCTGGAGCCTCACGGCGGCGCGCAAGACCTGCATGGTCGGCGGTATGCTGATGTCGTCGGTCATCACCCTTTCGACGCTCACATCGAACGTCTATCTGATGCTTGCGTTCTTCGGCATCGCATACGGCAGCCTGGCCTTCGCCGCGGCCAGCATCTGGTCCCTGCCGGCCGACGTCGCGCCCACCCCGCGACACGTCGCTTCGATCGGCGGGATCCAGAACTTCGCATCGAATCTCGCCGGCATCGTCATCACGACGTTCACGGGCGTCATGGTCGCGATGACCAAGGGCTCGTTCACGATCCCGCTCGTCGTGGCCGGGGGATTCTGCTTTCTCGGCGCATTCAGCTATCTGGTGATCGTCGGCAAAATCGAGCCGCTGCCGGTCGAGCCCGACGCACGCAGCGTCGACGCCGGCGCGCGCTCCGCGGTGTGAGCTCGCTCGCGCACCCGTCATTCGTCATTCGAGGCATGCCATGTCTTCACTCGCTTCTCAGGATCACCTCGTGATCCGCCTTCATCCAAACGACGATGTCGTCATCGCCACGCGTCAGCTGATGTCCGGCGCGCGCATCGCGAGCGAAGACCTTGTGGTGTCGGGGCTGATCCCGCCCGGCCACAAGATCGCCACGCGTGCCATCGCCGCGGGCGCGCCGGTCAAACGCTACAACCAGGTCATCGGCGTGGCGCGCGAGGACATCGCGCGCGGGCAGCATGTGCATGTCCATAACCTCGGCATGGCCGAATTCGCGCGCGAGCACGCATTCGGCGCCGATGTCCACCCGACCGCCTATGTCCCCGAACCCGCCAGCTTCATGGGCATTCGCCGGGACGACGGCCGCGTTGCCACGCGCAACTACATCGGCATCCTGACGAGCGTCAACTGCTCGGCCACGGTGGCCCGCGCCATCGCCGATCATTTCCGGCGCGACGTCCATCCCGAGGCACTGGCCGACTACCCCAACGTCGACGGCGTGGTTGCGCTCACGCACGGGCTCGGCTGCGGCATCGATATGCATGGCGAAGGCATCGGCATCTTGCGGCGCACATTGGCGGGCTACGCTCTCCATCCGAACTTCGCATCGGTGCTCTTCGTCGGACTCGGTTGCGAGACGAACCAGATCGAGGGCGTACTGGAAGCCGGCGGTCTGCGCGGCGATGCGCCCAAGCTGCGCAGCTTCACGATCCAGGACAGCGGGGGCACCCGCAAGACGGTCGAACGCGGCATTGCGATGGTGCGCGAGATGCTCGGCGACGCGAATCGGGCCACGCGTGTGAGCGTGCCGGCAGCGCATCTCGTCGTCGGGCTTCAATGCGGCGGCTCGGACGGCTACTCCGGCATTTCCGCGAACCCTGCGCTGGGTGCGGCCGTCGATCGTCTCGTGCGGCATGGCGGGACGGCGATACTCTCGGAAACACCGGAGATCTACGGCGCCGAACATTTGTTGACGCGCCGCGCGGTGAGCAGGGAAGTCGGAGAAAAGCTCCTGGCACGTATTGCGTGGTGGCAGGAGTACTGTGCGCGCAATCACGCCGCGCTCGACAACAATCCCTCGGCCGGCAACAAGGCGGGCGGATTGACGACGATTCTCGAAAAATCATTGGGCGCGGTCGCGAAAGGCGGCACGACGAACCTCGTCGAAGTCTATGAGTATGGCGAGCCGATTACCGCGAAGGGCTTCGTCTTCATGGATTCGCCCGGCTACGACCCCGTCTCGGCCACCGGGCAGGTGGCCTCGGGTGCGAACCTGATCTGCTTCACGACGGGACGCGGCTCGGCCTACGGCTGTTCGCCCGCACCGTCGCTGAAGCTCTCGACCAATACGGCCCTCTGGGAGCGGCAGGAGGACGATATGGATATCAACTGCGGAGGTGTCGTGGACGGCACCGACACGATCGACGCACTCGGCGAGAAGATCTTTCGCATGATGCTCGACTGCGCGTCGGGTACGCGTTCGAAGAGCGAGCTTTTGGGTTATGGGCAAAACGAATTCGTGCCCTGGCAAGTCGGCGTCATTACCTGAGCCGCACTTGCAGTTGCCAATGTGACGAGCGGAGGAAGTGCCGCTCGTTTCGAAATAGCTAGGATTCCTAACCAACATGAAGATGACGTTTCGCTGGTACGGCGAGAGCGATCCCGTGCCCCTCGCCTACATTCGCCAGATTCCCGGGATGTATGGGATCGTCTCGGCGATTTACGACGTTCCGGTCGGCGAGGTCTGGCCCGTCGAAAAGATCCGCGCGCTGAAAGACACGATCGAGGCGCACGGTCTGAAGCTCGAAGTCATCGAGAGCGTGCCGGTTCACGAGGACATCAAGCTCGGCAAGCCGTCGTGCGACCGGCTCATCGACAACTACGGCCAGAGCTTGCGCAATCTCGCCGCTTGCGGCATCGAGGTCGTCTGTTACAACTTCATGCCCGTTTTCGACTGGACACGCACGTCGCTCGACATGCGGTTGCCCGACGGCTCCACGACGCTCGCTTTCGACGCGCGGCAGGTCGACGCGCTCGACATCGGGCAAGGTATCGCACTGCCGGGCTGGGATACGAGCTACCGGCCCGACGAACTGAAAGCGCTGCTGGCCGAGTATGCCGCACTCGACGAGTCGGGCTTGTGGGCCAATCTCGCCTATTTCCTGCGCGCGGTCGTGCCCGTCGCGAAGGAGGCCGGCATCAAGATGGCCATCCATCCCGACGATCCTCCACGCCCGATTTTCGGTCTGCCTCGCATCGTCAAGAACCGCGACGATCTCGCACGCCTGCTCGCAATCGTCGACGACCCGGCCAACGGCTTGACACTGTGTTCGGGCTCGCTCGGCGCCGACGCACGCAACGATATCCCTTCGCTCGTGCGCGAGTTCGGTGCCCGGGGACGCATTCATTTCGCCCACCTGCGCAACGTTCATACGAACGCGGCCGGCGATTTTCACGAAACGTCTCACCGGTCGGCCGACGGTTCGCTCGATATGGCCGAGATCGTCAAGGCGTATTTCGAAGTCGGTTTCGACGGGTATGCACGACCGGACCATGGACGCATGATCTGGGGCGAAACCGGCCGCGCGGGCTACGGCCTCTACGATCGTGCCCTCGGAGCGGTCTATCTGAACGGCCTTTGGGAAGGCGTGCAGAAAACCAGGGAAACGACGTAGGAAACGCGGCGGCCGCCCGCGAAATGAGGCTGGAGCGACTCTGCTATTATCCTGTATGGATATACAGGTCGATCGCAATGCCGTGGAGCCCTCCCCCTCTTCCCCATCGCCCCTCTACTACCTGCTGAACTTCGAGCGTGCGCTCGCGTGGGTATCGGAACGCTACGACGATCTGCTCGACGCCATCGAGCGCGAATTCGCGTCCGCATTCGCTCGCTTGCCCCTCGCCTCGCGTGCCTTGCTCGTTCGCATGCTGATGCGCAACGGCCCGCGCTTTCGCACGAGCAAGCTGAATTACGCGGAGATCGGCTGCCCGCTGGCCGCGGCCGCGCCGCTGATCGCACTGGGCTGGATCGATCCCGAGCCGCACCTTTCGATCGACGATCTCTTCGCGCTCGCGACCCGCCCGGAGCTGGAGCGGATTTTTTCCGAAGCCGTTGCGTTACGCCGATGCAGCAAGTCGGAATTGCGCGAGCTGTTGCGCGAAGAGTATGGCGCCCAGACGCGCCCCTATCGAGCATGGGACGCCACGAGCGACGAACAGGTGTTCGAACTCGAAATCACGCCCGTTTGCGATCGGGTGAGGCTCATGTTTTTTGGCAATCTGCATCAGAGCTGGTCGGAGTTCGTGTTGGCGGACCTTGGCGTCTATCGATACGAGGCCGTGTCGTTCGAACCTTCCGCCCGTGCATTTCAACGTCGCTCGGATGTCGACGCCTACCTCGCGCTGCAGGCATGCCGCGAAGCGCTCGACGGCATCGACGGGGGCGACGGGATCGCGGCACTGCGCGAGCTGTTCGGCGCGGTGCTTGCCATGCCGATCGAGAACGCCTGGCTTGAAATGCGGCGCGCCAAACTGTTCTATGGAATCGGCTATCGCGCCGAACAACTGCGGGATTGGGAATTCGCGCTCGAAGTCTACGAGCGCAGCCAATGGCCCGAAGCCCGTCACCGGCGCATGCGTGTACTCGAACGTTGCGCACGCTTCGGCGATGCGTTCGCGCTCGTCACGCGCGCGCTCGAGGCGCCCGAAAACGAGGCGGAGTACCAGCGCGCCGCACGCATGATGCCACGCCTTGCACGCCGGCTCGGGCAGCCCGTCCAGCGTGCGGCCGAGCCGGCCGGTTTCGCACGCTCGACGCTCACGCTGATGCGCCCGGCCGTGCCCGTCGCGGTCGAATATGTCGTACAAGATCATCTCGATGCGCCGCAGGCGCCCGTGTTCTATGTCGAGAACACATTGATCAATTCACTGTTCGGGCTACTGTGCTGGGAAGCCGTGTTCGAACCCGTGCCGGGCTCGTTCTTTCACCCATTCCAGCGCGGGCCCGCCGATCTTCACGCACCCGACTTCCTGGCTCGCCGCGCCGAAACGTTCGCACGCTGCTTCGCGCAACTCGATAGCGGCGCCTATCACGACACCATTTGGCGCCACTACGAGCACAAAGCCGGTATGCAATCGCCCTTCGTCTTTTGGGGCGCACTGACGAGCTCACTGATGACGCTGGCACTCGACTGTCTGCCTGCCAGGCATTTGAAGCTCTGGTTCGCACGGCTTGTCAGCGATATTCGAGCGAATCGGTCGGGCCTTCCCGATCTCATTCGGTTCTGGCCCACCGACCGGCGCTACGAGTTGATCGAAGTCAAGGGCCCCGGCGACCGCCTGCAGGACAACCAGATCCGGTGGCTCGCCTATTGCGCGCAACATGGCATGCCGGCGCGCGTGCTCGACGTGCGCTGGGAGGGCGAAGTCGAGCCCGAGGTCGATGACGAGTGCGGTATCGATGGCTCAGACCGCGCCGTGGCCGGCGTCACGACACCGGGCGCCGGAGTCACCCCGTGAGCTTCGTGGTCGCCGTTCGAGCGCTGTGCGAGTTCACCGCGAAATGCGGCGACCTCGATTTGCGCTTCACGCCGGCACCGAGCGCGCTCGAAGGCATCGAAGGGCATGCCGTCGTTGCCAAACGGCGCGGCGCCGGCTACGAAGCCGAAATCGCGCTCGTCGGCGCCCATGGCGAGCTGACCGTGCGCGGGCGAGCCGACGGATACGATGCCTCGCTCAATCGGCTCGAGGAAGTAAAGACCTACCGGGGCGAGCTCGATGCCATGCCTGGCAATCATCGCGCACTCCACTGGGCTCAGGCGCGCCTATACGGCCATCTGCTCTGTCAGGCCCGCGGGCTCGAGCGGATCGAGGTCGCCCTCGTCTATTTCGACATCGGCAGCCAGAAGGAGACGGTGCTGACCGAGACGCATGACGCCTCGTCGCTCGAGGCATTTTTCAACGAGCAGTGCGAACGCTTCATGCAGTGGGCGGCACAGGAGCACGCGCATCGCACGGCCCGCGACGCGGCGCTGCGCGCGCTTCAATTTCCCCACGGCACCTTTCGGAGCGGGCAGCGCGAGCTGGCCGTCGCCGTCTATCGCGCGGCGCGCGATGGCGCGGTTCTGATGGCTCAGGCACCGACCGGCATCGGCAAGACACTGGCGACGATTTTTCCTGTGCTGAAGGCCTGCGCCGAACAGCATGTCGATCGCCTGTTCTTTTTGACGGCGAAAACGCCGGGTCGCGCACTGGCATTGGACGCGATCGATGCGTTGCGCTCGAATACCGGCGTCGAAACGTTACCGCTGCGCACGCTCGAGCTCGTCGCGCGCGACAAAGCGTGCGAGCATCCCGACAAAGCCTGCCACGGCGAGTCCTGTCCGCTTGCGCGCGGATTCTACGATCGCCTGCCGGCGGCACGCGAGGCCGCGCTGACCGAGCGCAGGCTGGACCGCCAGAGCGTGCGCGAGGTCGCACTGACTCACGACGTGTGCCCGTATTACCTCGCGCAGGAGCTTGCGCGATGGGTCGACATCGTCGTGGGCGACTACAACTACTACTACGACAGCAGCGCACTGCTTTATGCGCTCACCCGCGCCCAGGAATGGCGCGTGGCCGTACTCGTCGACGAAGCGCACAACCTGCTCGAGCGCGGCCGCAAGATGTACACGGCCTCACTCGAGCGGCCGGCGCTGCGCGCCGCATTGAAGGCGGCACCGGACAGCCTGAAAAAGCCGCTTCAGCGACTCCAACGCGAATGGAACGCGCTCGATCGCACGCAAGAGCAGCGCTATACGGTTCATGCCGAGATTCCGCCCAAGCTGGTGTTTGCAGCGCAAAACCTCATTGGCGCAGTGACCGATCAGCTTGCCGAGGATGCGTCCGCGATCGACGACGCAGTGCGGCGATTTTTCTTCGACGTGCTGCATTTCGTGACGCTGGCCGAACAGTTCGACGACCATTCGATCTTCGACAGCACGTTCTCGAGCGAGCCGCACGCCTCAGGGCGGCGTGCAGGAACGACGTCGACGCTGTGCGTGCGCAACGTCGTACCTGCCGCGTTTTTAGCGCAACGCCACGCCGCCGCGCACGCGACGGTGATGTTTTCCGGCACGCTGAGCCCGACGCATTTCTATCGCGACACGTTGGGGCTGCCCGACGCAACGCGCGTGCTCGATGTCGAGGGGCCGTTCCGGCCCGAGCAATTGACCGTGCGCGTATGCGCGCAGGTCTCGACCCGATGGCGCGACCGGGAAAGATCGCTTGCACCGATAGTCGAACTCATTGCCAAACAATACGAAACATTGCCAGGCAACTATCTGGGCTTCGTGAGCAGCTTCGACTATCTCGAGCGTGTCGGGGCGTTGTTGCGCGCGCAACATCCTGGTCTGCCGCTCTGGATGCAATCTCCCGGAATGAGCGAATCGCAACGGGACGCGTTTTTAGCCCGGTTCCGAAGCGGCGAATGCGGCGTGGGCCTCGCGGTACTGGGCGGGGCGTTTTCCGAGGGCGTGGACCTCGTGGGCGATCGTCTCATTGGCGTGTTCATCGCCACGCTCGGGCTGCCCCAGGTCAACGACGTCAACGAGCAAATGCGCCTGGCGATGCAAGCCAAGTTCGGCAATGGGTACGACTATGCATACCTCTTTCCGGGCCTGCAAAAAGTCGTCCAGGCCGCTGGCCGTGTCGTGCGCACCGAACAGGATGTCGGCGTACTTCATTTGATCGACGATCGGTATCGCCGCCCGGAGGTGCGGCGGCTCTTGCCACGCTGGTGGCGCGTTCAGTGATCAAGCGGCGAGGCCCTGCGTATTGACGCCCCAGGGGAACGATTCGATCGGCATCAGCAGCGGTTCGCGCTCGAGCGAATGCCGCATGCCCACCGTCCGCTTGTCGCGTAACTCCGGCAGCACGCTCGCCCAGTCGATGGGTTCGGACTCTTCGTCAGGGCGCAACAAGTGAACCCGCTTGTCGATGCCTAGCGCTTGCGCCATCGCGTTCATGGCCCGCACGATGCTGAGCGTGAAGGTCAGCATCCATGCCTCGCTGCCCGCGATTTGCCTGCCCTGCTTGAGCCGGCGCAGCGTATTGCCCGACAAGCCAAGCGCGCCTTCGAAGTTGGGGGAAACCAGCCCGTCGGGAAGGTAGTACTCTCCTGCGTTGAAGATGACGTTGCCGTCGCCTGCGATGTCGATCACCTCCCGCGTCTTGTTCATGAAGTCGATACCGTGCGGCAGGAAATCGCGAATGCTCTCGCGCAATCTCCTATCGGTCTTGCTGGCGTCGTACAGTTCGCTCAGCTTCGTCCCCGCGAAGCAATAATCGAAATGGTCTTCATTGAATGTGCCGGGACGATTCAGCACCAAACTGTCGTTGATATCGGCATAGCGGTCGTCGGGCGGCCGCTCGTCGAACTGCTCGACGTAATGCAGACTGAGGCTGAAGTGCATCGTGTCGGAATCCGATAGCTGCGGCAGAAAATCCTGATGCCTCACGAGCGCAGGCAGCCGGTAGATCGCATTGGGGTTGAGCTTGGGAATCGATCGATGCGGATCGACGAGCAAGCCGCCCTGCAACAGGAATTGCGCCACTTCGGCACGCACAGAGATTTCGTCGATCCCGATGGACTGACGCGGCACGGCTCGTGCGGGAAATTCCGCGCGCAGCCGCCCGTCGCGCCCGATCTCCATGCGAGCCAGTCTCTGCCCGGCGGCACGAATGGCTTGCGGCGTTCTCAGATCCTCGCCGCGACCGAACAGCATGAGCCACCTGATCAGACGTCCGAGCGTCTCGACACTGATTTTCGTCACTTGGCCCGGCCGGCTCGGATCGCGGTAGACGGCATGATCGGTGCCGTGACCGATCAGCTTCAACGGGCCGCCGGCCAGTGGATCCACATGCATCAACGTCCAATGATCCGCTTCATGCAGGCGATTTTCGAGCCCGCCCGATAAATCGAGCCTCCCTGTCCTCGCGCCACGCAGGTGCGCTGCGAATGCGGTTTTGTCGAATGCGTCGGGACCGATGACTTCGCGCGCCCGATCGCGCAATGCGCCGTACGTTCCCTCGATATCGACATGCATGCGCCTCGTCGGCAAACGCGGGGGGAGTCCGCGCAGCGCAGCGCTGCCGGCAGGCGCAGCCGTCGGTCGTGGCAAATTCGCCTGGTTGCCGCACTGACGCTCGACGGCGCACGGTGAATGCCTCGCTTCGTCAGGATCGTGCTGTGAAATACGATTGCTCATCGCCTCGCCCGCCTGTCCTCTCGGCGAAACAGTAAGCCGATATGCAACATGGTTTGCCACTCCTACGAAAATTCGACCATCGGGACGAATGCGCAACCCCAAAGTTGTCCCATAATGAGTACTGCTTTTCCGTCCCTCTGCGAGAACGGACCATCGCATGTCAATCAACGCTCTGTTCGATCCGTCGCCCGATGCGGCAGCCGGGCGGGTCTTGCTCGTCATGCTCCCTGGCGTCAACGACCGCGCCGCTTCCTTTTTTTCCAACGGGATCGTGCAGGCGCTGCGTGAGCGCCGACTGCCCGTCGATGCGCTCGGTATCGACGTCGATTTCCCAGCCTATGCCGATGGCTCACTACTGCCCCGATTGCACGGCGAGATCGATCGGATCGCTCATCGGCGCGACATCGAACGGCTCTGGTTCGTCGGCACCTCGCTCGGCGCCATGGGCGCCCTGATGTATTGCCGTGCGCACCCTGGCAGCACGGACGGCATCGTCCTGCTCGCCCCCTATCTCGCCAGTCGGCGGATGCTCGTGCAGATCGCCAAAGCGGGCGGGCTCGACGCATGGCGCCCCGAAGCGAACGAGCCGGGCGATATGGAGTGGCGCGTGCTCGACTGGCTACGCCGTGAAGTACGGGACGCGTCGAGCGGCCTGCGCGTGCATCTCGGTTATGGACGCAGCGATCCTTTCGCGCTGGGCAGCACGCTGCTGCAAGCGCTGTTGCCGGCGCAACGCAGCATCGACATTGCCGGCACCCACGATTGGCCGACCTGGTCCGCGCTATGGGCAAGCGTTCTCGACCAGGACCCTTTCGAGGCAAAAACGGCGCGGGCTACCTGATGCGAAGCTCGCGCCAAAATCTACGGCGCGGCAACGCAAACGCGGGCGGCAACCCCGCCCCGGGCGGCGGAAAATGACGTCCTTCGTCGCTCAAGCGCCGATGGGCCTCGTCCCAGGCCGGCAGCCGCGCCACGCTGTCGTGCCAATGAACGACCGAGCTTTCGTCGCACCATCTCAGCAGATGCCGCATGATCCGGCGATGGACCCCCGCACGCACGTAGGCCATCATGGCGGGCTCGTCCTGCCACACGGTTCGCGTCCAATAGGTATCGCAACTCGCGCTGAGCACCGATACCGCGAGGTTGCCAGGTGCCGCGCGCGCCTGCCAGGCGGCGGCCATCGTCGCGGCCAGCACGGATGGGATGTGCCGCCAGGCGCGCACATGCAAGCGCGTCACCGAAATCACCGGCATGGCGACGTGGCGCGCTCGAGCGCCTGCCGTTCGACCCATGTTCCATGCGCGCCATACGGCACGCGCTGCGGCAGCTCGATCGACGCCACTTCCTCGCCGGAGAACCGCTGAGCATCGAGCACGACCAGCCGGCTGCGATCGACGCGCGCGTCATAGACGAGACACAACACCCAGCCTTCGTCTTCCGCGCTGTCCTCGCTCGCCGGCACGAACTGCGCCTCGGACGCCGCTTCATACTCGCTGAAGCGACGATGTTCGACGGCGCCCTTCGCGAAGTCGTATTTGAAAAGGCCGCCACAGGCGAGCCAACCGTGACGAAGCACAATCTCCGTCGAATAGCCGTATCGATGCGCGCGGCCCGTCAACCGGTCGTCGAACCGCGGAAACTCGCCCGGCGAATCGGCGATGCAGGTGCTCGAGACGCGCCCCGTCAATGTGTCGATCCGCCACTCATGCATCGATAACGAAGCCGCGTGCGGCCGCGGCATACCGGTCAGGTAGTAAGGGTGACTGACAACCGCGCGCAGCACGACTTGCGCGCCGTCGTCGAATGCATTGAGCACATGCGAGATAAAGCAGGTATCGATCGCAAACCACCTCACCGGCACGCCTTCACGGTGCAAATCGAGCAAGCCGAGACGCGAACCGTACTCGGGTGCCCAGCGAAACGGCAATCCGCCTCCTGGGCGCGGTGGCCTCTCGAACAATAAAGGCTGGTCGATGAAAACTGCGAAGCGCTCGGAAACGGCGAAATCGTGCATGACCGTGGCGCCCGCGACATCGACCGGTTCGGCGCGCGCCATTCGTCCATCGGGGTCCACGCGAAAATAGGTCACGTAGGGACGCCGTGGCCAATAGCCGAAGCCGTGCAAGGCGCCGGTGGCGGGATCGCGCTTGGGATGTGCGGTCATGCTACGAGCCAGGCCGCCGCCGAAATCGCAGCGCCCCACTGTCTCCAATTGTTCGTTCAGCTCATAGGGCAGCCCTGTCTCGCCCAGTGCCAGCAATCGCCCCGCATGCGCGACGACGCTGACATTGGCCGCGTTCCCGAAGCTCCAGCGACGATCGGCGGGACCGCCCGGTGGCGCGCGGTTCGCTACCTGCGCAAGGCCATCGGTCGATACCCAGCGATTGCGATACCAGAGGGCACGGCCTTGCGCGATCCTCACACCGTGCACCATGCCATCTTCGAGAAACACGTGCGGCTGCGGTGTACGGCGAGACGGATGCGAATTGAAGCTGTTGCGCAGATACAAGCCGTCCAGCTCAGGCGGAATGACGCCGCGCACAGGCAGATCGGTGGCCTCCCGCTCGTCGTCGAGTGGGACGAACACGCCGTTCGCGCCGTAACCCGCGATATCGGCGAGCGCGCGGTGCGTCGCCTCACGCAACATGCGCGGAACGCCGTGCGGCGCGGTAGCGCTTTTTCATGCCCGCGTAGACCTCATAGAACGCGTCGACGCCCGGGATCTCGAGATCGAGCATCTTCGCGATCCGGCTCACGATATGTTCGCGGTAGCGCCGCTCCACTTCCTTCATGTCGAGACATTTCATCTTGAGCAATGTCAGGAACACGGGGTGCTGCGTGACGCCGTCGCTTGCCGGCTGCAAGAGGAACCATGCCGTGCGCAGTGCGACGAGGCGGTCCCGCTCGGGGTCGTCGGATCGCTCGATCGCTTGCCGACAGTAGTGTTCGAAGCCGACCGAATGCCGCATTTCGTCGCGCGCAAGGTGCTTCACGATTTCGACGAGCACCGGCTCTTCCACGGTCTTCGCGAACTGGTTGTATGCGGTGTTGGCCGCGATCTCGGAGCAGATATTGGATGTCAGCATTTCCACGCGCGAGTGGGTCATCGGCTCGATCTTCCTGCCGCGATGGATGAAATCCTGCGCGGTCGGCACGCCGAGTTTGCCGAGCCAGCGAATCAGCGCGAGCGGATGCTTGGTCTCTTCGAAGAACCACACGGAAAGCCATTGAGTGAAGTCGACATCGTCGTGCAGCAGCTTCATGAATGCTTCCGTCGCGGAGAACGTCGTCAGCTCGGCATAGGCCGCGATCTTTACATCCTCGATCAGCTCGGCGCTCACCTTGCTCTCGTCGATCTCGTCCCACCGCTGGTCGCGGAAGATCCAGCGCGCTTTTTCCGATGTCTCGAGCAGGCGGAAATAGCCGAGCTGGTTACTGAGGTCGTCGATCTGAAATGCCATCGTTTGCGCTCCATCGAAAAAATTCACTCTGGCATCGCAACGGTCATCGTGCCGCGAGCGATACAGACTGCGCCGCACACCACGGAAAACCCATAGCGCGCGGCTGTCGCGCCCGCCGCAGTCAATTGCGCTCGAATCTCCAGAGGACTCCGAATCATTTCATCGTGGTCGAGCGAGTGTGAACAGAGCTCGACTGCATGCAGCGCAGCAATGTACGCGCGCCGCAGCGCGCGAGCCTCGCCGGTCCCGACGGTCTCGCCGGTCTCGCCGGTGAGACTCGCGTGAAGCGCCGCGGCCTGCGCCGCATACTCGATCGCATGCATGCTGCTCAATCGACCGTCTTCGCGCAGCGGGTGGTCGGCCTGCGCATGCGAATGCGCCGTGCAGACAATTCCGCTCGCATCCCACTCCCGAACGGCCGCCAGCAGGCACATGGCTCCCGCATGGGGAATCCGGCGATAGATGTCTGGACCGTCAAGCCGGTTCGACATGAATGGCCACGCTCGTTCGCGCGCCTTCCGGCGCCGTTGCGAGAAAGACGCGCTCGTCGCTGCGGCATGCGAGCCGGGCGAGCAGCGGCAATGCGCGAGCGGCTGCATTACCGCTGCGCAAGCGTTCGAGCGCGTCGTCCGCCATAGCCGTAACGTCCCGCCTCGCGACATGCTCGATATGCATCGCGAAACAATCGGGGCCGGCGCGCTCGCGATGAATCGTCATCGCCGCCGCGAACGGTGCGACGATGGGCAGATGCGCTCCGATCGGCGCAGGCGCCGGCTGCTCGTAGCAGACGAAGAGCACGGGTGCACGCTCGGTCAGTACCAGGCAGCCGGCCTCGAGCAGACCCGCGACAAACGTTGTCTCGCCCGCGCTGAGGCTCGTCGAGCCGCCGCACGCGTGCGCACCGATAGACCAATAGCCGGCGCTCGCGTTGTGCACGATGTTGTGGAAATGGAACGGAGACACAGGTACTCCCGGTCGACCCAGCGCAACGCAAACGCGATCGGTCACGTGAAGATCGCCCGCTGAAGACGCGAACACCGAAGGCAGCGCGGCCAGATCGAGCGACGAGCGCTTCGCGAGTTGTTCGGTGACACGCAACGCAAGACGAATCGCGGCTGTCGCGCGCCGCCTTTCGTTCGGCGCCAGCATTTCCGGTTCGCCGGCCTCGAATTCGCACGGGGCATAGCGCTTCTCGCCCCGCAGCGTGGCGGCAGCCTCGTCCCAGCCGGACAGTCCGGGGCCCAGTACCTCGAGCGCTTCGACGAAGAGTGTCTTCATTGGACCGCCTCGAAAATGAGCGCGCAGTTGTTGCCGCCGAAGCCGAATGAATTGCTGAGCACGCGGCGCAACGGCCTCTCCTGGTTCTCGAGCGCGACGTCTGTTCGCAGGTCCGGATCGGGATCGGTCGTGTTCAATGTCGATGGAACGAGGTTCGCGCGCATGCACAGAAACGACAGCACCGCTTCGGTGATACCGGCAGCCCCCTGGGTATGACCGGTCCAGCCCTTGGTCGAACTGCTAGCGCATGCGCCGCCGAACACCGAGGCGATCGCGGCATCTTCGGACCGATCGTTCGAGGGCGTTCCGCTGCCGTGAAGATTGACGTAGTCGATGTCGGCCGCAGCGAGACCGGCGCGGCGCAACGCCTGCTCGATCGCGACGCGCGCGCCTTCGCCTTCCGGGTGTGGCGCGGTCATATGGTAGGCGTCGCTACTCTCCCCGAAGCCCGTCAACGCCACGGCGCCATGGCCGCGCGGCGCGCGTTCGAGCAAGGCGAAGCCGGCTGCTTCGCCGATGCTGATACCGTCGCGATTGCGGTCCCACGGCCGGCACGGTTGCGCCGACAGCAAGCCCAAGGAGTGAAAACCGTAAATGAATCCTTCGTTCGCGCAATCGATGCCTGCCACGACCGCCGCATCGCACAGACCCGCCGCGATATGACGGTATGCGGTAGCGAACACCTTGGCGCTCGACGAGCATGCCGTCGAGATCGTGGCCGACGGCCCGTCGAGACCAAGCACACGCATGACGTATTCCGTTGCCGAGAAAAGGTGCGCGGTATGACGCACGCGGACATCCGAACCGAGATCGTCGGTGCTCGGGGCATGACGGACATAGCACGCTTCGAGATGTGCCAGTCCCGACGCGATCGTACCGACGAAACATCCGACACGCTCGGCGCCATACCGCTCGCGGGCACCGGCCACGGCGAGCGGAAAGCCGTCGCGCTCGACGCCCCGGCCAAGCATGCGATGCGCGCGGCAATCGAAGCCCGCAAACTCGCCACGGAGCGAACCGCCGATGGCCTCGTCATCCACGAGACCGAGCCATGTCTTGCGGCCGGTGCGCAACTCGAGTTCGCGCAGCCCGCCCCGACCCGAGCGCAACGCGGCCAACGCAGCCTCGTTGCCTGCACCGAGCGCACTGGTCAGGGTATAGGCGTTCACGTAAAGCGGCGCGATCGGCGCCGATGCGTTCGTCATGCTGCATTGACCTCCGCGCGGAGCCTGCCGGCCGCGAAAAGCGAACCGGCGTCCTTCACGCATTGAAAAGAGACGACGTCGTCATCGATCGAGAGCACGATCTCGAACGGTTCGCCGGGGCGCAGTACCTCCATGAATTTCACGTGCTCGATGCGCGTAATCGCGGCGCCGGCATACGATTGCGCGACGGCACGGCTGACGCGCTCGAGCAGGACGACGGCCGGCACGACCGGATGGCCGGGAAAATGGCCGGGTATCGCCGCATGGCTGGCACCCACGGTATCGCGAATCACGCATCTCGCCCCTCCCGTCACCGTCATCGTGGAGCCTTCTACCCTCGTGACGGCTGGCATCAATGAGTCTGTGCGGCCCGATGCTGCTCGACATGACGGCCGAGCGCCCTCAGCGAGCGGAATATCTCGTGGTTCTTCTGGTCGCCCGGCGTGATGGTGATCCGATAGGTCGACGACAACAGCAGACCAAGCTCGAGTGCATCGATCGAATCGAGACCGAGACCCTCGCCGAAAATGGGCGTCGCGGGGTCGATGCTCTGCGGGTCGATGTCCAGATCGAGTCCCTCGGTGATCAGCTTGGCCAGCTCGCGTTCGATTTCATCCATGACGTCAACGTCTCCCTCGAAGATCGGTCACCGAAACTGCATAGCTTCAGGTTAGCGCGGGAACGGAGGCAGATCGGCGCTAGATTTCGTAGACTCCACTTTCGCCTGAACGCCCGGGCGAAAGCGCCATGAGGCTTATCGGATAAGGCCTGCATGCGTACGCCAGCAGATGGATCGCCGCAAGAGCGACTACGGAATCCTGCAGCTCGCCGCATCGGCTGCCAATGCGTCGAGCGACGCAAACTCGAGTATCAACGCGCGCAACGCGCGATGTTCGTTTAGCCGGGGCGTAACGGTGAACTACGGAAACTTGCGCGAACTACGAGAATCAGCGTGTCGCAATCACGACGGCAGCGCCGGCCATCATGGTCGCGCTCGCGCGATTCGAGATCTTCACGGCGCGCCGGCTCGTCAACAGCTTGCGCGCACGGGCCGCGACGAGGACCCAGAAGGAATCGGTGCTCGCGAGCACGACGAGCATCGTCGCCACGAGTTCGAACCATGCATGCAGGCTCACGCGAGATAGATCGACGATCGTCGGCAACAGCGCCAGATAGAAAATCATGATCTTCGGATTGCCGAGGGTGACCGTCAGGCCGGCAGTGAACATGCGAACGGGCGACCTGGCGCTCGGCAATGCATCGTCACGAACCTGCGCCGGCGCAGACCACATTTTCCAGGCGAGAAACAGCAGATAGGCGACGCCGGCAAATTTGATGACGACAAAGACTGCCTCGAACGTGCGCGCGAGCACCGCGAGTCCCGTCACGGCACACGTCAGCCACAACGCTTCACCGAACCACATCGCCACGAGAAACGGCAGCACGTCGCGCACGCCGTTGGTCAGCACGCGCGCGACGAGTGCGGCGACGCTTGGGCCGGGCGAGCCAGCCGTCACGACCAGCGCCAGCGCGAATACGGACAAACCTGAAGCGGTCATCGCATCCTCCTTTCTCCCGGATTGCCGCCAATTCTAGCGAGGCCGCGTCTGTCACGCCGCCATGGGCGCGAAGGACCGTTCAGCTACCCGTATCCGCCGCTTCGTCTTCGAAACGGACCGTGGGTTCGACGACCATCTCGAACGTAACCGAATTGGCCAGGAAGCACATGTGGTGTGCCGCTTCGTGCAACTCGATCGCGCGTTGCCGCGTGTGCTCGTCGATGCCGGCGGCGAGCACGACCTCCGGTGCCAGTGTCACGTTCGAGAATGCGCCGGAACCGTCGGCCTTCAACGAAAGCGTGCCTGATGCAGCGTCGCGATAACGATTGACGACAAGCCCGTTGGCCGAGCACAGATGCAAATACCAGAGCATGTGGCACGCGCTCAAACTGGCGACAAACAGGTCCTCGGGGTTGTGCCGCGTGGCGTCGCCGCGAAATGCCGGATCGCTCGATCCGTCGATCGACGGCTTACCCGAAACATGGACCACGTGATCCCGGCTGTACGCCTGGTAGCTGCGCGTACCCACGCCGAGGTTTCCGGTCCATTCCACCGTCAACGCGTATCGGTGCTGACTCATCAGTGCCCTCCTCCCTTGTTGTTCTCATGCTCGGCACGCTCCCGCTCCCACGCCTCCGAAACCTCTCGTCCCGCCGCATAGTTGTCGACCACCAGGATCAGTCGATGGTCGTGATCGCTATACATCGCTTCGATATTGACGCCGGCATCCGCCATGCGCCGGGCGATCTTGCCCAGTTGGCCCGGGACGTCCTGCTTCAGCCGCTGGACGAGCACGTCATTGACAGCATGGACGACCATGCCGGCCTCCCGCAGCGCATGCGCCGCCGCTGCGCCATCTTCAAAGAGGAAATGTGCGGTCGCACGTCCGTCGACGCTCCATACGCCGCCGCCCTCCACGCTCAGGCCTTTGGCGCCGAGCACTTCCCCCATGCGCGCCAAGGCGCCGGGCTGATGGTCGAGTTCGATACACAGGTCGTTCATTGCCGTTCTCCATATCATGCTGTTGGTCTTGGCGCGACTATATCCGCAACGCTGCATTCAAGGGTTCAGCAAAAGGGAAAACGTGCGTGACATCATCCGGCCTTGCCGTCCACCCGCGGCGCCGTGAGAAACGGTCCGTACTTGATCAGATAGACGAACAGCGACAGGCACCAGCATACGCCGGCCGCATCGATCCAAACGCCCGTCGCGCCAGGCGCGGCCAGCGGTCCAAGGACGCGCAATGCCGCGGCGGCCATCATCAGCCAATAGCTCAGCACTTCGTGACGCTTGGCCACGAGCATCCGTCCGGTATGACCGAGCGCGGTGCGCGTCACCATTGCGATGATCGCGCCGCCCATCGCGCCCACCGTCAACGCGTGGATCGCGAGCGAATGCGGCGCGCGACCGAGCGCGGAGCATGCCAGCAGCACGAAGCCGATCGGTATCCAGAGACAAGCCGCATGCAGGATCCAGAGTATCGGGCGCGCTCCGACGCGCCAGGAGCGCCAACCGATCATACGGATGGCGTGAATCACTGCGGCAGCGAGTGCGAAGACGAAGACCGCGACGGCCGGCGCATTCACGGCATCGAGCACGAGCGCGACGAGCGGAACAGGGTAGGCGAGCGCGTCGATCCACTTCCAACGGCGCACAGTGAACCCGGGAATGGCGTTCATCGTAAACATCGGGACGACGCGGCCGGTAATGACGGCGACGAACAGGATGATGAGCCCGGTCGCCGCATACGCCGTACGGAGCGCGAGATCGAATCGTCCCTGCCAGGCCCACATCTGAAACAGCACATTCAAAATCCCGAGCAGTCCCAACGCGACGGGCAGAAAAACGTTGTGCCGGTTGCCCGCACGCAGCAATACACGCGCAAGCACGAACGCCACCAGCGGCAAAAAGACGCAGTCCACGACGGCGGCTACGAGCGGCGGCCCGGTCCAGACGAGGATACGTCCCGCGGCCCAGAGCAGCCAAACAAGCGCGAGCGGTATGCCGTGCAGCGTTTCGCGCGAGGTCCACGCACGCACCGCGGTCAGCAAAAAGCCGACGACGATGGCCGCCACGAACCCGAAAAGCATCTCGTGAACATGCCAGATCACGCCCGTCATCGTCGGCTCTCGCCCGGCGACCGGATAGCCATGCAAGCCGGCGAGCCAGAGCCCGACGGCAAGGAGACCGAAAGCGGTACCTCCCAGATAGAAAGGCCTGAATCCGAGCCTCAGCACCGGCCAGCCGGCCGCTCGTTGGTCAGTGATACGTTGCTCCGGTTCGCCGATCTTCATCTTGGTTTCCGTATGCCGCTTCTCGCGTGTGGTCGATCATGGTGCAGCCGCAGATCACAAAGGCCCTATCCGCCAGGGCAACGGTGACGTGCGTGCACTTACCTCATAGCGTGATATAAGCACAGTCCCGGATCGAATGTCTGAGCAGGATCAAGGTTTGTACCGATTCGTCGGCAATGCACGCCTAGGCGCGAGTCGATCCCTGCCTTCCCGCCCCCCCCTCTACCGGGCCCGAACATTGCACAGCGTTCGATGCGGCGTCCTGCTTCCAAGCGCTACTTTTGTCTCGAGCATGGCGCGCTACCGCTCGCTCATCGTGAATTTGTGCTGCGCAGCTTCGCCCCCGGCGCTACCCTCTTTGTCATCGAGTGCACACCTGCGCGAGTACCGATGTCGCGCCGGAGACCGAGAGAATTCCCATCGGGAGGTTCGCATTGATGAAGCGCCCATCGCGTCTCGCGCTGTTGTCGGCTGCCGGCGTTGCCGGGCTCGGCGTCGGTTCCGCCTTGGCAGCTGTGCTCTGGCTCCAGGGCCGGCTCATTTATCCACTCGAAAAGATTCGCGGGCTCGCCCCCAACCCCGCCGCGGACCGACTCGAACGCGTCACGCTGAAAACGCAGGACGGACTCGCGCTGAGCGTTCGCTATAAGCCGCCTGCGCAAACCGACGGCCGCGTCGTCGTGCTCTTTCACGGCAACGGCGAGGATCTTTCGCAGCGCGTGCATATCGCACACGATCTGATCGCGGCCGGCTACGGCGTCCTGCTCGCCGAGTATCGCGGCTACGGGGGCAACGGGGGCAAGCCGCGCGAAGCTGGCCTTTATGCCGACGGTCGAGCGGCGATCGAGTTCGCCCTGCGGCAGACCCCGCGCGTCGTGCTGCACGGCTATTCCCTCGGTTCGGGCGTCGCCGTCCAGCTCGCCACCGAGTTCGCGATCGAGGCGCTCGTTCTCGAGGCCCCCTTTACCTGCATCGCCGATGTTGCCGTTACCCGTTTCCCGCGGCTGCCGGTACGCTGGCTCGTGCGCGATCGCTACGACAACCTGCGCAAGATCGGCGCGGTACGCGTGCCGGTGTTGATCTACGGCGGCAACGCGGACGGTGTCATTCCCCCGCGGCAGTTCGCGCAGCTCTACGCGGGAGTGCGTGCGCCGCGCCGGCTCGCCGTGGTCGATGGCGCAGACCATGTCGATGTCTGGACGAAAGGGGGAGCCGGCCATGTGCTCCGCTTTCTCGACGAGACCGATATCCGATCGCCGGCGGCGCGAGCTCGCGCAAGCGAGCCCGCGTGACGAGCGGCGTGTCGGGATGAGGTAGTATCCGCACTCCGCTCCTGCCGCCTCTCATCAGTTTTACGGACGTGTCACAAGAATCCAGTTCCATCCAGGGTCACTTCGACGAGTACTGCGCGCAAAAAGCCGCCCCGCCGGGCTCCAGCGTCTACTACGCGCTGCGCCAGGCACCGCTTGCGAAGCAGCCGCTGCTGACCGCGCTCTTCGCGCTGCGCCGCGAACTCGAACAAGCGGCAAGGGAGACGAGCGATCCCGCCATCGGCAGAACCAAGCTCGCGTGGTGGCAACAAGAGCTCGCCTCGCTAGCGGCCGGACAGCCGACGCACCCGGTATCGGTTGCACTTGCCGCGCACCGCGCGGACATCGGCGGCGAAGCGGCCACGCTGCAGGCGCTCGTCGACGGCTTCGAGATGGATCTGAACCAGGCGCGCTATCTCGACTACCCCAACCTGCGCAGCTATATCGAGCAGGTCGGCGGCGCATTCGCGCTTGCCGTGGCGCGCGTCACCGCCCGCGACACGGCGGCGGCCGCGCAATGGGCGCCGCCGCTCGGCAACGCGTTGATGCTGGCTCAGCTCGTGCAGGAACTCGGCAACGATGCGCGCCACGGCCGCATCTATATTCCGATCGACGAACTGCAGCGGTTCCAGGTCAGCGCGGCTGAGCTCATCAACCGCAAGTACACGCCCGCGTTCGACGAGCTCATGCGCTTTCAGACGCGGCGTGCACGCGAGGCCATCGTGGCCGCGCTTGCCGGCATCCCGCAACCGGAACGCAAGACCCAGCGTACGCTGCGCGCTCAATCGGCCATGGCGCTCGCGCTGCTCGACGAAATCGAACGAGACGGCTATCGCGTGCTTCATCAGCGCATCGCGCTGACACCCATTCGCAAGCTCTGGATCGCCTGGCGCGCGGCCCGCTCGCGTTGAAAGCGTCGCAGCGTGCGCGAGCCGCGCCGTCGCCGCTCGGCCTCAGCGTTTGTACAGTTCGCGCACGGCGTCTTCGATGTGCTGACGCAGCAAGCGGCGCTCTTCCGGTGTCAGGTGTCCGTCCCGTTGCTGAGTGCCGAAGTCGAACGGCGTATTCGTTCGCACGATAGGCGCTGAAGCGGCGCTGGCCGCGCGGGGATGTTGAGAATGGGACGAGTTGCGGCGAAAGGAGGACGAGGGCTGCGCCTCGCCGTCACCTCGGCGCTGCGGCTGGGCGTAGGCCCCGAGCGGAGCCGCAGCGCCGACGATGGCGCCCGCAACGGCGATCGCCAGGATCCGAGCGCGCATACGCGGCCACGCGCTGTCCATCATCTTGTTCCCTTCGTTGTGCGGCAACCGGCGACCTCGAATTACGTGTGCTTGAGCCCGAGCGAGTGGCGGGCATGAAAATGTATCGGATGAAGTATCCACCGAAGAGCCGCTTTCGGTGAAGAAGTTTACGTGTGCGCTGTTTACGCACCCCCTCGAAGCGGGGTAAATTTTGTAACTGACTGTAACGCGAGAATTCGTACTTTCCCGTCCCTGTTTGCAATCGCGCTAAGATGCCGACCATGGAAACGAAAAACCCCTCGAAAATTCTCGTCGTCGACGACGACCCGCGCCTGCGCGATCTCCTGCGCCGCTACCTCGGCGAACAAGGCTTCAATGTCTACGTCGCGGAAAACGCGCCGGCAATGAACAAGCTCTGGGTGCGCGAGCGCTTCGATCTGCTCGTGCTCGATCTGATGTTGCCGGGCGAGGACGGCTTGTCCATTTGCCGCCGCCTGCGCGGCAGCAACGACCGTACGCCCATCATCATGCTGACCGCCAAGGGAGAAGACGTGGACCGTATCGTCGGGCTCGAAATGGGCGCCGACGACTACCTGCCGAAGCCCTTCAATCCGCGCGAACTGGTTGCGCGTATTCACGCCGTGCTGCGGCGACAGTCGCCCTCCGAGTTGCCCGGTGCGCCGTCCGAAACGGCCGAGGTCTTCGAGTTCGGCGACTTCGCGCTCAACCTCGCCACGCGTACGCTGACCAAAGCCGGCCAGGAAATCCCATTGACCACGGGGGAGTTCTCCGTGCTCAAGGTGTTCGCACGCCATCCGCGCCAGCCGCTTTCGCGCGAAAAACTGATGGAGCTGGCGCGGGGCCGCGAATACGAAGTATTCGATCGCAGCCTCGACGTGCAAATTTCACGCTTGCGCAAGCTGATCGAAGTCGATCCGAGCAGCCCGCGCTTCATCCAGACCGTCTGGGGGCTCGGCTACGTCTTCATCCCCGACGGATCGGCGTGATCGGCGGGTTGCCGTCGCCCGTCCCTTTCCTTTTGTGTCAGTAGGCCCCATGCGCATCGACCGGCGTATTCTCACGCACGTCTTCGGGGGCCTGTTCTGGCGCACCTTCTTGCTGATCGCTCTGCTGATCGCGGTGAGTCTCGCCGCGTGGTTCCAGAGCTTTCGCGTGATTGAGCGCGAGCCACGCGCTCAACGGGTGGCGCTGCAGCTCGTGGCGATCGTCAAGCTCACGCGCACGGCGCTGCTCTACTCGGATCCGGACCTGCGGCGGGCGCTCCTGCAAGATCTCGAAAGCAACGAGGGCGTGCGCGTCTATCCGCGCGAGACGACGGACAAATACACGCTGCAGCCCGACGAGTCGCTCAACCGGCTCATCGAACATGACATCCGCGGCCGGCTTGGCGACGATACCGTCATCGCTCAATCGGTCAACGACATTCCCGGTGTATGGATCAGCTTCAAGATCGACGAGGACGACTACTGGGTCGCCCTCGACCGGGAACAGCTCGATAACGTCACGGGTCTGCAATGGGCCGGCTGGGGCATCTTTGCGCTCGCGCTGTCGCTGTTCGGCGCCGCATTCATCACGAGCCTCGTGAACCGGCCGTTTGCGCGGCTTGCCGTCGCCGCGCGCAAGGTCGGCTCCGGTCAAGCCCCCGAACCGCTGCCCGAGCGCGGTCTCGGTGTCGCGGCGGATACGAATCGCAGCTTCAACCAGATGGTGCGGGATCTCGAGCAGCTCGAAGCCGATCGTGCACTGATGCTCGCCGGTATCTCGCACGACTTGCGCACCCCGCTCGCACGGCTGCGGCTCGAGACCGAGATGAGCCCGTCGGATCAGGTAACGAAGGACGCCATGATCGACGACATCGAGCAAATGGACATGATCATCGGCCGCTTTCTCGACTATGCGCGGCCGGTTCAGCGTACGTCCGAGTCGGTCGATCTTTCGCAGGTCGCGGGCGAGATGGCCGCCCGCATGGCCTGTGAGGACGGCGTGCGGCTCATTACGCGGCTCGCACCGTCCGCGATCATCGAAGCCGACGAAACCGACGTCCGACGCGTGGTCGGCAATTTGCTCGAAAACGCAAAGAAGTACGGCCACAGCGAGATGGATGGGATTCCGCACATCATGCTCGAGACGCGAGTCGCGCATTCGCGCGTCGAACTCGCCGTGCTGGACGAGGGCCCCGGCATTCCCGAGGACCAGCTCGCGCTCGTGACGCGTCCCTTTTATCGGGTCGACTCGGCGCGCAGCCAGGCCAACGGCACGGGCCTTGGCATGGCCATCGTCCAGCGGCTCGTGAGCCGCTACCGCGGCTCGTTGCGCTTGCGCAACCGTACGCCGGGCCCCGGTCTCGAAGTCACGATCGAGTTCCCCCTGGGAAAAAGCGCTTGATGCCGCGGACCGGCTGTCGCGCAGCGCTCGACCCCCCTCGCCTCGCATGCCGCAACGCGGCAGGCTATCGGTTTCATTAGATAAAATCTATTGCAACAATTTTCCAATAGCGTTATAGTTGGGGCGTGTAACGCATCCGTTACAGCGGGCGCGTATTTTTGAAGTGCGTTTTTTCAACCCGATGAGGAGTCACTGCATGAAAACCGTGGGCGATAAGCTGGAAGCCTTCACCGTCACTGCCGCGAAACCGGGCTTCAACAACCATGAAGAAAACGGTCAATCGGCGTTCGAAGAGATCACCGAACAATCGTTCCCGGGCAAGTGGAAGATCATCTATTTCTATCCGAAGGACTTCACGTTCGTGTGCCCGACGGAGATCGTCGAGTTCGGGAAGCTGCAAAAGGACTTCGAGGAACGCGATGCCGTGCTGTTGGGCGGTAGCGTCGACAACGAGTTCGTGAAGCTGGCATGGCGTCGCGAGCACAAGGACCTCAATCGCCTGAACCACTACGCGTTCGGCGACGTGAAGGGCGAGCTGATCGATCAGCTCGGCGTGCGCGACAAGGAAGCCGGCGTGGCCCTGCGCGCAACGTTCATCGTCGATCCGGACAACACGATTCAACACGTGTCGGTGAACAACTTGAACGTGGGCCGCAACCCGCAGGAAGTCCTGCGTATTCTCGACGGCTTGCAAACCGACGAACTGTGCCCGTGCAACCGCACGGTCGGCGGCGCAACGCTTTAAGCTGCGGCAACCGCTTCGGTCAAGCACCGAGCCCGCTGTGCTCGACAAGGCCGGCGGGCTTTTTTATCGGTCACTCGATAGGAGTCTTCAATGGAATTCTTGTCTGCGATCAAGGAAAAGATCCCCGATTACGCGAAGGACATCCGCCTGAACCTCGATGGCACGATCGCGCGCTCGTCGCTGGAAGGCGCCGATGCGGCGGGTGTGGCGCTGGCCGCTGCCTTCGCCGCGAAATGCACCACGATCGTGGATGCAATCCGTTCGTCCGGGGTCCTGCCGCCCGAGCAGGTCACAGGCGCGCTGACGGCGGCCGCCATGATGGGCATGAACAATGTCTGGTATCCGTACGTCGAAATGGCGAACGACGAGGACCTCAAAACCCAGCGGCCCGAGCTGCGGATGAGCGCGTACGCCACCCATGGCGGCGTCGACAAGCGCCGCTTCGAAATGTACGCGCTCGCCGCGTCGATCGTCGGCAAGTGCCATTTCTGCGTAAGCTCGCACTACGCGCTGCTGAAAAACGAGCAGGGCATGTCGGCGCAGCAACTGCGCGATGTCGGGCGCATCGCGGCCGTCGTCAGCGCGGCAGCCAATGTGCTCGCGATCGAAGGCAACTAGCCCGCGATCAGCGGGACAGGCGCTAAAGCGCGCGCAGCAAAACGGCCGCCTGCGCCTCTATCCCGTCGCCGCGGCCAAGATAGCCGAGCTTTTCGTTGGTCTTGGCCTTTACGTTCACGCGCGCGAGCGGCAGGCCCAGATCGTCGGCGATATTGGTTCGCATCGCATCGATATGCGGGGCGAGCTTCGGGGCTTGGGCGATGACCGTGCTGTCGACGTTCTGAATCGCAAAGCCGGCTTGCGCGAGCCGTGCGGCGCACTCGCGCAGCAGCACGCGGCTGTTGGCGCCGGCAAAGCGTTCGTCGGTGTCCGGAAAGTGCCGGCCGATATCGCCCAGCGCCGCCGCCCCGAAAAGCGCGTCGGTGATCGCATGCAGCAGCACGTCGGCATCCGAGTGCCCCAACAGCCCGCGCTCGTACGGCACCGTCACGCCGCCAATCACGAGCGGCCGCCCTGGCACGAGCGCGTGTACGTCGTAGCCTTGTCCGATTCTGTAGTCCATCCGTGCTTCCGGTTTCGATTGAATAAATAGGTCCGAGTGCAGCGCCACTGGCTGAGCGGGCCGCCGCCCGCCGCCGGCGAACCGCTCAGCCAGCCGGGGAATGCCTGAGAATCGCGTCGACGAGCTCGAAGTCCTCAGGGTAAGTCACCTTGAAATTGCGCAGGCTGCCCTGAACGAGCCGCGGCGCGTGGCCGAGCCATTCGATCGCGCTTGCCTCGTCGGTCAAATCATGGCCATCATGCTGCGCGCGTTCGATCGCTTCGCGCAGCATGCCGATGCGGAACATCTGCGGTGTTTGCGCCTGCCACAGCCCGTCGCGCGGCTCGGTGCGCGCGATGTGGCCGCCGCGCGCCGCATCCATGCGCTTGAGCGTGTCGGCCACCGGCAACGCCATGATGCCCCCGACGGGGTCGTCCTTGAGCGCTGCGACGAGCGAACGGATCAGCGCGGGGGTGATGCCGGGGCGCGCTGCGTCATGGACGAGCACCCAGTCGTCCGCGGCGGCGCCAAACTCCGCGAGCGCCGCGAGCCCGTTCATCACCGAAGCCTGCCGCGTCGCGCCGCCGCAGCGCCGCACGGCGAAGCGCAGGCCGCTGAAACGACGCGCATCGAAGTGCGTGTCGTCGGGCGCCAGCACGACGAGCGTCTGCGCAAACTCGCTGCAAGCGTCGAAAGCGGCCAGCGTAAAGTGGAGCAACGGCCGGCCGGCGACCGTGCGGTATTGCTTGGGCATCGGTGCGCCGGAGCGGCTGCCGGTGCCGGCGCAGGGGATCAGGGCAAAAAGACGAGAAGTCAAGGAGCGGGCCGCGGGTCAAAATAAAGGACGGATTTTATAATAGGTGCTTCGCGCGAGGCGGGTCCGATTCGGCCGACCCGGGTCCGTGCTCGCGCTCAACCCCTTCCGGCCCGTGCTGCGTCCGTTTTTTGCGCACGTGCCGTTCATTGAAACGGCCTACATTCCCGTCATGCAGACTGCCGCAACACCCTTTTCGCCGCTTTTACCGTTTCCGCTCGTCAAACCGGGCCAGCGCTTCGCGTTCGACGGGGCGCATGGCTCGGCCGACGCGCTGCTGATCGCCCGATATCTGCAGGCGGCGGGCGCGGCGGTGCCGCTGCTCGCCGTGGTCTGCGCGAGCGCCGTCGACGCGCAACGGCTTTCCCAGGAGCTCGCCTGGTTCGCGCCCGGCGCCCGCGTGCGGCGGCTGCCGGACTGGGAGACGCTGCCCTACGACACGTTCTCGCCGCACCAGGATCTCGTTTCCGAGCGCCTGGCGACGCTGCACGACCTCGGCGAGGGTCGTTGCGACGTACTGCTGGTACCCGCCACGACGGCGCTCTACCGGATGCCGCCGGCCTCGTTCCTCGCGGCCTACACGTTCTCGTTCTCGCAAGGGGCCAGGCTCGACGAAGCCAAACTGAAAGCGCAGCTCACGCTCGCGGGCTACGAGCACGTGAGCCAGGTCGTGCGCCCCGGTGAGTACTGCGTGCGGGGCTCGCTGATCGACCTCTATCCGATGGGCTCCGCGTTGCCGTACCGGATCGATCTTTTCGACGACCAGGTCGATTCGATCCGGGCATTCGATCCGGACACGCAACGCAGCCTGTACCCCGTGCGCGACGTGCGCCTGCTGCCGGGCCGCGAGTTTCCGTTCGACGAAGCGGCCCGCACCGCGTTTCGTAGCCGCTGGCGCGAGGTATTCGAAGGCGACCCGAGCCGTTCGTCGATCTACAAGGACATCGGCAACGGCGTGCCCTCCGCCGGCATCGAGTACTACTTGCCGCTCTTTTTCGAGCAGACGGCCACCCTGTTCCACTACCTGCCGGCAAACGCCCACCTTGCGTTCGTCGGCGATCTCGAGAACGCGATCCGGCGCTTCACGGCCGACACGAAGCAACGCCACGCGTTTTTGTCGCACGACCGCGAGCGGCCGATTCTCGAGCCGCAGCGGCTGTTCCTTTCCGATGAGGATTTCTATACGCTGGCCAAGCCGTTCGCGCGTCTGGTGGTGCCCACCGACGGCGGCGGAGGCTGGAGCACGCCGCTGCCGTCGCTGGCCGTCGATCGTCGTGCCGACGATCCGGTCGCCGCGCTGCGCGCCTACCTCGCCACGAGCGGCCGGCGTGTGCTGATCGCCGCGGAGTCGGCCGGCCGCCGCGAAACGATCGCCCAGTTCCTCGCCGAAAATGGCCTCAAGCCGCAAGCGGGCGAGAGCTTCGAGAGCTGGCTGCAAGGCGACGCCGCGTTTGCGCTCGGGGTGGCGCCGCTCTCGACGGGCTTCGTGCTGCCGGCGGAAGGCTGGGCCGTCGTCACCGAGACCGAACTCTACGGCCCGCTGGCCCGGCGCGCCGGCCGCCGGCGTCAGGAGCAGGCCAGCAACGTCGATTCGATGGTGCGCGACCTCTCGGAGCTCAAGGTGGGCGATCCTGTCGTGCATGCGCAGCACGGTATCGGCCGCTATATGGGACTCGTGACGATGGACCTCGGCGAAGGCGAAACCGAGTTCCTCCATCTCGAGTACGCCGGCGACAGCAAGCTCTACGTCCCCGTCGCGCAACTGCATGTGATTTCCCGCTACAGCGGCGCGGACCCGGACACCGCCCCGTTGCACGCGCTCGGCTCCGGCCAATGGGAACGGGCCAAGCGCCGCGCGGCACAGCAGATTCGCGACACGGCCGCCGAGCTGCTCAACCTCTATGCGCGGCGCGCCGCGCGCGAGGGCCATGCCTTCCGGTTCGATCCGCGCGACTACGGCAAATTCGCCGAGAGTTTCGGTTTCGAGGAAACGCCGGATCAGGCCGCCGCGATCGCCGCCGTTATCGGCGACATGACGACGGGTCGTCCGATGGACCGGCTCGTATGCGGCGACGTGGGCTTCGGCAAGACCGAGGTGGCATTGCGAGCCGCGTTCATCGCGGTGATGGCCGGCAAGCAGGTCGCGCTGCTCGCGCCCACCACGCTGCTCGCCGAACAGCACACGCAGACCTTCACCGATCGCTTCGCCGAATGGCCCGTGCGCATTGCTGAGCTCTCGCGCTTCAAGTCGACGAAGGAGGTCAACGCGGCCATCGAGCAGATCAACGACGGCTCGATCGACATCGTCATCGGCACGCACAAGCTGCTGTCGTCGGACGTGCGCTTCAAGCGGCTCGGCCTCGTCATCATCGACGAAGAGCATCGCTTCGGCGTACGGCAAAAGGAGGCGCTAAAGGCGTTGCGCGCCGAGGTCGATGTGCTGACGTTGACCGCCACCCCCATTCCGCGAACACTGGGCATGGCGCTCGAAGGCCTGCGCGACTTTTCCGTCATCGCCACCGCGCCGCAAAAACGGCTGGCGATCAAGACATTCGTGCGGCGCGAGGAAGACAGCGTCATTCGCGAAGCGATGTTGCGGGAGCTCAAACGCGGCGGGCAAGTCTACTTCCTGCACAACGAAGTGGAAACGATCGAAAACCGGCGCGCCATGCTCGAAGCGCTCGTGCCCGAGGCGCGGATCGCGGTGGCACACGGGCAGATGCATGAACGTGAGCTCGAGCGCGTCATGCGCGACTTCGTCTCTCAGCGGGCCAACGTCCTGCTGTGCACGACCATCATCGAAACCGGCATCGACGTCCCGAGCTCGAATACGATTCTCATTCATCGCGCCGACAAGTTCGGCCTCGCGCAGCTGCATCAATTGCGCGGACGCGTCGGGCGCTCGCACCACCAGGCTTATGCCTATCTGCTCGTGCACGATCCGCAAGGATTGACGAAGCAGGCGCAGCGCCGACTCGAAGCCATTCAGCAGATGGAGGAACTCGGTTCCGGTTTTTATCTGGCGATGCACGATCTCGAGATTCGCGGCACCGGCGAGGTACTGGGCGACAAGCAATCGGGCGAAATCCACGAGATCGGTTTTCAGCTGTATTCGGAGATGCTCAGCGACGCCGTGAAAGCGCTCAAGAACGGCCAGGAGCCCGATCTGACCGCGCCCCTCGCGGCGACGACCGAGATCAATCTGCATACGCCCGCCATCCTTCCCGCAGACTATTGCGGCGACGTGCAAGAGCGCCTGTCGATCTACAAACGCCTCGCCAATTGCGAGACCAGCGACGCCATCGACGATATCCAGGAAGAACTGATCGACCGCTTCGGCAAGCTGCCGACGCAAGCCCACGCGCTCGTCGAGACGCACCGGCTGCGACTTGCGGCGAAGCCGCTCGGCGTCTCGAAGATCGATGCGGGCGAAGCCGCGATCAGCCTTCAGTTCGTGCCGAATCCGCCCATCGACGGCATGCGCATCATCGAGATGGTCCACAAGAACAAGCACATCAAGCTGGCGGGACAGGACAAGCTGCGCATCGAAACGCGCAGCCCCGATCTGGCCGTGCGTGTCGCGACCGCCAAGGAGACGCTGCGTGCGCTGGGCGCGCCCGCGCGCCAACCGGCCGCCGCCGCGCGATGAAAAAAGCATGCTGCGGCGCTCGATTGCGGCGCCGCAGCATGCCGCTGTCGCTCGCACTATTTGGGTTGCACGCGGTTTTTCGGTATGATCGGAGGCACTCTCGAGCTGGAGCTTGTCATGTCTCAAGACGCTGAAACGGCGCACCGATCCTCCACGTCCTCTCCCCACTCGCTGGCTTCGGCCCCCTCCTCCGCTTCACCGGTTCCGCTCAGTTTGCAATGGGTCGAACGGCTCGTCTCGATCGATACGACTAGCCGTGTACCGAATATCGAACTGATCGAACTCGTGTGCGAATCGTTGGCGGCACGAGGCATTTCTTCCCTGCTGACGCGCGATGCGCGCGGCGAGCGCGGCGAATGGGCCAACCTGTTCGCCACGATCCCCGCGCACGACGGTTCTACGCAAGGCGGCGTCGTGCTGTCCGGCCACACGGACGTCGTGCCCGTCGATGGACAACAGTGGGACAGCGATCCGTTTTCGCCCGAGATTCGCGACGGCCGGTTGTATGGCCGCGGCACCTGCGATATGAAGGGCTTCATCGGCGCGGCGCTCGCGCTCGTGCCCGAAATGCAATCGGCACGGCTCGCGAAGCCGATTCACCTGGCTTTCTCGTTCGACGAGGAAATCGGCTGTGCCGGTGCGCCGCTGATGATCGCAGACCTGCAAAAGCGTGGCATCAAGCCGGACGGCTGCATCGTGGGCGAGCCCACCAGCATGCGTCCGATCGTGGCGCATAAAGGCATCAACGCGTATCGCTGCTGCGTGCGCGGTCATGCGGCCCATTCGTCGCTGACGCCCAAGGGCCTCAACGCGATCGAATATGCGGCCCGCCTCATCTGCCACATTCGCGACGTGGCCGACCAAATGCGGCGCGACGGTCCGTTCGATACGAGCTACGACGTGCCGTTCACCACGGCGCAGACGAGCACGATCGAAGGCGGCAATGCGATCAACACGGTGCCGGCCGAGTGCCGCTTCGCCTTCGAGTTTCGCAACCTGCCGACGCTCGATCCGGCCGTCGTATTCGCGCGCATCGAGCGCTACGCGAACGAAACGCTGCTGCCGCAGATGCGGCGCGAGCATCCGAACGCCGCAATCGAGTTCACGCGGATCGCCGCGGCGCCGGGTCTCGACGCCACCGAGCAGGCGGCCATCACGCAACTCGTGCGCGCCTTGACGGGCGATCGCGATACGCGCAAGGTCGCCTATGGCACGGAAGCGGGGTTGTTCGCGCTGGCCGGCGTGCCGAGCGTCGTCTGCGGGCCGGGCGACATCGAGCAGGCGCACAAGCCGAACGAGTATGTCGAGCTCGCGCAGCTCGACGCCTGTGAAAGCTTCTTGCGCAAATTCATTCGCAGCATGTCGGTCGATACGCAACAGCAGCAACAGTAGCGCGGGTCCCTCACTTGTCCTTTACGATGGCTTCGCTCATGTCCACCGCTTCATCGCAGCATACCGACCATACGATCGACGCCGAGCCGGTTCCCACGCTGGACGCCATCGCGTCACAGCATTTCGCGCTCACGCCCTGGGTCGTGCGGACGCCGGTCTTCGAACGGCATGACTTTCCGACGCTCGAAGGCACGAACATCAATTTCAAGTTCGAATTGCTGCAGTCGAGCGGCAGCTTCAAGGTGAGGGGCGCATTCACGAATCTGCTCGCGCTCGACGCATCGCAGCGCAGTGTCGGCGTGACCTGCGTATCGGGCGGCAATCATGCGGCGGCGGTTGCCTATGCGGCCATGCGGCTCGGTACGAGCGCGAAAGTGGTGATGTTCCGCACGGCAAGCCCTGCGCGCATCGCGCTGTGCAAACAGTACCGCGCCGAGGTCGTCATGGCCGACTCGCCGGCCGAAGCATTCGATGTCGTGCGCCGAATCGAAGCCGAGGAAGGCCGCTTTTTCGTTCACCCGTTCAATGGCTATCGCACGGTGCTGGGCACGGCAACGCTCGGCTACGAATGGGCGACGCAGACGCCCGATCTCGATGCGGTGATCGTCCCCATCGGCGGCGGCGGCTTGGCAGCCGGCGTCTCGACCGCATTGCGCCTCGCCAATCCGCGCGTGCATGTGTTCGGTGTCGAACCGGAGGGCGCCGATGCAATGTCGCGCAGTTTCGCCGCCAATCACACCGTGAAGATGGGCGCGATGCACACCATCGCCGATTCCCTGATGGCACCGCACACCGAGCAATATAGCTACGAGCTGTGCCGGCGCCACATCGATCGGATCGTCACCGTTTCGGACGATGAGTTGCGCGCAGCGATGCTCAAGCTGTTCGTCCAGCTCAAGCTCGCTGTCGAGCCGGCGTGCGCCGCGGCAACGGCCGCGCTCTTGGGGCCGCTGCGCGAAACGCTGCAAGGCAAGCGCGTCGGCGTCATCCTGTGCGGAACGAATACCGACCCGGCCACGTTGTCCGCCCATCTCGAACGGGCGCGCGCGTCGACTTAGCGCGCCGGCCTAGCGCGACTCCCAGGCCATTCGGGTAATTGAT
Source organism: Trinickia sp. (assembly GCF_036503415.1). Taxonomy (GTDB): domain Bacteria; phylum Pseudomonadota; class Gammaproteobacteria; order Burkholderiales; family Burkholderiaceae; genus Trinickia. The sequence continues at coordinate 68,858 of NZ_DASXWY010000159.1, read as the reverse complement.
CGCGCGAAGGTGGATGCGAGGAGCCTCCCATCGCACCTGCGCGATGGCGACCGCTCAGGGCCGGTTGTCATTGAACAGATTGAGAATCTGTTTCTTCTCCTGCGACGACACACTGGGCGGCGGTGCCGCAGGCGCCGCGAGCCCCGCCGGTCCGATGCTGCCGACCGCTTCGCTCGCGCCGGCGCCAGCCAGCGCAGTCCCCGGTTCGCCGCCTGTGCCGATGCTCGCAACGAAGCCATTGCCAGGCGTCATGTCCGCGTAGTAAAGCTCGCCGCCGATCGTCGTCACACCTTCGGGCATCGGCATTTGCACCTGCGGTACGCCACGCAGCGCCTGGCCCATGTAGTCGACCCAGATCGGCAGCGCGAGCTGCGCACCGAATTCGCGGCTGCCGAGACTCTTCGGTTGGTCGTAGCCCATCCAGGCCACCGCGACCAGCGTCGGCTGGTAACCCGCGAACCATCCGTCCTTGGCGTCGTTCGTCGTACCGGTTTTGCCGGAGAGGTCCGAGCGATGCAAGACGTTCGTGCCCGCACCGGTACCTGCCGTTGCCACCGAATGCAGCAGAGAGTTCATGATGAAGGCGTTGGCCGCGCTGATCGTACGCGGCGCGTCCCGCCCTGCCACGATCGGCTGCGCCTTGGAGATCGGCTGACCGTGCGCGTCATCGACTTCCGCGATCAGATAAGGATTGACGCGATAGCCGCCGTTCGCGAACACCGCGTAGGCCGCGGCCGACTGCAGCGGCGTGACGAGCCCAGCGCCCAGCGCCATCGGCAAGTAAGGAGGTGTCTTGTCCGCGTCGAAACCGAAGCGCTGCGTCACATAGTCCTGCGCATACTTGGTACCGATATAGGAAAGAATCCGGATCGAGACGAGGTTCTTCGACTTCTCGAGCGCCACGCGCATCGACATCGGGCCATCGGGCTGATCGTCGTCCTTCGGCTCCCACGCCTCCCCGCCCGGCGTGCTCGGGGGGAAGTAAAGCGGCGCATCGTTGATGATCGTCGCCGGGGCGAGGCCCTTTTCGAGCGACGCCGAATAGATGAACGGCTTGAAGCTCGAACCGGGCTGACGCCAGGCTTGCGTCACGTGATTGAACTTGTTCTTGTTGAAGTCGAACCCGCCGACGAGCGCACGGAGCGCGCCATCTTGCGGCGAGAGCGAAACGAGCGCGCCTTCCACCTGCGGCAACTGGGTGATCTGCCAGTTGCCCTTCGCATCGGGCATCAACCGGACGATCGAACCGGGCTTGATCCGCTGCGCCGCGCTGGCGCGCGCGCTCAGTGCCGTCGCCGCGAAACGCAGCCCTTCGCCGGTCACGTTGGCCGTATTGCCGTCGACGAATTGCACGGTCAGCTGCTTCGGGCTCGCTGCGGTGACGACACCGGCCACCAGTTCGCCGTCGTCCGGATGATCGGCGAGCGCATCGTCGATTGCCTCGTCGCGTTCGTCGCGGCCGGCCGGCAGCTCGACGAAGCCTTCCGGTCCGCGATAGCCGTGCCGGCGCTCGTAGTCCATGACACCCTTGCGCACGGCGCGGTAAGCCGCATCCTGGTACGCCGAGTCGAGGGTCGTCACGACCGACAAGCCCCGCGTATACGTTTCTTCCTTGTATTGCGCGTACATCATCTGTCGCACCATCTCGGCGACATACTCCGCATGCACGCTGTATTCGTTGCCCGACACCTTCGTGTGAATGTCTTCCTTGACGGCCTGATCGTATTGCGCCTGCGTGATATAGCGCAGATCGAGCATCCGCTTGAGGATGTACTCCTGCCGGATCTTCGCGCGCTTCGGATTGACGATCGGATTGTATGCCGAGGGCGCCTTGGGCAGCCCGGCCAGCATCGCCGCCTGAGCCAGCGTGATGTCCTTGAGATCCTTGCCGAAATACACCCGGGCGGCCGCCGCGAAACCATACGCGCGCTCGCCCAGATAGATCTGGTTCATGTAGAGCTCGAGGATCTGATCTTTCGTCAGCGCGCGCTCGATCTTGTACGCGAGCATCATTTCGTAGATCTTCCGCGTGTAGGTCTTCTCGCTCGAGAGGAAGAAGTTGCGCGCCACCTGCATCGTGATCGTGCTCGCGCCTTGCGACGCGCCGCCATGGAGGATGTCCGCCATACCGGCACGCAGGATGCCGAGGAAATCCACGCCGCCATGCTCGTAGAAGCGATAGTCCTCGATCGCGAGCACCGCTTTTTTCATCGAATCGGGAATATCGGCGAAACGCACGAGAGAGCGCCGCTCCTCGCCGAATTCGCCGATCAGTACGTGGTCGGCCGTATAGACGCGCAATGGCACCTTCGGGCGATAGTCGGTCAGCGCATCGAGCGACGGCAATTGCGGCGCCATCACGATCAATGCATAGCCAATAATCAGCGCGAAGACGACGGCAACGGTTGCGACGAGGCCGCCCAATGTCAGCAGCAGGCTGCTGCCGAACGAGCCATGCTGGCGTTCGGGACTCACTCGGGAAGGTTGTCGGCCGTCGGCCGGAGACTCGGAGGATCGGGGTCGTTTAATGATAGGCATGACGCATGGTCAGCGCGGCTTGCCGCGCCGTTGCGCGCTCGCCCGCCGGGCGGCGCTCGAAATCGTAATTATAACGGTGCCGCGACTGGCCAACGCCCGCGGCCCGGCGACGCAACAGCGCATTTTAATGAAATCGCCTGGCCGGCAACGAAGTTTTTTTGTAAGAATTCCCCACGTTGGCTGCCGCACAGCCGCCGCCGGGTTATCAACAGAAAATGTTGAAAGGTCTGTGGACAAGCCGCCTACAAGCGAGTCAAGTCCTTGATCGGACACTCATTATGCGCAACGCGCACATTTTGCGGCAGCGGCCGTCATTCTATGATGGAGGCCGACCGCCGTTCTCGTGCCGACGCAACCGATCGGCCTTACCGTCTCCTTACGCCAGCGAGCCGACCATGAATCACCGCAGCGAACGTATCGCCGTCTTCGTGACACCGGCGCAAAAGCGCGCCCTGGCGACCAAGGCGCACAGCCTTGGTATCAGCATCAGCGAACTCGTGCGCCGCGCCGTGCTCGCTTTCGAGGAAACGGCCGACGACGTGCGTGCGGCACGGATCGTGGACAGTTGGAGAGCGCCGGCCGCCCCCGATTCGCTCAACGAGACGCTGCGGCGCATCGCCGATGCGGCGCCCGCTCGGGAATCGACCACTCAGCATCGAATATCGCCGTGCGAGCCGCCCGCCGAAACGCCAGCCGCGTCCGAGGCCATGGGGGCCGGCGGAGAACGGGACGAGGCCGCCGCCGTACGGCCTGGGGCCATACCCGTTGCGGCGGCCGTCGCGCAAGCGCTTGCCTGCGAGCCGGTCGAGGAGGCCCGTATGCAAGACAGCGAACCGCCTCCCGCGCTCGATCTCGAAACGGTCACGCGTCTGACGTCGCGCTGGTCCGAAACATCCGCCGACGACCCGGCCGACAGCCCCTCGCGCCCCCCACGCAAGCGCTTCACGCCGCGTCTTGCCTGAGTCGCGCGCGCCCCGCCGCGGCCCGCTGCAAGCCGTATTTTCGCGCCGCATTTAAGCGGGAGTTAACGATCCCTTGTTGTAATATCCGCCAGCGGACGAGGGTTCGGACGGCACGCGGCACCTGCGCGCTCTTGCAAAGCCGCCGCGCGCCCCGATATCCGCTGCGTACGCTTGCCGCCGCGGCCCGGCAACGCGGCGTAAAGTAGAGGATGAACCGGACACCCGCAATCTTTCGTTCGGCGCCGAGTCAACTGAGGAGAACTACATGTCGCTATTCGACACTATTTCGCGCACCGTCAAGGGGCTCTTGAATGACGCGGCTGAATCCGTACAGGATCCGTCGCGCGATGCGCGTCAAATCGTGCGCGAGCTCGACGACAGCATCGCCAAAGCCGAGAATTCGCTGATCGAAATCGAAGCGCAGGTCGCCACGCAGCAAAGCAAGCGCGATGCGGCCGCCGAAAAGGCCCGCAAGTACGAAGACGGCGCAAAACGCGCGCTGCAATCGGGCAACGAAGACCTTGCGCGCGAAGCGCTGGCGGCGCAGGCCACCGCGGAAGCCGAGCGCGATGCGCTCGCACGCGAGCTCGCCACGCTGGAGCCCTCGGTCGAGCAATTGAAGAGCCAGATTGCCGACATGCGCGGGCGCCGCAACGATCTGAACTCGCGTTCGAACATCCTGCAGGCGAAGCAGCAGATCGCCCAGGCCAAGGACACCGCCGCGACGGCATTGGGCGGCATTGGCGGCAAGAACCTGTCCGAGGACTTCAACAAGCTCGAAGAGAAAGTCGCGCTCTCTAATGCGCGCTCGGATGCACGCCTCAATTCGGCGGACGTCTCGAGCGGCAAGGCTCTCGAGGACAAACTCGCGGCGCTCGACAAAGGCCCGTCGGTCGACGAGCGGCTGGCCGCGTTGAAGAAGCAGTTGAACGCGCCGGCGCAATAAAAACGCGCGGTGCTCAGGACCGATACGGCAAAACAGCAGTGGCAAACGGGCCGCCGTCGCACGCGCTTCGCTGCAATGGCGCCCGTCGCATCGGTATCGGACCCATGGCATGGAGACGGGCGCAATGCGCCCGGTTGAGCTCATGAAGAAATTTGTCGCAGTCGTGGCAGCGGTACTTGCACTGACCGCGAGTGCCGCATTCGCCGCCGTACCGAGCGCGCAGCAAGTCGAGCGCGCGATGGCGCAAGGCAACTGGCAGCAGGCCGACACCGAGCTCACGCAGGTTCTGCAAGCCCATCCGAACAATGCGCACGCTCACTATCTGTACGGACAAGTGCTCGCCCGCGAGGGCCGCTACGCCGACGGGCTCGCACAGATCGAGCAGGCCAAAACACTCGATCCGCAACTGAAGTTCACGGACCCGGCACGCTTCGCGCAAGTCGAGGCACGCGTGCGCGCGGCTGCAAACCGTGCCAACACGACGATTCCGCCATCCGCACCCGCGCAACACGCGGCGGCCAACGCGTTCGCACCGGCGCAAGCGGTACCGGGCGCCCTCGCCCACCGCGGACCGTCGATGGGCATGTGGATCGGCATCGTACTGCTCGTCGTCGTGATCGCGCTCGTGCTGCGCTGGACGTTGCGCCGCGCGCGCACGACCGAAGACGGTCGCGCCGACGAAGAGCGTCGCGCGCAATTGAAGCGTGCCACCGAACTCCTCAACGCGGCACGCTCGTTGAAGCTCGATACGCGGCTTTCAGCCACGCCGGGGCACGAGGCGCTTGCAAGCGAAGTCGAAGGTGCCGAAACCCAATTGCGCGAGCTCGTCGAGACGCTCTCGAGCGGTAGCAATCCCGTCCCGGGCTATCGGCTCGACGAGCTCGATCGTCAGCTCGAAAGCTTGAAAGCGCGCGCCGAAGGCAGGCCCGATCCGCATGCCACGCCGGCCGCCGGCGCACCGGCGTCCCCGTATGCGCAGGAGGCCGAGCGCCTTCAGCAACAGGCGCCGCAGCAGCCGGTGCAGCAACAGCCGACCGTCGTCGTCCAGCAAGGCGGCGGCTTCGGCGGCGGAATGGGCGGCTTGCTGACGGGCGTGCTGCTTGGCGAAGCACTGTCGCATGGGCGCGACCGTGTGATCGAACGCGATGTCTATGTCGACGATGACGAAGCGCGCCGTCGCGCAGCCGGGGGCGACAATGGCGGTGTCGACTTCGGTCAGGGCTCGAACGACTGGAACGACGGTGGTGGCGGCGTGGATTATGGCAGCAACGATTCGGGCGGCGGCGACTGGAACGACAGTTGAGCGTGCGCATCGCACTCCGCCCGCTGTATTCGACAGAGGCTCCCCGCGTGGGAGCCTCTCTCGTTGGGCACTGACGATGCCGGCCGCACGGCCCGCGAGCACGCCTCGCATCGCAATCGTCGGCAGCGGTTTTGCCGGTATCGGCATGGCCATCCGCTTGCAACGCATGGGCATCGCCTCGTTCGTGATCTACGAGGCAGCCCACGATGTCGGCGGCACCTGGCGGGACAATGTCTATCCCGGCGCTGCGTGCGACATCCCCTCGCATCTCTATTCGTTTTCGTTCGAGCCCAATCCATACTGGACCCGCACGTTTGCTTCGCAGTCCGAAATTCTCGCGTATTTGCAGCGCTGTGCCGAGAAGTACGGCCTCCGGCCATCCATCCGCTTCGGCGCGCGCGTGAGCGCGGCCCGCTTCGACACCGCCACGCGCGTCTGGCAGCTCGACATCGTGCGCGGCGGCTCGCGCGAGCGCGTCGAAGCCGATATCGTCATCGCGGCCAACGGTGCACTGTCGCGGCCGGCGCTACCGGCCATCCCGGGCATCGAGCGCTTCGCGGGCAAGCTCTTTCACTCGGCGGCGTGGGACCATGACTATGCGCTCGAAGGAAAAACGGTTGCCGTGATCGGGACGGGTGCGAGCGCGATACAGTTCGTGCCGCGCATCCAGCCGCGCGTTGCGCAGCTTCACCTGTTTCAGCGCACGCCGCCATGGATCATGCCCCGACCGGATCGGCCGATCAGCGAGCGCGCACAGCGGCTCTTTCGGCGTTTACCGTTGTCGCAACGTCTGTTGCGCCATGCACTTTATTGGCAGCATGAAGCCCGGGCCGTCGCGTTCGTCTTCCATCCGCGGTTGATGAAGGGGCCCACGGCATTCAGCCTCGCCTATCTGGCGCGACGGGTCCCCGACGCCCATTTGCGCGAGAAGCTGACACCGGACTACCGGTTCGGCTGCAAGCGCGTCCTGCTTTCGAGCGATTACTACCCGGCGCTCGCGCAGCCGAACGTCGAACTCGTGACGAACGCCATCGGCGAGATCGTCACGGACGGCATCGTCACGACGGACGGCAAGCATCGCGCGCTCGACGCGATCGTCTGCGCAACGGGCTTTCAGGTCAACGATGTGGGAGCGCCCTTCACGGTCATCGGCGCGAACGGGGCCGATCTCGATGCGCGTTGGCGCCGAGACGGCCCCGAAGCCTATCTCGGCACGAGCGTGGCCGGCTTTCCGAATTTTTTCATGATCGTCGGCCCCAATACGGGGCTCGGCCACAACTCGATGGTTTATATGATCGAGTCGCAGATCGACTACATCGCCGATTGTCTGCGCACGCTCGCTCGCCGCGGCGCCCGAACGATGACGGTGACGGACGCCGCGCAGCGCGCGTTCAACGAGCGGCTGCAGGACACGCTGCGCCGTTCGGTCTGGCAGACCGGATGCCGCAGCTGGTATCTGAGCGCCAGCGGAAAAAATACCGCGCTGTGGCCGGGCTTCTCGTTCGTTTTCAAACACCGCACGCGCCGCGTGCGGGTCCGCGATTACAGGTTCGCCTAACCCGCTGCGTGTCAGACCGGCAATGCGGCAGCCGTGGCAGGCTCGCGCCGTGCGTGTGATGCCGGCGCATGAGCGACGGCCGCGCGCGCATTCCCCGTGGCGGCAGCGCCCGCATGCGCGTCGACACGAAACGCCGCAACGGCAGCTTCGAGTTGTGCCGCTTGCTCTTCGAGCGACGCCGCCGCGGCGGCGGCTTCTTCGACGAGTGCCGCGTTTTGCTGCGTCACCGTGTCCATCTGCATGACAGCCTGGCCGATCTGATCGATGCCGTTGGATTGCTCGACCGAAGCCGTGCTGATCTTGCCGATGATATCGGTCACGCGCTGCACGGCGCCCACGACTTCCTGCATCGTCGTCCCGGCGCGCGCAACGAGCGTCGTGCCCGCCTGCACCTTGTCGGCCGACTGCGCGATCAACGCCTTGATCTCCTTGGCGGCGCTCGCGCTGCGCTGCGCGAGAGAGCGCACTTCCCCGGCCACCACGGCGAAGCCCCGGCCCTGCTCGCCCGCGCGTGCCGCCTCGACGGCCGCGTTGAGCGCGAGAATGTTGGTCTGGAAAGCGATGCCCTCGATCACGCCGCTGATGTCGCCGATCTGATTCGAACTCGATGCGATGTCTTCCATCGTCCGCACGACATCGCTGACGACCTCGCCGCCGCGCGTCGCCGTGAGCGATGCCTCGTCGGCGAGCGCATTGGCTTCGCGCGCATGATCCGCGTTCTGTCTGACCGTCGCGGTCAGCTCTTCCATGTTCGAGGCCGTCTGCTGCAGCGAAGACGCCTGCTCTTCGGTGCGCTGCGAGAGGTCGGCATTGCCTGATGCGATCTCGCGCGCGCCGTGCATGATGGCCTCCGAGCCGCTGCGCACCCGGCCCACGGTCGAGGCCAACGCGGTCTGCATCTGCTTGAGCGCAGTCACGAGACGCCCCATTTCGTTGTTGCGGCTCGTATCGATCGCACCGGTCAGGTCGCCCGAGGCAATCCGCTCGAAGTGACGAATGACGCTGTCGATCGGCCGCACGACCGCCGCGACGAGCGCCGTACGCGCGATGATGCCGATGACGAAGGCAACGAACGCCATTGCGGCGGCCGCAAGCGCCAGCGTGTGGAACGCCTGCTGCGCGCGATCGTAGCGCGCCTGCTGATGCCGGACCTGCAACGCTTCGAGCGCCGTGATCGCGGCATCGTAGCGCGCGTAGAGCTGATTGGCTGTGCGTCCCTGGATATTGCGGAATGCGTTGAAATCGTTGTCCGTCAATGCCTTGAACTCGGGCTCGATGCCCTGGTCGATGAGCGCCTTGCGGGCCTCGCCGACATTGTTCGCCAGCGTGGTTTCTTTGGCGTCGCGCGGTTTGCGCAGATACTCGGTCCATTCCGTGTCGCTCTGCTTGAGCACGTCATGCGCTTTCGGCAGCATGTCGTCCGAGGCCTCGCCCATCGCAAACAGCGTCTCGTAGCTGGCCAGCGCCAGCCGCAGTTGCAGCATGCGCTCGGAACTCGTTTTCAGATGCGTGAGCGCAGCCGTATCGGTCGCATACATCTGGCGAAGCGCATCGTTGCTTTGATTGAGCCCAAGCATCGCCACTACCATCGTTGCAATGAGGGCGAGTGTGTAACCCGCGATGGTGAGCGTCAGCCCGCCGCGTATCGTCAAGCGATTGAACATGATATCGGCATGCGCGCCGCAAAAGGAACGCGCACGGTTTCTCCCGTAATGTGTGACGCACGCACGAATGGGCTCTCTGACGGAGCGTGGGAACTAGCCCGGGGCTGCTGCGAGGGGTCTCATCGGGCGCGTCGTGCGTGCAAAGCCGCCGCTCAATCTAAAGACTTGTTCGCGCACGCGCAATGGCGGAAATTCACTACTCCGCAAACCTCAAGTCGGAACGCTGTCGCGCCGTAAACACATGGGTCGAGCATGCGGCGGCCGTGTCGTTCGCGACGCCCTCGATGCACTCGCGCGTAAGGCCTGCGTAAGCCAGATTCGATAGAACTGATTCGCACCGGCGTTGGCCGGGAAGAAAAACGACCGGAGCCGAGCTCCGTCAGGAGACCTTCATGATGCGCTTCGTCAAGCGCCGGCCCCGCTTTGCGCACTCGCTCGTCGGCGATATCGCCGAGCACGCGGGCAAGCTCGGCGTCGAAATCTGCGATGTATCCGGCCACGTCGAAGAGGTCGCCAACCGCGTCGCGACTCAGGCGCACGTGTGCCGGCAGTTGCGCGAATCCGCCGCCGTGACGATGGCCGGCAACCACCGTATCGCCGAAGCGGCGCGCCAGGTGCGTGTCGTCAGCGCCGAAGCCTCGCAAGCCGTCGACGAATCGCGTATCACGCTCGACGCATCGCTCGAGGATATTCATGGGCTCGTGCGTGGCGTGACGGGCATCGCCACGCAGATCGACGCGTTGCGCGACGCGCTCGCTCATGTCAGCAGCGTATCCGAAGAGATTTCGCTCATCGCCCGGCAAACGCATCTGCTCGCGATCAACGCCGCGATCGAAGCGGCGCGCGCGGGCGAATCGGGCAAGAGCTTCGCCGTCGTAGCCGCCGAGGTCAAAAACCTCTCGAGCAAGACGGCTCAAGCGACATCGCAGATCGAAGCCACACTCGCGCGCCTGACCTCACAGACGGAGCAATTGATTGCCGACGGCACGGAGAACACCGCTCGCGCCAATCGCGTGAAGGACGGTACGCGCGCGATCGGCGAAATCGTCGCATCCACCGGCAATGCCGTGACGAAACTGCACGGCGAAGCCGAAGAGATCGCGACGCTCACGACCGAAATCGAAACGCAGTGCCATACGCTCGAACAGGCGGTGGCCGCCATCGCGAACGACGTCGAGCAATCGGGCGAGAACTTCCTTCAAGCGAAAGACCGCCTTTCCAACCTCGTCAGCGTCTCGGAGACGCTGATCGAACTGACCGCCGCAACGGGCGTCGAGACACCCGATACGCGTTTCATCGAGGCCGTGCAGCGCACCGCCGCGGCGATCGGCAAGGCGTTCGAGGCCGCCATCGCGCGCGGCGATATCCGGCTCGATGACCTCTTCGACGCCAACTATGTCCCGATCCCCGGCTCCGATCCGCAGCAGTTCATGACGCGCTTCACGCAATTCACCGACCGGGTGTTGCCGGCGTTCCAGGAGCCGCTGCTCGCGCTCGACGAGCGGGTCGCGTTTTGCGCGGCCGTCGACGTCCGAGGCTACCTGCCGACGCATAACAGGAAGTTTTCCGAGCCGCAGCGTCCCGGCGAGCCCGCCTGGAACGCCGCGCACTGTCGCAATCGCAGGATTTTCAACGACCGAACGGGACTCGCTTGCGCCACGCATACGAAACCGTTCCTGCTGCAGACCTACCGCCGCGACATGGGCGGCGGCCAGTTCGTGACGATGAAAGACGCATCGGCACCGATCTTCGTCGCAGCACGGCATTGGGGCGGACTGCGCCTCGCCTATCGGATCTGAGCAAGCACGGCGAGATCGACGCGACGGCTGAAGACGCGCCGCGCACCGAACGAAAAAACGCGCGCTCGGCGCACCCGTTCGCTATCATGGCCGCGGGTGCCAACATTCATTGCCGCGCGCCCTTCACAAGGAGGGAAGAAAACATGAGCATCGTGAAGGAATTCAAGGAATTCGCCGTCAAGGGCAACGTGATGGATCTCGCGATCGGCGTCATCATCGGGGGCGCCTTCTCGACGATCGTCAATTCGATCGTCAAGGATCTGATCATGCCGCTCGTGGGCGTGGCAACGGGTGGGCTCGATTTCTCGAACAAGTTCATTCGCCTGGGCGACATCCCTCCCTCGTTCAAGGGCAACCCCGATTCGTTCAAGGATCTGCAGACGGCAGGCGTCGCCGTGTTCGGTTATGGCTCGTTCATCACCGTGGTCATCAACTTCCTGATCCTGGCGGTCATCGTCTTCGGAATGGTGAAGTTCATCAACAAGCTGCGCGAGCTCGAAGCCGCCGAGCCCGCCGCGCCGGCGGAGCCGCCGCCCCCGTCCGAAGACATCATACTGCTGCGCGAGATACGCGATTCGCTCAAGCGCTGAGCGACCGAGCGCTCAGCGGCCGATCTCGGGGGACGCGCGCAGAACGTCTTGCGCAGTCGGGCGTCGCCTCACGCCGCCGCTGCGCGCGCGCCGCCACCGCCGGCTTTTTCCGCCGCGGTGCGCTGGATGAGCTCTTCAAGTTGAGCGAAATTGACGGGCTTCGTGAGGTGCGAAGTGAACCCGGCCGCCAGGCAGCGCCGCACATCCTCGTCCGTGCCAAAGCCCGTCAGCGCGACGGCCGGGACTTGCGAGCGCTGGCGGAATGCGCCGATGAAATCGATCCCCGTGCCATCGGGCAAGCCGATGTCGCTGACGATGAGGTCGAACGAAGCCCCCTGCGATGCGGACAGCGCGCTTGCCACTGAGGACGCGACCGTCACCTCATGGCCGAGCCCGCGCATCAGCTGCGCCATGACTTCGGCCGTATCGGCGTGATCCTCGACGAGCAGTATCGCCAACCGCTCGTCGGCGCCGCCCGCGGCGGCGTCGGTCACCTCGGGCGCCGCCGCGGGCGCGGCAACGGTCGGTAGAGCAATCGCGAAGGTCGCACCGCAATGCGGCCCGGGGCTGTGGGCGCTGACAGTGCCGCCATGGGCGTCGGTCAGCGCCTTGGTGATGGCCAGCCCCAGACCCAACCCGCCGAACTGCTGGGTCATCCGTTGACTGCCCTGTTCAAACGCATTGAAAAGCTTGCCGATCTGATCGGGAGCAATGCCGATTCCCGTGTCCTCGATCGAGATTTCGATCTGCATGCGCGCGTCGCGCGTGCGCACATAGATATGGCCGCCGTCAGGCGTGAACTTCGCCGCGTTACGCACGAGATTCCAGAGCATTTGCTGCAGCCGGGCACGATCCGCCAGCACATAGCGGTTGCTCGCCATTTTCTCGACATTGACGTCGAGCTGCTTGACCTGGATCTCGCTGTGAAAGAGTTCGAGCACACTGTCGATCACTTCGTGTACGTCGACCGCTTCGAGCGAGAGGCGCAATTTTCCGTTGGCAACGCGCGTGAGATCCAGAAGGTCGTCGATGAGCCGCGCCTCCAGTTCGATGTTGCGCCGGATCATCTTGACGGTTGCTTGCGCGGCATCGGGCAGGCCCGGCATCACCTCGAGCACGCGCGTCCCCGCGAGCACCGGGGTCAACGGCGTGCGCAGCTCGTGCGAGAGCATGGCGAGGAAACGATCCTTCGCGCGATTCGCTTCCTCGGCCGTTTGGCGCGCGCTTTGTTCGGCAGCGAGCAAGCGCTCGCGCTCGTCGATCGCCTCGCGCTGCGATTGGATGTCCGTGCAGCTGGCGAACCATTTGGCGATGCCGCCATTCGCGTCGCGCACCGGTGCGATGCGCATGTCGAACCAGCGGTATCTGCCATCGCTGCCCCGAATGCGCAGCTCGTGCCGGTGATCGGCCGCATCGCCGCGGACCGCGTCGAGCCAGTTGCGGCGCAGCGCTTCCCGATCGTCTGGATGCACCGCGTCGAGCCAGCCGAGGCCGCGCGACGCCGCCTCGTCGAGCCCGGTATAGGCGTACCACTGTTTGGAGAAGAAATCGCACTCGCCGCGCGAGTTGCTCGTAAAAACGAGGTGCGGCAAGGTCTCCGAAAGACTCCGGTAATGTGCCTCGCGGTCGCGCAGCAGCAGGGCCTCCGCCGACGCACGCTGCAGGCGAACCTGCGCGAGCACGCGTTCGACGGCTTCCGGCAGATAGTCGAGGTAGCCTTCCGACTTCGGCACCACGTCCGATATGCCGGCGCGCAGCGCCTCGATGACTCGCGATTCGTCGGTGAACCCGGTCACGAGGATGGCAGGCAGCGCGATGCCCTCCCGCCGCAGCCGGCGAAAGAAATCAAGCCCTGTTTCAGCGCACCCGAGTTGATAGTCGAGTACGAGCAGATCGGGCCGGTCGCCCTCGATGCTCGCGCGCGCCGCCACGACGTTCGAACTCGAAAATACGCGACAGCCCGCGCGCTCGAGCGATTTTCGCGCGAGGCGCAAGATGCCCTCGTCGTCGTCGACGACGAGCACGCGGGCAGTTGCCGGGCCAGGCGCGGCGTCGTTCATACGGGTGTTCGCCTCTCGATTGGTTTGTCGTTTTCTTTGACAGATTACGAACGAACTGGTTGTTCCGGCAGTGTCACAAAAAACGTGGACCCCACGCCTTCCTCCGATTCGACCCACGTGCGGCCGCCGTGCCGTTCGGTCACGCGCCGCACGAGCGCGAGCCCGATGCCGTCGCCCTTGGTCCGATCGCCATGCAGCCGCTGGAACGCACTGAACATCTTCGACATATAGGCCTTTGGGATACCGAGCCCGTTGTCACGCACATAATAAGTGCGCATGCGTGTCGCACGCTCGCCGGGCTCGGCGGGCGGCTGCTCGAGCGCACCGATTTCAATGCGGCCCGTTCGCGCCGGGTCCAGATAATTGACGGCGTTACCGATGAGGTTGCCGAAAATCTGCTCGATCGCCGTCGGGTCGCCCCACACCGGGGGCAACTCACCGACCGAGATCACGACACCGCGCTCGCTGATCTGCGCATGCAGCGATTCCACCACACGCGCCACGGCCCGAGCCACACTCACCCGCTGCCACTGATACTCGAGGCGCCCCGCTCGCGAAATGCGCAACAGTGCGTCGATGATCGACGCCGAGCGCGAGACGGCGGTCCGCAAAAAGTGCAATGCCTCGCTCAAATTACCATCCAGCACGTGCGAGATGCGCGCCCGCTCGGGTCCGGGCAAACGCGCGTCGTCCAGCATCCCGCGCAATTCATCGCACGATACCTGCAGCTCCCGCGAAAAGCCCTGCAAATTGACGAGCGGCGAGCGCAAATCGTGCGAGACGCTATAGATGAACATATCGTTGTCCTGCTTTTGCTGGCGCAGATTGTCATTCACCTCCGTCAGTTCCCGCGCGCGCGCCTCCAGCGTGCGCTGCAACGTGGCCTGTTCCTGGTCCGCGGCCGCCAGCCGGGCGCTCGTCCGATGGAGCACGGCGTCGAGTTCCGCCAGCTCGTCGTTACCCGCGAGCGGCGCGCCGAGCGACTGCGCGCGGCCCAACCGCCCGGCGTTGGCAGTCAGCGTGGCCAGCCGGCGGCCGATATTGCCCGCGAAGCCCAGCGCCGCAACAGCCCAAATCAGCATCGAGCCGGCAATCGCGGCCACGAGCGCATGACGCTGCTCGTCGCGCGTGGCGGAAAGCTCGGCGCTGCGCTGCGCATCCAGCCGCGATTCGGCATCGACGAACGCATCGAGTTCGTCGCGAAAAACCCGGATGGGCTCCGGCAGCGGCGAGTCTTCGACCGACGCGAGCCGAATCCGCCGCCCGCTGCGCAGTGCGGCGTAGACTGCGTCGGCCTGCGCGCGATAGGCATTGACCGCTTCGCGCATGCGCCGCACGCGCTCCACCTGAAGCGGATCGTCGCCGACGAACCGCTCGAGTTGCGCCAGCCGATCGCCCAGGTCGACCCAGACCGTGCGACGGTCGATAAACGCGGGGTCGCCTGCGATGAGCCCCGCGCGCACGCGGGACGCCGCGCGCAAGAGCGGATCGGCGATCACCGACGCCTGATAGAGAACCTGCTTACTGTGCGCTGCCCACTGCGCGGCCTGCGACGTCTGCTCCTGAGTCTTCGACAACATGCCGAGCAATGCCAGTTCGACGACGCTCGGCACCGCGATCAGCAGCAGCCCCTTCGTGAACAGTTTCATGTGTCCTTAGCGGCCCTCTCCTGTCTCCTCTTGCTCCGAACCGCGCGCCGCAGATCGATCGTGGCTGCGCCGCGGCACGGCCCTTGCGGCCGAGAGGAACGTGAACCGCCCCATTATCGTCGCAGCCGAACGATATTTCAACGCGCCCGAAGAGGCGCGAGCGTACGCAAAATCGCCATTTTTTCTCAATTCGATGAGCACGCGCACGATACACGGGCCTATTATTGGCATAGATGTCGGGCGAGTGTGGGGACGCGAGTCTCGCACGCTTGCGCCACTGCATACGGGGCACGATTTGCATGAAGCATGCGCCGATCGTGAAGACGCCGTATCCGTATGCTATAAAAGATCGACGTGCGGCGCGCGAGAGCCGGGAGTGGTCGCATGAGGACGCTGTCTTTCTTGCAATTCTTTTTCAGGCGAATGTTTATGTCCTTCCCGAGAAAGCGCCGGCGCGCAAGCGCCCCGAGCGAGGAGTCCTTTCTTGCCGTGTTGCGGCAGTTCAAACCTTTCTGTCAGCTCGACACGAAGATCGCACGCGCACGAGCCCAGGACGAGCCCGTGCTCTATGCTCATGTGCTACCCGGGCTCGATGTCCTGCTTTGCAGCGTCCGCGGCGCGCAACCGCCCTATCCCGCAGTCGACGATTTGCGGCGCCGCTGCATCGAGTCGATCGCAAACGCGCTCGAACAGCCGCTCGACGGTCTCGAGAACGGTGGCTACTGGTATGAAGCCAACGGCTTCGGCTTTCTCGTGTTCGCGAGCCGTGCCCGCGCTCGCATTCTTCCGGAGTTCGGCGCCGCCGTGACGGAGCGCGGCCCGCGCCGCCAGAACGCCGGGGACGCCACCCCGCGATCGCTGCGCTGACAGCGCCGACGCTCGCGGCGCTCGCGCCTCCTGGCTTACGCCCGACGTGGGTGGACCACGTCGATGAACGCCGCGAGATCGGCGTTGGCCAGCCCCATCGCGGCGCCGAGCCGCACGATCTGCTGCACTTCGCTTACCACCGGCATCACGGCACCGGCGTCGCGGGCGGCATCGGCTATCGTGTCGATATCTTTCTGAAAGGTTTTCAACGAACCGAGCGGCGTATGTCCCGTCCCGGTCATGCGCGGCACGAACGTGCGTAGCAGCACCGAATCGGCCCAGCCCCCCGCGAGCGCTTCGGGCAACCGCGCGGCATCGATGCCGCTGCGCTCGGCCAACCCCACGGCTTCGGCAATCGCCGCGACGGTTGCGCAGACGATGGCCTGATTGCACAGCTTCGTCGTCTGCCCGGCTCCGACCTCGCCCATCCGCGTCACGCGTGCCGCATAGGCAGCGATCACGGGCGTCAGTAAATCGATGTCATCCGCCGCGCCTCCCGCCATGACAGCGAGCGTTCCGGCTTCGGCGCCGGGCACGCCGCCGGAGACCGGTGCGTCGATCCAGGCCACGCCGAGCCGGGCTGCGCGGGCCGCATAGTCGCGCGTGGCGGCCGGTGGGATGCTCGAATGGTCGACGATATGCCGGATCCGGCCCGCCCCGGCGTCGGCACAGTCTTCGCCGAGTATGCCGCCGAGACCGAAGACGACTTCGCCGACAGCGTGCGCGTCCGATACGCACAGGAAAACGGCATCCACGCGATCCGTCAGCTCGCGCGGTGTCTCCACACGGTGCGCGCCGGCAGCCAGCAGCGCCTGCGCCTTCCCGGGCGTGCGATTCCAGACCCAGACCCGGTGACCCGCCTGCAACAGGCGACGCACCATCGGGCCTCCCATGAGACCCGCGCCGCAAAATCCGATATCCATCGTTCCCCCTTTTCCCTCCAGAGCCTTGGAACGGACCCTGCGCCTTCGGCCATGGCGGCCGCGTCTCGCGCTTGGCGCATGCCTGCAGCATTTGTTCGCTTGCGCGCTGTCGCCGGATTCAGTCGCATGGCGCGCGTCAGCGCTGCCTATACTTTCTTTTCCCGCCAAGAACGGAGTCTCTCATGAACGACCACGTCTACAAGCAGATCGAGCTCACGGGCTCGTCGACGAAATCGAGCGACGATGCCATCCGTTGCGCCCTTGAACGCGCCACGAAGACCCTGCGCAACCTCGACTGGTTTCAGGTGACCGAGATTCGCGGGCATCTGTCGAATGGCGCCATTGCGCACTGGCAAGTCTCGCTCAAGGTCGGCATGCGTCTGGACGATTGACGCTCGGCTTCAGCGCCCAATACCGCCGGGTCACCCGGGGGCCGCGCGGCAACGGCACGCCCCCCGGTGAGCCTTCTTATTTCGGCAGCGTCCCCTCGACGCCTTCGACATACCAATTGAGCCGCTGCAGTTCGGTGTCGGCAAGCGCCTTGCCCGCCGGGACTTTCACCGCCCCGGACTGATCCTTGATCGGCCCGCTGAAGACGTCCCATTTGCCGCCGGCGATTTCGCCGCGCTTGGCCTCGACTTTCTTTTGCGCCTCGGCCGGAATCGCCGCCGTATTGAGGTCTTCGAGATTGACCGCCTTTTGCGGAATGCCCCACCAGACAGGCTCGTTCTTCCACTTGCCGTCGAGTACCTGCGCAATCGCGGCCGAGTAATAGACACCCCAGTGCGCCACCACCGAACCCAGATGCGCATCGGGTCCGAACTTCTTCATGTCCGAGTCCCAACCGAAGGCATGGACTTTCCGGGCCTCCGCCGTTGCAAGCGTCGCGCTCGAATCCGTGTTTTGCAGCAGCACATCGGCCCCTTGACCGATCAGCGTTTCGGCCGCCTGCTTTTCCTTGCCCGGATCGAACCAGCTGTTGATCCAGATGACCTTCGTATGGATCTTCGGATTCACCGAGCGGGCACCGAGCGTGTAAGCATTGATGTTGCGGACCACTTCCGGAATGGGCACCGAGGCGACGAAGCCGAGCGTATTCGTTTTGGTCACATAGCCGGCGACCACGCCGGCCAGGTAGGCGCCCTGGTACATTCGCACATCATAGGTGCCGAAATTGGGCGCCTTTTTGTAACCGGTGGCGTGGAGAAAGACGGTATCGGGGAAATCTTTCGCGACTTTCAGCTCGAAGTCCTGATAGCCGAAGCTCGTGCCGATGATGATCTTGTTGCCCTTGTTCGCCAGGTCGCGAAAGACGCGTTCGGAATCGGCCGATTCAGGCACGTTCTCGACACGCGTCACTTTGATCTTGCTTCCGAACTTGGCTTCGGCTTCCTTCGAACCTTGATCGTGCGCATAGGTCCATCCCGCGTCGCCCGGATTGCCGAGGTAGACGAACGCCACGCCCGGCGCATCCGCGGCCTGCGCCGTTGTGCCGAAGGCACAGGCCAGCGCGAGCGCGAATGCACCGGCGAGCGTGGTCGACATTTTTCTTCTCATCGAATTTCTCCGTTTGTGTGGATTGAAGCGGTTTTCATGCGATAGGTTCGCGCGCCCGGCGAAACGCGGCCTTCACCCCGCGGCGAAGAACGGCTTGCCGAGCGACGCTGGCGCATTGAGCTTGATCGTGTTCGGATTGCGCGAGATCACAGCGAGCACGACGATCGTCGCCAGGTAGGGCAACATCGCGAGAAACTGTGTCGGCACCGGCACGCCCGCACCTTGCGCGTAAAACTGAAGACCGGTCACGGCACCGAAGAGCAGCGCGCCGACCAGTAGCCGCCAAGGCCGCCACGTGGCGAACACCACGAGCGCCAGCGCGATCCAGCCGCGCCCCGACGTCAATTGCTCCTGCCAGAGCTGCAAATAGACGATCGAGTAATAGCCGCCCGCGAGCCCGGCCATGCCGCCGCCGAAAACCGTCGCGCCGTAGCGCACGCCAACGACCGAAAAGCCGACCGAGTGGGCCACTTGCGGCGATTCGCCGACCGAACGCAATACGAGCCCCGCACGCGTGCGGTAGAGGAACCATGCAACGGCGCCAAACAGGGCGAACGCAAGGTAGCCGAGGGGCGTCAGTGTAAAGACCGACGGCCCCAGCACCGGCACATGCGCGAGGCCGGGAATCGGCCACGCCGCGATCGTCGTGTGCGCCGCCGCCGAAGTGTAGGGCTTGCCCACGTAGGCCGACAGCCCGATACCGAAGATCGTCAGCGAGAGTCCCGTCGCCACTTGATTGGCCAGCATCGTCAGCGTGAGAAAGGCGAACAGCAGTGCCATGGCGGCGCCGGCACCGATCGCGGCGGCCACCCCGAGCCACGCGTTGTTCGTCGTCGCCGTCACGGCATAACCGCTTACCGCGCCCATCAGCATCATGCCTTCGACGCCGAGGTTGAGCACCCCCGACTTTTCGGTCACGAGCTCGCCGAGCCCCGCATACATCAACGGAATCGCGGCCACGACCGCGCTCGCGGCGAGATTACTGATTTGATCGATGTTCATCGTTGAATCGTTGAATCGTTGATCGGTTGATGGGCTGACGGGTTGGCGCGGGGCTCAGGTTTGCCCGGCAAGCGCGACGCGCCGCACGCGGTAGTTCACGAACAAATCGGCTCCGAGCAGGCAAAAGAGCAGCAGCCCCTGAAACACGCCGCTGAGCGCCTGCGGCAGTTGCAGCGAGGTCTGGACGGCCTCGCCGCCGAGATAAAGCAACGCCATCAAGAGGCTCGCGAAAACGATGCCGACCGGATGAAGCCGCCCGACGAAGACGACGATGATGGCCGTGAACCCGTAGCCCGGCGACCAGCTCGCCTGCAATTGACCTATCGGTCCGGCGATTTCGCCCATGCCGGCCAGACCGGCAAGCGCGCCGCTCACGAGCAGCGAGGTCCAGATCGTGCGGCCCTCCGAGAACCCCGCATAGCGCGCGGCCAGCGGCGCGAGCCCGCCCACGTTCATGCGGAACCCCGCAAAGCTCTTGCGCATGAAAAGCCAGACGAGCGGAACCGCCGCGGCCGTTATGAAGATCGACGCATTCAGACGCGTGCCGCGCATGAACTTCCAATGCCAATCCCCGCCGAACGTCGGATAGAGCGCATCGCCCGAAAACATCTCCGAGATCGGAAAGTTCATGCCTTGCGGGTCGCGCCAGGGACCGCTCACCAGGAAGATCAGCAACTGGGTGGCGACATAGGTCAGCATGAGGCTCGTGAGAATTTCGCTGGTGTTGAACCGGCTTTTGAGGAAAGCCGGTATCGCCGCCCAAGCCATGCCGCCAAGCACGCCTGCCGCCATCATGAGAGGCAGGATCCACGCGCCGCTCGCCTGATCGAAATGAATCGCCACGCCGCTTGCGGCGATGCCGCCCGCCAGCATTTGTCCTTCCGCGCCGATATTCCAGACGTTGGCTCGGTAGCCGAGCGCGAGTCCCAGGCCGATCAGACAAAGCGGCGACGCTTTGAGGAAGAGTTCGGACCAGCCGTTGACGCTCGAGAGCGGATCGATGAAAAAGGCGCGCATGGCGACGGCCGGATCGCGGCCGACGAGCCCGAAGATGGCGAATCCGATAACGAGCGTCAGCGCCGCCGCGATGAGCGGCACCGCAAGCCGCATCGTATGGGAGGGCGCTGTGCGGGCTTCGAGTCGGTAAGGAAATGGCATGGTCGAACGGTCGTGGTCGGTATCGTTTGTCGTATCGGTTGCGAGCGCTATGCGCCGGCGACGGCTATTGGACTCAGCTATGCGCCGGCTGCGGCTCCGACGGCGCTGCGCCCCGATCGCCGAACAGGCCCGCCATCCAGCGGCCGATCTCTTCGGCGTGCGTCTCGTCGGATTTACGCGCCGGCGACAGCCGCCCGCCCGCCAATACCGCGATGCGATCGCAGATATCGAAGAGCTCGTCGAGCTCCTCCGATACGACGAGCACGGCGACGCCCCTCGCCGACAGATCGAGCAACTGCTGACGGATGAACGCCGACGCGCCGACATCGACGCCCCAGGTCGGCTGCGCCACGACGAGCACCTTCGGCGAAAGCAGAATCTCGCGTCCGACGATGAACTTTTGCAGATTGCCGCCGGAGAGCGATTGCGCGAGCGCATCAGGCCCGCCGCATCGGACGTCGAACATCTCGATGCACCGCTTGGCGAAGGCGCGCATCGTCCGGGCGCCAATCCAGCCATGCCGCACCATGCGCGCGTCGCGATGCGCCGTCAGCAACGCGTTTTCCGCCAACGACATGGCGGGTACCGCGCCGCGCCCGAGCCGCTCTTCCGGGACGAACGCGAAACCGAGCCGCCGGCGCGCGGCGGGCGAAAGCCGCCCCGCGGGTTTGCCGCACAGCATCACCGCGTCGGCAGCGACCGCGCCATTGCCCTCGCCGGACAGCGCCGCGAGCAGCTCGGCCTGCCCGTTGCCCGACACGCCGGCGATGCCGAAAATTTCGCCCTCGTGCACGTCGAACGAGACGCCGGCGAGCGACGTGCCGAACGGATCGTTGCTCGCAACCGAGAGGTCCCTGACCGAGAGCAGCACCGCCCCCGGCGTATGGGGCCGGCGCGTGTAGTCCGGCAGCGAATGGCCGACCATCAACTGCGCGAGCGACGCATGTGTTTCGTCGCGCGGCCGGACGCGACCGGTCACGCGGCCGCCGCGCATCACGGTCGCCGTATCGCAGAGCGCCTGGATTTCGTCGAGTTTGTGGCTGATATAGAGAATGCTGCAGCCCTGAGCGGCAAGACGCCGCAGCGTTTCGAACAGTTTCTGGACCGCCTGCGGCGTCAACACGGAAGTCGGCTCGTCCATGATCAGCAGGCGCGGATGCTGTAACAGGCACCGGACGATCTCGACACGTTGCCGCTCGCCGACTGCCAGGCTCGCCACATGCCGCGCGGGATCGATGTCGAGCCCGTACTCGTGCGAGACGTCGCGAATCCGTTTCGCGAGCGCGGCAAGGTCGAACGGTTCGTCGAGCGCGAGCGCGATGTTTTCGGCCACGGTCAGCGTTTCGAACAGCGAGAAGTGCTGGAACACCATCCCGATGCCGAGCTTGCGCGCCGCCGCGGGGCTCGCGATCTCGACCGCCGCCCCCTCCCAGCGGATTTCCCCGGCATCGGGCCGCACCGCGCCATAGATGATCTTCATCAGCGTGCTCTTGCCCGCGCCGTTTTCGCCGAGCACCGCGTGAATCTCGCCCGGCGCGACGACGAGATCGACGCCGTCGTTGGCACGCACGCCCGGATACTGCTTGCTGATACCGTGAAGTGCGAGGCGCGGTGTGCGCGGCGCCGCCGCATCGTCGAATCCGTTCTCTGAAAAGGAAAGATCGCTCATAAGTTAATCGCCTGGCCGCCGCGGCCCGCGTGCATCGCCGTGGTCCGACGATACCCAAATCCCGGCGTACCGTCGAGCCGACAAAATCGAAGGGGAACCCGACGCATTCCTCGCTTGACGCGAATTTATGCACATATTAAAAGCCTGATATCCCCGCCCCCGATCGATCAGCCGCTCAATATACGGAAAACGGAGAGAACATGAGTCAGCAACGCGAGGCGATCGACACTTACCTGCTGCGCGTCCTGCATACCCTCTTGATGGAGCGCAGCGTGACGCGCGCCGCCGTCAAGCTCAATCAGTCCCAGCCCGCGATCAGCGCCGCGCTGCGCCGCTTGCGCGACATCACAGGCGATCCGCTGCTCGTGCGCGGCAAATCCGGCATGGTGCCGACCGAATACGGCCTGAAGCTGCTCGAGCCCGTGCAGAACGCGCTACGCGAAATCGAGCGAATCCGCTTTCAGCAACATAATTTCGATCCGGCCACCTCCATTCGTTGCTACCGCATCGGCTGCCCCGACTACCTGAACGTGCTGTTCGTCCCGACCGTCGTCGAGCGCTTCCGGCAAGCCGCACCGAACGCGCAGCTCGAGTTCCATTCGCTCGGCCCCGCTTTCGACTACGAACTCGCGCTCGAGGAAGGCAAGCTCGACGTCGTCGTCGGCAACTGGCCCGAGCCGCCCGAGCAATTGCATCTCTCGAATCTGTTCATCGACGAGATCGTCTGCGTCATGAGCAAGACCCATCCGTTTGCCAAGCGCGGCGCGCTGACACTCGATCAATACCTGAACGCCCCGCATCTCGCGCCGTCGCCTTATTCGGTCGGACAGCGCGGCGCCATCGACGTGCATCTCGCGCGCGAGCGGCTCAAACGCCACGTCGTCGTCACGCTGCCTTACTTCAATCTCGCGCCCTACGTGCTCGTGAAGTCCGATCTGATCTTCACGACCACGCGGCTCTTCGCCGATCACTACGCGAAGTTTCTGCCGCTCACCGTGCTGCCGGCGCCGCTCGACTTTCCGCCGATGCAGTACTACCAGCTCTGGCACGAACGCTCGCACTACTCCGACGAAGTGCGCTGGTTGCGCAGCGTAGTCGCCGACGCCACGCGCTCGCTCGTCGGCGATGCGGCTTGATACAGCGTAGCGCCCCTTCGCGCAACGCCGCGCGCATTCAGCGCGCCGCTTGCGCGAGGCTGCGCGCGAGCGCGTTGTGCCGCGCGATAAGCGGCGCCAGTTCGAGCGTTTCGAGCAGCCCTTCGCGCACGACCACCTTCCCGTCGATCACGCTCCATGCAGCCGGGGACGGAGCGCAAAAAACCAGTGCCGCCACGGGGTCGTGCAGCCCGCCCGCGAAGCCCGGTTGACGCAGGTCGAAGGCCGCGAAATCGGCCGCCATGCCGGGGGCGAGTGCGCCAATATCGTCTCGCCCGAGCACCGCGGCCCCACCGAGCGTGGCGAGTTCCAGCGCCTCCCGCGCACTCATTGCATTGGGGCCGAAGCCCACGCGCTGGAGCAGCATGGCCTGCCGGGCCTCGGCCACCATCTGTGCGCCGTCGTTCGAGGCCGAACCATCGACGCCCAGTCCCACCGGCACGCCAGCGTCGCGCATGGCCCGGATCGGGGCGATACCCGATGCGAGCCGCATGTTCGAGCATGGGCAATGGGCAACGCCCGTGCGTGTGTGTGCGAAGCACCCGATACCTGCCTCGTCGAGTTGCACGCAGTGCGCATGCCACACGTCCGGGCCGACCCAGCCGAGGTCCTCGGCATACTCGGCGGGCGTCATGCCGAAGCGTTCGCGTGTATAAGCCACGTCGTCGACGTTTTCGGCCAGATGCGTATGCAGCGAGACGCCGTATGCCCGCGCGAGCGCCGCCGATTCGCGCATCAGATCGCGGCTCACCGAAAACGGCGAGCACGGGGCGACCGCGATACGCAGCATCGCGTAGCGGCCGGCGTCGTGATAGGTCTCGATGAGGCGCCGCGTATCCGTCAGAATCGCGCCCTCGTCCTCGACGAGGGCATCCGGTGGCAAGCCGCCGTCCTTCTCGCCCACGCTCATGCTGCCCCGGCTCGCGTGAAAGCGCATGCCGATGCGTGTCGCCGCCGCAATGCTGTCGTCGAGCCGGCTGCCGTTCGGGTACAAATAAAGATGATCGCTCGATGTCGTGCATCCTGAGAGCACGAGCTCCGCCATTGCCGTCAGCGCCGAGACTTCGATCATCTCCGGTGTCAGATGCGCCCAGATGCGGTAAAGGCTCTTGAGCCAACCGAACAGTTCCGCGTTTTGCGCCGCGGGGACTGCTCGGGTCAAGCTCTGATACATGTGGTGGTGAGTGTTGACGAGACCGGGCATCACGAGGTGGCCGGCCAAATCGAGCACTACGTCCGCGCCGCCCGGCAATTCGCTCGTCGGCCCGACGGCGGCGATCCGGTTGCCTTCGATAAAAAGCCCCGCATCGCGCAGTTCGCGGCGCGCCCCGTCCATCGTCACGAGCACGTCGGCATGCTTGACGAGTAGCGTTGCGGGCCGCGGCGCAGCTGCTCCGGCGCCTGACTGATCGGGCATGTACGCTCCCTATGGAGACAGGCCCTAACGATCGAGGGCCAAAATAGCGGTGGCAATAGGTCCACCTGCGATACCCACCTTCACGGCTACGATATAGTCGTCCTCGCCGGCGCGAGTCCGGCTCCATCCCTGCCGCGCGTCATGCGAGCGCCATTATCTTTCCTATCGGTCGCGCACGCAGCGTTTCGACTTTTTAGAATGCCGACATACGAACTCAGGACCGCATGCGATGGGACAACTCACCACACACGTGCTCGACACCGCGCACGGCCGGCCCGGCGCCGGCATCAGGATCGAACTGTTCGCGCTCGGCGGCGACGATAGCCGCGCGCTCGTCGCCACCGCTGTCACCAATGCGGACGGCCGCTGCGATGCGCCGCTCGTCGAAGGCGGCGCGTTCGCGAGAGGCGAGTACGAGCTCGTCTTTCATGCAGGCGATTACTTCGCCGCGGCCGGCGTTGCCCTACCGCAACCACGCTTCGTCGATCGCGTCGTACTGCGCTTCGGCGTGGCGGATGCGGCGGCTCATTATCACGTGCCGCTCCTCGTTTCGCCGTGGGCGTACAGCACCTATCGCGGCAGTTGACGCGCCGCGACGATCGCAATCGAACGCTGGAGACACTTCATGGCAGGTTTCGTAACCGACTGGCTCAATCTCGCGATCCGCTGGTTTCATGTCGTTGTCGCGATCGCCTGGATCGGCGAGTCGTTTTACTTCGTGGCACTCGACAACAGCCTCAAAAAACCGAAAGACGCGGCCCTCGCCGCACGCGGCGTGTCGGGCGAGCTCTGGCACGTACATGGCGGCGGTTTCTACAACATGCAGAAATACATGGTCGCCCCCCCGGCGTTGCCCGACCATCTGCATTGGTCGAAGTGGCCGTCCTACACCACGTGGATGTCAGGCTTCGCGCTTTTTACCGTGCTCTATCTGTTTGCACCGGGCACCTATCTGATCGATCGCAATGTGCTCGACATGGGGCCGGTCGTGGCGATCGCTTCGGCGCTCGGTTTTCTCGCCGCAGGCTGGATCGTCTACGATTCGCTGTGCCGTGTACTCGGCTCGAACGATCGGCTGCTCGGCCTATGCGTAGGCGCGTATGTGCTCGCGGCGATCTGGCTCGCTTGCCACGTCTTCGCCGGCCGCGCAGCCTATCTCATCGTCGGCGCGATGCTCGCGACGATCATGTCGGCCAACGTGATCTTCGTGATCATCCCGGGGCAACGCAAGATGGTCGACGCCATGCTGAAGCGGCAGACCCCCGACCCGATCTACGGCAAGCGCGGCAAACAGCGCTCGGTGCACAACACCTATTTCACGCTGCCCGTCGTTTTCGCGATGCTATCGAACCACTACGCGATGACCTACGCCCATCCTTATAACTGGGCGGTGCTCGCACTCATCATGCTCGCGGGGGCATTGATCCGGCAGTTCTTCGTGATGCGTCATCGCGGCGAGGCACGCTGGTATCTGCCGGCCTCCGGGATTGCGCTCGTATTGATCGCGCTCGTATGGACGATGCCGCGATCGGTCGCGCCGCAAGCCCAGGCGGCTCAGGCGAGCGCGCTGCGCGTCGCGGATATCGCACCCATCTTGCAGGGCCGGTGCGTAGCCTGCCACTCGGCGCATCCAAGTTTGATGGGTAGCGCGCCCGCGGGCGTCATGTTCGATACCCACGAGCAGATCGAGCAAAACGCGCAGCGTATCTACCAACAGGCCGTTCAGTTGAAGTCGATGCCGCTCGGCAATGTCACCCACATGACCGACGACGAGCGAGCGAAGCTAGCGGCGTGGTTCGAGGCCGGCGCGCAACAGTGAGCGGCCGAAAAAAAAAGCCCGCCGACAAGGGCGGGCAGGTAGAGTCCGTCGCGCGGTACCGCGGTTTCCGAGCGAGCGCTGAAATGCTCGGCTACCAACCTCCACGACGGACCAGAGGATTCACACCGGCGCGCTCAGGCAGCGAGCGCTTGCGCCGGCTCCTGAGCGACGGGCTTGGCTGCCGCGGGCGTACCAAGGGCGCCCAGCATGGCATCTCCGTTCAAGCGGAAGAAGCAGACGAGTTGATCGCGCGACGCAAGCTTCAAGGTTTGCTCCGGCGAAAGACCCGACAGCACTTCCGCCAATGAAGCCGTCAAGCCCAGCTTCGCCATACCTTCGTTACGGTCCTCGCGCAGCAACCGCTGCACGAGCGTCAGATACGACAGATTGATTTCGCGGATCGATTCATGGTTATTAAACGCGTTCATAGCTTTCCTCTGCTTCTATCCGGGTTTGCTGCTCTGTTGTTAGATTCCCTGATTGCCTGGTTCTTCCCCGCCTGACGCGGGATGTTCCAATGTCCTTTTGCACGACGCGGCGCAGCACGCAAACGTTTGCGTCGCCGGGCTGAGCGTGTCAGCCGCCGCTGCGTAGGTCGGCTACCCCAAATGCGATGAGATTCGCAGCCACTTCGCGCAGCAGGTGCTGCGTCAGTGCACCGGCGCCGCCCTGCGTGAGGCGCTTCAGTTCGAGCAGGTCTTGCGCTATGCGGCTCATTTCAATCTCCTCCGGCGGACGCCTTCGAATCGGATCGGCTGCAAGAACAACCGGTTTCCTGTGACCAAAGTATCGGTCAGACGAACGCCGAAGCAAATCAGCCGACGCTGAACCGCACGTAATACGTGGAGGCAGGCTTGTCAGCGGTTTCCTACGCGCGCGGGCCGCTAAAACTACGATGCCCGCAGCAAAAGCGCGGGCATCGACTGGGGCCGGATCGCCGAGGCGGCAAAAACTACCGCGCGCGCCCCGCTTCAGTATTGAACGAGAACCGTCACGCGCCGGTTCGCCGCGCGGGCCGCCTCGTCGCTGCCGAGCACGAGGGGATCGTTGTCGGCCCGGCCGACGGCGGACAATCGATGCGGGGCAACGCCCTTGTCGACGAGAAAGCGCACGACGGCCCCGGCGCGAGCCGATGACAGCTCCCAATTCGACGCGTACTTCGCGTTGGAAATCGGAACGCTGTCGCTGTGCCCCTCGACGAGCACGTTGCGGGTGGAATGATCGGCCAGCACGTGGGCAACCTCGGTCAGCACCGCGAACGAATCGGGCAACAACCGTGCATCGCCCGAATTGAACAGAACCCGGGCGTTGATTGCGATTTCGAGCCCTTGCGGCGTATCGACCATGGCGATCTGACCGCTATCGCCGAAAGGCTTCAGCAATGCCATCAACGTCTTTTTTGCGCCCTCACGCACGCCGTCGCGGGCATTGGCCGCATTGGCCGCGGCCGCCTGCTCGTGTTGTTTCACGATGCGCTGTTCGAACGCCTTGCTCTCGAGCTCGCGGTACCGAGCAAGCTGCAACACGTACAGCGCCAGGAAAAACACCATCAACGTGGTGATGAGATCGGCGTAGGAAATAAGCCAGCGCTCCGAGTGTTCGTCACTGTCTTCCCCGCGCTCGTGCCCGCCGATGTCGGACGCCAGGCGCTTGCCCCCCGCGAAAATGTTCATGGCACGAAAACCTCGTCAAAGCGGTGCGGCTGCCCGACAACCGGGAAAAGCCGGTACGGACGGCCGATCAGGCCAAAAGCTCGGCGGAGCGCTCGCGGACTTCGCCGGCAAGACGCGTTTCGATCGTCTGAGGCGATTCCTTGCGCGAGATTGCGAGCAAGCCATCGAGGTAAAGCCGCCTGAAGCGCAGCTCGCTTTCGACTTGCGCCTTGATCTTGCCGTAAAGCGGCAGGAACACGATATTGGCGATCGCCAGTCCGTAGAGCGTCGCGGTAAAGGCCGCGGCAATGCCGGCCCCGAGCTGAGCCGGTTCGAGCAGATGGCCCGTGACATGCACCAGCCCGAGCACGGCACCGAGGATGCCGAACGTCGGCGCGTAACCGCCGGCCTGCTGCCAGATGCGTGCCGCGGCCATTCGATTACGCTCGTAGGAGGCGAGTTCGCGTTGCAACGCGTCTTCGAGCACCGCGGTCGAGACACCGTTCGCGAGCAGCTCGAGGCCGCGCCGCGCAAACGGGTTGATGCCGCTCGTATCGAGCGACTCGAAAGCCAGCATGCCGTTGAGCTTGGCCTGATCCCCCCATTCGAGCAGGACCGACAGGCTCTCGCGATCGACGGTCCGCGGTTTCATGAACGCGAGATGCAGTTGCTTGATGCCGTCGAAAAAGCGGGCCCAGGTATTCTGGATCATCACCGCGCTCAGCGTACCGCCGAGCACGATGACGAAGGCCTCGAGCTGAAAGAGCGTCGAGAAATGCCCGCCTTCCAGCCAAAAACCCGTACCAATCGCGGCCGTGCCCAGCAGCGCGCCGAATATCGTCAGCAAGTCCATAGTGTGTGTGTTCCTTTGCGCGCCGCGCGGCTCGCTTCACCGCCTCATGCGCGGCATGACCGTCGCGGCCGCCTCGTCATGCCCGCGGGTTACCGTTCAGGCTTCGCGTCTGACCGGCTCGGCCGGCGCACCAGCCGCCGCCAATTTGATCGCCCTGACGGATTCGATGAACCGCTGCTCGATATCGCTCACCTCGAGCGGATCGAGCTTGATCTCGCGACGCATCACCCAGGAGACCTCTTTCTTGCGCGCTTCGGTCATGACCGATTGGAGCCGCTCGGCGACAGCCTCGTCCGTCATCGCGGCAAGCATCTTGGCGAGATCGTATGTGTCGGTCGCGCTGACTGCTTCGAACAGCGTGCGTTGATCGACATACTCGAGATCCTCGAGCGAGGCCACTTCGCCGCCAGGCCGGGCGCTGCGCTTCGTGAAATAGCTGATGCCCTTTTGCTCGACGTAGCTGAGGACGTTCGTCTTGCGAAACGCGAACAGGTCTTCCGCAATCTCCGAGTGCGACAGCTTGTTCATGAGCACCTTGCGCTCGACGCCGATCAACGCTTCGAGATCCGAGAGCTCGATCAGTTCGAGCTCGCTGTTGATCGCGACATCGAGATCGTGGTCGGCAACCTGTTGTGCGCGCTCGATAATCCGAGCCGGATCGAATCGCACGACTTGGCGGGCCGTCGCGCCATCGTTCGTCGAGTGCCGGCCGTTGTTGGCGAGATGCTCGGTCCGGCCCAATTCCATGGCGACGAGATTGAGCTTTTCCATGCGCCGGAGCATCGTCATCACGTGCGGGCGAGAATGGCCGGCGATGGCACGGCATTTCGCGATGACGCTGGGCAACGTGACCGCGACCTCATCGGGCTGCGAACGGCGTCCCCAGCCATCCGAGGCCTCCGTGCCTTCCCCACTCGCCATCAGGGCCAGTACATGGGCGTACGAGACCACGCCCGGCAGGAAATCGGCATGTGTGTAGGTAGCGAGCAGGTCGTCTTTCTTTTTCCCGCGGCGAATGGTCGTTCTGAGCAAATGCTTCAGCAGCGGCGAAGCACGCTCGAGCTCTTCATCGACCATGCTCGACGGCACGACGGTCAATTGGCAAAAACTCAACGCCTTCGCTGTCTGCGCGCGGGGCTCGCTCGGCAGCAGCGCCGCTTCGCCGAAGAATTCGCCCTTGCCAACCGTCGCGAGAACGACCTTCTTTTCGTCGCAGTGTGTGGAAATCTCGACTCGACCTTCCGTAATCACATAGATAACGGGCTCGCCCGCGAAACCTTCCGAATAGATGACTTCTCCCGGCGCGGCCGTGCGCGTCCAGGTCGATCGTTTTTGATTCACGACACACCCCGTTTGTATTCGCTCTTCGACGGATTGCGCTGCTTCTTGTAGGCAGCGCTTCTAGCTTCTAATCCGTTAGCTCTGATAACGACACGAATTTCGTCGTCTTTAGCATGGAAGAGCCGAAACGTGGGCAGGGTATTCGATGATTGCGGCGGTGCAATACTATGCTTGCCCGCCTCGCCATTTTCGGGGCGAGATCAGGCGCGAACGCTCATGCGAGCGCGCGCCGCATGCCGTCCTGGGTGAGCCACACGGACTCGGGCAGCGTCTGCTCGTCGCAGTTGTGGCCTTCGCCGCCGCGGTCGATGACGACGAAATCGCTGACTCGATCGAGCGCAATGAGCGGATGGTGCCAGACGCCCTTGGCGTAGTTGACGCCCTGCCAGCCGCGCGACACGAAAGCGCGCATCGAGGCCGGCACGAGTTCGCCCTTCGGGGCCACCACGATCAAATAGGGCGCGTCCGTCAGCGGGACGAACGCTTGGCTGCCGAGCGGATGCCGCTCGAGCATCCGCACTTCGAACGGCAACGCACGCGGCTCGCCTCGAAAGACATTCAGGAGCGGCCGCCCTCCACCTTCGGCAACATCGATATGGGCGAGGTCGTGGTAGCGCATCGTCGTCCCGAGGTTGATCGGGAGTTGGCGCGCGCCATCGAGCTCGATGACATCGCCGAACGGCGCGAACGCGGCGCGCGTGAGCGGTTCGATAAGAAGCTCTCTCATACCGCGCTCACTCGATGCGGCCCCAGACACGCAAGCGCGAGACGCCGCCGTCCGGGAAGATATTGAAGCGCACGTGGGTCACGGGTCCGAGCGCGGCGAGACCGGTGTCGAACACATGCTGTGCATCCATGCTCAGCTTCTGCTCGTCGAGCAGCACCGGCCAGAACATCGATTGCGTGACGATCGAGCGATCGGTCCCCCCCGAGACGCAAGCCGCTTGCAGCGAACAGCGATCGGGGAAGTTGCCCTTGAAATGCGCGGTATCCACTTCGATTCTCTCGACAGTGCCGGCATGCGCAAGCGCGACGATCGCCCAGTCGTTGCCCGGTTCGCGGCGCCGCCGCGTCTCCCAGCCATCGCCCATATTGATACCGCGGCCCGGCATCAATAGCGTCGAGGCCGCGCCGAAATGTTCGTTGTTCGCCGCGACGATATACGCGCCGTTTTCCATCGCGGCCAGATCGAGCGCGGCGCCGCGGCTCACATTGGCCCAATCGACTTGCGGCTGGCCATACACGCGAAGGCGCGCGACGCCGCCGTCGGGATACAGATTCAGGCGCACGTGCGTGTATGCCTGCGTGTCGTTCGTCTCCAGGTAGTGATGGCTATTGCCCTGCAACGTCGTGGAAGGCACGATCTGCGCCCATTGCGTTGCATCGTCAGGCTGCCCCCCGCCGGGCACGTACGCGGCCTCGATCGAGGCCGCCGGCGGAAAGTTGCCGGTGAAATGGCTCGTGTCGATGTCGACGCCCTTGACGGTACCGGCCCGCGCCAGTTTCACGATGCACCAGTCGTACCCCGTCGTGCGCTTACGGCGCGTCTCCCACCCGTCCATCCATTTGCCGTGCTCGTCGTACTTTCCCGGAATGAATACGGCAGGCTCCGGGCTCAGCATGCGATCCTTGGGCGCGAAAAATTCGTCGCTCGCCACCAGTGCCTGCGCGCCCAGGCGGGGATCGGCCAGATTGACGTAGCGGCGCGTGAACTCGGGCGCGTTCGGGTCGAGAATCGGGAGGGCCATCGTTGTCGTCCTTTGTATCTTTCGAAATGTCGATCTATCAATGCATCGATGCGTTCATGCCGTCACGAGATCGTCGATGCGAAACCGCGCGATGCGATAGATCTGCTCCAGGCTCGTGCGCAGTTCCTCGTCGCGCGCGTTGTTCAAACGCGCTTCGAAATTCGCGATGATGCCCGCCCGGTCGTAGCCGCGCACGGCGAGAACGAACGGAAAACCGAACGTCTCGCGGTAGGCTCGATTCAAACGCTGCAGTTTATCGAACTCTTCCTGCGTGCATTGCGCAAGACCCGCACCGCTTTGCTCGCGTGTCGATTCCGCCGTCAACTCGCCGCGCACCGCAGCTTTGCCGGCGAGTTCCGGATGGGCATTGATGAGCGCGAGTTGCCGCGCCGGGCCCGCGTTGGCCACGATGCCGCACATCGCCGCATGAAGCGCATCGATACTCGAGAACGGCCTTGCCTCGGCCGCCTGCCGCGCCACCCAGGGAGAGTGCTCGAAGATGCCCGATAGCGCGGCCTCGAATGCGTCGCGCGGCATCGTGTTCAGTTGTTCCAGCGTGTATCGGTATTGCATGGGCTTCACGCGCGCGCGCCATCCTTGTTTGGCCGATAGGGATGACGCGTATGCCAATGGCGCGCAATGTCGACGCGGCGCGCCACCCATACGCGATCCCTGCCTTCGATATGGTCCAGGAACCGCTGCAGCGCGCGAAAACGCCCGGGCCGGCCGAGCAGACGGCAATGCATGCCGATCGACAGCATTTTCGGTGCTTCACCGCCTTCCTCGTAAAGCACGTCGAAGGCATCGCGCAAGTAGCTGAAGAAATGATCGGCCGTGTTGAAGCCTTGCGGCGTCGCAAACCGCATGTCATTCGTATCGAGCGTATACGGAACGATCAGTTGCGGCCGCTTTTCGCCGCCTGTCACCTCGACTTCGGTCCAAAACGGCAAATCGTCGCCGTAGTTGTCGGAGTCGTAAAGGAAGCCACCGTACTCGGCCACGAGCCGCCGCGTGTTCGGGCTGTCGCGTCCTGTATACCAGCCGAGCGGGCGCACGCCCGTCACGCGCTCGATCGCCTCCATGCCGAGCCGCATATGCTCGGCTTCACGCTCGGGCGGCATGTCCTGATAGTGGATCCAGCGCCATCCGTGACAGGCGATCTCGTGCCCCGCTTCGACGAACGCGCGTGCCACTTCGGGGTTGCGCTCGATCGCCATGCCGACGCCGAAGATCGTAAGCGGCAGGCCGCGTTTGTCGAACTCGCGCAAGATGCGCCAGACGCCCGCGCGCGAGCCGTACTCGTACATCGACTCCATGCTCATGTGCCGCGCCGGATAAGCGGCAGCGCCGACGATTTCGGACAGAAACTGCTCGGAAGCGGGATCCCCATGCAGTACGCAGTTTTCGCCGCCCTCCTCGTAATTGAGAACGAACTGCACAGCGATGCGCGCCCCACCGGGCCAATCGGCCTGGACGGGTTGCCGGCCATAGCCGATCAGGTCGCGCGGATAGCGAGGCTCGAATGTCATGGCAAAGTTCCTGCCAGAAAGAGGTTGACCGTCCGTGCGGCGCAGCGGCATGCGTGCGAGGCACGGCAAAGGTTCGAATCAGTCGGATCAGTGTATAGAAAACGCCCTCGGGCGCCCATACGGGCGCGCCGATAGCGAAGCTCACCGCGCGCATATGTCCCGCGCCGGCAGCGCGGATGCCGCGGACCGGCTGTGCGGTGCCCTATGGCGTCTCGCGCGGGCTGAACTCGGCCAATGGACCGTCATAGCGCTTCGCGAGCGGACGAGCATACTCGCCGCGTTTGGCCGTGGCGAGCCCGAGCGAGGCGAGCGCCTCCGCCCATTTGAGCGCCGCGGTGACACCTTCGACGACGGGCGCGCCGATCGCGTCCTCGATCGCGCGGCAAAGGTCGACCATGCCGGCGCAGCCGAGCACGATGGCGTCAGCGCCATCGTCCGCCAGCGCGCGGCGGCATTCATCCACGATGACTCGACGCGCCCCGCTGCCGGGCCGGTCAAGGTCGAGCACGGCAACCTCGGTCGCGCGCACGTTGCGGCAAAACCGCTTCATGCCATAGCGCTCGGCCAGATGCCATGCCATGCCCGTCGTACGGGCGAGCGTGGTGACGACCGTGAAGCCCGGCGCGATGACGCTCGCCGCATGCATTGCGGCCTCCGCAATGCCAATGACGGGGCCGCGCGCAAGCTCGCGCGCCGCGAACAAGCCCGGATCGCCGAAACAACCGATGACGTAAGCGTCGATTCCGTCGCGCTCGCCGGCCGCCACTTCGGCCAACAACCCCGGCAGCGCGAGCGACTCGTCGTACCAACTCTCGATCGATGGCGGCCCCATGCTCGAGGTGGCGGCAATGACCTCGGTGCCCGGCGCCGCGATGCTGCGCGCGCATGCCGCCATCGTATCGGTCATGCGTGCGGTCGTATTCGGATTGATGAGTTTGATCTTCATGGCCTGGTGGTTCCCGCGAGCGTTGAGTATGTCGTCGGACGATCAGCCGCGCAGCCCGCGTGTGGCGAGCCAATAGAACAAGGCGGCAAGCCCCACGCCGATGAACCACGAAAAGTTCGCAAGCGTTGCGAGCGCGGGCGTCATGACGCAGGCCACGGCAAGCGCCGCAGCCGGCAGCACGGCCGCGACGGCGCGCCAGTTCACACCGCCTCGGTACCAGTAGGTTCCGTGTTCCGACATCGAATAGAGATCGTCGAGCACGACATGCTGCCGCTTCACGATGAAGTAATCGACGATTAAAACGCCATATAACGGGCCGATGAACGAGCCGAGCACATCGAGCGTGTAGTGGATCACGGCCGGGTTGTTGAACAGGTTCCACGGCGTGATGAACACCGACGCCGTCGCGGCCAGCATGCCGCCCGCGCGCCAGCTGATATGCTTCGGCGCCACGTTCGAGAAGTCGAACGCCGGCGAGACGAAATTCGCGACGATGTTGATGCCGATCGTCGCGATCATGAACGTCAGCGCGCCCAGCACGACGGCGAACGGCTGATCGATGCGCCCGACCGTGGAGACCGGATCCGTGATGAGCTCGCCGAATACGGGCAGCGTCGCCGACGTCGTCACGACCGTGACCAGCGAGAACGCCAGGAAGTTGACCGGCAGCCCCCAGAAATTGCCGCGTTTGACGCTCGCATAGCTCTTGCAGTAGCGCGAAAAGTCGCCGAAGTTCAGCATCGGCCCGGAGAAGTACGAGACGACGAGCGAAATCGCCGTGATCGTGACAGGCAATGCCTCCCAGCCGTGGTACTTCACGGTTCCCAGATTCAGATGGATGTTCGATATGCCTGCGCGCGCAACCATGTAGCCGGCCAGGATGAACATGACCACGTAGACCGCGGGGCCCGCGAAATCGATGAACTTCTTGATCGTCTCCATCCCGTTCCAGAACACGAGTGCCTGCAAGACCCAGAGCACCATGAAGCCGGCCCAGCCCAGCGTCGACAAGCCGAGCCAGCCATGGTGATGAAGGTCGGCATAGGGCATCAGCTGCGGGGCGAACTTGAGCAGGACGATGACGAACGCGCTCGATGCGAGATAGGTCTGAATCCCGTACCA
The DNA here is from genome assembly GCF_036503415.1 of Trinickia sp. Classification (GTDB taxonomy): domain Bacteria; phylum Pseudomonadota; class Gammaproteobacteria; order Burkholderiales; family Burkholderiaceae; genus Trinickia. The sequence continues at coordinate 33,032 of NZ_DASXWY010000159.1, read as the reverse complement.
GGCAACGGCGATGAGACCGCGAATCACGGCCGGGATATTGGCGCCGAGCACGCCGAACGTGGCACGGCAAATGACCGGGTACGGCACGCCGTTTTGCTGGCTCGACTTCGCGATCAGGTTCGCGAAGACATTCACGATCCCGATGCCGACCAACAGTGCAATCAGCACTTGCCAACTCGTCAGACCGAGCGCGAACAAGCTGCCCGCGAACACATAGCCCCCCACGCTATGCACGTCCGACATCCAGAACGCGAAGATGTTGTACGCGCCCCAGTGTTGATCGCGCAGCGGCGCGAGATCCGCGTTGCACAGACGTTCGCTATAGCCCGCGGGCACACCCGTATCGATATGGGAGGACGATGGGCCGACAGCGCCGGCATCGGTGGGTACGGTCAGGTCAGGCATAAGCGTCTCCGGTAAAGGAACAACGTTGCTGCGCGGCGTGTCGGATACCAGCGCAAGACCGAGCGCCTGTCGAACGGCAGCCGCGGTCGGCGCGATTCGCGGCTGAATTATTTAGTTGTACTAAACAGTTGAAGCGGACCCGCGTTGCCAGGGCCCACGGCGCATGCGGGTGTTAGCCGAATACCTCGCGCAAATCGGCCGCCCCGCGCGCGGGCCGATCGAGCATCTTCAATTCGACCGTCTGCAAGTGACGCACCATCAATTCCGAGGCGCGGGCGGTGTCGCCGGCGCCGATTGCATCGACGATTTGTGCGTGTTCGTCGAACGAGCACGGACTGCGCCCCAGCGATTCGTAGAGCGCCGAGATCAACGTCGAGCGCGCAACGAGCCCCGCAAGACAATTGCAGAGCACGCGATTACCCGTGAGCTCCGCGAGCGCCGTATGAAACTCGCCCGATAGACGGATCCATGAGCGGAAATCGCGATGCTCGAACGCAGCGCGTTCGCGCTCGATCATCTTGGCGATCGCCTTCAAATGCGCCGCCCCCTTCCCGTCTTGATTGCCGCAAACGCGCTCGATCACCGCGGCCTCGACGATGCGGCGCATCTCGAACACCTCATGCACCTCGCGTAGCGACGGGCTGGCCACGAAAGCGCCGCGATTCGGCTCGAGATCGACGAGATGCTCGCCGGCGAGCTGCGATAGCGCTTGCCTCACCGTTCCGCGCTTGACATCGAACACCTCGCACAACTGAGCCTCGGTGAGCTTCGCGCCGGGCTTCAACCGGTGTTCGAGGATCGCGTCGCGAATGCGCTCGGCAATCGCCGAGGGTATTGCGACGTCGGATGATTTCGGCGTCGGCATGATCGGTATAGTAGGTTGGACATAAAGATTGTCAACAATTTTCTCGGCCACAAGCCCGCACCCATCATTGCGGGTTTTTACTTAAAAATCCGCTATTTGGTGCATGGACGCGCCAGCCGCGTGCATTCCCGAGAAAGGTGCGCACCGCATCCGGGCGCGAAGCCGAGCGTCAGATTGTCAACAATTTATCGCGCACTGCGCGACGGGAAGCGCGGTTCAGGCGAGCGTGGGATGTCCGCTGACGGTCAGCGAGAACCCGTCGCCGCCGGCTTGGAGTCGCGCCCGGGCACCGAACGGCAGCGTAACGAGTTCGCTGCCATGGCCGAAGCGCAGGCCGGTTACGATCGGTACGCCCGTGACGGTGCGAATGTGCTCGAGCATGGCGGAAAAGTCGTAACCGTTGTCGATGGGCGCCAGCTTCCCGCCGATGAAATCGCCGAGTATCAGCGCCCGCTGGCGCGCGAGAATGCCGGCGTGATGAAGCTGATAAAGCATGCGCTCGACGCGGTACGGGTGCTCGTTGACGTCTTCGACGAACAAAATCCCGCCGTCGATATGCGGCATGTAAGGCGTGCCGACGAGCGCGGCGATCATCGCGAGATTGCCGCCCCAGAGCGTGCCGCTCACGTCGATTTCAACGCGCTGCGCGACGGGTTCGCGCACGGTGAATTCGCTCGATTCGAGCGCCGTCCAGAAACATTCGTCGGTGAAGGCGCTGATGGCCTCGGCGCCGAAATTGGCCGTGAGCATCGGCGCGCCGAACGTCACGAGACCCGCTCGCGCAAAGAGCGCCAATTGAATCGCGGTGAAATCGCTGTGCCCGCAGATCGCGATCGGGACCCCCGCGAGGCGTCCCGCGAGACCCGCATAATCGAGCAAGTCGAGAATGCGCACGGCCCCGTAGCTGCCGCGCAAGGCCAGCACGATGTCGGGCAGCGGATGGGCCGGATCGGCAAGCCGGTTGAGATCGCCCGCACGTTGCGCGTCAGTGCCGCCAAAGCGCAGATAACGGCGCTGCGCCACCTCCTCGCCGCTCACGCGGTGACCTTGCGCGCGCAGTCGCGCAACGCCGCGCTCGACGGCGGCCATATCGGGCGGGTAGCCGGAGGGAGCGACGATCTCGATGGTGTGCGAACGGGTCATGGTCGATTTCGAAACGGGTGAACGTGTCGCCTCGCCAATGTTACTCACACGGGCTGACGGGGCATGCAGGCCTGCTCATCGGCGGTATCGGCGGCACCAGCCGCACCAGCGGCATGCGCGGTTGCCGCGGCACGCGCGGCGCGAATCGCCCCGCGCCGATGCGCAAAAAATGACTTCAGCGCGTCGCTGCACTCGGTTTCGAGCACGCCGCCACTAACCTGGGTGTGGTGGTTGAGCTGGGAATTGGCGAAGGCATCGACGACACTGCCGCACGCCCCCGTCTTCGGATCGTGCGCGCCGAACACGACGCGAGCGATCCGCGCATGCATGATGGCGCCCGCGCACATGAGACACGGCTCGAGCGTCACATACAGCTCGCAGCCGGGTAGCCGATAGTTTTGCAGCGTTTGGGCGGCCGCGCGCAACGCAACCATTTCGGCATGAGCCGACGGGTCGTGAGCGCCGATGGGATGATTGAAGCCGGTTGCGAGCACGCGTTCGCCTTGCACCAGCACCGCGCCGACCGGCACTTCACCCGCTGCGCGCGCGGACTCGGCGGCTTGCAGCGCTTGTGCCATGTAACGGCGATCACGCTCCGTTGCGGCCTGCGCATTGGCGCTCGCACCGTTCTGCTCGGAACCGGGCGCAACGGAGCGCGTATCGCGTTCGTTCACGAAAGCCCAACCTGCTGCGGCTGGGCCGCATCTTGCGCGTCGCTCTGAACGCGCTCGGAGAGCCGCTCGGCAATACGGCGGCAGTATTCGCGCGGCACGACCGTTGGCTCGCCGCGCAGCGATTCCAGTGCCATATCGAGGGCGAGCAGCTTGGCCTGTAGGCGGCAACGCGCCGCCTGGTCGCCCGCGGCGTTCAGTTCGTCTTGCAGATGACGCAGCGAGCGCAGTTGCTCCACGGCCGGCGGCACGAAACCCGCGTTCTTCAGTATACGATTGGCGACGCGCACTTCCTCGGGCACGAGCAAGTCGTCGTCGAGTTCCTGCGGCGCTCCGGCGCCGGGCAAATCGTCGAACTCCCCACGCGCTGCTGCGGCGGCGATGCGCTGTTCGACCAAAGCATCAAGCAATTTCATCTGCGATCCACTACATGGCGGCGCGGGCATTTTAGCAGGCCGCAGCCGGGCGTCGCCGATTCGGCGCTAGACGCCGTCCTCGGGGGGTCGGACCGACGGCCGATGCTTGCCAATCGGCGCCGCGCTACATGCCGATCTTCGCTCGTAGTTCCCGGGCCGTCTCGAGCAATCCTTCGTAGCCTGCCCGGCTGTGCTCGGGGAGGTCGGGATCGCCCACGAGCGCGCCAAGCGTCTCGATCAAGCTGTATACGATGCCTTTTGCGGCGCTGACGGCGATGTTACCGGTGCTGAGCTGCTTGTCGACGTGACTGAGCGCCGATTCGAACTCGCCTAGTTCGAGCGGTTTGGAGGGTCGGTCTTCGCTGGGTTTGTTCGACGGATCGGACATCATGACGGTCATTTCCTCACATTCGGCGGGTCCTGCGCCGGCCGCCGTGCTCCGCAAACGCACCGCCGGTCGAGACCCCGTGCGGTTCTTATATACCCGCTGCGCGCTTACGTCCACCCGGTGTGCTTGCGCCGCCGCACGCAAAATCCGCGAAAGGTCGTGTAACAGGTAGCGAGCACTGGGCAAATCACCCGCCAAGATTCGGCTTCGATCAACGCCTCGAACGCTTCGCCGTCGCAAGATGCGCATTGACGCGGATCGGCGGGCCATCGTCGCGGTACGGCGGCTGCGGCACGAACGTATCGATGACGCCCGGCCGGAATACCGCGCACCCGCGTTTTCGCGCACGATAGTCGACGATGCGAATCAACTCATCGATCGATCCGTAGCCCAGCTCATAGCCCGCGTCGCGCGCGTCGTCGATTGCGCGGGTCAGGTTCATCCGAAGCACGGGATCGCCGTGCACGAGATGCGACAGGTCGCGAACCACGCTTGCGTAGTGATCATGCCTGCCCCGCGCGTTCGGCCCTTGCCCGCGCCCGCGCGGCAATCTCGCAGCGAAACGCCGCGGTGCGTTCTTCCCGCGCCGGCATCCAACTGCCGAGACGGCGCCGCTCTTTCAATGGTCCTTGTCGATGGTCGCTCATGGCGCCCTCCTTTGCGCCTGCACCCAGCAATTTGCCTGCCACACCGGCAATGAGCCGACGTGGGCCGGCGGGAATAGCCGTTGCGTATCCGGATAGGCCGAGCGGGCACCGATACCTGGCCGGAGGCATCCATTCTCGTCTTCTCGAAGGAGTTCCCATGTTCATTCACAACAAGCGTCTGCAATACACCGTGCGCGTCGGCGCGACCGACCCCGGTCTCGCCAATCTGCTGCTCGAACAATTCGGCGGGCCGCAGGGCGAGCTCGCCGCCGCCATGCGCTATTTCACGCAAGCCGTTGGCGAAGAGGATTCGGGGCGCAAGGATATGCTTTATGACATCGCGACCGAAGAGCTGAGCCACCTCGAGATCATCGGTTCGATCGTCGCGATGCTGAACCGCGGTGCGAAAGGCGAGCTCGCCGAGAACATCGATGCGCAAGCCGAGAGCTATCGCAAGCTCCACGGCGCCGGCAATGACAGCCACGTGACGCAACTGCTTTACGGCGGGGGTCCGGCGCTCACGAATTCGGGCGGCGTGCCCTGGAGTGCGGCCTACATCGACACGATCGGAGAACCGACCGCCGATCTGCGCTCCAACATTGCCGCCGAGGCGCGCGCAAAAATTATCTATGAACGCCTCATGAACGTGACCGACGACCCGGGCGTGCGCGATGCTCTGGGCTTTCTCATGACGCGCGAAGTGTCGCATCAGAAGTCGTTCGAGAAAGCGCTGTATTCGATCACGGGCAATTTCCCGCCGGGAAAACGTCCGCCCTCGAGCGAGTTCGCGCAGGTCTACTACAAGATGTCGCAAGGCGACGCGCCTATCGAAGGCCCGTGGAATCGGGGCGATGGCCTGCGGCTCGTCGCCAATCCGCCCGCGGCAGCGGATGGGGGCGATGGCAAGGCATCGGTCGTCCTGTCCAATGCGGAGCGTACGGCGCTCGAGGCCATGGCGCAGCGCCAGCAGTCAGACCGCACCGTGGATCCCACCACGGGCGCGGAACTCGGTAGCCAGAAAAAATAACCGGAGGCCCGCCTATCCGGCGGGCCGCCTCATCACCCTGGCTCCGGCGTAATAGGGGCTCGCGGGAGTGTAAGGCTGCCGGGCGAGCAGGCTTTCATAGACGCTCAGATAATCGCCGGTCATCCGCTGTGCCGTGAAACGCTCGTCGAATACGCGACGGCACGTGCGGCGGTCGATGTCGCCTATCGCGTGAACGGCAGCGACGGCGCTTTCGACGTCGTCGACCACGCGGCCGTTCAGGCCGTCTTCGACAATCTCCGGTATGGCACCGCGACGGAACGCGATCGTAGGCGTGCCGCAGGCCATCGCCTCGACGATCACAAGACCGAACGGCTCCTCCCAATCGATCGGCATCAGCAGCGCGCGGGCATTGGAAAGCAGACGGGCCCGCGCTTCGCCACCGACTTCGCCGAGGAATTCGACATGGCGGCGATGTCGTGCGATGAGCGGTTCGATCGTCTCGTGGAAATAGGCTCGCTCGCCTTCGTGAACCACCGCGGCGATTTTGAGCGGGACGTCCGCACGACAGGCGATCTCGATTGCCAGATCGGGACGCTTGCCGGGCGTTATCCGGCCCATGAACAGCAGATACTCACCAGCACGCTCCGCATACGGCAGTTCGTCGGGCGGTATGCCGTGGTGGACCGTGCGCTGCCAGCGAGCCCAGGGCAACGGAGTGCGCTGCGAACGCGAAATGGAGACCAGCGGAACGTCGGCAAAGGTACGCAGCAGCGGGCCATGGTCGTTGGGCAACAGTAAGCCGTGCAGCGTCGTGATATGGCGGCAAGGCAGATAACGCGCGAGCGGAAAGTGCAGCGGCTCGCCATGAAAATGCACGATATCGAAATCGTGCGCGCGCCGGGCCAATTGCCCGAGTTGATGAAGATGGTGAGCCTGCGTATCCCAGACATTGCGATCGCGCCACAACGCGCGCTCGCAGCTCGGCACGAGGTGGGCCGACGTGCGCGAGTCGCCGCTCGCGAAAAGGGTCACATCGTGGCCGCGCGCGACGAGCGCTTCGGTCAGGTAATGGACGATGCGCTCGGTCGCGCCATATGCGTGAGGGGGGACGCTTTCGTACAACGGCGCGATCTGGGCGATACGCATGATAGGGACTCCGGCGGCGGCATGCAGGCGGCCGCGCATCGAGCATGCCTGCGCCGGCGGTTGGCACCTCCGCTTTTGGTGGCATCCCGGCGCGCAGCCGTCGACGGCTGCGCCCCATCCGTGATAGCGTCCCATTCCTTTTGGCTTCCGAGCAGGTCCTCGTTATGGCATCTCGCAGTGCGCACCATCTGACCGGTTGGGCAGCAGGTGTGATCGCAGCGGTGCTCGTCGCGCAAGCGGGCGCGGCGGGCCCCTGGTATATCGGCAGCTTGGCCGCGTGCCTGGCGGGCGTCGCAGGCGGCACCGCGCCCGATTGGCTCGAAATCGCGTGGTGGAGCCGCAGCCGGCGGCTTTGGATCACGCATCGCACCGCCACGCATTGGGGGGTCGGATGGATTGCCGCCCTCCTCCTGGCCTATCGCTCGCTGGGCCATGCACATCCCGTCGCCGCGCCGCTGTTCGGGTTCGCGTGCGGCGGCCTCATGCATCTCGTTGCGGACTGGCCCAATCCGCTCGGCGTGCCTTGGATATTCAGGCGCCATTCGCTGAACTGGTGGAAGAGCGGGCGCTGCGATCTGCTCGTGGTCGCACTGGCGTGGGCGGCAGCCTGTTGGGTCGCCCGGCCGCTCCTGGCCGCGCCCGTGGGACATCTGGCGCATGGACTGCGCGTGCTCGCGCACTGAGCAGCGGCCCACGTAGGAAAACGCCGACAGCGGGCGTAGTCCGGACGACAGAATCTTCCGCCGTGGCTGATTGGTAGCGCGAACGATCTGAACAATACTTCCGTTCACCGCACGCACGGCCCGAAGGTCCCTCGAAGCAGTGCAGGCAAATGTCGTGCGACCCGCCCCCCGCTGAAGAGGCAAACAGTGAACGATCGCGAAACGCTCGAATCGATGCGCGAATTCAACATCTCGTATCTGATGCTCGCGCAGCACATGCTCAACGATGATTTCGCCGAGGGCATGTTTCGGCTGGGCTTGTCGGCGCAGATGGCCAACCTGATCCAGATGCTGTCGCCTTCACAAACGGTCAGGCTTGCCCAGAGCGAAGACCTGGTCTGCGACATCCGGTTCGATGACGCCGCGATGCTCTCGGCTCTGGCAACGACCGATACCGGCCGCGATCTGAGCGCGATGCATGCTGCCATTTTGCTGGCCGCACAGCCTGCCAGGCAATTCAGCTGACCGACCAACGGAGCACGCCATGCCGAAGATGAGCCTGATCGAAGAAGCGCGGGAAGTGTCGCGCGCCGTCGCGTTGATTGAGCTGGGCGCCCGCATGCAGGTGCTCGAATCGGAACTGACGCTCTCGCGCGACCGACTGATTCGCATTTATCGCGAGGTCAAGGACGAGTCGCCGCCGAAGGGCATGCTGCCCTCCTCTGCCGATTGGTATATGACATGGCAGGCCAACATTCATTCGTCGCTCTTCTACCACACGTACACCTTTCTTAGAAACGAAGCGAGCTGTTCGCACGTCGATGCGCTCACCAAGGGTTACCGCCTCTACCGCGAGCATTGCACGCGCGGCGGACTCGATGTGCATCTCGACTTGACGCGCGCCTGGACGCTCGTACGCTTTTTCAAAGGCGGCATCCTCGATATGCATCCCTGCTGCCGGTGCAAAGGCAAGTTCGTCTCCTATAAGCACGATCTGCCCCGCGCCCGCGCGTGCGTCATGTGCCAGCCGCCGTCACGCGCCGGGAAGAAGTCGAAGACGCTGAATTGAGCACGCTCGGTCCGGCGTCGAGCAATCGGAGCAACACTTGCAGCGGATGCGTCAGCTCCGCTGCGTCAACCGCCTTCACCTGGCAGCGGCAGGAATAGCCGGACGCCATCAGTCTGCCGCCTGCCGCGTGCCGCGCCACGGCGGGCCCCCAACTCATGGCGTAAATCGTCTCCGAGGTCGCGCGGTTGCGCGCCTCATGGCCGTAGGTGCCGGACATTCCACAGCAACCCGTCGACAACACATTCAACCGGGCGCCGAAAACCGCGAAAACCCGCTTCCAGTCATCCATCGCATTCGCCGCGTTCGTGCGCTCGGTGCAATGCGCAAGCAGCACGTAGGCCTCGCCATCCTGCGCGACAGCGCGAGTCCCGGATCCGAGCGCTTCGGCTAACCACTCCTGCAGCAGATGGACCCGGGGCACGCTCGCTTCGCCCAGGGCCTCCTTGTACTCCGAGCGATACACCAACGTCATCGCCGGATCGATACCGACCAGCGGCGCTCCCGCCGTTTCGAGGCGCTCGAGCATTTGAACGTTTCGTTGCGCGGTACGGCGGAACCGGTCGAGAAACCCGTGCACATGCAAAGGCTTCCCGTTCGGTAATAGCGGCGCCAACAGCGGATGAAAGCCGAGCTTCGCCATGAGGCGCAATGCGTCGACGACGAGCCCCGTTTCGAAATGACTGGTGAACGTGTCCTGCACGACGACGACAGTCCGCAGCCCACGGGCTTGCGCGGCTGCGATGCGCTCGGGCGTTGCCGTCGCGAAGCCGCCGCGCCTCGCCTCGGCGGCCAGATCGACACCGCTCAGCGTTGGAATGCCGACGAGGCCGATACCACGCAGCGACCATTGGCCCGCGGAGCTGGCCAGGATCGCATTCACGAGCCGAGCAACCTTGGCCATCCAGGGCAACGCCGGTTCTAGACAGGCGAGCACCCAGTCTCTGGCCGGGCGCAGGTAGCGCGTGTGGTAGGCGGCCAGAAATTTGGCGCGAAACGCGGGCACGTCGACCTTGACGGGACATTGGCCCGCGCAGGACTTGCAGGCCAGGCAGGTATCCATCGCCTCTTTGACCTCATGCGAGAAGTCGTACTCGCCCCGGCGGAACGCACGCGTGTTGCGGATTTTTTGCGGCAGCGAGGCGATGCGCCGCAAATTGCCGGGCACGCGCCCATCGAGATGATGTGCCTGTCCGCGCTCGCTGATCAAATAGAGCCATTCACGCAACAGCGATGCGCGGCCCTTCGGGGAAAAACGGCGATCGCGCAGCGCTTTCCAGGAAGGACACATTGCGTCGTCGGGCGAGAAATTGAAACAGGCCCCGTTGCCGTTGCAATGCAGCGCATCCGGGAAAGAGCGGCGCAATACAAGCGGTATGACGCGGTCGCGTTGCCCTCGCGTCGGGACTTCATCGAGACGCGTCAGCGCCTGTCCCGGCGGGGTCGCGATCTTGCCCGGATTGAGCTGGTTGCGCGGATCGAACGCGGCCTTGATCTGCTGCAGCCGCGAATACAGCGGGCCGAAGAACGCCGGCGCATATTCCGAACGCAAGCCCTTGCCATGCTCGCCCCACAGTACGCCGCCATATTTCCGAGTCAACGCCACCACGTCGTCGGTAATCGCACGTATCAGGCCCTCCTGCGCGGGGTCCTTCATATCGATAACCGGACGCACGTGCAGGACGCCCGCATCGGCGTGCCCGAACATCCCGTAGACGAGTCCCCTGCGGTCGAGCAGCGCGCGGAACTCGGCGATGTAGTCGGCGAGGTGCTCGGGAGGCACCGCGGTGTCCTCCACGAACGGAATCGGGCGCGCCTCGCCTCGAAGGCGCCCCAACAGGCCGACCGCGCGCTTGCGCATGGCCCAGATTTTCCCCACTTCAGCATGGCCGTTCGCGACCGCATGGCCCAACACGCCGCGCGCGTCGTCCGAACCGCCCAGTAAAGCAACGCCCGCGCTGAGCGTCGCTTCGAGCGTATCGAGATCGTGGGCGGTGAACTCGACCAGATTCACCGCTTCAAGCGGCGCGGCGGCATCGGGAAAGAACCGTCGGATTGCCGGCCAGGTGTTGTCTTCGCGAGCCAGACGCAGCACGACCGAATCGATGGTCTCGATCGAGGCCGCATCGATCTTCAAGAGCCGCGGCGCATCGCGCAGCGCCGCATCGAAGCTGGCGTAGCCCACCACGATCAGCGCCGTAAACTTCGGAATGGGGAGCAAGTTGACCTTGGCTTCGCAGACGAGGCCGAGACTGCCCTCCGAACCGCAGAGAATGCTGTTCAGATCGAACCGGCCGCGGCTATCGCGAATGTGAGCCAGATCGTATCCGGTCAGGCTGCGATTCAGCGTCGGAAAGTGCTGTTGAATCAGTGCGGCATCGCGCTTCTGGATGTCGTCCACCGTTCGATGCACGCATCCGACCAGATCGTCGCGCGCGCTGATGTCCGCCAGCGTTTCGTCGTCGATCGAAGCGGAAGTCCAGACGGTCCCGTCGGTCAGCACGGTGACCAGTTCGAGCACATGATCGCGCGTCTTGCCGTACCGGCATGAGCCCTGCCCGCTCGCGTCGGTGTTGATCATGCCGCCGAGGGTGGCTCGGTTCGACGTCGAAAGCTCGGGCGCGAAAAAAAGGCCGTGCGGCTCCAGCGCCGCTTCCAACTGGTCTTTGACGACGCCGGCTTCGACTCGCGCCCAGCGCTCTTCGACGTTGATCTCGAGAATGCGATTCATGTGGCGCGACAGGTCGACCACCACACCATCGCCGAGCGATTGCCCGTTCGTCCCCGTGCCGCCGCCCCGCGGGAAAAGACGCAGCGCGTGAAAACGCGGATTCGACGCGAGGCGCGCGATCCTGACCAGATCCTCTCGGGTCGCCGGAAACACGACGAGCGCAGGGAGTATCTGATAGACCGAGTTATCCGTGGCCAGCGCGGCGCGACTGCCGTAGCTGTCGCGGATGTCTCCCTCGAAGCCGTGCATCCGCAGCTCCGTTGCAAAGTCCAGATAGAGGCTGCCGCTCTGGGGCAGGCGATCGAGACGCGGAATCATGGGGCTCCCGAAGACCGTCGGCCGGCATCGCACAGCATCGTCGACGCGTCGAACGACGGCATATAAGTCATGGATCCCAAGTCTAGATTGCTTCCAGCACCGGAAAAAGTGTATTGTCTTGCGGTCTTACATGAGTTTTATGAATGAATCCGCGCACGTTGACTCCATCGATGTCTCTGCTGCTGGCGTTCGAGGCTTCGGCCCGGCACCAAAGCTATACGCGGGCGGCGGAAGAACTCTCGTTGACGCAAAGTGGCGTCAGCCGCCAGGTACAGGCCCTCGAGGCGCTGCTCGATGTCCGGCTTTTTCTACGCAAGGGGCGCCGGATCGTATTGACCGATGCTGGCCGGATGTATATGCGCGAGGTGGGCGCGGCGATTGCGTCGATACGCAACGCGACGTTGCAGGCCATTGCGTATCGGTCGGGCGGCGGGAACCTGAACCTCGCGGTGCTGCCCACCTTCGGCGCGCGCTGGCTGATGCCGCGCCTGCATTCGTTTTATGCAGCCCATCCCAGCGTCGTCGTCAATATGCATTCGAGAATCGGCCAGCTCGATCTGGAAACGGCGGGCATGGATGCCGTGATCGGCGTCAGCGATAACGACCTGCCGGGGCTGACCTCTCACTGCCTGCTCGAAGAAGAGCTCGCGCTTATCGCCAGTCCCGATCTGCTACGGCGGCACCCGATCAAATCGGCCCGGGACGTCGATTCGCTGTTGCTGCTGCGCGTCGCCACCCGGCCGAACATCTGGCGCGAATGGTTCGATGCATGCAAGGTCCGGGGACGCACCCTGCGCCCCGGGCCCATCTTCGAATTGACCTCGCATTTGATTCAGGCAGTCGCAACGGGCATCGGAGTCGGCCTCGTGGCCCGATGCCTCATCGAAGATGAGCTCGAGTCAGGAAAACTCGTTGTGCCGTTCGATTCGCCCTACTCAAGTGGGATGCGCTATTACTTCGCCTATCCCGCCCATAAATCGGAGCTGCCGTCCGTCGCAGCGTTTCGCGATTGGCTGTTGGCCTGCCGGTAAGACCGCTCGACGCCGGGCTCAAAGACGGTACACACGGGCGGCGTTGTCGTGGAAGAGCGCGGCGCGCTCCGCCGCTGAAAAGTCGCGTGTAATCGACTTGAAGGCATCAAAGAGATCATCGTAGCTGCTGAACAGCTTGTCGACCGGGAAGTTCGACGCAAACATGCAACGCTCGACGCCGAATGCGTCCAGCGCGTCGAGCACGAACGGGCGAATGCTCTCCACGGTCCACTTCCAGTCGCCCATACCCAACCCCGAAATTTTGCAAGCAACGTTCGGCGCGCCCGCCAGCGTCCTCATCGCCTTTTTCCACGCCCCGATTTCCTCCGGCGCGCGATCTACCGGCATTCCGGTGTGATTGAGCACGATCTGCGTATCAGGGAAATCGCGCGCGAGCGCGCTCGCCTCTTCCATCTGCGTGTAATAAAGCTGCAAATCGAATGAGAGCCCATATTGCCTCAGCAAACCGTACCCGCGGCGCCACTGGCTGTCGCTCATCAAATGCGGGTGGTCGATAAAGGTCTTGACCGGATCGCGATGAAAATTCAGGCATTGGCGAATGCCCTTGACGTTGGGGAATGCGCAGTGTGCCTCGATGATCGATTCGACATCGCGCGACGCAAGGTCCGCGAATCCAACGATACCGTGCGGGTATCCATGCTTGTCGGCTACGCTTTGCAACCAGCGCGTTTCGGCAACGGGGTCGTTGTGATCGTATTCCACTTGCAGATGAACGGATTTGACGACGTTCTGATTCCGGATATCGTCGAGAAAATCCTCGATCAGGTAGTCTCGGCGAATCGCGGAATAGTCGCCGAAAACACGTTCGAGCATCGGTCCCTGCAACCAAGGATAGCGGCCGGTTTTGAGATCGTAGAGATGGTGATGCGGATCGATGATGGGCAGATTGTCCATGGCGTTTTCCGAGCCGAATGTCGTTTAAGGAAAGCGCGCCCGCCAGGCATCGCGCGGCGGGCACGCCCACTTGCTTCAGTTCGCGTTAGTAGTTCCCCGCGGACGGCGGGTACACGCGCTTCACCGTCGCTCGCGCCTCGGGACTGTCGATCGTCTCGCGCGTCACAAGCGGTTCCTTGAGCGCAAGGTCCTGCGTGGTCGGTTTGTGGTTGAGCGCGTTGAATACCTGACTGGTCGCATCGATACCTTGGCCCACGGCCTCCTGCAGGAATATTCCCTGAATCGCGCCGTCGCGCAGCAGGCGGATCGTGGTCGGGCTGCCGTCGGCCGTCACGACGGCGACCTTACCGGTGAGGCCGCGCGTTTGCAAGGCCTTGGCGGCGCCGGTCGCCGCTTCGTCGTACATGCCGTAGATCGCCTTCACGTCGGGGTGCGCAGTGAGGATATCGTTGGCCTGGGCTACCGCCTCGTTGACGGTCAGGCCATGCGTCTCAAGCACCTGTACCAGTTCGCATCCATCGCTCTTGAACGATTGCTGCGCGCCCTTCATGTATTTCTGCGCGTTCTCGCGATCCTGTGGCAGCGACAGCATGGCCACCTTATTGCCGCCGCGTTCCTTTGCGAGCTTGCATACGTATGCGCCCTCGGCCTTTCCGGTTTCGTAGTTGTTTGCGGTGACCGCCGATGTGTAGTCGGTCTGCCCTGACTGCGGCCCGATGCCGGCAAATGCGACGGGCACCGATTGAGATTTGAGCAAACGCAGCACGGGCGGCGTACTGGTGGAGCTAACCGGGCCCATCACGATCGCGCTCACGCCGCGCGTCAATGCAGTGCGCACATTGTCCATCTGCTTTGCGGGAGAGTTTTCCGAGGTGAACTCGACGTAGTTCATGCCCAGTTCCTGCGCACGCTGCTTCACGCCATAGGCCACCCACTGCCAATATGAAATATCGAGCGACGGCGCGATATACGCTACCGTGGGCTTGCTCTGCGCGAGGGCGAGCTGCGGCGTGGCCGACGAGGCAGCGGCAACGGCTGCAGCCAGCATCAGCCGCATGACGAACTTCGGGCCCCGGCCAAACATGTTCGAATTGCGATCGGGTGTAGACATCATGTCTCCTTTTATCGATGTGATTCGGCTTAGCGCCGCGCTTTGGTCACGCGGTCGACGAGGACCGCAATGAGAATGACGATTCCCGTGACGGTGCCCTGCCAGAAGCTGTTGACGCCGATGAGGTTCGCGCCGTTCTGGATGATCGTGATCATCAGCGCGCCGAGTAACGCGCCGATCGCCGAGCCCGTTCCGCCGAACAGGCTTGCGCCGCCGATCACGACCGCCGCGATCGCCTGCAGCATGAGGCTCGATCCCGCCGTTGCCTCGGCGTTGCTGATATACGAAATGCTGAGGATGCCGGCGCACGACGCCAGCAGGCCCGACAGCAAGTAGGCGCAAAGGCGGATGCGGTTGACGGGAATGCCGATCGCTCGTGCCGACGAACTGCTGCTGCCTACCGCATAAAGCCAGCGGCCCGCGACGAGCTTGTTCAGTCCGAGTTCGATGCTCAGAAGCAGCAACACACACCAAAGCGCATAGTTCGGAATCCCGGGAACGATAGTTCCCGAATTCAGCAGCCAGTAATTCGGGTCGGAGATGGGCAACGAATGGCCGTCCGTGACGATGAACGACAAGCTGCCCGCGATCGCATAAGTACTCAACGTCACAACGAACGGCGCGAGCCCGACGAACGTCACCAGTGCGCCGTTGACGGCGCCGACGATCAGTCCGATACCGAGTCCCGCGAGAGAACTCACGAGGGCGCCGCAACCGTGCGCCATGGCGAGCCCCGTGACCATTCCGGTCAACGAGAACACCGAGCCCACGGACAGATCGATGCCGCCTGTGATGATCACCAGCAGCACGCCGAACGACATGATCGCGAGCGGTGCGGCCGCTTGCGTGACGTTGGCGAGGTTACCGACCGACAGCGCCGCCGGCACGATCATGCCGACCGCGAGTTCGATGACCACGATGGCGATCGCTATCGCGATTTCCGTTCGGTAACTCGACACGATCCGTCGCCTCGTTTTCGAAGGCGGTTCGCGTTCGGCCGAGATCGCTTGTGGCAGCGTCTTCATAATGTCTCCTGAGTGGAAATGATGCGCTCGCGGTTTGCTCGCGGTTCGCTCGCTCAGGCAGCCATGCCTGTTGCGTCGGCGAGCGTCGATTCGTCGATGTCGGCGTGCTCGAGCACCTTGGTCGGCTGTCCGTTCAGATCGAAAGCGAGCACCACGTCGCACAGTTCGACGAGCTCGACATATTCGGTAGACCACCAGACGACAGCGCAGCCGCGTTCCGCCAATCGGCGGACCAGCCCATAGATTTCTCGCTTGGTGCGAATGTCCACGCCGCGCGTGGGCTCGTCGAGCACCAGCAGTGTGGGATTGAGCATCAGCCAGCGGGCGACGAGCAGCTTTTGCTGTGTGCCGCCGCTCAGTGTTGCGGGCAGGTCCCAAAGCGAGCCCGCGCGAATATTCAACGTTTCGAGCAGTTGCGCGCCGTGGGCCGCCTCCGCACGCCGTGCGAAAGACCGGCCGCGAACGACGCGCTCCGCTGCGCTCAGATTGTCGACGATGGGCAGGCTATGCAGGATGCCCCTGTCTGCGCGGTCTCCCGAAATGAAGCCGACGCCGTCCCGCGCGGCCGCGGACGTGCTTGCATAGTGCAGCGGCTTGCCCGCGCGCAACAGCTCCCATTCGCCAGGCGCCGCAAGCCCGGCCAACGCATCGATAAGACGCGCCGGGCCAGCCGGCGCTCCGGCGAGGCCCACGATCGTACCGGGGTAGACATCCAGGCGAACATCCGCCCTTCTCAGACTCAGCAGCGGAACACCGGCACCAGTGCTCGCAACGGTGCGCGATGCACTGGGATGCGAAGCACGCTGGGTCGAGTCTTTTGCTGGCCCGTCCGTTGTCATGAACTGGCCCATCGATTCCACAATGTCGCGATCGCTGATCGATGTGAGCTTCGCGCGGTCGACGGCCGTCTTGCCATCGCGAATGATGGTGCAGACATCGGCAACCTGCCGGATCTCACGCATGCGGTGCGAGACGAACAACACAGCGAGTCCCGTCTCGGCAATGAGGCGACGCACCACCGAAAAAAGCCGCGCCGTCTCCGCGGCCGTCAAGTTCGCCGTGGGTTCGTCGAGCAGCAGCAGTTTCGCGCCCGAGCTCAGTGCCCGCGCGATTTCGACGAGTTGGCGCTCGTGCAGCGTCAGATCGCCGACGAGACGATCGACCGACTCATGAGCGAATTGTGGATCGATGAGCGATAACGCATCGGTGGCCATCGCTCTCGCGATGCGTTCGCTGTATGTGCGCGCGCCGCGCCGAAGCCGCGGCAACGCAATGTTTTCCGCGACGGAAAGATGCGGCAACAAGGCCAGTTCCTGATTGACGACCGCAATGGCGCCCGGATCGACATCCGCCGTGATGGAGGTTCCAATGGGTCTACCCTCGAACTCGATAGCGCCGTTGTCGCGCTGATGTTGCCCGGAGACGATCTTGATGAAAGTCGACTTGCCGGCGCCGTTGCCGCCGAGGAATGCGTGGACCTCGCCGCGCGCGACCGACAGGTCGAATCCGCGCAACACAGTCGTCGGTCCAAAGCGCTTCTCGATCGAACGCGCGGACAACAAGTATTCCGACATGCGTGTCTCCGTAACTTCTCGTGTTTTTACTGCGCCGCATCGTGCAACATCCCGGAGCGCGCTATATTCGTCGTAACTGCCACTTCGGCAACTCATCTTCAGGGATTGCACGCTGCCTGCTTCGCGCAAAGTGTTTCCAGCATGGCAGTGCCCGCGCTTCCCGGACAAGGCGGTTTCGTTCAACTGCGACTGAAAAAAATTTAACTATGCGTATCCCCCCTCTCAAAGCGATCCTCGCGTTCGAAAGCGTCGCGCGCACAGGCAGCGTGAATCGCGCCGCGGAAGAGCTCGGATTGACCGCCTCGGCCGTGAGCCACCAGATAGGCAACCTCGAATCGATGATTGGGCGGGACTTGTTCGTCAGATCGGGACGGGGCTTGGTATTGACCCCTACGGGCAAACGCTATCTGTCCGATGTCACGGGCTCGCTCGCCGATCTGAGCCGCGCAACGGAACGAGCGTCGAACGTCAAGGGGCTGGAAATACTACGGGTGCATTCAAGTCCGAGCTTCGGCCTCATGTGGCTGCTGCCGCGGCTCGCGTCGTTCCAGGAAGCCAACGGCGATATCCAGCTCAATCTCGCCTGCTCGTATGAGAACGTGTCGTTTTCGAATGGCTATTACGACATCGACATCCGGCACGGTTACGGCAATTGGACGAACCTCGAGATCAAGACGCTGCGCGGCGAGTTCATCGCGCCGCTCGCGTCGCCTCGCTATCTCGAACAATACCCGGTCAGCAAGCCTGACGATCTGCTGAACTGCAGGCTGATCTATTCGGAAACGCCGCTCGTGCAATGGAATCAATGGTTCGGCAGAACCGGTGTCTCCGCCGCGCACAAGACCTTCGATTTTTCGTATGACCGTTCATACATGTCGCTCGAGACAGCCGCCATGGGGCTCGGCATCGCACTTGAATCGCTGATGCTCGCCTCCGTGCGCATCAAGGAAGGCGTGCTGGTGCCCGTGTTCGACGAAAGCTTCGCCGTCGAGGTCAGTGCCCATCATCTGGTCTACCCGTCGCAGAACGCGGATTTGCCCCGTGTCGAGCGATTCCTCGCATGGATGGACACTCAGCGCGCCGCCAGCTGATCGCACAGCATGGCGCGGCGATCGCCCGCTGCCGATGATGCGATGCATCATCGCCTCACCTGAATATTTCTCAATCGATGTTGAGCGATACCGCGTTGATGCGTGCGCTCCCAACACCGAAACTCCAGCCATCGTTCAATTGGAGACAAACGATGTTGCTCGAGAACAAGATCGTCATGGTGACCGGCGCCGCATCCCCGCGCGGCATAGGTAAAGCCACCGCCCGTGCGCTCGCGGCGCAAGGCGCGCGAGTCGTCGTGCTCGATTTGCGCGAGGCAGATGCGAAGTCGGCCGCCGCGGAGCTCGGCGAAGGACATCTCGGTTTAGCCTGCAATGTGACCGACAAAGCAGCGTGTGTCGCCGCTGCGCGCGCAACGTTCGAGCACTACGGACGAATCGACGGACTCGTGAACAACGCGGGCATCACCCAGCCGGTGCGCACGTTGGAGATCTCGGCCGAGAATTTCGATGCGATCGTCGACGTGAATCTACGCGGCACGTTGTACATGTCGCAGGCCGTCATCCCCGCGATGAGGGAACAAGGCGGCGGCAGCATCGTCTGCATGTCGTCCGTTTCCGCGCAACGGGGCGGCGGCATCTTTGGCGGCCCCCACTACAGCGCGGCGAAAGCCGGTGTGCTCGGCCTTGCCAAGGCCATGGCACGGGAATTCGGCGCCAACGGCATCCGCGTGAATTCAATCACGCCGGGCCTCATACAAACCGACATAACAGGCGACAAGCTCACGCCCGACATGCGCACGGAAATCATCAAGGGCATTCCGTTGGGCCGGCTCGGCGACGCTGCCGATGTCGCCAATGCCTGCCTTTTTCTGATCAGCGACCTGTCGGGCTACTTGACCGGCATCACGCTCGATGTGAACGGCGGCATGCTGATTCACTGAGCCAAGCCTATATCGAACCGCCGACATCCGGATGAACCGGAGCCATGGCAGGAGACAAAACATGAGAATGAAGTACACCGACGCGTCCGTCACGGACGGCGTAGCGCCGCGTTACGACGCGCGAGATTTCGAAGCGAAGACCTACGCGAAAGTGGGTCGTCGCCTGATACCGTTCCTGATGCTGTGCTATCTCGGTGCGTACCTGGATCGCGTCAATGTAGGGTTCGCCAAACTGCAGATGCTCAACGAGCTCCGCTTCAGCGAAACGATCTACGGCATGGGCGCGGGGATCTTCTTCCTCGGATACTTTCTATTCGAGGTGCCGAGCAATCTGATCCTTCACCGCGTCGGTGCCCGCAAATGGCTCGCGCGCATCATGCTGACCTGGGCGGTCATTTCCGCGAGCTTCGTCTTCGTGAAGTCGCCCGCGGCGTTCTACGGGCTCCGGTTCCTGCTCGGCGTTGCAGAGGCGGGGTTCGCACCGGGCGTCATTCTCTATATGACGTACTGGTTCCCCTCCGAGCGGCGGGCGAAGGCACTGTCGTTGTTCTTCATGGCGATCCCGCTGGCCGGCATTCTCGGCGGCCCGCTTTCGGGCTGGATCCTGCATTCGTTGCAGGGCTCGCTTGCGATGTCCGGCTGGAAATGGCTGTTCCTGCTCGAGGCACTGCCGTCGCTCGTGCTGGGGATCGCGATCCTCTTCTATCTCGACGACGGTATCCAGCAAGCGAAGTGGCTGACCGACACGGAAAAGGCCGTGCTCGCCCGCAACGTATCCAGCGATAACGCGCAAAAAGTCGCCCACCTCTCGATCCGTGCATTCGTGCGCGATCGCCGCTTGTGGCTCATGGCTGCGATCTACTTTTGCGTCGTGCTCGGTCAGTACGGGCTCACGTTCTGGCTGCCGACCATCATTCGTAAAGCCGGCGTGGCCGATCCGCTGTGGGTGGGGCTCTTCACCGCAGTGCCTTACCTCTGCGCGATCGTCGCGTTGCCGTTGATCGGCGCCAGCGCGGACCGTTTCAGAGAACGCCGCTTTCACCTCGCGGTCCCAATGCTGATCGCGGCGGCCGGCTTCGCGTCGCTGCCGCTGCTCGGCAGTGTGGGCGCATCGATCGTCTGCCTGTGCGTTGCATCCGCGGGCATTCTCGCGGCGTCGTCCCAATTCTGGTCGTTGCCCACCGCGATGCTGGGTGGCGTGTCCGCCGCCGCGGGGATTGCCGCGGTCAACTGCTTTGCCAATCTCGCGGGCTTCTTTTCGCCTGCGATCGTAGGCTGGCTCAACGATTTGACAGGCAAGTCCACGGCTGGCCTCGTTTTCATTTCGCTGGCCGTGACGCTCGGCGCCTTGCTGGTTTTCCTCGTGCCCCGATCCGTCAATCGCTGAGCCAGCTTGTCATTTCATCGGCTGATCACAGGAGAGAACATGAGCAGTCAAATTACACCGGAGGCCGTGCCGCTCGCGGAACGCGCCTGGCGGATCCGCAGAAATGCGCTGTTGATGGGCGAGGTCCAAGGTCAAGGCTACATCGGCCAGGCACTGGATATCGCCGATGTCCTCGCAGTCGCCTACTTCGGCGCGATGCGCTATCGCGCGGACGATCCCGATTGGGACGGACGAGACCGCTTCCTGCTCTCCAACGGGCACTACGCGATCGCGCTCTACGCCGCGCTTTTCGAAGCCGGCATCTTGCCCGCTCATGAGCTCGAGAGCTACGGAAGCGACGACAGCCGCCTGCCGATGTCGGGAATGGCGAGCTATACGCCCGGCATGGAAATGTCGGGGGGGTCGCTCGGACAAGGCCTGACGATTGCGGTCGGACGGTGCCTCGGGTTGAAGCGCAAGGGCTCCGATGCCGTCGTCTATACGCTTTTCTCGGATGGCGAACTCGATGAAGGCGCGATCTGGGAAGGCATCATGTCCGCCGCGCATTGGAAGCTCGACAACCTGATCGCGATCGTCGACGTCAACAACCAGCAGGCAGACGGCCCGTCCACGCAGATCATGGCATTCGAGCCGCTCGTCGACAAACTCGCGGCGTTCGGTTGGTTCGTGCAACGAATCGACGGCAACGACATCGACGCCGTGAAGCGCGCATTCGACAATGCCCGCGCGCATGCCGAACCGCAACCGCGCATCATCGTCTGCGATACGCGCATGGGGTGCGGCGTGCCGTTTCTCGAGCAACGGGAGAAGAACCATTTCATTCGCGTCGACGAGCATGAGTGGAAGCTCGCGCTTCAGGCACTCGACGCAGGGAGAAAAGCATGAACACCGTGGCAGACAAGCCGCGTCTGAAGACGTCGGCGATGATTGCGTCCATCGCGGGCGAGGGACAGGTGACCCGCTCCGCGCCGTTCGGGCATGCGCTGGTCGAACTGGCGCGCGACAAGGCGAATGTGATCGGTATGACGGCCGATCTGGGCAAGTACACCGATCTGCACCTCTTCGCCAAGGCGTTTCCCGAGCGCTACTACCAAATGGGAATGGCGGAACAGTTGCTGATGGGCGCGGCCGCGGGGTTCGCGCACGAAGGCGCGCAGCCGTTCGTAACGACGTATGCCGTCTTCGCGACGCGCCGCGCCTACGACTTCATCCATCAGACGATCGCCGAGGACAACCTCGATGTGAAGCTGGTCTGCGCCCTGCCCGGTTTGACCACGGGCTACGGTCCGAGTCATCAGGCGGCCGAAGATCTCGCGCTCATGCGCGCGATGCCCAATATGACGGTCATCGATCCTTGCGACGCGCTGGACATCGAGCAAATGGTGCCCGCCATCGCCGCGCATAAGGGGCCTGTCTATGCGCGTCTGCTACGAGGCAACGTGCCGGCCGTGCTCGACGAATACGATTACCGGTTCGAGCTCGGCAAGGCGAAAATGCTACGCGACGGCAACGATGTGCTGCTGATCGCCTCAGGCATTCTGACGATGCGCTCGCTCGAGGTCGCTCGCGCACTCGAAAAGGACAACATCGGGGCCGCCGTGCTGCATGTGCCGACCATCAAGCCGCTCGACACCGAGACCATCGTGCGGGAAGCCCGGCGCAGTGGACGCATGGTTGTCGTGGCTGAAAACCATACCGTCGTCGGTGGGCTTGGGGAAGCGGTGGCGGCGGAACTGATGCGAGCCGGCGTATCGTGCCCGTTCCGGCAGATCGCGCTTCCGGACGCGTTCCTCGATGCCGGGGCGCTGCCGACGCTGCATGACCGCTACGGGATATCGACGAACGTCATGGTTGAACGCATCAAGGGTTGGTTGAAATGATGTAAGCCCATACCGTGTTCAGACACCGCTCCGGCTTCGCGGCAATGTGGCCTGAACACGGTTCGAAGCATCTTCATCGGCTGCTGCCGATAAATGCAGCGACTGCCCCCGTCAGCGCGATGCCAGTCAATTCCTCCGGGGACGCCAGCTGCGCGGCGACGATCTCACGGTTATCGAGCCGCAGCGCGGGTAGGCAATCGAGGTGCAGTTCAAAAAAATGCACGTGGTCTATTCGCCCGTCCCACGTACCGCGGACGATGCCCGCGGGCGACAATGCGTCCACCGAGAGGCCCAGCTCCTCCTGCATTTCGCGCCGCGCCGCCGCGTCGGGCGCCTCGCCCGGGTCGAGACTGCCACCGGGAAAGCCCCACTCGGCCCGGTACGATGGCTTCACGAGCAGGAGCGCCCTGCCGACGTAGACCGCTACGAGCGCACCCTCGTGATGAGGCCGTCGAACGTGCCACCAGATACGAGCCAGCCGGAATCCGAGGCGAAGCACCACGCGCCAGACAGCATCGACGACCCGGGTCGATCGCGTTCGCTCGAGGCTCGGCATCAGGTTTCTCTTTTTTCCATTGGTCGATCACTCTCACGGGACGGCTGGCGAATGATGAATGATATGTGGAGCCGGATAGCGGTTGCAATTCAAGCGTTCACACAGCCGCGACAAATGCTTCGCCGGCCGAAAGCCGATTGACGCCTTCTTGAAGCGGCTGGCCGTCTCGGCCGGCAAGCGTGGATAGCAACACGACACCACCGTGTGCGGATACCGTGGCATCTTCGCGGCCCATATTCAACGCGATCAAGAGCCGCTCATCGCCGAGGCACCGTTCGTAAGTCAGCACGTCGCCCTGTGCAGCCACGTTCGCTATCGTGCCCCGCACAAGCGCCGCGTGGCTGCGTCGCAACTCGAGCAGGCGACGATAGAGCGACAACAGGCTCGACGCGTCGCCCTCTTGCGCTCGAACACTCGTCGTCGTGCCAACCGGCAACCAAGGCCGACCGGTCGTAAATCCGCCGTTAGGCAGCGAACCGTCCCACTGCATCGGCGTACGCTCCGGATCTCGCCCCTGCCCGATTCCGGGTTGCCGCAGTTCCGCCGGATCGCGAATCGCATCGGGCGGAATACGACCGTCGGTCATACCGATTTCATCACCGTAATACAGTGTCGGGGTGCCGCGCAGTGTCAGCAGCAACACGGCCGCCACGCGCGCCTGCTGCGCACCGATGCGCGATGCGACACGGGGATTGTCGTGGTTGCCGAGCACCCAGTTCGGCCAGGCATGTTCGGGCAACGCGCTGTTGTAATCCCGTATCGAGCGGGCGATATCACCCGCGCGCCAGGCCACGTTGAGCAACTGAAAGTTGAACGGCATATCGGCACCCTCGCCGTTCGGCCCGTAATACGTCATCAGCTGAGCAATGGGCAGATAGATTTCGCCAATCAACACCTTCTCGCCATATTCGCTGAGCGTGGCACGCATCGAGCGCACGATGTCGTGCACTTCTGGCTGATCCTCAGTGTAAGTCTGCAATAGCCGGTGATGTTCGGGCTCACCGGGCCGGTAGCCGGGGTTAGGCGGATTGTCGCGAAACTGCGCGTCCTTGATCAGCAACCAAAGTACATCGACACGGAATCCGTCCACGCCGCGATCGAGCCAGAAACGCAGCACGTCGTCCATGGCGCGGCGCACTTCCGGATTGCGCCAATTCAGGTCGGGCTGCTCGCGTAAAAACGCGTGATAGTAGTACTGCCCGGTCGATTCGTCCCACTCCCACGCCGAGCCGCCCATTCTGCTCAGCCAATTGTTTGGCGGCCCTCCGTCGGGTGCCGGATCGCGCCAAAGGTACCAGTCGCGCTTCGCATTATCGCGCGACGAGCGGCTCAGCTCGAACCAGGGATGCTGGTTAGACGTGTGATTCGGCACGAAGTCGAGCAGGACCTCGAGGCCGAGACGATGGGCGTGGTCCACCAATTGCTGGAATTCGGCAAGCGTGCCGAACATGGGGTCGATATCGCAGTAATTGGCGACGTCGTAACCGAAGTCGGCCATGGGAGACGGATAGATAGGCGAAATCCAGACAGCATCGGCCCCGAGCGCGGTGATATATCCCAGGCGCGCGGCGATGCCCGGCAGATCGCCTATGCCGTCACCGTTGCTGTCTTGAAACGAGCGCGGATAAATCTGGTAAATGACACCACGTTGCCACCATTTCAGCTCCGACATAGCCGTTCCTCTCAACGATTCATCGTTTCGACGCCCCGCATGTTCAACGACCTCTGGTATAAAAATGCCATCATTTATTGCCTTTCGGTAGGCCGGTTCCTCGACGCCAATGGCGACGGCATCGGCGACTTCCAGGGTCTCATGCGGCGGCTCGATTACCTGCAGGGGCTGGGCGTGACGACGATCTGGCTGATGCCGTTTCAGCCGTCGCCGGGACGCGATAACGGGTACGACATCACGGACTATTACAACGTCGATCCGAAATACGGCACGCTCGGCGACTTCTCCGAATTCACGCATGCATGCGACGAGCGCGGCTTGCGCGTCATCATCGATCTAGTGGTGAACCACACGTCCGACCAGCATCCCTGGTTTCAGTCAGCACGTAGCGATCCCGGTTCGCGCTATCGCGACTGGTACGTGTGGTCCGACAAGAAGCCCCCCAATGCGAAAGGCGGCGTGGTGTTCCCCGGCGTGCAAAAATCGACGTGGAGTTTCGACAAGCAGGCGAAGCGCTGGTATTTCCACCGCTTCTACGATTTTCAACCGGACCTGAATACGTCCAATCCCTGGGTTCACGCCGAGCTGCTGAAAATCATGGGCTTCTGGGTTCAGCTTGGCGTATCGGGGTTTCGAATGGATGCCGTCCCGTTCGTGATTGCCGCGAAGGGTGCCGCGGTGCGCGAACATATCGAGCAATACGGGATGTTGCGCGCCTTTCGAGAATTTTTGCAATGGCGCGAGGGCAACGCAATCATTCTCGCGGAGGCGAATGTCCTGCCCGATACGGATTTCCAGTATTTCGGCGATGCGGGCGAGCGCTTGCCGATGATGTTCAATTTTCAACTGAACCAGAATACGTTTTACACCCTTGCGACGGGCGACACCAAACCGCTCAAGAAGGCGCTTATCGCAACGAAGCCGCGCCCCGCGAGTGCGCAATGGGGCGTATTCCTGCGCAATCACGACGAGCTCGACCTGGGCCGGCTGCCACCTGAAATGCGCGATGCGGTGTTCGCCGCATTCGGCCCGGAACCGAACATGCAGTTGTACCAGCGCGGCATTCGCCGCCGGCTCGCGCCGATGCTGTCGGGCGATAGGCGCCGGCTCGAACTCGCCTACAGTCTGATGCTGACTTTGCCGGGCACCCCGGTGATCCGTTACGGCGACGAGATCGGCATGGGCGACGACCTGAGCCGGCCCGAGCGCGAAAGCATGCGTACGCCGATGCAATGGTCGGTCGAGCCCCAAGGCGGCTTCACGAAACATCCTAAGCCGCCTGTGCCGGTCATTTCGGGCGGACCTTATGGTTTTGAGCGCATCAATGTGGCGCAGCAGCGCCGCGACCCCGAGTCGTTTCTGAACTGGACGGAACGGATGATCCGCATGCGCCGCGAAATGCCCGAAATCGGCTGGGGCGATTTCGAGGTGCTGCGCACATCGCGAAACGATGTGCTTGCGCTGCGCTATGACTGGCGCAACAACTCGGTCCTATGCCTGCATAACTTCACCGCCGAGGCGTGCACCGTGAGATTTCGCTCCGGCTG
This sequence comes from Trinickia sp., assembly GCF_036503415.1. Lineage (GTDB taxonomy): Bacteria > Pseudomonadota > Gammaproteobacteria > Burkholderiales > Burkholderiaceae > Trinickia. Next base: position 6,895 of record NZ_DASXWY010000159.1, on the reverse strand, counting down.
CAACCGGCCCGACGACGACCGGCTGATCAACCTTCTTTCCGATGACCACAGTCAGGCGGGCGACGACGGCCGACATGCGGTCGTGCTCGAGCCTTACGGGTACCGGTGGTACCGGGTCGGCGGACTCGATTACCTGCTCAGGCGCACCGAGGTCTAGCGGCGCTCGAGTGTCGCTCGCAAGGAAAATGCAAAGCAGAAATTGTTGGTTGGACCTCATGTAGCCGCTCGTTAGACTCGACTCATCTTGTCATAACGAGTCGGAACGCAGATGAACACGCATGTACTCGAATACGACATTGTCGTGGTTGGCGGCGGCACTGCCGGCCCGATGGCTGCCGTCAAGGCAAAGGAGCGCGACCCCAGCCTGAAGGTCCTGCTGCTCGAAAAGGCCAACGTCAAACGCAGCGGCGCCATTTCGATGGGGATGGACGGCTTGAACAATGCCGTCATCCCGGGCCACGCGACACCCGAACAATATACGCGCGAGATCACGATCGCAAACGACGGCATCGTCGATCAGTCGGCCGTCTATGCGTACGCCAAACACAGCTTCAAGACGATCGAAGAACTAGACCGTTGGGGCGTCAAATTCGAAAAGGACGGCAACGGCGATTACGCGGTCAAGAAAGTGCATCACATGGGCTCTTACGTGCTGCCGATGCCGGAAGGTCATGACATCAAGAAGATGCTGTATCGGCAGCTAAAACGCGCTCGCATCGCGATCACGAACCGCATCGTCGCCACGCGTCTTTTGACGGACGCGCATGGCAACGTCAGTGGCGTTCTGGGCTTCGATTGCCGGACGGCCGATTTCTACGTCGTTCGCGCGAAGGCCGTAATCCTGTCATGCGGCGCGGCGGGACGACTGGGCTTGCCCGCTTCCGGCTATCTGATGGGCACCTACGAGAACCCGACCAACGCGGGCGACGGCTACGCCATGGCGTATCACGCGGGCGCTGCGCTCGCGAACCTCGAATGTTTTCAGATCAATCCGCTGATCAAGGACTACAACGGTCCCGCTTGCGCCTATGTGACGGGGCCGCTCGGCGGCTATACGGCGAACGGCAAGGGCGAAAGGTTCATCGAATGCGACTACTGGAGCGGACAGATGATGTGGGAGTTCTACCAGGAACTCCAAAGCGGCAATGGTCCCGTGTTTCTCAAACTCGACCATCTCGCCGAAGAAACGATCCAGACCATCGAACAGATTCTGCACACCAACGAACGCCCGAGCCGCGGGCGCTTTCATACGGGGCGCCGAACCGACTATCGGCATCAGATGGTCGAGATGCACATCTCCGAGATCGGCTTTTGCAGCGGACACAGCGCCTCGGGCGTGTATGTCAACGAACGGGCCGAAACCACGGTTGGCGGCCTTTATGCCGCGGGTGACATGGCCGCCGTGCCGCACAACTACATGCTCGGCGCCTTCACGTACGGCTGGTTCGCGGGGCAGAATGCGGCGGCCTTCGTCGCGGGCCGCGAGCACGCCCCGCTCGATCAGCAGCAGATCGATGCCGAGCGCGCACGCGTGTTTGCACCGCTCGAACGCGAACACGGGCTTGCGCCCGCGCAGGTCGAATACAAGCTGCGCCGCATGGTCAACGATTATCTGCAGCCGCCGAAGGTCACACGCAAGATGGAAATCGGCCTGCAACGCTTCGAGGAAATCGCCGCAGACATCGCGTCGATCAAGGCCACGCATCCCCATGAACTGATGCGCGCGGCCGAAGTGCGCGCGATCCGAGACTGCGCGGAAATGGCCGCGCGCGCGTCGCTGTTTCGCACGGAAAGTCGCTGGGGACTCTATCACCATCGTGTCGACTACCCGCTGCGCGACGACGCGCATTGGTTCTGCCATACACATCTGCGCAAGGACACGCAGGGCCGCATGCTCAGCGAGAAGCGCGCCGTCGAACCCTATATCGTCCCGCTCGACGAGCGGGACATCGGTTCATACCGCAACCTTCGCATCCATGCGGATGAGAAAAGCCAACGGACGCATACGGGCGCGTTGGCCGACGCCAGTGCCTGAACGGAGAAAAGTCCCATGTCGTACATCCCGCATGACATTCTTCACCGAAGCACGGCGCCCGTCACGATCGACGAAAGCAAATGCATTGCCGATAAGGGCTGCACAGTCTGCGTCGATGTCTGCCCGCTCGATTTGCTCGCGATAGACGTCAGCAAGGGCAAGGCATACATGCAATTCGACGAATGCTGGTACTGCATGCCGTGCGAACAGGACTGCCCGACCGGCGCGGTCAAGGTCGATATCCCGTACCTGCTGCGCTAGCGAGCCATGAAGAGTCCACGGTCGATCGAGTTCAATGCCGATGCGTTGACACTGCATTGGAACGGCGAACCGGCACAACAGATTTCGGCGCATGCGCTGCGGATGCAGTGCCCATGCGCCGAGTGCCGACGACTTCGCCTACGCGGAGCAACGCCTGTCGTGCCGCGCGATATCGCCGTTCTGGAGATTCGGTCGGCCGGTTACGGCATGCAGCTGGTATTCAGCGACAATCATGCGCGGGGTATCTTTCCATGGGCCTACGTGGCCGCGTTGTCCGGCTTCGCTCTCAGTTCGATGTGACGTGGGCAAGCTGTGATCACACAGCTGCGACCCCGCGCCTGATTTCACTGCCAACCGGATGGAGGAGGCAGGCCATCTTCCAAAACTCTCGTACAAATTGCGTTGGGGTGCAGGCTCCTTAGCTTTTCCCAATCGCTGGCGAGCGTTTCCAGGTTGAGAAGGCCACTCTCCGAATTAACAATTTCGGTCATCATCTCGGGTGTCAATACAACGCGCGTCTGCTGCCCCGTTTCCGAGTTGTAGAAATCGGTCAGTGCATGCAATCCCGCGGCGCCATGGTGGTTCACGATCTCGGAGATCTGATACGGTGTATGGCCCCATCCCTCGAGCGCCTCGGCATGAGTGCGCAGCGCATCCAGCGCCTCGATGCCATGCATGTGAGCAATTACGACGAGCTTTGCGGGCCTGTACGGTAGCGGCCCGTCGTCGTTCGCGCGTCTCGCCAGTTCAGCCATCAATCGCTCTTTGTGTTTATCGGGCCAGCGCTGCAACTCATTGCTGTACACCCCGACTCCCTTAAGTGCCGCCGCGCCGCAGTTTTTAGCGATCGTGAGCCACTGTTCACGCGTGAATGCGTCGAAATCGAGGTCGCCCGACGCCAGCACGGTTAATGTCGCGAATGCGTCGTTTGGACGCATTTTGATAATGTCGGCAATGTCATCCGTGGAAAAGCCATCCGAAAACAAGTCGGACATCATGTCGCTCACGCTTTGCCCAGGGTGGCGGAGTCCGGCTCGCTCCGATTCGAGAGTCGCGATAATCTCGCGCATCTTGCCCTCGCTGACTGACGGCGCCGCGCGATCGGTCGTTCCAAACGATGCGGTCCGATGTCTATCGGATTGTCCCCGCGGCTGCAAGCCGTCTGTCAGCGGAGATTGCGCGCGAACGACGGGATCGATAGGTCGAGGCGCTTTGCCTCCACCGTCCGCGCCGCCCGGATCCGGCAAACCTCCCGAACCGGCCGGCGTGCTGTCACTGACACCTCGCATCACAAGCCCCTTCCATACAAATATGACGATGACGCGACTATAGGAAATGTCGTGACGACGATCGCAATCCTCTGCGAAGCAATCCCCTCCAATGCGCAACCAAGCGATTCGCCGGTTTTATAAGCGCCGAGGTGGTCTGCGTACCGGCCTTCATCCAGGCGGGGTTCCCGCCGGAGCGACCTCCTCCTGAGACAGACGTTTACCTCGGTTCGAGATCGACTCAGCGCACCGAGGCGCCCTATTTCGAATTCTTTCCCGTCCCAGTGGAGAATGTGCGCCTGCTCTCCCTTCTCTTCCGGGGAACGGCCTGTTGTGCAGTTTTAGAGGCAGGCCTGTCACCCGAAGGTGCGCTTGCTGCCTGGGCTTCGCCCAGTGACGCAAGAATCTCGTCGCGGCAAACCGCCAGGATTTCATCGGCCAGCGGCGAGTCGTCCGGACATGCGCGCGACAGGACAATGGCGCCCACCGCCTGCGCGAGTATGGCGAGGCATCGCGCTCGCGCCCGCCCCCGGTCGGCGCCGTCCGACGCAGCGCCCTCGGGACTCAGCAGAGCCAGTTGATTCTCGATGCCTGCCGCAAACGCGGCCCGAACGGCCTCCGGCTGGCGCGCGGCGTCACCGCTCAGCGCGGCCATCGTGCAACCGGTGGCGCGCCCATCGCGATGCTCGCGGGAAAGGTAATACCGCACGAACTCCGGCGCATCCACGCCGGCACTGAGCGCCGCCGACTGCGCCAAGCCGCACGCCGCCGATTCCGCCATCAAGTCGGACTTCGAGCGAAACTGCTTGTAAAAGCCGCCATGGGTGAAGCCGGCGGCGGCCATCAGATCCGCAACGCCAACGCCATCGTAGCCGCGCTCCCGAAACAGCCGGGACGCCGTCTCGACCACGTGCTCCCGGTTGGCCTGTGCCTGTGCCTTGGTGATCTTCATTTCCTGACCACGGTCGGTTCATGTCTGCGAAGGCTCCATCATACATTGATGTCGGTCGTAATCAAAACATTGACAATTTAGATTACGGCCATCATCATTGCATCCATGCCATGAGCGGCATAGCTTCCGCCCCCGTCCGCCCCCCTTGCAAAGGAAATGATCCATGACCACGCTTCCGACCGTTCTCGTCACCGGTGCCTCGTCCGGCATCGGCGCTACCTACGCCGCGCGCTTCGCGGCCCGCGGCCATGACCTTGTGCTGGTTGCTCGCGACAAGGCGCGCCTCGATGCGTTGGCCGCGCGCCTGCGTGAAGAAAACGGCGTGGCCGTCGAGGTGCAGCAGGCCGACCTGACCCAACCCGCGGATCTGGACGCAGTCGAGGCTCGCCTGCGCGACGACGCACGCATAGGCATCCTGATCAACAACGCCGGGATAGCTCAATCGGGCAGCTTCGTACAGCAGAGCGCCGATAGCATCGAGCGTCTGATCGCGCTCAACACGACGGCGCTGACGCGGCTCGCCGCCGCGGTCGCTCCACGCTTTGCGCGCGCAGGTACCGGCGCGATCGTCAACATCGGCTCCGTGGTGGGTTTCGCGCCCGAGTTCGGCATGTCGATTTATGGCGCCACCAAGGCCTTTGTGCTGTTTCTCTCGCAGGGATTGAACCTCGAGTTGTCGCCGAGCGGCATTTATGTGCAGGCGGTGCTGCCGGCGGCGACCCGCACCGAAATCTGGGGGCGCGCCGGCATCGACGTCGATACGTTGAACGAAGTCATGGAGGTCGACGAACTGGTCGATGCGGCATTGGTCGGCTTCGATCGCCGCGAACTCGTCACCATCCCACCGCTGCACGTGGCCGCGCGCTGGGACGCATTGGATGGCGCCCGTCAAGGGCTTTTGTCGGACGTTCGACAAGCGCACGCGGCCGATCGCTACCGGCCGCAAGCCTGATCGCTGCTGATGGCCCGCTGCGCTGCCCACACCAGACATTGGAATTAGAACGACATGAAGGCACTCACATTCAAGCGCTACGGCAAGTCGCCCGAGATAGGGTTCGCCGATGTTCCGCGTCCCACGCCAAAGCCCGATGAGCTGCTAGTCGAAGTGCACGCGGCGGGGTTGAACCCGATCGACAACATGATTCCGGCGGGAACGTTCAAACCCATTCTCAAGTTCGAATTGCCGGCGACACTGGGCAGCGATATTGCCGGCGTCGTGGTTGAAGTCGGCAGCCGCGTGACGCGTTTCAAGCCGGGCGATGCCGTGTTTGCCAGCATCTTCGACCTTGGCAGGGGCTCGATCGCCGAATTCGTGGCGGTGCCGGAAAGTGTTGCCGCACCGAAGCCGGCCAAGCTCGATTTCGTGCAGGCGGCTTCCATTCCGATGGTCGGCCTCACCTCCTGGCAAGCACTGAAGGAGCGCGCTGGCGTCCGTGCGGATCAAAAGGTCTTCATCCCGGCCGGCTCCGGCGGTATTGGCACGTTCGCGATCCAACTGGCGAAGTATTTTGGCGCGAAGGTGGGAACGACCACCAGCACGGGCAATGTCGAATTGGTCACGGCGTTGGGCGCAAACGAGGTGATCGACTATAAGAAGCAGCACTTCGAGAAAGTGCTCGGCGGCTATGATGTCGTGCTCGGCACACTGCGGGGCGACGCGATCGAGAAGGCTGTCGGTATTCTCAAACCGGGCAGCAAGATCGTCTCGCTCATTGGCCCGTTGGACGCTGCGTTCGCACGGGCACGGCGTCTGAATTTCGTTTTTGGGTTCCTGTTCGCCTTGATGAGCCGCAAGATCATGCGCATGGCAAGAAGGCAGAACGTCAGTTATTCGTTTCTCTTCGTGCGCCCCGACGGTGCGCAGCTCGCCGAAATTGGCGAATTGCTCGAATCGGAACGCATTCGTCCCATCATCGACAAGGTCTTTCCGTTCGAGCAGGCTAAGGAAGCGCTCGAATACTTGGCCCAGGGACGCGCCAAGGGCAAAGTCGTCGTGAGCGTCAGGTGAGCTGGCAACCGGGTGGCCGTGCAAAAGCGCAGCGGCCCCCCGGTATCGGCAGTTCGACTCACTGTATAAATCCTGCCTGACGCAGTGCCTCCTCGGCGGCCTCATGATCTTGAGCCGACGTTCCCCCAGAAATACCGATGCCACCGACCAGACGCCCTTCGTGGAAGATCGGTACGCCACCGCCGACCGCCATCAGCCGCGGATGGTGCGCCAGCGGGGCAACGGTAGGTTCGGCCATGTACTGATTCCATTGGTGCGTGGCCATGCCGAATGACGCGGCGGTCCATGCCTTGTCGATGGCGACGTCGACAGTCAGGAATGGCGCCGTATCCGCGCGCTCGAAAGCGCGCAGGTGACCGCCTGCATCGGTA
>NZ_DASXWY010000158.1:0-4162 GCF_036503415.1 Trinickia sp. | reverse complement strand
CGCATCGGCTGCCATGCGAAGCGAATCGAGGTCGAACCGCCGGTGATCTGCCCGCCTCCCAGCAACGGATCGCCATACAGCTTGTCGTTGGGCGGCGCATGATCGAGCGTCACTTGCTGCAACGGCACGGCCAGTTCCTCGGCGATCAGCATGGGAATCGAGGTGTAGACGCCTTGCCCCATCTCTACCTTGGGCATCACGAGCGTCACGCGGCTTTCGCGATCGATTCGGATGAACGCGTTCGGCGCGAAGGTGCCGGGCGCTGCGACCTCGGAAGCCTGACCTTCGACGGCGGATCGACGCGCATGCGCGCCGCGGTCGGTCGCGGCATCGGCTCGCACGCTGAAGCCGAGCAACAATCCGCCGCCAGCGGCTGCACCGAGCGTCATGCCGAACTTCAGAAACGTCCTTCGCGAGACGCCGGAACCGGCCGGCTCGTCTGCCAGGTCCGGAGCGCCAACGGCGCTGCCTTCGAAGCTATGCGCGAGATTGAAGAGTCCTTTGGACATGTCAGACTTCCCCCGCCGCGTGCTTCACGGCCGCACGAATGCGGTTGTAGGTGCCGCAACGGCAGAGGTTGCCCGACATCGCCGCATCGATATCCGCATCGCTCGGCTTCGGGTTTTGGGCGAGCAGCGAGGCAGCCGACATCACCTGCCCCGACTGGCAATAACCGCATTGGACGACATCGAGATCGCGCCAGGCTTCCTGCACCTTGCGCCCTGCCGGCGTGGCGCCGACGGCTTCAATCGTCGTGACTTTCTTGCCGGCGACGGCCGACACCGGCAGCACGCACGAGCGCACCGCGGCCCCATCGAGATGGACCGTACACGCACCGCACTGAGCGATGCCGCAACCGAACTTCGTGCCGGTCAGGCCCACTACATCGCGCAGTACCCAAAGTAGCGGCATGTCGTCCGGCACGTCGAGCGTGTGGACCTTTCCGTTGATCGTCAGCGTCGCCATCCTCACTCCCTTCTTATTGTCTCAATGAGTCGATATCGATCACGAAGCGATATTTCACATCGCTCTTCAACATCCGGCCGTAAGCTTCGTTGATCTGCTGCATCGGAATCATTTCGATATCCGAGGTAATGCCATGCTGACCGCAAAAATCGAGCATCTCCTGCGTTTCGGCGATTCCCCCGATCAGCGAACCCGCCAGCCGGCGGCGCTTCAGGATCAGGTTGAACACTTGCGGCGACGGATGATCGTGCTCGGGTGCGCCGACCAGCGTCATCGTCCCATCGCGCTTGAGCAGTGCGATGAACGGATTCAAATCGTGTTGCGCGGCAACCGTATTGATCAAAAGATCGAAGCTGTTTGCATGTTTGGCCATCGCCTCGGGGTCCTTCGAGATGACGACCTCGTCCGCCCCCAACCGCTTGCCGTCTTCGACCTTCGACGCCGACGTCGTGAAAAGCACCACGTGCGCGCCCATTGCGTGCGCGAGCTTCACACCCATGTGGCCGAGGCCGCCGAGACCGACGATGCCGACTTTCTTGCCCGGGCCGGCGCCCCAGGTGCGCAACGGCGAATAAGTCGTGATGCCCGCGCACAGCAACGGTGCGACGGCAGCCGGATCGAGGTTGTCGGGCACGCGCAGCACGAACGCTTCGTCGACGACGAGGTTCGTCGAATAGCCGCCGTAGGTCGTTTCACCCGTTACGCGATCCGTGCCGTTGTAGGTGCCGACGAAGCCGTTCTCGCAGTATTGCTCGAGGCCCTCCTGGCAGCTCGCGCAGGTTCGGCATGAATCGACGAGACAGCCGACGCCGACGAGGTCGCCCGCTTTATAGCGCGTGACGGCCGGCCCGACTTCCATCACGCGGCCCACGATCTCGTGGCCCGGCACCACCGGGTAGAGGGTGTTGCTCCATTCGTTGCGTGCCTGGTGCAGGTCCGAGTGACATACGCCGCAGAACATCACTTCGATATGCACGTCGTGCTCGCGCAGACCGCGACGCTCCAATTCGAACGGCGCGAGCGGCGATTGCGCGTTCTGGGCTGCGTAGGCGTGAGTCTTGTACATGGTCGCTCCTGTCATGCGGTTGGCAAATCGAGCCTCACATCCTAGGCAGCGGCCGTGCCGCGCGAAATACCTGAACCTCTTGAAGCCTTGCCTGTTTCTCTTGGCGCCCAGCAAAACCGCGCCGTTGGTGGTAGATTTCGAGCCTGTTCCTCTTGCCAGACCGTTCCCCGGACATGACGCATTCTTCTTCGGAAACCGCTCGTGTGGGCATCGACGCATCGCAGGCACGCGTCGTCGAATTGCTGGGCCGGCTCGCGCCGGCCGAAGGCATCGTGCCTTCGTCGATCGAAGGCGTAAAGCTGATGCGCCTGAACCATCGCTGCCCGCGCATACCGGTCTTGTACGACCCGAGCATCGTCATCGTCTGCCAAGGACGGAAACGAGGATTCCTGGGCGCTCAGACCTTCGTCTACGACCCGCAGCACTATCTCGTGATGGCCGTGCCGCTGCCGTTCGAATGCGAGACCGAAGCGACGCCTGACGAACCGCTGCTGGCCGTCAAGATCCAGATGGATCTCGCTGTCGTCGCGGAACTGCTGATTGCGCTGAACGACTCGCGCGGTCCCATCCAGGGCGAGCCGCGGGCGTTTTACGCCACTCCGCTCGAAAGGCCGCTCGCCGATGCGGTATTGCGGCTCGTGGAAGCGCTGGCCTCGCCTGCCGACGCCCCGATTCTCGGCCCGGGCATCGTGCGCGAGATCTGCTATCGCGTGCTGACCGGTCCGCAAGGCGATGTCATTCGCGTCGCGCTGACGCATCAGCATCATTTCGGTCGCATTGCGAAGGCGTTGCGCCGCATTCATTCGGATTACCAGAACACTCTCGACGTCGAAACGCTCGCGCGCGAGGCAGGCATGAGTCTCGCGGTGTTCCATGCGCAGTTCAAGGCCGTGACGGCCACTTCGCCGATGCAGTATGTGAAGACCACGCGGCTGCACCATGCGCGTTTGCTGATGGCGCAAGACGGGCTCAACGTGAGCGCGGCGGCGGCTCACGTCGGCTATGAAAGTGCCTCGCAGTTCAGCCGCGAATTCAAGCGGCTTTTTGGCGTCACGCCCGCCGACGAGGCGCGGCGCGTGCGCGCGGCGGTCGGCTCGCCGCCGCCCGTCGCGCCTTTACGCAGCCAGTATGTGACGGCTGAATGAGCAAGCGTTCCGTTTTGAGCTCGGGGCTTCGTTACCGGGGCGCATCGCCGAAGCGATATTCGTAGCTCAATTCGTCGAGCTTCGTTTTGAGCGCGGCATCGAGTGGTCGGGCCGCGGCCGCGATGGAATCGCTCAATTGCTCGGGCCGGCTGGCGCCGATGATCGCCGAGGTGATGGCGGGATTGGCCAGTACCCAGCCGACGGCTGCGGTCACGGGCGACAGCCCGGCCTCAGCCGTCGTTTTACAGAACGCGTCGACCGTTTCGAATTCGCGCTCGTGCCAGTAGCGCTCCTGATACACCGCACCGGCCGTGCCGAGCGTGAAGCGCCCTTCGGGGGGCGTCGCACCGCGCTTATGCTTGCCCGTCAATAGGCCGCCGGCCAGCGGGTTGTAGGGAATCACGCCAAGCCCTTCTTCTTCGGCCAGCGGCAGCAGTTCGCGCTCGATCTGGCGGAACAGCAGGTTATAGCGCGGCTGAACCGAGACGAAGCGCGCAAGCCCGAGCGTATCGGCACGGCCTAAAGCACGCGCGAGCCGGTAGGCCAGGAAATTGGAGACACCGATATAGCGGGCACGTCCCGAGCGCACGATCGTATCGAGCGCTTCGAGTGTTTCGTCGATGGGCGTTTCGCGATCGTCGGAGTGCAGTTGGTAGAGATCGACGTAATCCGTGCCGAGCCGCTTTAGCGACGCATCGATGGCATCGAGCAGGTGTTTGCGCGAGGCGCCTTGATCCCACGGCGACGGGCCCATTTTGCCGACGGCTTTCGTTGCGAGCACGAAGCGTTGGCGCTTGTCCTTCAGCCAGCGTCCGACGATTTCCTCGGTGGCGCCGACGTTTGAGTCGCCACCGCCTAGGGGATAGACGTTGGCCGTATCGAAAAAGGTAATGCCGGCATCGGCGGCGGTTGCCATGATGCGGCCCGACGTCGCTTCGTCGGTCTGAAAGCCGAACGTCATTGTGCCGAGACACAGGCGCGAAAC
>NZ_DASXWY010000157.1:0-4499 GCF_036503415.1 Trinickia sp. | reverse complement strand
GCGAGGGCCTCGTCGCGATCGGGCATCGACTCGAAGAACTCGCCGATGCGGTTGGCCATCTCGATCAGGTGCTGCTCGTTCATCGTCGGTCTCTCACTGTGCTCATTTGCCCGTGCCCGCATGGGCCGCGCCGCGCTCGCGCTCGTTGAGCAGCGTGAGCTGCTCGTCGGTAAAGCGCGAGTACGCCTGCTGCCACGCCGAAGGCTGCTGCACCGGCATCACCTGCACCGCCGTCACCTTGTACTCGGGGCAGTTGGTCGCCCAGTCCGAGCTGTCCGTGGTGATCACGTTCGCCCCCGACTCGGGGAAGTGGAACGTCGTATAGACGACCCCGGGCTGCATGCGCTCGGTCACCAGCGCGCGCAGCACCGTCGTCCCCGCGCGCGATTCGATGCCCACCCAGTCGCCCGTCTTCACGCCGCGCTCCTCGGCATCGTGCGGATGCAGCTCGAGCCGGTCCTCGTCGTGCCAGCGCACGTTCTCCGTGCGCCGCGTCTGCGCCCCCACGTTGTACTGCGACAGAATCCGCCCCGTCGTCAACAGCAGCGGGAAGCGCCGCGTCACCTTCTCGTCGGACGCCACGAACTTCGTGATCACGAACTTGCCCTTGCCCCGCACGAACTCGTCCACGTGCATCGTCGGCGTGCCCTCGGGCGCCTGCGCGTTGCACGGCCACTGCACGCTGCCCAACTCGTCGATCAGCGCATACGAGACCCCCTCGAACGTCGGCGTGAGCCGCGCGATCTCGTCCATGATCTCGCCCGGATGCGCGTAGTCCATCTCGTAGCCCAGCGCCTTCGACAGCTTGAGCGTCACCTCCCAGTCCGCGAAGCCGGCCATCGGCGGCATCACGCGCCGCACCCGCGAGATGCGCCGCTCCGCGTTCGTGAACGTGCCGTCCTTCTCCAGGAACGACGAGCCCGGCAGGAACACGTGCGCATACTTGGCCGTCTCGTTCAGGAAGATGTCCTGCACCACGATGCACTCCATCGCCGAGAGCGCCGCGGCCACATGCTGCGTGTCCGGGTCCGACTGCACGATGTCCTCGCCCTGGCAGTACAGCCCCAGGAACGTGCCGTCCAGCGCCGCATCGAACATGTTCGGAATGCGCAGCCCCGGCTCCGCTTGCAGCGCCACGTGCCAGGCCGCCTCGAACTGCGTGCGCACCGCGTCGCCGCCCACGTGCCGGTAGCCCGGCAGCTCGTGCGGAAACGAGCCCATGTCGCACGAGCCCTGCACGTTGTTCTGCCCGCGCAGCGGATTCACGCCCACGCCCTCGCGCCCGACGTTGCCCGTGGCCATCGCCAGGTTCGCGATGCCCATCACCATCGTCGAGCCCTGCGCATGCTCGGTCACCCCGAGCCCGTAGTAGATCGCCGCATTGCCGCCCGTCGCGTACAGGCGCGCCGCGGCACGCACGTCCGCGGCCGGCACGCCCGTGACCGCCTCGGTGGCCTCGGGCGAGTTCTCCTCGCGCGCCACGAACTCGCGCCACTGCGCAAACGAGACCGGCTCGCAGCGCTCGGCCACGAACGCCTCGGCCACCAGGTTTTCCGTGACCACCACGTGCGCCAGCGCATTGATCAGCGCCACGTTCGTGCCCGGGCGCAGCGGCAAGTGGTAATCGGCCTTCAGGTGCGGGCCGTCCACCAGATCGATGCGCCGCGGATCGGCCACGATCAGCTTGGCGCCCTCGCGCACGCGCCGCTTCAAGCGCGAGGCGAACACCGGGTGCCCGTCCGTCGGGTTGGCCCCGATCACCACGATCACGTCCGAGTGCGCCACCGAGGCAAACGTCTGCGTGCCCGCCGATTCGCCCAGCGTCGTCTTCAGCCCGTAGCCCGTGGGCGAATGGCACACCCGCGCGCAGGTGTCCACGTTGTTGTTGCCGAACGCCGCGCGCACGAGCTTTTGCACGAGGTACGTCTCCTCGTTCGTGCAGCGCGACGAGGTGATCCCGCCGATCGAATCGCGCCCGTACTTGGCCTGGATGCGCTTGAACTCCGAGGCCGCGTAGCTGATCGCCTCGTCCCAGCTCACTTCGCGCCACGGGTCCGTGATCTTCGCGCGGATCATCGGCTTGGTGATGCGGTCCTTGTGCGTCGCGTAGCCCCAGGCAAAGCGCCCCTTCACGCAGGCGTGGCCCTCGTTGGCCTGCCCGTTGCGGTACGGCACCATGCGCACCACCTGGCTGCCCTTCATCTCCGCCTTGAACGCGCAGCCCACACCGCAGTACGCGCACGTCGTCACCACCGAATGTTCCGCCTGACCGAGCACCGTGACGGACTTTTCCATCAAGGTGGCCGTCGGGCAGGCCGCCACGCACGCGCCGCACGAGACGCACTCCGAGTCCATGAACGGCACGTTCTCGCTGGCCGCCACGCGAGAGTCGAACCCGCGCGCGGCGATCGTCAGCGCGAACGTGCCCTGCGTCTCCTCGCACGCGCGCACGCAGCGGTTGCACACGATGCACTTGGACGGATCGTAGGTGAAGTACGGGTTCGATTCGTCCTTTTGGTCCTTGAGGTGATTGGCCCCGTCAAAGCCGTAGCGCACCTCGCGCAAGCCCACCACGCCCGCCATGTCCTGCAGCTCGCAGTTGCCGTTGGCCGGACACGTCAGGCAATCGAGCGGATGGTCCGAGATGTACAGCTCCATCACGTTGCGCCGCAAATCCTGCAGCCGCGGCGTTTGCGTGGCCACGCGCATGCCCGCTTCGACCGGCGTCGTGCACGAGGCCGGATAACCGCGCCGGCCTTCGATCTCCACCAGGCACAGCCGGCACGAGCCGAACGGCTCCAGCGAATCGGTCGCGCACAGCTTGGGCACGTTCACGCCCGCTTCGATCGCCGCGCGCATCACCGAGGTGCCCGCGGCCACCGTCACCTCGCGATCGTCGATCGTGAGCGTCACGTCCGTGTCGGCGTGCCGGCGCGGCGTGCCGTAGTCGATGTCATCGAGCGGGTTCAGGTTCTGCGCGGCGCTCTTGCAGGCACAGTTGCCCGAGCCGCAGCCGCCGGCTTGGCCAGTCTTCGAAGGGGATACCAGTGCGTCGGACATGAATCAGTACTCCTGAGGGTTGCGTGCGCGCCAGCGGCTCAAGCCGCGGCCGCTTTGGGCTCGGCACGCAGACCGAAATCTTCCGGGAAATGATCGAGCGCGGAGCGCACCGGATACGGCGTCATGCCGCCCATCGCGCACAGCGAGCCCGACACCATCGTGTCGCACAGATCGCGCAGCAGTTGCACCTGCTTGTCCGAGGTGTCGCCATTGCGCATGCGCTGGATCACCTCGACGCCGCGCGTGGAGCCGATACGGCACGGCGTGCACTTGCCGCACGACTCGATCGCACAGAAGTGCATCGCGTATTGCGCCAGCTCCGCCAGGTTCGACGTGTCGTCGTGCACCACCAGCCCGCCGTGGCCCACCACCGCGCCCACGGCCGCATACGCTTCGTAGTCCAGCGGAATGTCCCACTGGCTCTCCGGCAAGTACGTGCCCAGCGGCCCGCCCACTTGCACCGCCCGCGCGGGCCGCCCGCTGGCCGTGCCGCCGCCGTACTCGTCGAGCAGTTCGCGCAGCGTCACGCCGAAGGCCAACTCCACGAGCCCGCCGCGCAAGATGTTGCCCGCCAGCTGAAACGGCAGCGTGCCGCGCGAGCGGCCCATGCCGAAGTCGCGGTAGTACGCCGCGCCGCGCGCGAAGATCACCGGCACCGTGGCCAGCGTGATGACGTTGTTGATCACCGTGGGCTGGCCGTACAGGCCCGCGAGCGCTGGCACCGGCGGCTTGGCCCGCACGATGCCGCGCTTGCCCTCGAGCGACTCGAGCAGCGCCGTTTCCTCGCCGCACACGTACGAGCCCGCGCCCTTGGCCACCTCCAGCTCGAACGCGCGGCCCGAGCCGAGCACGCTCGCGCCGAGCCAGCCTGCCTCGCGCGCGCGTTCGATCGCCGCGTTCAGCATCGCGATCGCATGCGGGTATTCGCTGCGCACGTAGATGTAGCCGCGCGTGGCGCCCGTGACCACGCCCGCGATGATCATGCCTTCGATCAGCCCGTACGGATCGCCCTCCATCGACAAGCGGTCCGAGAACGTGCCGGAGTCGCCCTCGTCGGCATTGCACACGATGTACTTCTGGGCGGCCTGGGCCGCGCGCACCGTGCGCCATTTGATGCCGGCCGGAAACGCCGCGCCGCCGCGCCCGCGCAGGCCCGATTCGATCAGCGCCTCGACGGCCGCGTCGCCGTCCATCGCCAGCGCCGCTTTGAGGCCCACGAGGCCTTCGTGGGCCAGGTAATCGTCGATCGACAGCGGATCGGTGAGCCCCAGGCGCGCGAACGTGAGCCGCTGCTGGCGCTTCAGATACGGAATTTCCTCGACGAGGCCCACCGCCCGCGCGTGCGTGCTGCCGCCGCCGTCGAGCCAGCCCGCGTCGAACAGCGCGGCGACATCGGCCGCCTCGACGTTGCCGTAGCCCACGCGGCCCGCGGGCGTTTG
>NZ_DASXWY010000156.1:0-27497 GCF_036503415.1 Trinickia sp. | reverse complement strand
CCGAGCTTCCCGCCAAAACCCTCGTCTACTGCTCCGACGCGAGTCCGGCGGGCTTCGATCCGGCGCAATACACGAGCAGCGTCGAAAATTCGGCCGCGGCCTATACCGTCTATAACCGGCTCGTCGAATTCGAGCATGGCGGCACGAAGGTCGAACCGGGCCTGGCCGAGTCCTGGGAGGTTTCACCGGACGGCAGGACCTATACGTTCCATCTGCGCCACGGCGTGAAGTTTCAGACGACTTCGTTCTTCAAGCCGACGCGCGAGTTCGACGCCGATGACGTCGTCTTCACGTTCGAGCGCATGCGCGATCCGAACCAGCCGTTTCGCAAGGCCTATCCGGTAGCGTTTCCCTATTTCACGGACCTGCGCCTCGACAGGACCATCGAGCGCATCGAGCGGATAGACGCGTACACGGTGAGATTCAAACTGGCGTCCGTCAATGCACCGTTCCTTTCGCAGTTGGCGATGCCGTTTGCGTCCGTGCTCTCGGCCCAGTATGCGCAGCAACTGCTGAACGCGGGCAAGGCGTCGGAGATCAACAACGCTCCCGTCGGGACGGGGCCGTTCATTTTTCGCGGCTATACCAAAGATGCGTCGATCCGTTTCGACGGCAATCCCGATTACTGGAAGCCGGGCGCGGTGCGCTTGAGGCGGCTGATTTTCTCGATTACACCTGACGCCGGCGTGCGCGAACAGAAGCTCAAGCGCAACGAATGCCAGGTCATGACCTACCCGCGCCCGGCCGACCTCGCCTCGCTACAAGCCGATCCCGATTTGCAGGTGCCGTCGCAAGCCGGCTTCAATCTTGGCTATCTCGCCTACAACACGACGAAAAAACCGCTCGATAACGTCGACGTGCGCCGCGCGCTCGACATGGCGATCGACAAGCGCGCGATTCTGGCCGAGGTGTATCAGGGCGCGGGCGTGATCGCGAGCCATCCGATGCCGCCCACGCAGTGGTCTTACGACGAGTCGATCGCCGACGCGCCGCGCGGCATCGCAAAAGCAAAGCGGCTGCTCGCCGATGCCGGATTCAAGGACGGCTTCGAGATCACATTGTGGGCAATGCCGGTGCAGCGCGCTTACAACCCGAATGCGCGGCTCATGGCCGAGATGATCCAGGCGGATTGGGCGAAGATCGGCGTGAAGGCGAACATCGTGACCTACGAGTGGGGCGAATATGTGAAACGCGCGCACGCGGGCGAATACGACACGCTGCTGATCGGTTGGACGGGCGATTACGGCGACCCGGACAATTGGCTGGGCGTATTGCTGGGCTGCTCGGCCGTCGGCGGCAGCAACTTCGCGAGATGGTGTTACAAGCCGTTCGACGATCTGATCGTCAAGGCGCGGGAAACGACCGATACAACGGAGCGCACGAAACTCTACCTGCAGGCGCAACGCATTTTCGCCGATCAACGTCCGTTCACGCCGATCGCTCATTCGCTCGTCTATCAGCCGCTGCGCAAGGAGGTGACGGGCTTCAAGATCGATCCGTTCGGACCGACGCAGTTCTGGAACGTGGGCTTGCGTTAGCGCGCAGCCCGGGGGCCGAGGCGTTGGCCCGAATTGGGCCGGGCCCCCTTCTTGCGACCCGCGCCGGCGCTGGGGCCAACCCGCCATCATATATTTTCGACCGCTTGTTCGGGTAATCAAAGGTCAGTAATATCCGGCTACGCCGGCTAGCCGGACTACGACTTGGAGGAATGATGGAACTCAACAAACTGTTGCGTGCCGCGCGGGTCACCGCTCTCGCGGCCGCAGCCGTGACGGCCTCGCTTGGCGCCGCGACGATCTCGCAGGCCGCGACGATTCCCAACAAGACCCTCGTCTACTGCTCGGAAGGCAGTCCCGCCGGTTTCGATCCCGCGCAATACACGACCAGCGTCGATTTCAGCGCCAACACGTTTACCGTGTACAACCGCCTCGTCGAATTCGCGCGCGGCGGCACGAACATCGAGCCGGGGCTGGCGGAGAAATGGGAAGTCACGCCCGACGGCAAGACGTACACGTTCCATCTGCGCCACGGCGTCAAGTTCCAGACGACCTCGTTCTTCAAGCCCACGCGCGAATTCAATGCCGACGACGTGGTCTTTACGTTCGAGCGCATGCTCGATCCGAATCAGCCGTTTCGCAAGGCGTACAACGTATCGTTCCCGTACTTCACCGACATGGGCCTCGACAAGCTCATCAAGAAGGTCGAAAAGGTCGATCCGTATACGGTTCGCTTCGAGCTGAACGAGGTCAACGCGCCGTTCATCCAGAATCTGGCGATGGAATACGCGTCGATTCTGTCGGCCGAATACGCGGACCAGTTGCTGAAGGCCGGCAAGGCCTCCGACATCAACCAGTTCCCCGTCGGCACGGGCCCGTTCATCTTCCGCAGCTATACGAAGGACGCGACGATTCGTTTCGACGGCAACCCCGATTACTGGAAACCGAACACGGTCAAGGTCTCGAAGCTGATCTTTTCGATCACGGTCGATTCGAACGTGCGCGCCCAGAAGATCAAGCGCAACGAATGCCAGGTCATGAGCTATCCGAAGCCGGCCGACATCGCCACGCTCAAGAGCGACAGCAGTGTCGAGATGCCGAGTCAAGCCGGCTTCAACCTCGGCTATCTCGCCTACAACGTGCAGCATAAGCCGCTCGACAATGTCGACGTGCGGCGCGCACTCGACATGGCGATCAACAAGAAGGCCATTGTCGACTCGGTCTATCAGGGCGCGGGTCAGGCGGCGACGCATCCGATGCCGCCGACCGAGTGGTCCTACGCCAAGGACCTGAAGGCCGCCTCGTACGATCCTGCGAAGGCGAAGGCTTTGCTCGAGAAGGCCGGCTATCCGAACGGCTTTGAAATCGCGCTGTGGGCGATGCCCGTGCAGCGTCCCTACAACCCGAACGCGAAGCTGATGGCCGAAATGATCCAGTCGGACTGGGCGAAGATCGGTGTGAAGGCGAAGATCGTGACCTACGAGTGGGGCGAGTACATCAAGCGCGGCCATGCGGGCGAGCAAGACGCTTACCTCATCGGCTGGACCGGCGACAACGGCGACCCCGACAACTGGCTCGGGACGTTGCTGGGCTGCGAGGCGATCAACGGGAACAACTTCTCGAAGTGGTGCTACAAGCCGTTCGACGAGCTCGTGCAAAAGGGCCGGACGACGACGGACCGCGCGCAGCGCACGAAATACTACGAAGAGGCGCAAAAGATCTTCGCCGACCAGCTGCCGTTCTCGCCGATCGCGCACTCGACGGTCTATCAGCCGACGACGAAGAACGTCGTCGACATGAAGATCGATCCGCTCGGCTATACGCGTTTTGACGGGGTGAGCCTCAAGTAGCCGCCGGCGTCGCTCCGGTATGTTCGATGGACGTCATTTGCGGTAACCGGAAGGTGCCGCGATCGATCCGGCGACAGAGGACATGCGCCTCTCGTCGCCGGTCGCATTTTTCCCCACGCAGATCAAGGGGCGAACCATGTTCCGATTCGTTTTGCGCCGCGTGGGAATGGTGATACCGACTTTCATCGGCATCACCATTCTCGCGTTCGCGCTCATTCACCTCATTCCCGGCGATCCGATCGAAGTCATGATGGGCGAGCGCGGCGTCGATCCCGCGATGCACGCGGCGGCGCTGCACCGGCTCGGCCTCGACGAGCCGCTGCCGTTGCAGTACATCCACTACGTGTGGCGAGCCCTGCACGGCAATCTCGGCACATCGATCATCACGAACACGAGCGTGATGGGCGAGTTTCTTGCGCGTTTTCCGGCCACCGTCGAGCTGTCGATCTGCGCGATGGTGTTCGCACTCGTGCTGGGTCTGCCGGCGGGCATTTTCGCGGCGCTCAGGCGCGGCACCGTCGTCGACCACGGTGTCATGGGCACGGCGCTGGCCGGCTATTCGATGCCGATCTTCTGGTGGGGGTTGATTCTCATCATGCTGTTTTCGGTGACGCTCGGCTGGACACCGGTCTCGGGCCGCATCGCCGTGGAGTACGACATCCCGCGCGTCACGGGCTTTTTGCTCATCGATTCGCTGTTCGTGCCCGACGAAGGTTCGTTCGTCTCGGCCGTGAGCCACCTGATTCTCCCTTCGATCGTGCTCGGCACCATTCCGCTGGCCGTCGTGGCGCGCATGACGCGCTCGTCGATGCTCGAGGTGCTGCGCGAGGACTATATCCGCACGGCGCGCGCCAAGGGGCTCTCGCCGACGCGCATCGTCATCGTGCATGCCCTGCGCAATGCGCTGATTCCCGTCGTGACGGTGATCGGGCTGCAGGTCGGCACGTTGCTGGCCGGCGCGGTGTTGACCGAGACGCTCTTCTCGTGGCCCGGCATCGGCAAGTGGCTCATCGACGCGATCGGCCGGCGCGACTATCCGGTCGTGCAAGGCGGCATCCTGCTGATCGCCACGCTCGTCATCATCGTGAACCTTGCCGTCGATCTGCTGTACGGCGTGCTCAATCCGCGCATCCGTCACACGCGCTAGCGAGGCCCCGACATGGCAGACATACAAAACGCAATTCCCGAGGCCGTGACACCGGCGAGCGGCCGCAGGCTCGCCGCCCGCGAGTTCTGGCACAACTTCTCGCGCAATCGCGGCGCGGTGGCGGCCGGCGTCATCGTGCTCGTGTTCATCGTGCTCGCCGTCGCCGCGCCGATGGTCGCGCCGCATAGTCCCATCGAGCAATATCGCGAGTTCGTCAAGATTCCGCCCGCATGGCTCGCGGGCGGCAATTGGCACTTCGTGCTCGGCACGGACGAGGCGGGCCGCGATATCCTGTCCCGCCTCATCTACGGTGCGCGCATGTCGTTCTGGATCGGCTGCGTGTCGGTCGTGCTGGCGCTCATCCCGGGCATCGTGCTCGGGCTCGTCGCCGCCTTTTTCGACAAATGGGCCGATACGCCGATCATGCGCCTCATGGACGTGCTGCTCGCATTGCCCTCGCTGCTGCTCGCGGTGGCCGTCGTCGCCATCATCGGACCGGGTCTCGTCAACACGATGTTCGCGATCGCGATCGTCGCGCTGCCCGGCTATGTCCGCTTGACCCGGGCGTCGGCGCAAGGCGAGCTGCACAAGGAGTACGTGCTCGCCTCGCGCGTGGCTGGCGCGGGGACGTTGCGGCTCATGTTTTCGCAGGTGCTGCCCAATTGCACCGCACCGCTGATCGTGCAGGCGACGCTCGGCTTTTCGTCGGCTATTCTCGATGCGGCCGCGCTCGGTTTTCTCGGCCTCGGCGTTCAACCGCCGACGCCCGAGTGGGGCGCGATGCTCGCCTCCGCACGCGATTACATCGACAACGCCTGGTGGATCGTCACGATGCCGGGTCTCGCGATACTGATCTCGGTGCTGGCGATCAATCTGCTCGGAGACGGGTTGCGCGATGCGCTCGATCCCAAATTGAAACGGATGGGATGAATGGAACGACCTCCACACTCACCGCGGGACACTGCCATGCGCGACCTTCTGACGATCCGCAATCTGTCGGTCACGTTCGGCGGCGCGCCTGCCGTCGATGGCGTGAACTTCTCCATCGCACCGGGCGAGGTCGTCGGCGTCGTCGGCGAATCGGGCTCGGGCAAGAGCGTGACGATGATGGCCGTCATGGGGCTCATCGACGCACCGGGCATCGTGACGGCCGATGAGATCGCCTTCGACGGGCGCGATCTCATGAACGCCTCGCCCAAGGAGCGCCGCAAGACCGTGGGCAAGGACATCGCGATGGTGTTCCAGGACGCGCTGACGAGCCTCAATCCGAGTTATACGGTCGGCTACCAGATCAAGGAGGTCCTGCGGCTGCACGAGGGCCTGCGCGGCGCGGCGCTGGAAGCCCGCGCGCTCGAATTGCTCGATCAGGTCGGCATTCCCGATGTGAAAAACCGCCTCGGCGCGTTTCCGCATCAGCTCTCGGGCGGTATGAACCAGCGTGTCATGATCGCCATGGCCGTCGCCTGCAACCCGAAGCTGTTGATCGCCGACGAGCCGACGACGGCGCTCGATGTCACGATCCAGGCGCAGATCATGGACTTGCTCGTCAGCCTGCAAAAGCAGCGCGGGATGGCGCTCGTGCTGATCTCGCACGATCTTGCCGTCGTCTCGGAAGTCGCGCAGCGGGTTGCCGTGATGTACGCGGGCGAGATCATCGAGACGAATCGCGTTCCCGACATCTTCGCGAGCCCTCACCACCCGTATACCGAGGCGCTGCTCGCGGCCATTCCCGAGCATAATTTCGGCGCGAAGCGTCTCGCGGCGCTGCCGGGTATGGTGCCCGGCCGGGACGACCGGCCGCGAGGGTGCCTCTTCGCGCCGCGCTGCAAGTATGTCGTCGACGATTGCTGGAAAGGCCGGCCCGAACTCGCGGCGCTGGAAGCGGGCAACGACGGCATGCGTGCGCGCTGCATCAAGCCGCTCAATCTCGATTCGATTCGCTCGACCCACGGAGGCGCACGATGAACGCAGTACCCGAAGCACCGCGTGCGCCCGAGCGCGGCGACACCGTGCTCGTCGCCGAGGGGCTGACGAAACACTATCCGGTGCGTCGCGGTCTCTTCGGCCACGCCACGGTGAAAGCGCTCAACGACGTCTCGTTTGCGCTCTCGCGCGGCAAGACGCTGGCCGTCGTCGGCGAATCGGGCTGCGGCAAATCGACGCTTGCACGCCAGTTGACGATGATCGAGACACCCACCTCGGGGCGGCTCGTCATCGAGGGCGAGGACGTTGCCGGTGCGTCGCGCGAGCGCATTGCCCAGTTGCGCCGCCATGTGCAGATGGTTTTCCAGAACCCGTTCGCGTCGCTCAATCCGCGTAAGACCGTGGAGCAGACGCTCGGCGAGCCGCTTGCGATCAACTCGGCGCTCTCGGCGTCGGAGCGCGCCGGACGCGTCGCTCATATGATGCGCACGGTCGGGCTGCGGCCCGAGCATGCCAAGCGCTACCCGCATATGTTTTCGGGCGGGCAGCGCCAGCGCATCGCGATCGCGCGTGCGATGATTCTGGACCCGCGCATCCTCGTGGCGGACGAGCCCGTCTCCGCGCTCGACGTCTCGATCCAGGCGCAGATTCTGAATCTTTTCATGGACCTGCAAGAGCAGTTCAAGACGAGCTACGTGTTCATCTCGCACAACCTGGCCGTCGTCGAGCATATCGCCGACGACGTGATGGTCATGTATTTCGGCGGCATCGCCGAGCTTGGCCCCAAGCAGACGATCTTCGCCAATCCGCGCCATCCGTATACGCGCTCGCTGATGTCGGCGACGCCGGCCATTTTCGAGTCCGACCGGCGCATCCAGATCAAGCTGCAAGGCGAGTTGCCGTCGCCGCTCAATCCGCCGTCGGGCTGCACGTTCCATCAGCGTTGTCCGTATGCGATCGAGCAGTGCCGCGTCGAGGAGCCGCGCTTGCGGGACGTCGACGGGCGTCTCGTGGCTTGTCATCGCGCCGAGGAGGTGGGGGACGCGGATGCCTGATGCGCAGGCGGCGCGGCACGTGCGTGGCGGCGCGGCCGCCGGCATGCGGCGGCGCCGCTTGCGCGCGTTCGTGTTGGTGCTGCTGCTGTCGAACGCCGTCGACTGCGGGGCGCAGGCGGTGCTCGGGCTCGCGCGCGCGGTGGCCGGACCGAGCGGCACTGCGATGCCGCCGGTGCGTCTTCCGGGTTCGGCCGTTGCCGCGCCCCCGCCCCCGGCGGCGCCTGCTCCCGTCATTCCCGGGTTTCACGGGCCGCCCGAGGCGTCGAGCACGAGTGCGAGCGGGCCGGTCGTCGCGCAGCCCGCGCATATGCCGTTTTACGTGGCGACGAAGGGTACGACGACGATCTACGTGCTTGGCACGCTGCACGTCGGCGATCCGGCCGACTATCCGCCGAGCGCGCCGTTCAGACGGCCGATCCTGGCGGCGCTTGCCGCCGCCCCTACGCTCGCGCTGGAACTTTCGCCGGACGACCTCATTGCCTCGCAAGACGACGTATCGAAATACGGCGTGTGCAACTACGCTTGCCTTCCGCGGCTTTTACCGGCGCCGCTCATGCGCAAGCTCGCCGCGCGGCTGCGCGAGAACCCGGCCGCGCTGCGCGAGATCAAGAAGACGCGGCCGTGGCTCGCGGCACTGCTCGTCGAGACTTATGGATCGTTGAGCGCGGGTCTTCAGACCGAATATGGCACCGAGGCCCAGCTGCAAAACGTCTATCTGCGCTCGCGCGGCAAGGTGGTCGGTCTCGAGACGCTCGGCGAGCAGATGCGCGCGTTCACGAATCTGACGCTGGCCGAACAGCGCGAAATGCTCGCGCAGGATCTGGAGGAGACGCCGGAGCAGACGGTCGACGATGTCAAGACGCTTCACCGGCTCTGGCGCGTGGGCGATGCCGATGCCATTTCGGCGTGGGCCTCGGCGAAGTCCGAACGGCTCGCGTCGTCGAAGGCTGCTGCCCGCTCGCTCGACAACAAGATCGTCTTCGAGCGCAATCGCCGGTTCACGGCGCGCATGGTCCAGCTCGCCGCGCCCAATCGTCCGATATTCGTGGCGATCGGCGCGCTGCACCTGGGTGGGCCGAAGGGTGTCCTCGCGCTGCTGCGCGAGCGGGGGTTCGTCGTCGATCCGGCGTGATGGGCGCAGGTGCGCGGGCGTTACGTACGCAAGGTCCAGGCGGGTTGCACGTCGATGTTGTTCGATTCGAGGACGGCACGCAGCCGGCGCGCGAACGCAAGCGCGTGCGGGCCGTCGCCGTGCAGGCACAGCGTGCGCACGTTGAGCGGCACCCACGTTCCGTCGACTGTGCGCACGCGTTTGTCGCGCACCATCGAAAGCACGTGTTCGAGCATTTCGTCTTCCGATTCGATCAGCGCGCCCGGTTCGCTGCGCGGCACGAGCGAGCCGTCGGCGCGATAACCGCGATCGGCGAAGCCCTCCTCGATTGCCGCGAGGCCGGCCTGGCGGGCCGTTTCGATGAAACCACTGTTGGCGAGACCGAAAATGGCCAGCGACGGATCGAAGTCATGCACGGCCGAGACGATCGCATCGGCGATCGCCGAATCGCGCGCCGCCTGGTTGTAGAGCGCGCCGTGCGGCTTCACGTGCACGATGCGGCCGCCTTGAGCCTGCGCAATGGCGGCGAGCGCGCCGAGCTGATAGAGGATGCCGGCGTAGATGTCTTCGGCCGGCAAATCCATTTCCTTGCGGCCGAAGTTGGCGGGGTCGTGAAAACTCGGGTGCGCACCGATGGCGACACCCTTGGCAAGCGCGAGACGCACGCAGTCGCGCATCGCGTTGGACCCGCCGGCATGCCAGCCGCACGCGATATTCGCCGAGCTGACGAGATCGAGCAGCGCTTCGTCGGAGCCGCTGCCTTCGCCAAGATCGGCATTCAAATCGATTTCCATGACTTCCTCGTTCCAAGACCGCTCAAGCGGCGCGTGCCGACTGTCGCAACCGCTCCTCATACATGACCATCGCGACATCGATCTGGCGCAGATAGGCGCGCTCTTCACCGAGGGCGAGGACGGCTTCCTCGCGAGAGCTCGGTACGAACCGTACGCTGCCGTTCAATCGCAGTTGCGCGAGTTTCCATAAATCCGCCTGAATGACGGCTCCGATGCGCGGATACCCGCCCGTGGTCTGCGCATCGGCCAGCAACACGATGGGCTGCCCGCTCGGCGGCACCTGGATCGTGCCCGGCAAGACAGCGTGGGAAGGCAGATCGCCTTGCGCTTCGCGCGCGAGCGTCGAGCCCGAGAGCCGGTAGCCCATGCGGTTGCTCTGCGGCGTCACGCGCCACTCGTCGGACCAAAGCGCTTCATGCGCGAGCGCCGTGAAGCTTTCGTACTCGGGGCCGCGCAGCACGCGTATCGCCACCGCACGCTCGGCCCCGGCCAGATGCTTGCCGCGCCGGACCGGTTCCTGGCCGGCCGCCGCGAAGCGGCACCATTGCGGCGCCTTGACGCCGAAAGGCGGCGCCTGCACAGCGATGCCCGAGCCCGGTTGTGTCGACGGCGTGCCGACGGCGAGACGATCGCCTTCGCGCAACGCCCGTCCGCCCAGTCCGCCGAAGCGCGCGCACAGGTCTGTGCTGCGCGAACCGAGCATCGGCAGCACATCGATGCCCCCGCGCACGCAAACATAGGAGCGCATGCCACGCACGGCCCCATGCAAGATCAGTTCCTGTCCCGCCCGCACGGGAAGGCTCCACCACGCATAGACGGGCTTGCCGTCGAGCGAGGCGTCGAACTGCGCGCCGGTGATCGCAACGCGTGTGGCTTGCGTGAAGCGCAGCGCGGTCGGCCCCATCGTCACCTCGATGGCCGCGGCCTGCGGCGCATTGCCGACGAGCCGGTTGCCGACTTCGAGCGCGAGCGTGTCGAGCGCGCCCGCCGTGGCGATGCCGAGATGCCGGTAGCCGGGGCGGCCCAGATCCTGCACCGAAGTCAGGATGCCTGCGCGAAGCACTTCGATCATCGTTCGATCTCCGCAATGGTGAAGCGGACGCGATCGCCGGGTTGCAAGAGCGTGGGCGGTGTGGCGGCGGGATCGAAGAGCGTCACGGCCGTTCGGCCGATCAAGTGCCAGCCGCCCGGCGATGCAGCCGGATAGATACCGGTCTGTGCGCCGCCGATCGCCACGGAGCCTGCCGGAACTTCGATCCGCGGCACCGCGCGGCGCGGCGTATGGAGCGCGGGATCGAGCCCCCCGAGGTAGGCGAAGCCCGGCTGAAAGCCGAGAAAGAACACGATGTATTCGCCCGCGGCATGCCGCCTGGCGAGTGCTTCCGCGTCGAGCCCCGTGTGCCGCGCCACATCGGCGAGATCCGGCCCGGATTCGCCGCCGTAATGCACGGGGATCTCGACGAGGCGCCCCGCCGTCGCGGCGCTTTCGGCGCTTTCCCAGGCTGTCGCCAGCCCGCCGGCTAGCGTTGCGCTATCGGCCGCGAGCGGATCGAAGACGATTGTCAGATTGTTCATGCCGGGAACGACTTCGACGACGTGCGGCCAGTGCCGCGCAATCTCGGCCATGGCCCAGAGGCGCTCCTGGCACTCGAGCGTGGCGGGGGGCGGCACTTCGCAGACCAAGGCTGCGTCGCCGAACGGAAAGATGCGGGGTGGGGTCATCGCCGGAGTCTCGTTGACATCGATCCAAAAAGGGCGCGCCAAAGCCGCCGCTCGTTCCGTTCTAACGTATTATCGATAAAATATCGATAATTTACAAATAAGAGTTTTCGCCAAGCGTGCGGGCGGCGCGCGCGTCGTACACTGCGACCATCATCGTTTCGTCGTATTCAAAGTGGCTGCCATGTCGCGTCAACCGACCAAGATCGTGTCCTCGGAGCACCTCGTTTCCGAGACCAGTGCCGAGCTGTCCGAGTTCGAGTATGGACTCATCATGGCGAGCAATGCGTTCAATCGCTGGATGGTGCGCTGCATGGCAGCCGCCGGCGGCAAGGACATGACGCCTGTCGAGGTGTCGTTGCTGCACCACGTGAGCCACCGGGACCGCAAAAAGAAGCTCGCCGACATCTGCTTCGTGCTGAACATCGAGGATACGCACGTCGCCACGTATGCGTTGAAGAAGCTCGTGGCTAGAGGGTATGTAAAAAGCGAAAAGACAGGCAAGGAAGTGTTCTTCTCGGCGACCGCCACCGGGCGCGAGCTCTGCGCGCGGTACCGCGATGTCCGCGAGCGTTGCCTCATCGCCGCGCTCAAGGAAAGCGGCCTCGTCAATGAGCAGATCGGCGCGGCGGCGCAACTCATGCGAAACGCATCGGGCCTTTACGACACGGCTGCGCGCGCGGCGGCTTCGCTGTAGCGGCGCAGCGGCGCTTGGTTCCTTCATTGGCGCGGGCGCGCTCAGGTCGTAAAGCGCGCGCGCTCGCCCGTTTCGGTAACGATGGCATCGAGCGGCAGATCGTGCAGCTCGCGCGGCAGCGAGGCGATGCGGCAGGCGTCATAGGCAATGCCGATGGTCGCTGGACGGCTCGTGCCTGGCCATCCGGCCAGTGTTCGATCGTAATAGCCGCCGCCGTAGCCGAGCCGGTAGCCTTCGTCATCGAAGCCCACGCATGGAATCAGCAGCAGGTCGGGCAACACGGCGGGTGTGTCGAGCGGCTCGGGTATCCGGTGATGGCCGATTCGCATCGGCGTATCGGGTGCCCATGCATGAAAAACGAGGGCATGGCCTTTCATCGCGATGACGGGCAAAGCGGCTTGCCGACGAACGTCTTGCGCGAGCCAGCGCGAGAGTGCGTCGCGTGCATCGAATTCCCCCGGCAGAGGCCAATAGAACCCCACCGTGTGCGGCGCGAAGCGCTCGAGCGCTTCGAGCACATGCATGCCGAGCGCCGCATTCGCGCCGGTTGCCGCAGCCGCCGCGTGACGCACGTCACGCAAGGCTTTGCGCAGTTCGGCTTTCGAATTCGACGCAACGTTGCGTGCTATGCTGTCGCTCAATTTTTGCTCCACCGATCATGATGTCGAAACGCTTCTTTCGAGTATATCGCGCGGCTTGCTCCGCTTTCGCCGCGGCGGCACTCGTTGCGTGCGGCACGGCGTCCGCCGGGCGTCACGCGGCCCCCGCTCCGATGAGCGACGACCGCATTTTCGTGCAATTGCGCGAGGCGGCCCGCAACAACGACGCGGCGCGTGCCGCGCAGCTCGCGAGCATGATCCCGGACTATCCGGCGCCGTCTTATCTCGAGTACTTCCAGATCAAGCCCCAGCTTTTCGACAGCTCGGGCCATGCCCGGCTCGACGCGCCCGACGAGCCCGTGCTGTCTTTCTTGAAGCGGCACGACGGCGAAGCGCTCGCCGACCGCATGCGCAACGACTATCTGACGGTGCTCGGCGCGCGGCACGACTGGCGCAATTTCGACGCCCAATATGCCCGCTTCGTGCTGGACGACGATACGCAGATCAAATGTTATGCGCTCGAGTCGCGCGCCGCGCGCGGCGAATACGTGGCCGATGCGGCGCGCGCGCTGCTCGTGGAGCCGCGCTATTACGGCGACGGCTGCGTCGATCTGATCACCGCACTTGCGGCTGAGAAGCAATTCACGCCCGAGGACGTGTGGCAGCAGATTCTCCTCGCCTATGAACAGAACGCCACGACGACGGGCAGCCGTATCGCCGACGCGCTCGGCGCGGCGCGACCCGATGCGACGCGCTTCGAACAGGCGACGAGCGCGCCGCCGCTCCTGCTCGCGAACGGTATCGGCGCGGATTCCGCCTCGCACGAGCTCGCCCTGTTGGCCATCACCGTCATGGCGCGCAACGACGCGGCCGCGGCGGCCGCCACCTTCGCGACGGTCGCGCCGCAGCTTTCGCTCGCCGAACGTGCGATCGGTTGGGGCACGATCGGCTATCAGGCCGCGGCGCGGCAGGTGCCGGGCGCGGTCGATTGGTTCCGCCTGTCCGCGAATGCACCGCTTTCGTACCCGGCCTATGAGTGGCGCACACGCAGCGCCTTGCTGGCGGGCGACTGGACGATGGTGCGCTGGTCGATCGAGCAGATGCCCACACCGCTGCGCGGCAGGCCGGCCTGGGTCTACTGGCACGCGCGCGCGCTGAAGCAGGCCGGCGAGACGGCCGCGGCGAACGAGGAATTCGAGCGTATCGCCTCGCGCTTCGATTTCTACGGCCAACTGGCCACCGAAGAGCTGGGACGCAAGATCGAGATCCCGCCGAAGACCACGGTGACCGACGCGGAAGTCGAGGCTGTCGCCAAGACGCCGGGCTTCGAGCTCGCGCGGCGCTTTTTTGCGCTGAACCTGCGGCTCGAGGGCAATCGCGAGTGGAATTGGCCGCTGCGCGGGATGACGGACCGCCAATTGCTGGCGGTGGCCGAGTATGCCCGCCGAATCCAGCTTTACGATCGCACCGTCAACACGGCGGATCGCACGCGAACCGAGCATGATTTTTCGCTGCGGTACCTGTCGCCGTTTCGCGATATCGTCGAGCGCGATGCCCAGACCAACGGGCTCGACGTGGAATGGGCCTACGGGCTCATTCGTCAGGAGTCGCGCTTCATCATCGACGCGCGCTCGGGTGTCGGCGCGGGCGGCCTCATGCAGCTGATGCCGGGCACCGCGAAGATGGTCGCGAGGAAGATCGGTCTTGGCGCCGTCTCGCCGGCCGAGCTCAACGACATCAACACGAATATCCTGCTCGGCACGACCTATCTGTCGATGATCTACAATCAGTTCGACGGTTCGGCCGTGCTCGCGACCGCCGGCTACAACGCCGGCCCGGGGCGGCCGCGGCAATGGCAGGCGGCGTTGCCGCGTGCCGTCGAAGGGGCCATTTTCGCGGAGACCATTCCGTTCAACGAGACCCGCGACTACGTCAAGAATGTGCTGTCGAACACGGTCTACTACGCGGCGCTGTTCGAAGGCCGTCCGCAATCGCTGAAGGCCAGGCTCGGCGCCATCCTGCCAAACTGACGCCGCTTAGCGGCCGCCCCGGTGCGCAGCTCGCTGTGCGCCCTGCGCGCGCGAGTGCTTCGGCGGCCATAGCGAAAGGAGGCGAAGATGCGGCATCAATCCGTAGCGTTGATCGGCGGTTCCGGCTTTATCGGCTCACATCTGGCCAATGCGCTCGTCGCGGCGGGCAAGTCCGTCCGGCTGGCCACGCGAAGTCGCACACGCGCACGTCATCTGACGATGCTGCCCATCGACGTGCTCGAAGTCGATGTCTTCGATCCTGTCGCGCTCGCGCGCTTCGTCGAAGGCGCCGATGCGGTCGTGAACCTGGTCGGCACGCTCCATGGCGGGCGGGGCCGTCCCTACGGGCGCGAATTTGCGAGCGCGCATGTCGAGCTCCCGGCGAAAATCGTGGCCGCTTGCGAAGGCAAGGGTGTGCATCGGCTCGTTCATATCAGCGCGCTCAATGCCGATCCCGCCGGGCCGAGCATGTATCTGCGCTCGAAAGGCGATGGCGAAAAAGCCGTGCGCGCCGGATCGCGGCTGGCCACGACGATTTTTCGTCCGTCGGTCGTATTTGGGCCGCAAGACAACTTCCTGAATACCTTTACCCTACTGCAGCGCCTCTTTCCGGTGATTCCGCTCGCAAAGCCCGATGCGAAGTTTCAGCCCGTCTTTGTCGGCGACGTGGCGAGCGCGATCGTGAACACGCTCGATCTCGATGCGGCAAGCGGGCGCACCTACGAACTGGGCGGGCCGACGGTCTATACGCTCGAAGCGCTCGTGAAGTTCTGCGGGGACGCGGTGCGGCGTCACGCGCGCATCGTGCGTTTGCCCGATGCTCTCGCCTATATGCAGGCCATGACGTTCGAGATGTTGCCGGGAGCCGTGCTCACGCGAGACAACCTCGATTCGATGACGCGCGATGCCGTGCTGAGCGGCCCGCTTGCACCCGAACTCGGCATCGAGCCGGCGAGCATGGAGGCCATCGCGCCGGCCTATCTCGGCAATGCTTCGCTCAGATCGCGCTTCAGTGCGTTTCGTACGACGGCCGGTCGTTGACGGCCGTCGTGATGTGCCGTAGTCAGTCGCTTGCTCAACCTTCTCATCACAACTCGCGATATGAAACTCGTAATCGGTGACAAGAACTATTCCTCGTGGTCGATGCGGCCCTGGGTGCTGATGCGCCAGGCGGGCATTCCGTTCGACGAAATCTCCATCGAGCTTGGAGAAGCGTCCACGCCCGCACGGATTCTCCAGTATTCGCCCTCGTGCAAGGTGCCTTGCCTCGTCACCGACGAGGGGCAGTCGGTATGGGAATCGCTGGCCATTGCCGAAACGCTCGCGGAGCGCTTTCCCGAGCTGGCGCTATGGCCTCGCGAACCCGCGGCGCGCGCGCATGCGCGCTCGGCCGCCAGCGAAATGCACGGCGGCTTCGGCGAGCTTCGTTCGGCCATGTGGATGAACATCCGGGCGAAGTGGCCAGGTGCCAATGCCACGCCCGGTGCGTTGGCCGACATTGCCCGCATCGATGCGATCTGGTCCGAATGCCTTGCGCGCTACGGCGGTCCTTTCCTCTTTGGCGCGTCGTTTACGATCGCCGATGCGATGTATGCGCCGGTCGTCATGCGGTTCAATACCTATGCCCCGAAGCTGTCCGAGGCGGCGAGCGCTTACGCCAGGCACATCACCGCGTTGCCGGCGGTGCGGGAGTGGATCGAAAGCGCCCTGCGGGAAACGCATCGGCTCGACAAATACGAAA
The DNA here is from genome assembly GCF_036503415.1 of Trinickia sp. GTDB lineage: Bacteria > Pseudomonadota > Gammaproteobacteria > Burkholderiales > Burkholderiaceae > Trinickia. The sequence continues at coordinate 11,335 of NZ_DASXWY010000156.1, read as the reverse complement.
CGCCGCAATGAAGATTTACGCTGTAGGCGGTGCCATTCGTGACGAACTGCTCGGCGTGCCCGTGTCGGACCGCGACTATGTCGTGGTCGGCGCGACACCCGAGCAGATGGTTGCGCAGGGTTATCGCCCCGTGGGCAAGGACTTCCCCGTCTTTCTGCATCCGGCCACCCAGGAGGAGTACGCGCTCGCACGTACCGAGCGCAAGACGGCCGCCGGTTATCACGGGTTTCAGTTCTACTATGCGCCGGACGTGACGCTCGAAGAGGATCTGGCACGGCGCGACCTGACCATCAACGCGATGGCGCGCGAAGTCCGGCCCGACGGCGAACTGACGGGGCCTGTCATCGATCCGTTCGACGGGCAGCGCGATCTCGCTGAAAAGCGGTTTCGGCATGTCGGTGAGGCGTTCGTCGAAGATCCGGTACGCATCTTGCGCCTCGCGCGCTTCGCGGCCCGCTTCCACGATTTCGACGTGGCGCCCGATACGCTGGCGCTGATGAAAACGATGGTCGCGGCCGGCGAAGTCGATGCGCTCGTACCCGAGCGCGTCTGGCAGGAAATCTCGCGCGGCCTGATGGAAAACAAGCCTTCGCGCATGTTTGCGGCATTGCGCGACTGCGGGGCGCTGGCGCGCGTACTGCCCGAGGTCGACGCGCTCTTCGGTGTCGCGCAGCGCGCTGACTACCATCCCGAAGTCGATACCGGCGTGCATGTGATGATGGTCGTCGATTACGCCGCCGCGCGCGGTTATGCGCTGGCCGTGCGATTCGCCGCACTCACGCACGATCTGGGCAAGGCGACGACACCGGCTGACGTCTTGCCGCGACATGTCGGCCACGAGATGCGCAGCGTCGATCTGCTCAGGCCGATGTGCGAGCGGTTGCGTGTGCCGAACGAATGCCGCGATCTGGCGCTGCTCGTGGCGCGCGAGCACGGCAACATTCACCGCGTGATGGACATGGGCGCGGCGGCACTCGTGCGCCTTCTGGAGCGCTCCGACGCCCTGCGCAAGCCGGCGCGCTTCGCCGAAGCGCTACAGGCCTGCGAATCCGATGCGCGCGGGCGGTTAGGTTTCGAAATGCGCGAATATCCTCAGGCCGAGCGGCTGCGCGTGGCGCTCGTGGCCGCCCGGGCGGTGGATGCCGGGGCCATCGCCCAAGCCCAGGCGCAGCAGGGGCAGGGGCAAGCGCAGGAGGGCAAGCCCGCGGGAGCCGAGAAGATAAAGGAAGCCGTGCATCGCGCGCGTGTCGCGGCCGTGGCGGCGGCGCTGGGCCAGGCGCCCGACGCGCTCAGCGAGGACGCCGGCGCTTCATGACGTCATAGCGTGTGCGAACGATCGCCGCGCGCGAACGCATCCACGGTCCGCTCGATGCCGCGCGAGAAGGCGATCACCTTGAAGAGTTCGCCCATCTCGGCTTCGGAAAGCAGCTTCTGTACCGCATTCGCCGCCGGCAGGAAACGCGACGTGTCGGACGCGTCGAGTTCGGCCAGTGCCTCCGTGATGCCCGCATTCATCAGAAACCGGGCCTGCGACGTATAGCCGAGCAGATCGGCGCCCGCTTCCGTTCCCGCGACGGCAATCGCCGTGAATTCGACGTGAGCGGTGATGTCCTGCAATCCCGGGTGAAAGAACGGATCGTCGTGGGAGTGGTGGCGGTAATGGCACATGAGCGTGCCTTGCGCACGTTGCGGATGGTAGTACTCGTGACGTGGAAAGCCATAGTCGATGAAAAACGCCGCGCCGCTGGAAAGCATCGTGCAGACAGTGCGTGTGAAGGCTGCGGCAGCCGCGTGCGTTTCCGCTACGTAGTCGATCGACGGGTCGATCCGCTCGTCGAGTTCGGCCAGCACGGCGGCGTCGTAATCGGTGAGCACCGTGCCGCCATGTTCAGCGTTGGCGTCTTCACGCCCGGTGGGGCGGTCGGCGAAGCCCAGTTTTCCGTCCGCGCCCGTCGCGACGCCGCGCTCATGCCATACGCCGCCCGTGCGTACGAAAAGCTTGACCGGCATCGCATCGAGTACCTCGTTGCCTAACGCGACACCGGCGAAGCGCTCGGGCAGCGCATCGAGCCAGCGTACGCGCTGCGCGAGCTCCCCGGCGAGCGCCTCGATCGTCTCGCGCTGGCGCTCGCGCAACTCGCCCGACAGCTCGACGATGGCGTAGCTGTCGAACGGCACGCCGAGCGCGTCCAGTGCCGTGAGCAGGCCCGCGGCGAGCTTGCCCGTGCCAGCACCGAATTCGATCAATTCGCGCGTGCCGCTCTCGGCCAGCGCTTGGGCGACGGGGCGCGCGAGTGTCGACGCAAAAAGCGGGGAGAGTTCGGGCGCCGTGACGAAGTCGCTGCCGTCTTGCGCGCGCAGGCCGAATTTGCGCGCTCCGCCGCTGTAGTAGCCGAGGCGCGGGGCATACAGGACGCGCTCCATGTACCGATCGAACGGCAGCCAGCCGCCGGCCGCCGCGATGTCGTCTCGAACGAGCGCGACGAGCGCCTGGGAGGCCGCCAGCGCGTCCGCGTCCGGAACGGGTAAACTACCGGGTTTGTGAGCATTCTGATTCATTCCGGCATTGTAAATGAGCGCCCCATCCGATCCGCGCGCGAGTCCTGACGCAGGTGCCAGTCGCGCCACTCCCGCCGGTGGCGCCGGCGCGCACGGGCGCGTCGTGCTCGTCACGGGCGCGGCGCGGCGCATCGGCCGGGCACTGGCGCTCGGCTTCGCTGCAAAAGGCTGGGATGTGGCCGTCCATTACGGCACATCGGGCCGCGAGGCCGAGGGCGTCGTCGCCGAGATTCGCGCGCTGGGCCGCCGCGCTTGCGCGCTCGAAGCGGATCTGGCGGTCGAGGAGGACGTGGCGCAGCTCGTGCCGGCCTGCACGGCCGCGCTGGGCCGACCGCGCTGCATCGTCAACAACGCTTCGCGTTTCGTCGAGGATACGGCGGTGACCGTCGGCTACGAGACGCTGCTGCAACTGATGGCGGTCAACTTGGGTGCGCCGCTCGTACTGGCGCGCGCACTGCATGCGGCGACGCCCGCGGCCGCCTGCGAAGACGAGGCCGAGCGCGGTGTCGTCATCAACGTGCTCGATCAGAAGCTTTACAACCTGAATCCGGACTATTTGTCCTACACGTTGTCCAAGGCGGCGCTGCAGACGGCAACGGTGGCGCTGGCACAGGCGCTGGCACCGAAAGTGCGCGTGGTCGGTATCGCACCGGGGCTGACCTTGCCCTCGGCCGATCAGACGCCCGAAGGCTTTGCCGCCGCGCACCGCGTCACGCCGCTCGGCCGTGCGTCGCGTCTCGAGGACATCGTGCAGGCGGCCTGCTATCTCGCCGATGCGTCGGGCGTGACGGGGGCGACGCTCGTCGTGGATGGCGGCCAGCATCTCGTGCCGCTGCCGCGCGATGTGATGTTTTTGACGCCCGAAGGCAAGTAGCGTTTCGGGAGACCGGGGCGCCTGTGCCGGGCGCGACGCTCGATTGGCGAGCTTGGCCGGATGCGATGAGGCATCGCCGGTGCGCATTTTTTGATTGGAATGAATATGGTTTGCGCTCTCTTGCACCCCCGGCTCGCCGACTGTCGCAGGCTTTTTCTGCGCAATTACGAAGTTTTCATCAATATCGGCGTGCACGAGTTCGAAAAGCGCGGCGAGCAGCGCGTCGTCATCAACGTCGAGCTGTTCGTGCCGCTCGCGCAGACGACGCCTGTCGACGACAAGCTTCATGAGGTTGTCGACTATGACTTCATGCGCGCGACGATCGCCGATCGCGTCGGCCGCGGCCATATCCATTTGCAGGAGACGCTGTGCGACGACGTCGCCCGCGTGCTGCTCGCGCATCCGCAGGTGAGGGCCGTGAGCGTATCGACCGAAAAGCCTGATGTTTATCCGGACTGCGATGCCGTGGGCGTCGAAGTCTTTCGCATCAAAGAGGAAGATTGAGATGAATGCGCCAGAACACGCCGCCGCGAACGCCGAGGCAGGGCAAGCGCGCCAGGCGCTCACGCGCCGCGAACAGAAGGAAGCCTACGAGAACAACAAGCTGTTCAAGCGGCTTGCGCGTCTGGTCGGGCAGGCGATCGGCGATTTCAACATGATCGAGGATGGCGACAAGGTCATGGTCTGCATGTCGGGCGGCAAGGACAGTTACGCGTTGCTCGATATTTTGCTGCGGCTGCGCGAGCGCGCGCCGATCCATTTCGATATCGTGGCCGTGAACCTCGATCAAAAGCAGCCCGGCTTTCCCGAGCATGTGCTGCCCGAGTATCTGAGCAGCATGAACGTGCCGTTCCATATCGAGAACCAGGACACCTACAGCATCGTCAAGCGGCTCGTGCCCGAGGGCAAGACCACCTGTTCGCTGTGCTCGCGGCTGCGGCGCGGCATTCTCTACCGTGTGGCCGGCGAGCTCGGCGCCACGAAAATCGCACTCGGCCATCATCGCGACGACATCCTGCAGACGCTGTTGCTCAATCTTTTTTACGGCGGCAAGCTCAAGGGCATGCCGCCCAAGCTGCAGTCGGACGACGGCAAGAACGTCGTGATCCGGCCGCTCGCCTATGTTAAAGAGACCGACCTCGAGAAATACGCCGAATTACGTGCGTTTCCGATCATTCCCTGCAATCTGTGCGGGAGTCAGCCGAATCTGAAGCGTGCGGAAATGAAAGCGCTGATTCGCGAGTGGGACAAACGGTTTCCGGGGCGTGTGGAGAACATGTTCAATGCGCTTTCGAACGTCGTGCCGTCGCATTTGATGGATCCGCGGCTTTTTCCGTTTGCGGGATTGCGCGCGACGGGCAACGCCGATCCGCTTGGAGACATCGCTTTCGACGATGACCCTTGTTCAGCGGACGGAGCGGGCGGCGGGGATGCCGGCGCAGCACAACCGATCTCGTTCGCGCAATTCGACGACCTCTGATGCGCGGGTGCGCCTTGAGCGTGTGCCGTGCCGCTTTGGTGTAAAGAGCGCGATGTTAGAATCGCGCACCTGATACCTCTCTATTCGTGTCGACGCAATGAATATCGTCGTCTTGGCCGCAGGCGCCGGCAAACGGATGCGCTCCGCGTTGCCCAAAGTGCTCCACCCATTGGCCGGCCGGCCATTGCTATCCCATGTCATCGAAACGGCGCGAATGCTGTCTCCGACTCGCATCGTCGTCGTTGTCGGGCACGGCGGCGAGGCCGTCCAGCAGGCCGTGGCCGCCCCGGACATCAAGTTCGCCGTGCAGCATGAGCAGCTTGGCACCGGTCACGCCGTGCAGCAGGCCCTGCCGCTGCTCGATCCGGCCCAGCCCACGCTCGTGCTGTACGGCGATGTGCCGCTGACGAAGGCGTCGACGCTCAAACGCCTCGTCGACGCAGCCGTGGACGGCCGCTATGGCCTGCTCACGGTCACGCTCGACGATCCTCACGGGTACGGCCGCATCGTGCGGGACCCCGCGGGCTACGTCGTGCGCATCGTCGAGCAGAAGGATGCCACGCTCGAAGAGCTGCGCATTGCCGAGATCAATACCGGCATCGTCGTGACGCCCACGGCACAGCTCGCGATGTGGCTCGGCGCGCTGAAGAACGACAACGCGCAGGGTGAGTACTATTTGACCGATGTCGTCGAGCGCGCCATCGAAGCCGGTTTCGATGTGGTCACGACGCAGCCCGACGAGGAATGGGAAACCCTTGGCGTGAACAGCAAGGCGCAACTGGCCGAGCTCGAGCGGATTCATCAAGGCAACGTCGCCGACGCGTTGCTGCAAGCCGGCGTGACGCTGGCCGATCCTGCGCGGCTCGATGTGCGCGGTGCATTGAGCTGCGGGCGCGACGTTTCGATCGACGTCAACTGCGTGTTCGAAGGCGAGGTCACGCTCGGTGACGACGTGAGCGTCGGCGCGCACTGCGTGTTGCGCAACGCAACGATCGGCGCCGGTACGCGCATCGAGCCGTTCACGCATATCGACGGGGCGGCCGTGGGCGAGCGCACCGTACTTGGCCCTTATGCGCGGCTGCGGCCCGGCACGGCGCTTGCGGACGAGGTGCACATCGGCAACTTCGTCGAAGTCAAGAATGCCGCGCTCGGGCGGGGCTCCAAGGCGAACCACCTCACTTATATCGGCGATGCGGACGTCGGGGCGCGGGTCAATGTGGGCGCCGGTACGATCACTTGCAACTACGACGGCGCGAACAAGCATCGCACGGTGATCGAGGACGACGTGTTCGTGGGCTCCGATACGCAGCTCGTGGCACCTGTGCGTGTTGGGCGGGGCGTCACGATTGCCGCGGGGACGACCGTCTGGAAGGATGTACCCGAAGATACGCTCGTGCTCAATGAGAAGACGCAGCGTACCCGAACGGGTTACGTGCGTCCGGTGAAGAAAAAGGGCTGACGAGGCCGATCAGAATACGAACCGGCGCGCGCGCGGCGTGCGCTGCAAATGGCGGAAGTTTCATCGAGGAAGGGATAGAACCATGTGTGGCATTGTCGGCGCGGTTGCGCAGCGAAATATCGTCTCCGTTCTCATCGAAGGACTTCGCCGCCTCGAATATCGCGGCTACGATTCTTGCGGTGTGGCCGTGCTGGCCGGCGACGCGCCGCGCCGTGCGCGCAGCGTGTCGCGCGTGGCGGACCTCGATGCGCAAGTCCATGAAGGACGGCTCGAAGGCGTGACCGGCATCGCGCATACGCGCTGGGCCACGCACGGCGCCCCGGTGACCGACAACGCTCACCCGATTTTCTCGCGCGATACCGTCGCGCTCGTTCACAACGGCATCATCGAAAACTACGAGTCGCTGCGCGAGATGCTGCGCGGCAAGGGCTACGAGTTCGTTTCGCAGACTGATACGGAGGTGATCGCTCATCTCGTGCACAGCCTTTATCGCGGCAGTCTCTACGAGGCCGTTTGCGAGGCGACGCGGCAACTGCATGGCGCGTATGCGATCGCCGTCGTGCACAAGGACGAGCCGCATACGGTGGTGGGCGCGCGACAAGGTTCGCCGCTCGTCGTGGGCTTGGGTGAGGGCGAGAACTTTCTGGCGTCCGATGCGCTGGCGCTTGCCGGCAGCACGGACCGGTTCATGTTCCTGGAAGAGGGCGATGTTTGCGAGCTGACGCTCGACGGCGTGCGCATTTGCGATCGTGCCGGGCAGGACGCCCAGCGCGAAGTTCGCACGGTTCACGCTTATGGCGGTGCCGTTGAACTCGGGCCGTATCGGCACTTCATGCAAAAGGAGATCTTCGAGCAGCCGCGCGCGATCTCCGATACGTTGCCGCAGGGCGATACGCTTGACCCTGCGCTGTTTGGCGAAGGCGCCGAAGCGGCGTTTCGCGAGATCGACAGCTTGCTGATTCTGGCTTGCGGCACGAGCTATTACTCGGGGCTGACCGCGAAGTATTGGCTCGAATCGATTGCGAAAATTCCGACGCAGGTGGAGATTGCCAGCGAGTATCGCTACCGCGAGTCGGTGCCGAACCCGAAGGCGCTGGTGGTGGTGATTTCACAATCGGGCGAGACGGCCGATACGCTTGCGGCGCTCAAGCATGCGCAGGAGTTGGGGCATAAGCATACGCTCGCGATTTGCAATGTTTCGACGAGCGCGATGGTGCGTTTGACGGAACTGGCGTTTATGACGCGGGCCGGGCGCGAGATCGGTGTGGCTTCGACGAAGGCCTTTACCACGCAGCTCGTTGGGCTTTTTGTGCTGGCGGTGACGCTCGGTAAGCTGCGCGGGCATGTGGATGCTCAGCTCGAGGCGCAGTATGTGAAGAGCTTGCGGCATTTGCCCGCGGCATTGAACAGCGTGCTGGCGCTGGAGCCGCAAATCATCGCCTGGTCGGAAGAGTTTTCCCGCAAGGAAAATGCGCTGTTCCTCGGGCGTGGCATGCACTTTCCTATCGCGCTAGAAGGTGCGTTGAAGCTCAAGGAGATTTCGTATATTCATGCGGAAGCTTATCCGGCTGGAGAGCTCAAGCATGGGCCCCTCGCGCTCGTGACGGAGGCGATGCCGGTGGTGACGGTGGCGCCGAACGACGCGCTGCTCGAAAAGCTGAAATCGAATATTCAGGAAGTGCGGGCGCGCGGTGGGCAGCTGTATGTGTTCGCCGATGCGGATACGCGGATCGGGAATGGAGAAGGCATTCACGTGATTCGGATGCCCGAGCATTATGGAATGCTCTCGCCGATTCTTCATGTGGTGCCGCTGCAGTTGTTGGCGTATCACACCGCTTGTGCGCGGGGGACGGATGTCGATAAGCCGCGGAATTTGGCTAAGTCGGTTACGGTGGAGTGAGGGGGATCTCAAATACAGACTCGCCGAACGCGGCCGTGACCCTTCCGCGAGATGCCATCGCTAGTAGTACTTCTTCTCCGACAAAGCTTCGCAATCCCATTTGCGGCGGAGGACTGCCTTATAGAGCATTCCGACCGTCATCGTTTCTCTCTTCAGTGAATGGGGCCTTCGCAGAATAAATGTTTGAAAGAAGTGTGAGATGAGACCTTCACCCTCCATGAAGAAGTACCGACGAAAGTCGTAGTCGCCTCGGTCCACTTTGAAAGTGTCGAAGTACTTCTCCATGAACTCATCGGCGTCGTCACCATGCTGCCCGAGGGAGTACACCACATCCATGTCATCGGTAATGGGTTTCTTGGAAGACATGCATGCTTCTTCACGGATAAACGCCACCAGGTCGTCGCGAGTGTATTGCATCAGAACACCCTGTCTTCAGGACGAGCAATCCGGTTGTACTTCAGCACCGTCTAGTAGCCAATCGTAGCAACATCCTTGCCATCAGAACCCAGCCGACACCCGGCAACGTTCTGCCAATGAATACACTCAGTTTATGCGTCAGGACCCATCGGAAGGCCTTCATGCTTTCGATGGTGAAGGTCGGCAACACTCGCTTTCTGAACTTGTACTTGAACAGCGAGCGGGACAGTCGAACAACCAAGAACGGGGGGCCAAATCTCAATGAGCTACGACCAAGGAATCGCACACGGCCCCCACCTGGAGGAGCGCTTTCCCCACGGCAGGAGCTGCGCACACGAGGTTGTGTACGTGAGCATCATCGAGAGGACGCCGCGAAGTACGCCGCGCGCCTTCGTAGCCAACTCGAGCATCGAAAGGTGTTCCCGATGCCACGGGAGTACTTCCGTCAGGCGCTTTCGATGCGAGGAAATGCTGATGAGTTCGCCCGTATGCGTGAGTTGGAACACTAAGACCCGCGGCGACCGTTGAGTCCGAACTGACGGGAGGCCCAAGCCGAACGCACAATCGGACCTTAAGAATGACTGGTATTTGCCGTTATCACAACATGCCGCGTAGATAATCAACTAGTCCGACTTTGGCCGCAGTCTTTGTCGCCGCTGCTCCTGGCGGCCCGTACATTAAGTAAAGGTGCCTGAAAGCATCATGTCAAAAATAAAGCCTGTAATCTACGTACTCGCGAGCGTTTGCATCGCGGGGACATCTGGTTGCGCATCGCGCCCGCCCATTTCGTTCGAGCCTCCAGCGCCGGCACAATGCTGCTCCACTTTGCAAAGTGTTCATTTTGGCGACCTTGGGCCCGAGGGTGTCGACAGCGTGTCAGTCAAAATCGGACAAAGCCCCACGTTCGACTTTCCCGAAGGTCGCTCCACTTTTTTAGCCTATAAACTTCCGGAATCGCATCCGCAAGTGGTAGAAGTGAGAACGTATGGCAACGCTGCCGGGGCGGTGCTGCTGCCCTATGTCACCATTTTCAAACCGCGCGTACTTTTTCTCGACGACGACCGGCGCACCCTGGGACTAAATCCTCTCGAGCCGTTGAAGCCCAGTCACCACTATTTCGCCACCTCGTACTATTTCGCCAGAGCGGAAATACCGGCCAGTGCGAAGTATATGGTCATTTATGCCGCATCCTCCTCGAACAGTGAGAGACTGGTTGCTCATTCGAAAGACGGTACGATGTTTGCAGTGCCCAACGCCTACGAAGGCAAAATCTCAATCGCGTTCCCATGAATAGACTACTACACGCATTCCCACGCTTTCGAGCAATCGCTTTATATGCCGTTTCGGCGTCATTGCTTTCCGCTTGCGTTCCACCTCTGCTCACGACCGATATCAAACTGGGGCCGAACGACACGACAGCACGAGTACGTTTTCGCTTCGTCGGCAACGGTTCATTGAGTGTGCGTGAGCACGGAAGTGCAGCGTGCTATGCAGAGGCGGACCCAGCAATTCGTTCACTCGCCTTCATCACCTACCAGGCGCACTCACTCAATGCGGCAACTTGGCTCTCGAGCCAGCCAAGGCAGAACATGCCGAACGACCTTGGGGATGTGTCCAAACTCACATACGCTGAGGTCATCGTCAAGGCTGGCACCCCACTTGTTTTCTCGGCACATTGGGGCAACGGCGATGGCTTTCGGTATTACAAGTCCTGGAGGTTTCTTAGCTTCACTCCGGCAACGGGAGCGGACTACGAAGTCGTTTTAACGGACGACTTCAAAATTCCAATGCGGGTCAGTGTTGCCCAACTGAAGGTCCAGGATGGAAAGGTCGAGCGAACTCCAGTGGAGATGAAGCCTTTGCAGGTCTGCGGGACGACCTGAGCGGTCCGTCGACCGGAACGACGCAGCTATCCGCTAACAGGGGCACGCTCGTGCGCGCCTTGATTAACAGTCCAGGATGAGCGGACGTTCCGGTAATACGAAGCGCTTTTGGTATCAAGCGCGAGCGCTGGTGTTGTCGGAGTTCCGCTGAAAACGATGTCTGGGTCTTGCGACGGCACCCGCTCGAGCGTTAAAGCGAGTTTGACGGACTTGCTCCTCCCTTCTGCTCCGATGGCGACCATGTCAAGCACGCAAAGGAGAGCGGCATCCCAAGCACAATGTGCCGAAGACGCGGACCGATGGATGGGACAATTCGATCGCCTCGGCCGCCATCACGGTCGGCCGAAATTGTCGCCGCTTATGCGGCGAGCATCAGATCCAGGTTTTGTACGGCCGCGCCGGATGCGCCTTTACCGAGGTTGTCGAAGACGGCAGACAGTAGCACCTGGCCACGGTCCGCATTGATGAATACGCCTAGCCGGAGGTTGTTGGTTCCGTTCAGCGCTTGCGGATCGAGATGCGTTAGCGCGTCCGCATCCGCTAGTGGCATGACCTCGACATGACGCGCGTGTGCATATCGATGCGCCAGGCACCCGTGCAGCCGCTCGCCGCCCACACGGGCCGGGAGGAGGCGCAACTCAATCGGCACGGTGAGAACGATACCTTGCCGGTATGCGCCGTAGGCCGGTACGAAGAACGGACGGTGCGCGAGCCCCGCGTACAGTTCGATCTCCGGCGTGTGCTTGTGTTCGAGTGCGAGGCC
>NZ_DASXWY010000155.1:0-4962 GCF_036503415.1 Trinickia sp. | reverse complement strand
GCCGGAATACTGTTCCTTCGTACCGTAGTTCTCGTGCACCGGCACGGGCGGAGGCAAGTTGTTGGTAATCGCGCCCGAAACATTGAGCGTGACGTTGTTGCCCGCGACGATGTTGCCCGAGGTGTTGTTGAGGCTTTGGGCCGGTGTAGTCGAGGTCGCTGTCGTTCCCACTCCGCCAATGACAATGTCATGCCCAGCGAGCAAGTTGCCGTAGGTGTTGTTGATCTGCCCCGCCGCAATGACAAGATCGTTCCCGGCGAAAATCGTCGCGTTATTCTGGCTATAGCTGAACGTAGTGGTCGTTGGATTATTGCCTCGCGGCGAACCGCCATTACCGCAGTCGGAACTCGGCACGCCCGAAGCGCAGCCCACAGTCGAGGAATAACTTTGCTGGTTGCCGCCTTCGTTCGTCAGACTCGCAGCCGCAACAAGCACATTGTTGCCGGCGTAGAGCAACCCGGCGTTGACCAGGTTTCCACCGTAGAGAGTCAGGTTTGTTCCGGCCGCAATCAGGCCCGTTGGAGTAGACCAAGTCTGTGTCGATGTCGATTGCGCTGCGGAGATCGTTCCGGGCTGCGCCGACATTTGAGGCGTTGTTGACGCCGATCCGAGAAGGAACATCAGGGGCATGATGTTGTCGCTCGGGTCCAGCGAATTCGGTGCTACCAGATACCCCGAGCTAAGCCCAGAAGGCGTCACGGTCTGGGTCATCTGCATTGTGAGCACCTGATTGACGAACGCCGTCAGTTGCGTCGGGTCAACCCAATCCGTCGTTACCTGCGTCACCGTTGGAGCCACGGAACCGTTATTCAACGATTGAACGTTGAGCGTGACGTTTCCGCCGGCGGCGATCTGCCCGCCCTGATTAGACAGCGAATTTGCGGTCAGTGATACGGCTCCGCCAGCGGAAATCACGCCAGCGGTACCAAGCTGTTGCGACGTCGTTGTTCGATAGACTGTTGGCAACGCCAAGGTCACCGTATTCAGCTCACCGCCCTGCGGACCTGGCTCGGCGAACCACACATTCATGTACATCGGATTGTCACCGGCGCCGTGATCGCTTAGCACCTCGACATTGAATTGGTCGAATGTGACCGTTCCAGAGCCGGAAATAGGCGTCGCAGATGTCGGCACGCAGTTAATGCCGCAGAATCCGTAGTTATAGTCCGGGGACAAGCCTTGAACGGAGCCCCACAATCCAGTCGGAGAAAGCAAGTTGCCCAGCGTCGCAGTCGCTACGACCTCACCGGTGCCATAGCTACCGGTATCCCCGCCTTGAATCCATTCATACCCCCAGGTCTGCTTTCCAATCACAGAGGACCACAGCAGATCGGGATCGCTGATCGCGGTCGTGGTGGTCGTCGTCCCCGTCGGCGCTGTCTGATCGTTGACAACCGCAGCCGCATTAATCGAAATGTTGTTCCCAGCGAAGATCGAGCCGCCGGTATTCTGCAGTGTCCCAGCGAGGTTGAAGCCGATATTGCCCTGCGTCTGCGTCGTCCCCGCCTGATTGTCGTAGTTGCCACCGGTCACGTTGATAGTGTTCGCGGCCTCGACAGTCCCCCGATTCGTCACATTTCCATTGAGCGCCAACACGTCGCCCGCATGCATCACCGCATTGACGACGTTGTAAAGCGTTCCGTTGAACGTTACGTCGTTGCCGGTAACCTGCCCATAGTTCGTAAACGTACCGTTAGTCGAAATGGTCAACGGCGCAGTACCGCTCATCGTCCCGGTGTTGGTAATACCGTTGATCCCGTAGATCGAAACGCCCTGGCCACCGTAGTTCCACGTCCCCGCAACGTTGATACTGCCAGCCGTAATCGACAGTTGCCCACCTTGGCTGATCGTCCCCTGCGAAGGATCGAGCGCAGCATTGACCGCACCAAGCGTCAGGTTACGCTGCGCCAGCAGTTGTCCACTCGCGTTCGCGAACGCACTGCCTCCACCGTTGATCGTCAACGACAGGTCCCCCGTCGTCGGCGCATTAGTCGTATTCGGATCGCCCGCGAAGATCAACCCGTTCTGATTATTCAATGTCCCCGTGTTGATCGTAAGGCTGTTGAGCCCCATCAACGATCCGCCCACGTTCGAGAGTGCGCCCGCCACCGTGACGTTAGTCGTCTTACCGTTCACCAGCCCCGCATTGGTAAAGTTGGTCGCGGTAATGGACGTGGTCGACGTCGAAGCGAGCGACGCACCCGCCGCATTCGTGACGTTCGGGGCCGTCACCGTCAACGCCCCGCCCGCCAGCACGTTGCTAGCGTTATAAAGACCGCGCTGCGAGCTCAGCGTCGCGGCGCCTACTACATCGACAGCACTGCCCGCGAGCGTCAGCTGATTCGTCGCCTGCGCATTCAGCGCCCCACCGACAATCGCATTGCCCAGCGTCACGTTCGCGCCGCTGACCTCAAGGTTCTGCGACGAAACGAGCGTCGCCTGGCTGGCGTCAAGTGTGTTCTGTGCGGCGACAGTAATGTTCTTCGATCCGCTTTGCGTACCCGAGAGCGTCACATTGCCGCCCGTTAGCGCGAGCTCCCCGACAACGGTGCTCGAACCGCTCAACGTCAACGTCTGGCCCGCCGACATACTCACATCGCCGTTCGTCGACACGCCCGCGACATTCACGTTGCCGGCCGTGCCGTTGACCGTCACATTGCCCATCGACGAAATGCCGCCCGCCGCAGTGACATTGCGAGCCGCCTCGAGGTCTGCGCGACCGCCCGATTGCACGAGCCCGCTAAAGGCAACGCTGCCGCTCGTCGACTTGGCCGTCACATCGCCCACGGCGGTAGTCGCCCCGAACGACATGTCGCCGACGGAGGTAGCCGTGAATCGCCCCGCTCCCTCGATTGCACCAAGCGTAATACCGGCTCCGGACGTGATGCCGATATCGCCCGCAACCGTGAGCGAACCACCGCCATTGATCGAACCGCCCGATGTCAGCGTCGCCGTGCCCAGACCGAAAAGCCCATTGGTCAGCGTCATGGCGCCGCCGGAGCTCAACGTCGTATTGCCGTTGATCAGGCCACCGGCCAGCGCCAGCGAGCCACCCGCGCTCGCGGTGAGATTCCCGACCGTCGACAGCGAACCGTTCACGGCAAGATTGCCGCTCGTTGCCGTCAACGTCGTGTCGGCGTTAGCCGAAACCGTCGAGGCCGCCGTCAGGTTCCGCCCGGCAGATACGGACAACGCGCCGCCAGTCGTGACCGCGCCCGCAAAGCTCGCATCGCGCGTGGCGGCCACCGCCACTGTATTGCCAGCACTAAGCGCGCCGCGCACGGCCACATCGCCGATCCCATCGAATCCCAACGCTTGCATGGCCACCACACCCGCGGCGTTGACGGTGCCAAGCGACGCGCTGCCTCCCGCATCCACCCAAAGATTCGCATTGGTCGCAGCATTGCCCGTCGTAATACTGCCGTTCGTCGCGCTCAACGTGATATCGCTGCCCGAGCCGATATCGGCCGTGCTCACGTTACGGCCGGCACTCACGCTCGTGGCACCGATGCTATTGATCGCACCGACGACGCTGACGTCGCGCGCCGCTGCGAACGAGGTCGAACCATATGCGGTCGCGGCGCCGGTCAACGTCACGTCGCCTTGCCCGGCCAAGCCATAAGCCGTCACGTTCAGATCGCCCGTCAGCGCCTGCACTGCGCCCAACCCAGCGTTGTTGCCGGCAATCACATTGACCGTCGCGCCTTGCAGCGAACCCGTCAGTGCAATGTTGTTGTTCGCCACAACGGCCGCCGCCTGACCGAATGCAGCCGTTCCCGCGCCGGTGATGTCCTGGCCGGCCGACAGCGTGCCGGCCGCCTGCCCCGCCAGCGAGCCATCGAGCGTGATGTTGCGCGCAGCCTCGACATCGACGCTGCCCGTCGCATTCGTTTGGCCGCCCAAGCGGGTATCGAGGCCGGACGTGACGCTCAGTGCACCGGAGGTCGTCGTCGTACCGTTCAACGAAGCATTGCCGGTGTTCGCACCGATGCTCAAGTTGTCGGTCGAGTTCACCGAGCCGTCGATCGTGACGTTGCGTTGTGCGGTGAGCCCGAGGGTCGAGCCACTGCCCAGCGAACCTTGTACGAGCACATCGCGCGCGGCCGTCAGCGTGGCAGCGCCCCCGGCACTTGCCGTTCCTGTCACGGCAACATCGCCCCCGCCCGCGTTTGCGTTGGCCGTCACGGCCAGTGTCGTGGCCGATGTCACGTCATGCAGCGTCGCGTTGTTGCCCGCTGTCGCTTGAATCGAATTCGCTTGGAGCAAACCGGTCAGGCTAATGTCGCGCTGCGCGTTCAGCACCGCGGCCGAAGCGAACGACTGCGTGCCCGGGCCCAGAATGTCCTGTCCGGCGACAATCAGGCCATTCCCCCCGCCGACGAGCGTGCCGTTGAGCGTCGCATCGCGCCCCGCGCTCAACGTCATATCGCCGACCGATGTCGTGCTCGCGCCGAGCGACAAATCGAGTCCGGTGGTGACCGTAA
Organism: Trinickia sp.; assembly: GCF_036503415.1. Lineage (GTDB taxonomy): Bacteria > Pseudomonadota > Gammaproteobacteria > Burkholderiales > Burkholderiaceae > Trinickia. The sequence continues at coordinate 478 of NZ_DASXWY010000155.1, read as the reverse complement.
GCGCACCGCCGCTGTTGATGCCGCCCGTCGCATTCAAGCTGCCGAGTTGCGCATTCAGCGTCATGTCGCTCACGGATTCGACAGCTCCGTTGACGGTGATGTCGTTCAGCGCGCCGATGCCGAGCGTCGATCCCGCGGCAAGCTTGCCGCCGTTTGCCACGGCGACATTGCCGAATGCCGTCGCCGTGATCGCCTGCGCCGCCGACACCAAACCATTGATGCTCAAATTGCCGACACCGGACGTACCGGCGCTCAACGTCAGACTCGACGCCGACTGCGCATTGTTGACGGCAAGATCGCCGCCCGCCGATACCTGGACGGCCTGCCCCTGAACGAGGCCGGTCTGAGCGACATTGCCGGCCGCACCGAGCACCGCGGCTTGCTGAAACGCGAGCGTGCCGTTGCCGATGATGTCGCGACCGGCCGTGACCGTGCCGTTGCCTTGGCCGTTCACGGTACCCGTGACATTGACGTCGCG
>NZ_DASXWY010000154.1:0-35841 GCF_036503415.1 Trinickia sp. | reverse complement strand
CTTAATCCTGCGCCACCCAATCCCCCGACTTCCCCCCATGCTTTTCCGTCACCTTAACCTCGGTGATCGTCATCCCCCGATCCACCGCCTTGCACATGTCATAAACGGTCAATAACCCGACCTGCACGGCGGTCAACGCTTCCATCTCCACTCCGGTGCGCCCGAGCGTCTCGACCTGCGCTGTGCAATGCACCCCAGGCAGCACCTCGTCGAGCGCAAACTCGACGGCCACGCGTGTCAGCGCGAGCGGATGGCAAAGCGGAATCAGGTCCGCTGTCCGCTTCGCTCCCTGGATCGCCGCGATCCGCGCAACGCCGAGCACATCGCCTTTTTTCGCGCCGCCCTCGCGAATCAGTGCGAGCGTGGCCGGCAACATCCTGATCGAGCCGCGCGCCACGGCAATGCGTTTCGTCTCGTCCTTGCCCGCGACATCGACCATATGCGCCTGGCCGGACGCATCGAAATGAGTGAGTTCTGGCATGTGAGGTTCCTTCGAAGGGCACCTATCTTATCAGCCGCGCTTGGCTGCCTTCGATGCCGGGCTGGCCACGAATCCGAAGCGTTCCGGCACGAGGCCGCGCGCAATCGTACCGATCGACAGCGTTCGCGCTGCGCCCCAGGGCAAACGACCGCCGCTCTCGTCATCGAACGTCGCTAAATCGCTGAAGAGGTCGAGATCGTGATCGTGCAGCAGTGCGACCCGGGGGGGCTTGGTGTCATCGACGAAAAGCACGGCGCCTTCATCGTCGACGAACACTTCGCTGGGTTCCAGCGCCGTGCCCGTATGAGTGGTCAACGTCGGCGCCGGCATGCAGGAAGCTTCCCCGCCCCCCGGCGCGGGCGCGAGCCGCACGACCCAAGGCGTATAAGCGAGTTCGACATAAACCCGTTGCGGGCCGTTCTGGAAAAACCACTGCCCACTTTCGTCGCACTCGTAGTTGCGGTTGATGAAGCCGATCAGCGCCTCGTGCCGCACCGGGGTGCCCAGCTCGCCACGCGCCTGGGCGCCTTCATCGCGCATGCGCCACTGTCCGCGCCGGTCCAGCAGCAGCCAGCCGGTACAGGCCGGCACGTTCGGCCACTTCGACAGCGCGGCTTTGACGATCTCATCCATGCGTCGCAAACGGTTCGAAAAAGGAAAAGAGGCGGCGCGGCAGCCAGTCGATCTGGCCCGGGAAGGGCCCGGTCATGAAACCGACGTGTCCGCCCGCTTCGGGCTGCTCGAGTACGACGGCGGGCGAGACCTGCGCGCGAGTCGGCAAGACGGTGCCCGGCAGGAACGGATCGTTGCGGGCGTTCAGCACGAGCGTCGGCACGACGATTTCCCGCAGCAGGGGAAGCGTGGTCGCGCGCGTCCAGTAATCATCGGCATTTCGGAAGCCATGCAAGGGGGCCGTCACGGCGTTGTCGTAGTCGTACATCGTCCGGCTCGCCAACATGGCGTCGCGATCGAAGAGCCCCGGATACTGCTCGAGCTTGAGCAGGCCCTTTTTCTTGAGCGTCTTGAGAAAGCTCATCGTATAGACGAGCGCGAAGCCCTGCGATAACGCACGGCCTCCCGCATGCACGTCGAGCGGGGCGGAAATGGCGGCCGCGGCGGCAAGGAAAGATGCATCAGTGCCGCGCTCGCCAAGCCAGCGCAGCAGCACGTTGCCACCCAACGAGACGCCCGCGGCCAGCAGCGGCCCCGCGTGCTCGTTGCGCAAACGCCGCAAAATCCAGTCGACCTCCGCGCTATCGGCCAAATGATAGAACCGCGGCGCCAGATTGAGCGGCCCGCTGCAACTGCGGAAATGCGGCACGACGGCGTGCCACCCGAATGCACGCGCAGTCGCCATCGAAACTCGCGCATAGTGCGAATCGGAACTCCCCTCGAGGCCGTGAAAGAGCACGAGAAGCGGGGCGTCCGGCGGCGGTGCGCACGCGGTCCCCGGATAGGCGAGCCAGTCGAGATCGATGAAGTCTCCGTCGGGCGTATCCCATCGTTCGCGCCGATAATCGACGGCCGGACGCCGGGCGAACAGCGCCGGGACGATGGTCTGAGCGTGGCTCGTCGGCAACCATGGGGGCGGGCAGTAGAGCAGTTCGACGAGAGTGCTGCCGCTCGTCCCGTTCGATGACGGGATCGAAGTTGCCTTGTCGTGCGCCGTACTCATTTCCGTCCCCAAAAACCGCCGCCCTCGATGAAGGCGGTCGGAGCGCCGTCTTCCTTAGTGCAGCGCCCCCTGTCCCTGTCTCATCTTCGCCGCGAACTCGTTGGCCGTCTCGTCCGGCATCGGGCTCGCATGAATGTGCGCGATACGCCATTCGCCGCGCTCGTGCACCAGCACGTACGTCGCGTAGACCATGCGCGGCGCGTCAAGCGGCTCGCGCGCCCGATGCGCCTCGGCCACCGCATAGACGACCGTGCCGAGGCTGTCGTAGACGCGCACGTCGAGCGGTTCGATCGCCGACGCCAGCATCCCGGTTCCAGCCAGCTGCGCGAGCCCGACACGAATGCTGTCGATCCCGTGCCAGTGCGCGCCGCTCGAATCGATGAAGCTCGCGAAGTCTTCGTCGATCCATAAACTCATGACGGCATCGATATCGCTATCGGCGATCGCCTGGTAGTAGGCGTGGAGCGTGTCCGCTGCGGCTTCGAAAAGTCGGGCAAAACGTGGCATCTGATAGCTCGTCGATGTCGTTCTCGCGCGCGCGGCGCGTCGTTTGGCTGGCAGTGCGACGCGCGCTGCCCCGAAGGGCTGCGCGCTACTTCTGCACCGGTGTCAGGCTTGCTCAGCGCGGCGCTCACGCAACTATGAACGCACGAAGTTTTGTCGTGCGTCAGTGCGTCACCGCTCGCCGAGCAGCATTCCGCGCAAGTCGCCGAACACTTGTTCGGGAGACAGCTCGCGCAGGCATCGCAAGTGGCCGAGCGGGCATTCGCGCGCAAAGCAAGGACTGCACTCGAGATGCAGCCATTGTACCTTCGCTAATTCCGATAACGGCGGTGTGTGGCGCGGATCACTCGATCCGAACAGCGCCACGAGCGGGCGCTTGAGCGCCGCGGCGACATGCATCAGGCCGGAATCGTTGCAGACGACGGCGCCCGCGCGCGAGATCAGCGCGCAAGCCTCGCCAAGCGACGTCTGTCCGCACAGATTGCGCACCTGCGGAGCGCGCTCGGCGATGGCGCGCGCGATCGGCGCATCCTTCATGGACCCCAGGGCGACGATCTGGGTATAAGGGAACGATTGCCCGATCATCTGCGCGAGTGCCGCGAAATGCTCGGTCGGCCACCGCTTCGCGCCGCCATATTCGGCACCGGGGCAAAACGCCACGAGCGGCACCCGCGTATCGAGATTGAAGCGCGACGAGACGCGCGACGCCTCGTTCAGATCCGCTTCGAGCCGCGGCATCGGCAGATTCCCGGCCAGATCGGGAACGTTCGCGCCCGGCGCATACGCGAGCGCGGCATAGTGCGCCGCCATCGGGCCGCGTTCGTCGCGGCGCGGATTCGCGTGACGGACATTGAGCAGTCCGTAGCGATGCTCGCCCGTATAGCCGATCCGCAGCCCAATGCCGGCCAGCCAGGGAATCAGCGCCGATTTGAAGGAATTGGGCAGAACATAGGCCGCATCGTATCCGGCATCGCGCAAGTCGCCGGCCAACTGCCAGCGCTTGAACAACTGGAGCTTGCCGTGTCCGAGGTCGGTCGCGTGGACATCGCGGATTTCGGGCATGCGCTCGAGAACGGGCGCGACCCAGGAAGGCGCGATTGCGTCGATGACGAGGCGCGGGTGCAGTTGCATCAGCCGCGTGAAAAGCGGCTGCGCCATCAATGCGTCACCGATCCAATTCGGTGCGATAACCAACGCGCGACGCATCAGTAGGGGGTTCCAAGAGCGTGAAAAAGCGGCAATGCCGCACGAATGAGCTGAAGGCGAGCGGCGAGGCGAGTCGCCATGCCGGCGCTAGGCGCTGGCGCGGCACCCGCGCATGCGGGCTCGATGCGAGCCCGTGCAGGATCGATCAATGCCCTTTGACGACTTCCCCGTCGCGCAGCTTGTAGCGCGTGCCGCAGTACGGGCAGCGCGCTTCGCCGTGCGACACGTCGATGAAAACGCGCGGATGCGCGCTCCAGCGCGCCATCGCCGGGTTCGGGCAGTACGCGGGCAGATCCTTGGCCGAGAGCTCGACCAGCGGCATTTCCTTGATTACGCTCATATGAGGACGATTTTCGTTATGCGATGTGCGTTTGGCGCCTGCCGCGCTCGGCGAGCCGTCGCGGCAGGGCAATACATCAGATTTTCGTGAGCCACTGCGCGTATTTGGCGTTCTTGCCGGCGACGATGTCGAAGAACGCGGACTGCAGCTTCTCCGTGATGGGCCCGCGCGAGCCGGTCCCGATCGTGCGGTTGTCGAGCTCGCGGATCGGCGTGACTTCGGCCGCGGTACCCGTGAAGAACGCTTCGTCGGCGGTATAGACTTCGTCGCGCGTGATCCGTTTTTCGATGACTTCGATGCCGGCTTCGCGCGCGAGCGTGATGATCGTGTCGCGCGTGATCCCGTCCAGGCACGACGAGAGATCGGGCGTGTAGAGCTTGCCGTTGTTCACGAGGAAGAAGTTCTCGCCCGAGCCTTCCGACACATAGCCGTCGACGTCGAGCAGCAGTGCCTCGTCGTAGCCGTCCGCGGTGGCTTCCTGATTCGCGAGAATCGAGTTCACATACCAACCCGAGGCCTTGGCGCGGACCATGGAAACATTCACATGGTGGCGCGTGAACGACGAGGTCTTCACGCGGATGCCCTTGGCGATGCCTTCCTCGCCCAGGTATGCGCCCCACGGCCACGCCGCGATCGCGACGTGGATGGTGTTGCCGCGCGCCGAGACGCCGAGCTTTTCCGAGCCGACCCAGACGATGGGCCGCACATAGGCCGATTCGAGCCCGTTGGCGCGCACGACCTCGCATTGCGCGGCCGAGAGGGTCTCGCGGTCGAACGGCACATCCATCTGGAAAATTTTCGCCGAATTGAAGAGGCGCTTCGTATGCTCCTTCAGCCGGAAAATCGCGGTGCTGCCATCGGCGGTCTTGTATGCGCGCACGCCCTCGAAAACGCCCATTCCGTAGTGCAGCGTATGAGTGAGGACGTGGATCGTCGCGTCGCGCCACTCGATCAGCTTGCCGTCCATCCAGATTTTGCCGTCGCGGTCGGCCATTGACATACGAATCTCCTAGCGGCCCTGAAACGGGCTTTTTGCGATAAGGGCGCTATTTTAGCGTTTTTTTCGACGCGGCTCTAAGCCAGTTTTCCGCGGCGCCGGCCAGGAATCGCGCGGCAGCCGGCGTTGGGGCACCCGGTTTGCCTCGGGGGTTCGATATTGAGAACTGTTATGGCCGAGCCGAGGGGCAGCGTATCGGTCAATTTGGCGCCGCCCCTCTATAATCGAGCGCTTGCCCCATTTCGCGGGAGCGCCGGTGCGCCGATGCACCCCACCGCGCCTCGCACACTGATTGCCGCCCGGCGCCGGGCGGCGCATTGCCGACATGTTCGCTCGCTTCTCGCCCACTGACCGCGCCGCTTTTCGAGATGGCCTGCGCGACTATTCTCCGTTTCTGATGGCGATTTGCTCGTGGGGGCTCGTGACGGGCGTCGCGATGAGCAAGTCGGTACTCACGGTTCCCCAGGCGATCGTGATGTCGGTCCTCGTTTATGCCGGCTCGTCGCAGCTCGCCGTGCTGCCGCTCATCGCGGCGAAACTCCCCATCTGGACCGTGCTGCTCACGGCGACCATGGTGAACCTGCGGTTCCTGATCTTCAGCGCGGGTCTCGTTCCCCATTTCTCGTATCTGTCGTTCGGGCGGCGGCTCGCGCTCGGGTATTTCAATGGCGACGTCGTTTATCTGCTGTTTCAGAAAAAGGCGTTTGCGAACGGCTATGTGCCGGGCAAGGAAGCCTATTTCTGGGGCATGGCGGCCTCGAGCTGGGTGTCCTGGCAGATTTCGTCGGTCGCCGGGATCGTGCTGGCGAGCTTCGTGCCCGATGACTGGGGGCTCGGCCTCGCCGGCACGCTCGCGCTCGTGCCGCTCATCGTGTCCGCGGTCTCGAATCGCTCGATGGCGGCCGCTGTCGCGGTAGCGGCCATCGTCGCGCTTGCCACGGCCGACCTGCCGTATCGGCTCGGCTTGCCGCTCGCGGTGCTGGCCGCGCTCGGGGCGGGCAGCGTGGCGGAGTTTCTCGTCCAGCGCGCCGATGCGCGCACGGCCCGCACGACCCGCGCGACCGCGCCACGCAAGGAGCGCGTGCGATGAGCACGTTCCAGATCTGGCTCGTCGTCGCGGGCATGACGCTCGTGACGGCTGCCACGCGCGCCTTCTTTCTGCTCGGCGGCGAGCGCGGTGTGCTGCCCGAGCGCTTGCAGCGCGCGCTGCGCTACGCTCCGGCCGCCGCGCTCGTCGCCGTAGTCGTGCCCGAAGTCCTCGAAACGCCGCACGGCGTTTCGCTCGCGTTGTCGAATCAGCCGCTTTACGGCACGCTGGCGGGGCTGGCGTGGTTCCTCTGGCGTCGCAGCATGCTTGGCACCATCGTCGTCGGCATGCTCGTCTTCACGGTCCTGCGGCTCTTGGCGTAACGGTTCCGCCCGCAAACACGGCCCCAAAAATTCGGCGAATTCGATTTCGGGGCGGGGCCGGGCGGGTCGATCGGCTAAAATGCACGTTTGCCGCGTCGCGCGCGCCAGGGATATCGGCGGCGCGCGCACGTTTCGCAATGCCCGCCCGCAACCCACTTCGCAAGCGAATATCCCCATGAGCCAAGTATTGCGTCTTACCGATCTGATCGCGAACGGCAAGCTGTCCGGCAAACGCGTGTTCATCCGCGCCGATCTCAACGTGCCGCAGGACGAGCACGGCAACATCACCGAAGACACCCGCGTGCGCGCGTCGGTGCCGGCCATCCGGGCCGCGCTCGAGGCCGGCGCCGCGGTGATGGTCACCTCGCATCTCGGGCGCCCGACCGAAGGCGAGTTCAAGCCGGAAGATTCGCTCGCGCCCGTCGCGAAGCGCCTCTCCGAGCTGCTGGGCCGCGAGGTGCCGCTCGTCGCCAACTGGGTCGAGAACGGCGTCAACGTCGCGCCGGGTCAGCTCGTGCTGCTCGAAAATTGCCGCGTGAACAAGGGCGAGAAGAAGAATTCGGACGAGCTCGCGCAAAAGATGGCGAAGCTTTGCGACATTTACGTCAACGATGCGTTCGGCACCGCGCATCGCGCCGAGGCGACGACGTACGGTATCGCGAAGTACGCGCCGATCGCGTGCGCGGGCCCGCTGCTTGCGGCGGAACTCGATGCGCTCGGCAAGGCGCTGGGCAACCCGAAACGGCCGCTCGTGGCGATCGTGGCGGGCTCGAAGGTGTCGACGAAGCTGACGATTCTGAAATCGCTCGCCGAAAAGGTCGATCAGTTGATCGTCGGCGGCGGCATCGCGAACACATTCATGCTGGCGGCGGGGCTGCCGATCGGCAAGTCGCTCGCCGAACCGGATCTCGTCGAAGAAGCGAAGGCGATCATCGACGCGGCGCGTGCGCGCGGCGCATCCGTGCCGATCCCGAGCGACGTCGTCACGGCGAAGCAGTTCGCGGCGACGGCCGCGGCCACGACGAAGCCCGTCGCGCAGATCGAGGCCGACGACATGATTCTCGACATCGGTCCGCAAACGGCCCGCGCGCTCGCTTCACAGCTTGCCAACGCGGGCACGATCGTCTGGAACGGTCCGGTCGGCGTGTTCGAGTTCGATCAGTTCGGCAACGGCACGAAGACGCTCGCCGAGGCCATCGCGCATTCGTCGGCGTTTTCGATCGCGGGCGGCGGCGATACGCTGGCTGCCATCGCGAAGTACGGCATTCACGACAAGGTAAGCTACATCTCGACGGGCGGCGGCGCATTCCTCGAGTTCCTCGAGGGCAAGACGCTGCCGGCGGTCGAGGTACTCGAGTCGCGCGCCTGACAGGGCGCCTCGGGAATCGGATTTTGACAAAGCGACGCCGGTTCGAGCCGGCGCGCGACCCAGCGCCCACGCCGATACGCGTGGCGCCGACGTATAGCGCCAACTCGCAGCGATCAACCAACGACTCAACCCAGACGAGGAGTTACATGCATCGCGCCACCAAGATTGTCGCCACTATCGGCCCGGCATCGAGTTCGCCGGAAGTCCTGCTGCAGATGATGCAGGCGGGTCTCGACGTGGTGCGCCTGAACTTTTCGCACGGCACGGCGGACGACCATCGCGAGCGCGCCGAGCACGTGCGCGAAGCGGCCCGCAAGACGGGGCGGGAAGTCGCCATCATGGCCGATCTGCAGGGTCCGAAAATCCGCGTCGGCCGATTCGAAAACGGCAAGGTGCAGCTCACGGCCGGCAGCCCGTTCATCCTCGATGCGAACTGCGAACTCGGCAACGAGGAGCGCGTCGGGCTCGATTACCGCGATCTGCCGCGCGACCTGAGAGCGGGCGATGTGCTGCTGCTGAACGACGGCTTGATCGTCCTGACGGTGTCGCGTGTCGTCGGCGAAGAGATTCACACCATCGTCAAGGTGGGCGGCGAACTCTCGAACAACAAGGGTATCAATCGCCAGGGCGGCGGCCTCACCGCGCCCGCGCTGACGGCGAAAGACATGGAAGACATCCGCACGGCGATGGCCATCGGTGTCGAGTACATCGCGGTGTCGTTCCCGAAGAACGCGACGGACATGGAAATGGCCCGCCAGTTAGCGAACATCGCCGGCATGCCGTACGGCATCAAGCCGAAGATGATCGCGAAGATCGAGCGCGCGGAAGCGATTCCGGCACTGCAGGGCATTCTCGACGCGTCGGACGGCATCATGGTCGCGCGCGGCGATCTGGCGGTCGAAGTGGGCAACGCGGCGGTGCCGGCCTTGCAAAAGCGCATGATTCGCATGGCTCGGGAGTCGAACAAGCTCGTGATCACGGCCACGCAGATGATGGAATCGATGATCTACGCGCCCGTGCCGACCCGCGCGGAAGTGTCCGACGTCGCCAATGCCGTGCTGGATGGGACCGATGCCGTCATGCTGTCGGCCGAGACGGCCGCCGGCAAGTATCCGGTGCAGACGATCGAGGCGATGGCGGCGATTTGCATCGAAGCCGAAAAATCCGAGCACGTCGAGCTCGATCGCGACTTTCTCGATCGGACGTTCACGCGCATCGACCAGTCGATCGCCATGGGCGCGCTGTTCACGGCCTACCATCTCGGCGCGAAGGCGATCGTCGCGCTGACCGAATCGGGCGCGACGGCCTTGTGGCTCTCGCGCCATTGGACCCACGTCCCGATCTTCGCGTTGACGTCGCGCGTGGCGAGCGAGCGCGCGATGGCGTTGTTCCGCAACGTGACGCCGCTGGCCATCGAGCCGAACAGCGACCGCGACCAGGCGCTCAAGCAGGCCGTGGAGGTCGTGGTCTCGAAGGGCTTCGCTTCGCGCGGCGACATGGTGGTGCTGACGGTGGGCGAGCCGATGGGGCAGGCGGGCGGTACCAATACGCTCAAGATCGTGCGTGTCGGCGACCCGGCGTAGCGCTTGGCCGCATGCCGCCGAATGCGCAGAATGCGGGCAGCGGCAGCGCGGATTGCGCGCCGCTGGCCGCTTTTTTCGCGGCGCCGCCCGGGCTCGCGTGGCCGCCAGTCGTTCGTGGTGGGCGGACACAATCCGGCCCGAAACTACGGGACCCGACCCGCTTCGCGATAAAATCGCGCACATTCGCACAATAAGTGCCGCTACGAGCACCCGGTTTTCATCTCAAGGAGTACTCAGCATGCCTCTCGTATCAATGCGTCAACTGCTGGACCATGCGGCCGAGCATGGCTACGGCCTGCCCGCGTTCAACGTGAACAACCTGGAGCAGGTCCAGGCCATCATGGCGGCGGCGGACGAGGTCGGCGCGCCGGTCATCATGCAGGCCTCGGCCGGTGCACGCAAATACGCCGGTGAACCGTTTTTGCGCCATCTGATCGAAGCCGCCATCGAATCGTACCCGCACATTCCCATCGTCATGCATCAGGACCATGGACAATCGCCGGCCGTCTGCATGGCCGCGATCCGCAGCGGTTTCACGAGCGTCATGATGGACGGCTCGCTGCAGGCCGACGGCAAGACCGTCGCCTCGTACGAGTACAACGTCGAGGTGTCGCGCAAGGTCGTCGAAATGGCGCATGCCATCGGCGTCACGGTCGAGGCGGAGCTGGGCGTGCTCGGGTCGCTCGAAACGATGAAGGGCGACAAGGAAGACGGCCACGGCGCCGAAGGCACGATGACGCGCGAGCAGTTGCTGACGGATGTCGAGCAGGCTGCCGATTTCGTGAAGCAAACGCAATGCGACGCGTTGGCCATCGCCATCGGTACCTCGCACGGCGCCTACAAGTTCACGAAGAAGCCGACCGGCGATATCCTCGCGATCGATCGCATCAAGGAGATCCACGCGCGCATTCCGAATACGCACCTCGTCATGCACGGTTCGTCGTCGGTGCCGCAGGAGCTGCTCGCGGAGATTCGCGAATTCGGCGGCGACATGAAGGAAACCTACGGCGTGCCCGTCGAAGAGATTCAGGAAGGTATCAAGCACGGCGTGCGCAAGGTCAATATCGATACCGACCTGCGCCTTGCGATCACCGGTGCGATCCGACGCTATCTGTTCGAGAACCCGGGCAAGTTCGATCCGCGCGACTACCTGAAACCCGCCCGCGAGGCCGCGAAGAAGATCTGCGTGGATCGCTATCGCGCATTCGGCTGCGAGGGGCAGGCAGCGAAGATCAAGCCGCTGCCGCTCGAGAAGATCGCCGAGCGGTACAAGTCCGGCGAGCTGGCGCAAGTCGTGCGCTGAGCCGGACGGTAGTATCGACGCCTCGCCGTTCCCGCTGCATCGATGGGAACGGCGTTTGCATTTTGTTCGAGTCGCGCTTTTTCATGCTGTTCAGCGGGACGCTGTATTGATCTGTATTCCTATTGACGACTGACGGTCCACGACGATGTCTACCCTCTACGAATCCTCGCTTCGCTCGCTGCCCCTTCTGGGCCGTGGGAAAGTCCGCGACAACTATGCGGTCGGCGCCGATCGCCTGCTCATCGTCACGACCGATCGCCTGTCGGCGTTCGATGTCGTGCTGGGCGAGCCGATTCCCGACAAGGGCCGCGTGCTGAATCAGATGGCTAATTTCTGGTTCGAGCGTCTCGCGCATATCGTGCCGAATCATCTGACCGGTGTCGCACCCGAAAGCGTGGTCGCGCCCGAGGAGGTGGAGCAGGTAAAGGGGCGTGCGATCGTGGTGAAGCGTCTCGAGCCGATTCTCGTCGAGGCGGTCGTGCGCGGCTATCTGGCCGGCAGCGGCTGGAAGGATTATCAGGCGACGGGCTCGGTGTGCGGCGTCGCGCTCCCGGCAGGCCTGTCCAATGCGCAGAAGCTGCCCGAGCCGATCTTCACGCCGGCGGCCAAAGCCGAGCTCGGGCATCATGACGAAAACATCACGTTCGACGAGATGGAGCGGCGCATCGGCACCGAACTCTCGGCGACGATCCGCGACATTTCGATCAAGCTCTACCAGGAAGCATCGGAGTACGCGGCGACGCGCGGCATCATCATCGCCGATACCAAGTTCGAATTCGGGCTCGACAACCACGGCAAGCTTTACCTGATGGACGAGGCGCTCACGGCCGATTCATCGCGCTTCTGGCCCGCCGATCAGTACCAGGTGGGCAGCAATCCGCCGTCGTTCGACAAGCAGTTCGTGCGCGACTGGCTCGAGACGCAACCCTGGAACAAGACGGCGCCGGCACCGAAACTGCCGGCCGATGTGGTCGCGAAGACGAGCGAGAAATACCGTGAAGCGCTCGAGCGTCTGACAGGGCAAAAGCTCGCGTGAGCGCCGTGCCGCAGTTGAACGACATGTGATTGATTGGATGTAGCGAAGGAACCGCGCACGATGAGCGAAGCAGTCAAGACCGATCCCACCCATACGCATGCGGCGCCGCTCGTCGGCGTCGTGATGGGCTCGAGCTCCGATTGGGAGGTGATGAAACACGCCGTCTCGATTTTGCAGGAGTTCGGCGTACCGTACGAAGCGCGCGTCGTCTCGGCGCACCGCATGCCCGACGAAATGTTCGCCTACGCGGAAGCGGCCCGCGCGCGCGGCTTGCGCGCGATCATCGCCGGCGCGGGGGGCGCGGCGCATCTGCCGGGCATGCTCGCCGCGAAGACGACGGTGCCCGTGCTCGGGGTGCCCGTGGCGAGCCGGTATCTGAAGGGGGTCGATTCGCTCCATTCGATCGTGCAGATGCCCAAGGGCGTACCGGTGGCGACGTTCGCGATCGGTGAAGCCGGCGCGGCCAATGCGGCGCTGTTTGCCGTCGCCGTATTGGCCGGCACCTCGGACGACTACGCGAAGCGTTTAGCGGCATTTCGCGAGCGCCAGAACGAAGCGGCCCGCGCGATGGTGCTGCCCCCGCTTTGAGACCGATCGATATAGCCAGATGCCGACGCCCGCGCGCTGCGCGTGAGATCACACCACTGAAATGAGTCCTGACATGACCCCTGTTTCTCCGATTCTGCCCGGCGCGTGGCTCGGCATGGTCGGTGGCGGCCAGCTCGGCCGCATGTTCTGCTTCGCCGCGCAGGCGATGGGCTACCGTGTCGCCGTGCTCGACCCGGACGAATCCAGTCCGGCCGGCCGCGTGGCCGATCGGCATCTGCGCGCCGCCTACACCGACGAGGCGGCGCTGACCGAGCTTGCGCGCCTGTGCGCGGCGGTCTCGACCGAATTCGAGAACGTGCCGGCCGCCAGCCTCGATTTTCTCGGGCGCAGCACGTTCGTGAGCCCTGCCGGACGCTGCGTCGCCATCGCGCAGGACCGCATCGCCGAAAAGCGCTTCATCGAAAGCTGCGGCGTGCCGGTGGCGCCCCATGTCGTCATCGAATCGCAGGACGCGCTCGCGGCACTCTCCGACGCGGAACTCGAGGCCGTACTCCCGGGCATTCTCAAGACGGCACGCCTGGGCTACGACGGCAAAGGGCAAGTGCGCGTGACGAGCGCCGAGGCGGTGCGCGATGCGTACAGTGAGCTCTCGGGCGTGCCCTGCGTGCTCGAAAAGCTGCTGCCGCTCAAGTTCGAGGTGTCGGCGCTCGTCGCGCGTGGCTCCGGTGGGGCGACGGCTGTTTATCCGCTCGCGCAGAACGTCCACCGTCATGGCGTGCTCGCGCTGACGATGGTGCCCGCCCCCGACGCACCGGCCGCGCTCGTCGAGCGCGCTCAGCAGGCGGCCAGGCGGATCGCCGAGGCGCTCGGCTATGTCGGTGTGTTGTGCGTCGAGTTCTTCGTGCTCGAAGACGGTTCGCTCGTTGCCAACGAAATGGCACCGCGGCCGCATAACTCCGGGCACTACACGGTCGACGCCTGCGCGGCGAGCCAGTTCGAGCAGCAGGTGCGCGCGATGACGGGCATGCCGCTCGGCGATCCGCGTCAGCATTCGCCGGCGGTCATGCTCAACATACTCGGCGACGTCTGGTTTGCGGGCAGCGGCCCCACCGGTACCGCCGGCGCAACCACGCCGGTGACGCCGCCCTGGCACGACGTGGCCGCCATGCCGACGGCGCGGCTGCATCTTTACGGCAAGGAGGAAGCCCGGCCGGGCCGCAAGATGGGACACATCAATTTCACGGCGGCGACGCTCGACGAAGCGCGCACCGCGGCGCGCGATTGCGCGCGTCTCATGCATATCCCGCTCGGCTGAGGGCCGGCCGTCGTCGAATCGAACCCGCCCCAGACAAGCTGCAAGCCATACCAGGAAGTCGCCTCGCGATGTCACCCCGCCCGCCACAGTCTCCCGTGCCCGCCGTTGCGGCCGAGCGAATCGAAGAGGCCGCCACGCTGCTCGCCGCGGGGCAGCTTGTCGCCTTTCCGACGGAGACCGTGTATGGGCTCGGCGGCGATGCGCAGGACCCGGCGGCGGTGGCCCGAATCTATGCGGCGAAGGGGCGGCCGTCCAATCACCCCGTCATCGTTCATCTAGGTCCCAACGGCGATCCGCAATACTGGGTCGACGCACTGCCGGACGACGCCAAACGGCTCATCGACGCGTTCTGGCCGGGGCCGCTCACGCTGATCCTGAAGCGCGCGGCGCACATACCCGCGGCCGTGAGCGGCGGTCAGGACACAGTCGGCCTGCGGGCGCCTTCGCATCCGGTCGCGCAGGCGCTGCTCGACGCGTTCGACGCGCGCCGGGCGGGCCACGGCGGTGTCGCGGCTCCGTCGGCGAACCGGTTCGGTCACGTCAGCCCGACGACGGCGCAGCACGTGCGGGAAGAATTCGGCGATAGCCTCTACGTCCTCGACGGCGGCGCGTGCGACGTCGGCATCGAGTCGACGATCCTCGATTTGTCGCGTGGGTTTCCCGCGCTGCTGCGGCCCGGGCGCGTGACGCCTGTCGACATTGCCGATGTACTCGGCGTGGCCCCGCGTCTGCCTGACGGCACCGATGCAACGGCACCGCGCGCCTCGGGTACGCTCAAAGCCCATTACGCGCCGCGTACGCCGCTCACGCTGGCTGCTTTCGAGGCATTGGTGCCGCTGCTCGAAGGCGCGCGCAACGAGAGCGCGCATATTGCGCTCGTGGCGCGCACCTCGAGTGCCGGTGCATGGGCCGACGCGGCCGGCGTGCATTTCGTGGCCGCGCCGGAAGATCCACACGTCTATGCGCGCGAGCTTTACGGCTTGCTGCGGGCGCTGGACCGTGCGGACGTCACGCGGATTTTGGTGGAAAAGCTGCCGGAGACGGCCGAATGGATTGCCGTCAACGATCGGCTGGGCCGGGCCGCCGCCGCGTTCGAGGCGGGCGCAAGTCCTCCATGAGCGTGTCCAGAAAGCTGCGCATGTACTCAGTCCTCGCACGGGCGAGGACTTTGCCGCGATGCGTGAGCATCTCCGATTCAAGCCGGAAGAGCTTTTCGTGGAAGTGGTGAACCACCGACGTGGCCTTGCCGGGAACGAACGTTCCGCCCAGTGACGATGGGTCTGTGTCGACCCACATCGGCTCTCCCAGATAGCCGCCGAACATGAACGCGCGGGCGATGCCGACGGCCCCGAGCGCATCGAGCATGTCCGCATCGCGGACGATCCGCGCTTCGAGCGAAGGCGCCATCGATTCGATATCGTGGCCTGCGCAACGGTAGTACTCGGTGAAATTGACGGCCGCGCAGATGCGATCGATAGCGCTCGCCGGAACGAGCGTCGAGGCCGCTATCCAACGCCGCAATTCCGGTTCGGCTTCTTCTGGCGTGACATGGCGACGGTGCTGCTTCTCGAGCACGCGATGAAAGTCATGCAGTAGTGCCGCGATGGCGACGACGAAGCGATCGGCATCCGGTTCGGTATCGCAGATCTGAGCGGCGTTGCACACGACGCGATCCAGATGCGCGATATCGTGCGCCACGATGCTTTGGTCGAACGTCGTTCTCAGTTCGCCCCGGAGTGCCTCGATGACCGGTTGAATCGAAGCGGACGACGAAAATGTGTGGGTTGGACTCATTGCTCGTTCAGGCGTGGAGGGTGGAAATGAGACAGCCAGAGATCGGCGATGAACCGCTTGGATTCGTCGCTGAGGTGGCGAATGTGGCCGCGATGCGCGGTGTCGAGCTGAGAAAGCGCGAAGATCAATTCAGCCTGGACCAGCTTGATAAATGGGCCGAGGACGCCGCCATGCATGAAGTTGATGGCGTTGCCGTCGTTGCACAGATAGGTCGCCCCCTTGCGCGATGCGAGTGCGCAAACGCGCGGATGAAGCGGCGACGGCTTGCGGCGCGCAAGAATGTCATCGTAGCCGTCGATCTCGTCGTCGCCTGATGTGGCCGTGAAAATGAAGGCGCCTTCCTTCATGGCGTCGATATCGGCTGCGCGAACCGATTTGTTTCCCGTCGCCCCGAAAATCACGTCGGCCTGACTCAGAACGGCTGCCCGGCTGCGCAAGCTGTATCCGTGCGCACACGCGAGTGCCTGCCTGACCGGGTTGGAGTCGTGCACGTCCACCCTGACGCCTTTCGCGCGCAGGTTCGCTGCGATGCTGCTTCCGATTTTTCCGTAACCCAGCACGGCGGCCTGCTTGCCCGTCAACAAGATGCCGCACTCGCGCAGCAGCGCATCGGCGGAAAAAACGACGGCCTGGCCGACGAGGAAATCTTCCGGCTCCTTGAGCTTGCTGCGGGCGACGGAGAGAATCGGAAAAGGAAGCTCGCGGCGCTCGTCGTCGCTTGCCAGGAACGACTCGTATTTTTTATGGCCGTTTTCCGTATCCTCTACGATTCCGGCCAGGTTGAATTCGTTGGGCTTCGCCATGTCGTCGAGGACGTGGGAAAAATAGCCGCCCGTATCGATGATGGCGAATCTTTTATCGCAGACGCGTTTTTTCAGGTCGCTCAGAAAGGCGGCCGGTTGCGAAGCGATCGTACGCCTGCTGTAGTTCAAGACCGGCACATCGCGCTGGATCTTCGACAGCACGCTTCGATTCAACGAGCTCGGTTTGGGGATGACAGCCGAAACGGGGACTTTGTCATTGAGCGCCAGCACGAATTCATCCGCATCGGGAACGAGGTGAGTGACGATGACGATCGACTCAACGTCGGCCGGCACGTGCTGCAGCATCATCGAGAAGAACTGCCTGCTCATCGCGCTTCGGCCTCCGCCTGGGCGAGACCCATACGGCCGAGCTTGGCGAACAGCAAGCGCAGATTGGGCTCGTCGATCGCGGCAATGCTCCGATACTCGCATTCCATCTCGGGCGCCCTCGTGCGTGCGCCGATGTCTATCAGATATCGAAAATCGATGTGCAGATGGGAGGGTTCGCGTTTCGCACTGTTCGATGGAATTTCGTGCACGTCGACATCGACCGGAAAAGGATGCAAGCGATGCCAAGTATGCACGGAGCACGAAAATCCGGTTTCCTCCGTGAGCTCGCGCAATGCAGCTCGAACAGGATGTTCGCCTTCCTCGACGTGGCCGCCGGGAGGCAACCATTTGCCGAGCGCCTCGTGCCGGACGACCAGAACCGACTCTTCCCGGAGCGCGATCGCGCTCGCCGTGATATGCGCAGGCCACGTTTTCCGGCTGGTCAGGGGCAGACCTTGCGTGAGCGCGGCGACGACGGGATCGAGAATCGAAATCTCGGCGGGCATCGCCCGAATGTAGAGGATCAGCTGGCTGAGCGGATCGGATGCACAGCGCAACAGCGGCGATGCATCGGCCCTGTCGGACGCGACAGGAAAGTGAGGCAGGTCAAGCATTGTTTCTCCAACAATCGCTTGCCTCTTCGAGGTATCACGCTGGGTGGAAACAGCGCCGCAATGAGCGGGCCGTTCCTTGCGTCGGTTCGTCCGACTGTCATCGACTGCTAGGTATGAGGCGGGGAATGTAAATAGTTCTGATAAGACTGTCAACGATCGTCCGTCGTCGCGTTCGAAACGGCCTGCTTCGAACGCGACGACGGTTGCGTCAGGCGGATCGGATCACCTGCGTATCACTTGCCGATGCCGGCTGCGGCGATCTGTTTTTCGACTTGCTGAGCGAACAGCAGATGCAACCGCGTGGTCGGATGGAGGGTGTCCGCGAACATGTAGGTCTGGTCCGCGTTGGCCGTCGTATAGACCTGCGGCGAACAAAACAACGAGGAGGCCAGCGAAGCACCGAACTGAGCCGGCGTCTCGCCCGGCTGGAGCACGCTGGGGTTGGCCGTCGCGTAGTTCGTCGCGTTCGTCTGCATCGCCGTCAAGTTGCAGGCCGTACCGTTGTTCGACACCGAGAACCCGTTCGCCGACGCACTCGCCACGACGCTGTCGATGAACGAGAACGAATCGACGAAGATGACCTTGCTCATCAGCCCCGTGGCGGTCAGGGCCGTGCTGAAGGCGGTATTGAAGCCGCTGCTGAGCGCGGTGAGCAGCGCACCGCCGTCCGACGAGGCGACGCCGAGCGGCGCCTTGCCGATGTCGGGCACGTTCACCACGACGACCTTCGTTGCACCGTTTTGCAGGATCGTGCCGACTACGCCCGCGAGCGTCGTGGCGGCCGATACCACGTTGGCCTGTTGCTGCGCGATCACGGTCGGGTTGGTCGGAGCGGCAGCGATAGCCTGAGCCGCGATGATGATGTCGTTGGGGCCGCCCTGTACGAGCACGAGTTGCCCGCTATTGAAACTACCTTTCTGGCTCAGGTAGTTCTGCACCTGCGTCGCGACCGGCACCGTCGTCGTCGTCGGATAGCCGATGCCCGGCTGCAGCGAAACGCGCGCGCCGCCTTGGGCGTAGCCGAAGCCGCCCGTGGACGTGGTGGGCAAGCCGAAGCCGCCCGTTACCGCGGTCGTCAGCGTATCGCCGTAGTAGTTGGCGACATTCTGTGTCCAGACCTGCCCCGGATTCGTCGTGAAGCGGCCGCCGCCGAAGTTCGCGTTCGCGAACGGGGCGTAGGTACCGACGTCCGACAGGCTGTCGCCGAACGAGACGACCTTCAACGACACGCCGCCGGCGGGAGTGGAACTCGCTGGCGAGCTCGAGCCACCTCCGCCGCCGCACGCCACGAGCAACGCGAATGCGACACCGGCAATCGCTGTTTGCGCCATGCGCAACAGGCGCTTCGGCTGCGTTTTATGACTGAGTTCCATCGATTTCATCTCCTCGTATGTGTGGTTTGGCTTGAGTTGCGCGAGGCTGCTAGCGTGTCGAGTGCACCGCAGCGGTCCACTCGGGCGGTGCCACGAGCACGCGCAGCTTGTTTCGAACGCCGTCGGCGCGGGCGACATCGGCGAACATCGATGCCCATTCGTGAAACGTCGCCTTCAGCGGGTTATGCGTCGTGGGTCCGTCCACGATTCCATATTCGGGCGGGTCCGCCGGATCTTCCGTCACATAGCTGCCGAAAATGCGGTCCCAGATAACGAGCACGCCCGCGAAATTGCGATCGATGTAGCGTGGATTGCGCGCATGGTGACAGCGGTGGGTCGACGGCGTATTGAGTACGTATCCGAGCCAGCCGAGCCGGCCGAACGCCTGCGTGTGCACGAAGAATTGAAAGGCGAGATTGACGAGGACGATGGCCACGATCTGCGCGGGCGGAAATCCGATCAGCGCGAGCGGTAGCCAGAACACCCACATGCCCGCAACGGGATACATGAGACTCTGACGAAACGCTGTCGACAAGTTGAGCCGCTCCGACGAGTGATGCACCACATGCGCGGCCCAAAGCCAGCGTACGCGGTGGCTCATGCGATGGAAGACGTAATAGAGCAGGTCTTGTGCCACGAACAGCACCGCGAACGCGAACGCGCCGGGTTCCCAGGTCAGCAGCCTGTAGTGCGTATAGACGTAGCCGTAGATCGGCACGACGGCGAACCAGGCGAGCTTGTCGGCGCCTTGATGCATGAGCGCAAGTGCCGCGTTGCAAAGCGTATCGCGCCAGTTGTAGATTCGCGCATCGGCCCGCGTACGCGCCATATGCCACGCTTCCCAGCCGATACATGCGAGAAAGACGGGCGCCATGGCAATGAGGAGCAATTCGGCGTCGAATTGCATGACGTCTTCCTCCTGTTCTTCTGCTTGGTTTTGCCGCAGCGCTGTCAGCGCCGCTGTCCCCTTTTCGGTCGATCGGAACGGCGGGAAGAATCCTCGCGTGCCATCTCGATCGCTGCCCGACAGCCTACACGTTCGTCCCTTGCGGCGGCGCACTTTATCTTAGAAGAAGTATTCGAGCGAACGGGGGCGGGCAGCGGGTGTGTCGAAGCCGCGTGCGGCAAACGCGTCGGCCGATGTGCGGGGTGCGTCGAGGCCGCGGCGGCGCTCACTTCAATCCGCGATAAACCCATTCGAGCAGTGCGTCGTGGGCTTCGCGGGCCGCGGCGGCATGCTCGTCGTTGATCAGACTGACTACGACATAGCTTTCGCCGTTGGCCGCGGCGACATAGCCCGCGATCGCCCGCACGTCGCGCAGCGTCCCGGTCTTGATATGCGCATTGCCTAAGACCGGTTCGTTGCGTAGCCGGTTGCGCATGGTGCCGTCGACGCCCGCAATCGGCAACGAAGCCACGAATACCTGGGCGACCGGGCTCGCGTTCGCCGCTTGCAACAGCTCGGCGAGTCCCAGCGCGCTGACCTCTTCGTCCCGCGAGAGCCCCGAGCCGTTGGCGAGCGTCAATGCGGGCATCGAGAGTCCGTGCGAATGCAAAAACCGCTCGATGGCCGCCGCCGACTTTTGCGGGGTGGCGGGCGGCTCGCTGGCAACGGCGCCGATCGTGAGAAACAGATTGCGCGCCATCACGTTGTTGCTGAACTTGTTGATGTCGCGCACGATGTCCGCGAGCGGCGGGCCGTGGTGCGTCCCGACGAGCCGCGCGCCGAACGGGACGGCGCCCTCATGCGTGGTGCCCTTGAACGTCCCGCCCGCCTGGCGCCATAGCGCGAGAAAGCCGCCCGCGAAAAACGCCGTGTGGTCGAGCACCGCGAGGTTGATCGTACGCGGGCCGCAACGCGCAGGATAGTTGCCCGCGAACATCGCTTCGACGGTGCCGTCGCCTTGCGGCGTCACGTTCGGCGTAACCGCATCGGCCGCGCCCACGCACGGGCCCGGGCTTGCGCGCAGCGCATTGTCGACCTTGAGCTGAGCGAGCGGCGGCAGCACGTCGATCGCGACAGCTCCGTCGCCGGCCGGCGTCAGCGTGAACGACAGCGACTTGAATGCATAGAGCAGCGGATCCGGCCCGACGTTGTACGGGGCGTTCGCATCTTCGTCGAACGGCGGCAGATCGCGCGTGGACGGATCGAAAAAGCGCTTGTCGAGCACGAGCGCGCCATCGATGCCCGTGATGCCGTTCTTGCGGATCTTGTCGACGAGATCGACGAGCTCTTCCGGCACGAGCTTCGGATCGCCCGTGCCTTGAACGTAGAGGTCGCCGTGCAGCACGCCGCTCGCATCCACCGTGCCGTCCGCGTAGGCGCGTGTGCGCCACCGGTAGTCGGGCCCGAGCATCGCGAGGCCGGCGTAAGTGGTCACGAGTTTCATCGTGGACGCCGGCAGCATCGGTTTGGTGGCATTGAGCGCGACGACGGGAGTCGGGTTGCCGATGCGCTCGATCACCACGCTGACCGAATTCAGCGGCACATGAGCGCGGGCCAGCGCGCGCGTGACCGCGACGGGCAACTCGGTGCTCACGTTGATGTGCGGCCGGTGCTTGAGTGTGCGCGCTTCGGCATCGGCACCGGCGGCACAGGCGAGACTCATCGCCACGCCGAGCGCGGCCGCGCGTCGTGCGAACGCCCGCGTGCGGCGCGGCGGCCGGACGAGCGCGGGCGGCGCTTTCGGACGGATGGGCAATACCGAAGGCGGGGCGAGACGGCAAACCCGATTGAGCAGCGCGGCGAGCGGGACGATCGTCATGAAAGGCACGAAGGGCATGGCGAACGGGCGGACAAAGCCGACATTGTAGAGCGGCGCGCCGCCGGGCGGGCGGCACGACGATACGCCGAGCCGGCTACAATGCACGTCATGAGCGACACTGGCGCGGTCGGCCGCGCGGATGCAATGCGGATTTTGCTGGTCGAAGACGACAAGATGATTGCCGAAGGCGTGCGTAAGGCGCTGCGCGGCGACGGCTTCGCGGTGGACTGGGTCCAAGACGGCGAAAGCGCGCCGACCGCCGCGGCCGGGGAGCCGTATGACCTGGTCCTGCTCGATCTCGGGCTGCCCAAGCGCGACGGTCTGGACGTGCTGCGCGCGATGCGCGCGCGGGGGCTGACGATGCCGGTGCTGATCGTGACCGCGCGCGACGCCGTCGCGGACCGCGTGAAGGGGCTCGATGCCGGCGCCGACGACTATCTCGTGAAGCCGTTCGATCTGGACGAGCTGGCTGCGCGCATGCGGGCGCTGATCCGGCGGCAGGCGGGGCGCAGCGAGTCCGTCATCCGTCACGGCACGCTGACCCTCGATCCCGCTGCGCATCAGGTGACGCTCGACGGCACGCCCGTCGCGCTGTCGGCGCGCGAATTCGCGCTGCTCGAGGCGCTGCTCGCGCGCCCTGGCGCCGTGCTCTCCAAGAGTCAGCTCGAGGAAAAAATGTACGGATGGGGCGAGGAGATCGGCAGCAATACCGTCGAAGTCTACATCCACGCGCTGCGCAAGAAGCTCGGCGCGGAACTCATCCGCAACGTGCGCGGCCTCGGCTATATGATCGCGAAG
This sequence comes from Trinickia sp., assembly GCF_036503415.1. Taxonomy (GTDB): domain Bacteria; phylum Pseudomonadota; class Gammaproteobacteria; order Burkholderiales; family Burkholderiaceae; genus Trinickia. Next base: position 13,596 of record NZ_DASXWY010000154.1, on the reverse strand, counting down.
GACGCCTGAGCGCTTCCTTTCGCGGTCCTCTCGTCTTCTTCAATGCGTTCCATTCGTCATCAACTGCTTGTCTGGCTGCTCGCGATCGTCGTTGCGGGCGTGGGTGCGGCGGGCTGGCTCATCTATCGCCAGGCGCTCGCCGAGGCCAACGAACTCTTCGACTACCAGTTGCAGGAGATCGCCGCCGCGCTGCCGTCGGAGCCTTTCTCGCAGATCTTCGGCGCCCACAAGGAGGCCGACGAGGGCATCGTCATCCAGATCTGGAGCCGCACGGGCGCGCTGATGTACTACTCCCATCCGCGCGCGCCGCTCGCGCCGCGCGCCGAGCTCGGGTTCTCGACCGAGCGTACCGAGCGGGGCGACTGGCGCGTGTATGGCGCCATCGTCGGCGACAACGTCGTCCAGCTCGCGCAGCCCGTGTCCGTGCGCAACCGGTTGGCCGCGAACGTCGCGCTGCGCACGCTGTGGCCGCTCATCGTGCTGCTGCCGCTTTTGGGTCTCGCCGTCTGGGTGATCGTCGGGCGCGGATTGGCGCCGCTTGCGCGCGTGACGCGCGCGCTCAACGCACGGCGGCCCGAAGCGCTCGATCCGCTGCCCGACAGGCGGCTGCCACTGGAGGTGCAGCCGCTCGTGCGTGCGTTGAACGGCCTGCTCGCGCGGCTGACCGAGGCACTCGATACGCAGCGCGCCTTCGTGGCCGATGCGGCGCACGAATTGCGCACGCCGCTGGCCGCGGTGCAGATTCAGTCTCAGCTCGTGGCGCGGGCGCGCGACGATGCATCGCGCCGAGAGGCGCTCGACGATTTGCAGGCCGGTGTCACGCGCGCGACGCGTCTTGCCGAGCAACTGCTGGCGCTCGCGCGCGCCGAGCCGGCGGCGGGCGCCGTGCGCGATTCGGTGGACTTGCGACTGTTGCTCGCCGAATGCGTCGCCGCGCATGCGCCGCTCGCGCAGCGCCGCGGCGTCGATCTGGGCTTCGAGGACGCGCAGCCGGCCACCGCCATGGCCGATGCCGATGCGTTGCGCGCGATGTTCGGCAACCTGCTCGATAACGCCGTCAAGTACACGCCGCCGGGCGGGCGCATCGATGTGACGCTCACGGTGGGGCAGGAGGGGCGGCCATGCGTGCAGATCGCCGACAGCGGCCCGGGCATCCCGTCAGACGAGCGTGAGCGCGTGTTCGACCGCTTCTATCGCGATGCGTCGGCGCGTGCCCGTGCCGATGTCTCGGGCAGCGGCCTCGGTTTGGCCATCGTCAAGCGCGTCGCCACGCAAAACGGCGCGACCATCGAACTGGGCGAGGCCGCGCTTGGCGGGCTGCTCGTCACCGTGCGGTTCTGATCTCCGAGCCTCTGAGCCCCTGAGCCCCTGAGCCCCGTGCGACGGGTTGCCGCACCGTTAAGGTTCCTTTAAGCCGAGCGCCTTACTCTGCGTACCATCAAGTAAGGAGGCCCATTCGATGAACAGGAAATTTCTGTCGCGCGGGGCAATCGCGGTCGCGGTTGCACTCGCCGTATCCGGAGGTTATGTGGCGGGCACGCGCCACGCCGATCCCCAGATCATCACCGCTGCGTACGCCGCGCCGATGATGCCGGCCGAAGCCGCTGCGAAAACGGGCATCCCGGACTTCTCGGGGCTCGTCGAGGCATATGGTCCCGCGGTGGTCAATATCAGCGCGAAGCATGTGGTGAAGCGCACGGCGCACCGCGCGCAGCAACTGCCGATCGACCCGAGCGATCCGTTCTATCAGTTCTTCAAGCGCTTTTACGGCCAGTTCCCCGGCTTCAACGACGGCGATGGCGACGCGCAGCCCGACGCCACCCCGAGCGCAAGCCTGGGCTCGGGCTTCATCATCAGCAATGACGGCTACATCCTGACCAACGCGCATGTGATCGATGGCGCGAACGTCGTCACGGTCAAGCTCACCGACAAGCGGGAGTTCCGCGCGAAGGTCATCGGTACCGACAAGCAGTCCGACGTGGCCGTGATCAAGATCAATGCCTCGAATCTCCCGGTCGTGAAGATCGGCGATCCGCAGCAGAGCAAGGTCGGTCAGTGGGTGGTGGCGATCGGCTCGCCGTACGGGTTCGAGAACACGGTGACCTCGGGCATCATCAGCGCGAAGGGCCGCTCGCTGCCCGACGAGAACTACACGCCGTTCATTCAGACGGATGTGCCGGTCAACCCCGGCAACTCGGGCGGACCGCTCTTCAACCTGCAAGGGCAGGTGATCGGCATCAACTCGATGATCTACTCGCAAACGGGCGGCTTCCAGGGCCTGTCGTTCGCGATTCCGATCGATGAAGCGATGCGTGTCAAGGACGAGCTCGTGAAGAACGGCCATGTCAGCCGCGGGCGGCTCGGCGTGGCGGTGCAGGGCGTCAATCAGACCCTGGCCAACTCGTTCGGCCTGCCCAAACCGGCCGGCGCGCTCGTGAGTTCGGTCGATCCGGGCGGCCCGGCCGCGAAGGCGGGACTGCAAGCGGGCGACGTGATTCTTGCCGTCAACGGCGCGGCGGTCGGCGATTCGACCGATCTGCCCGCGCAGATCGCGGCGATGAAGCCCGGCAGCAAGGCCACGCTCGACATCTGGCGCGACAAGTCGAAAAAGCAGCTGACGGTCACGCTGGGCTCGCTCTCGGACACCAAGGTGGCCGACAACAGCACCGCGAGCGCCGCGCCGAGCCGACTGGGCGTGGCAGTGCGCGCGCTGACGCCGCAGGAAAAGAACAGCGGTTCTTTGAATCACGGCCTCGTCGTGCAGCAATCGTCGGGTCCCGCGGCGAATGCCGGCATCCTGCCCGGCGACGTCATTCTCGCCGTCAACGGCAGCCCGGTTTCGTCGCCGGAGCAGCTGAAGCAGATCATCGCGAAGGCCGGCAGCAGTGTCGCGCTGCTGATCCAGCGCAACGATGCACAGATCTTCGTGCCGGTCGATCTCGGTTGAAACCAGCTGCCCGTGCCGGGGCCTCGCGCCCCGCCGGGCACGGGCATTGCTGGCTCTCTTCTTTATGAAGAAAAAGGAGTGATGCCATGAAAACACCCAACAGCAAACGAGCAAGACTCTCGGCCCTGGCCGCGGTCCTTGCCCTCGGATTCGCGGGCGGTGCGTTCGCGCAAGCCTCCTCCAGTTCCGGCACGGTCGGCGGTACGACGACCGACATGACCAGCGCCGGCAACGCGAACGGCGGCGGCATGCCGCCCATTCAGCACGAGGGGGCGGTTTCGTACGTGTCGGGCGGCGTGGGTCTGGACGAGTCCACGGCGCTCAAGAGCGCTGCGCATGAGTGGCCGCTGTCGCTGCGTTTCACGGGACCGACGGCCGACTATCTGGCCGACGTGCACGTGATGATCGTAGGTTCCGGCAACGACCAGGTCCTTTCGACGGACTCGAAGGGGCCGTACATGCTCGTGAAGCTGCCTCCGGGCCGTTATACGGTGCATGCGAAGTACAAGGATCAGGAGCAAACGCGCGCGGTGACCGTTACGGGCAAGCCCGGGGCGCACGCGGATTTCCACTGGAGCACGCAGTAGCGCACGCCGACCGCGCACGTGCGCGATCTTTGTCTGATAATGGAAGCCACGGGTGAGAGCCCGTGGCTTTTTGCATTGCCGCAAAGGCGTATCTCCGTTCGAACCTTGCCAAGGGAATCGCCATGACGAATGCCCATCGCGTCGATATCGAGCCCAACCCGCATCGTCTGCGTGTGATCCACAGCGGAATCACGCTGGCGGACACGAGCCGGGGATTCACGCTCAAAGAGACCGGCTTGCAAGATGTCTTTTACTTCCCGCGCGAGGACGTCAACATGACGCGCTTCTCGCGTTCGGAGACGACGACGCATTGCCCCTACAAAGGCGATGCGTCGTATTTTCATCTGCGCACGGAAGACGGCGAGGTCATCGAAAACGTGGCATGGAGCTACGAGTCGCCATACGAAGCCGCTGCCGCGATCAAGGATTGCCTGGCGTTTTTCAGCGAGCGCGTCGATCGAATCGACCAGACGTCGTGAGCTGACGCGAGGAGCCGCGCATGCAGCGAAGGGAGTCGTCATGGAGCTGACCGATGCAGTGCGCGTCGACCTTGCGCCAGCCGCCGTAGCCCAAGCGCTGTCGGACCTCGCGCTCGTGCGCGCAAGCCTCGAGAACTGCGAGACGTTCACCCGATTGCCCGACGGCGAATTCGCGTTGACGTTCACCGTGCCTGTCGGTCCGCTCCGAGGACGCTACGAGGTACGGCTGCATCTAGCGGACGTCGAAGACTCACCCGAGCGCGAGCCTGCTCGCGTATTGCATCGCGTGATCAACTTCAAGGCTGGCGCGGCCGGCGTCGGTTCGCTGCGGGGCCAGCTCGAGATCGCACTCGAGCCTGCCGGGTCCGGCGATGCGGCCGAGACCACGCGCATCGATTATGCGATCTGGACAACGCTTACCGGGCCGCTGGCCGCGCTGCCGCCGGGGCAGATCGAAAATGCGCTGCAAGCGCTGGCCGAGGATTTCTTCGCGGAGTTCGCCGCCGTCGTCGAGGCCAAGCACGGCAAGCGGCCCAATCGTGCGGCTCCTGCCGGATGGAGCCGGCGCCAGCATGTGTTCCTGCGGCCCATCAATCTGGCCGGCCTCGTGCACCGGAGTGCACACGTCGACGCGCCGTCGCCCGCCTCGGGCCGATTGAGCGGTCTGCTGCTTGGCGCGCGCGGCTCGCACGGGCTCGAACGCCGCGAACCGCGAGCGATGCCGCCTTGGGCCTGGGCGCTTGCCATCATCATCGTCGGCGCGTTGCTTTATCTGCTGCACCGCCTTCAGTAGCGACCGCTCGCGCCGCGGAATTCTCGGCGATATGCACTCGGCGACGTTTTCAATGTCTCGGCGAAATGCTGCCGCAGCGAGACGGCCGAGCCGAAGCCCGCCGATTCGGCGATCGCATCGACGCTCTCGTCGGTCGTCTCGAGCAACTGCTGAGCACGTGAAAGCCGTGCCGTGAGCAGCCATGCGCCGACGGTGGTGCCCGTCGCCTCGCGGAACCGCCGGGTGAAGGTGCGTCGGCTCATCAGCGCGCGTTCGGCCAGCGAGTCGAGCGTATGGGGTTCGTGCACGTTCGCACGGACCCAATCGAGCAGCGCGACGAGCCGCGCGTCGCGCGCGTCGGTGCCGACCGGCTGCTCCACGAATTGAGCCTGCGAGCCCTGGCGGTGCGGCGGTACGACCAGTCGGCGAGCGACGTAGTTCGCGGCTTGCACGCCGCAGCGCGTACGGAGAACATGCAAACAGCAGTCGAGGCCGGCGGCGGTGCCGGCGGACGTCAGAATATCGCCGTCGTCGACATAGAGCACTGACGCATCGACCTCCACGGCCGGGTAGCGCCGGGCGAATTCGCCGGCCCACGCCCAGTGCGTGGTCGCGCGCCGACCGTCGAGCAGACCCGCGGCCGCCAGGACGAACGCGCCGAGGCACAGCCCCACGCATTGCGCGCCACGCGCATGAGCGCGCCGCAATGCGGCGATCAGCGCGTCCCCGGGCTCGCGAAAGGCGCCGTCCCAGCTCGGCACGATGACGATGTCGGCGACATCCAGCGCATCGAGCCCGTGCGCTGCCGTAATCGTGAATCCCGCCTTTGTTCCAAGATCGCCCGCGCGGCACGCGCACACGCGCAAATCGAAGCGCGGCACATTCCCCGCGCTGTAGTCCTCACCGAAGACGATGCACGGCACCGAGAGATGAAACGGACTGATGCCGTCGAAAGCGACGACAGCGACGATGGGCGCGGCGTCAGGCGAGCCAGCGTTCGGATGGCGCATGAAACTCCTATCGGAGGGCGAATGCGGCGATTGGATTGGCCCGATTATATCGATTAATGTCATTCGGGCCACTATCGGCGGGCGGCCCGGGACGGAAGAATGGAGTCCGTCTTCCGCCTCGCGGACCCCTTCGACATCAGGAGCTCACCATGTCTCGCTTCCCGCGCCGTGCACTCGTCGTCATCGACGTGCAGAACGAATATGTCACCGGCGACTTGCCGATCGAATTCCCGAACGTCCAGAGCTCCCTCGCCAATATCGGGCGGGCGATGGATGCGGCTCGCGCCGCCTCCGTTCCGGTCGTCGTGGTCCAGAACTTCGCGTCAGCGGGCTCGCCGCTTTTTGCGCGCGGCACGCCGGGAGCCGAACTGCATCCGGTAGTCGCCGGCCGGGAGCGCGATCACTATGTCGAAAAATCGCTGCCAAGCGCGTTTGCGGGGACCGACCTTGCTCAGTGGCTCGCCGAGCAGGAAATCGACACGTTGACAGTGGTCGGCTACATGACGCACAACTGCGACGCATCGACCATCGTTCACGCGCTGCACGCGGGTTTCGCCGTCGAGTTTCTCTCCGACGCCTCCGGTTCAGTGCCCTACGAGAACAGCGCAGGCTTTGCGAGCGCGCAGGAAATTCATCGCGTCTATTGCGTGGTGCTGCAGTCGCGCTTCGCGTCCGTGGCCGATACCGACACATGGCTCGCGGCGCTTGCAGCGGGCGAGCCGCTCGAGCGCAGCACGATCTACGCTTCGAATCAGGCCGCCCGGCGGCGCGCCGTGGCGATGCCGACCCAGGCGTAGGGGGCTGGCGCGGCGCGCGGCTCTGCGTTACGTGCGTTCACGCGCCGCGCAGAGCCTGGCTCGTACGCAGCGTATGAAGGCACGCATCGACGAATGCTTCGATGTGCGCGCTGAGATCGATCCTCGGCGGAAGCATCAGTGCATCGCGCAGACATCCTCCAACGAACGCATGGAGAAAGAGTGCCGCGCGTTGGGTATCGAGATCGGGCGGCAACTGGCCGCGCTCGATGGCCGCGCGCAGATCGTCCTCGAGTTTGCCGAGCCCTTCTTCCATGCTGGCCTGATGGCGCGCCTTGACGGGCCCCATCTCATCGACGAATTCGCATTTCAGAAAAAGGATGTCGAAGACGCGGCGGCGCTGCGGATCGACAGCCGCCGCGCGCAAACACCATTTGAGTTTCTCGGCGAGCCGCAGTAGCGGATCGGGCGGCTCGCCATCGCCGGCGGAAAGTTCGTCGAGCGGCAACAAGACGCGGTCGAACATCGCCGTGAAAACATCGGCTTTGTTCGCAAAATGCCAATAGATCGCGCCGCGCGTGACACCCGCCTGCGCAGCGATGTCGGCGAGCGAGGTCCGCGATACGCCCTTGTCATAAAACACCTGCTCTGCCGCATCGAGAATCCGGTTGCGCGTCTCCCGTGCCTCTTCTTTCGTTTTCCTGACCATCTTGCTTTCCGCTTGGCGGCTTCGTCGATTCCCGGCAGTCACCCGTCTGTAACGATACAGTCGGACGAATAGAACGAATCGATTGATTACCGCGTATTACAGGCGCGAATTGTTGCTCGAAGTAAGCATGTTTCGCAACGAAAACCTTTTACATACATTGATGAATGTATATACAATACCGTCCTACGTTTGAATGGTCCAGTGCGGATTCCCGGTAATATCGGTCCCTGGCTGTCTCGCGCGGGATCGCGCGCCAGCTTTGCGCCATCGCTCGAGGCGCGCCGCCGGTATCTCAGCGCGGCGCCGCGCGCCCGACGTGCCGTGCGCCCGGCCCTCTCGCGGGGCCGTCGTCTTCAAGCGTTTCGCGACATGAGTCGCGCCGCGCGCCTCGCGGGAATGGGGCGCAGCGGGCCTACTTTGTTCCCAGTCATTGATCAGAGGTCGCTCCATGCGTGTCGAAACGGTTCCTCTTCGCCTGATCGCTACCGCGACGGCTGCCATGATTCTCGCGGCGTGCGGACAAAAGCAGTCGGCACCGCCGCCGCAAACGCCCGAGGTGGGCGTCGTCACCGTCACGACGAGCGCCGTGCCCGTCACGAGCGAGTTGCCGGGGCGCACGAGCGCTTTCCTCGTGGCGCAGGTGCGTGCGCGCGTCGACGGTATCGTGCTGCGCCGCGAGTTCACCGAGGGTAGCGAAGTGAAGGCCGGCCAGCGCTTGTACAAGATCGACCCCGCGCCGTATATCGCCTCGCTCAACAGTGCGAAGGCGTCGCTGGCCAAGGCGCAGGCCAATCTCGCCAGCACGGCGGCCCAGGCGAACCGCTATAAGGTGCTCGTGGCCGCGAACGCGGTCAGCAAGCAGGACTACGACAATGCCGTTGCCGCGCAGGGGCAGGCCGCGGCGGACGTCGCGTCGGCCAAGGCCGCTGTTCAGACGGCGCAGATCAATGTCGGCTACACGGACGTCGTCGCGCCCATCACGGGCCGCACCGGCGTGTCGCAAGTCACGCCGGGCGCGTATGTGCAGGCGAGCGCGGCCACGCTCATGGATACGATTCAGCAGCTCGATCCGATGTACGTCGATCTCACGCAGTCGAGCCTCGACGGGCTCAAGCTGCGTCGCGAAATCCAGGAAGGGCGCTTGAAGACGAACGGACCGGGCGCCGCGAAGGTCACGTTGATTCTCGAAGATGGCAGGACGTACGCACAGCAGGGCAAGCTGCAGTTTTCCGATGTGACCGTCGATCAGTCGACGGGCTCGATCACAGTGCGGGCGATCTTCCCGAACCCGAACCGGGTCCTGCTGCCGGGCATGTTCGTGCGCGCGCGCATCGAGGAGGGCGTCAACGAACGCGCGATGCTCGTGCCGCAAATCGGCGTCACGCACGATCAGAAAGGACAGGCGAGCGCGCTCGTCGTCGCTGCCGACGGCAAGGTCGCGCCGCGTCCGCTCGTGACCGCGGGCATGCGCGGCCCCGACTGGATCGTCGAGAGCGGCTTGAATCCGGGCGACCGCGTGATCGTTCAGGGCACGGAGAAAGTCCGTCCGGGCATGGCCGTGAAGGCCGTACCGGCCCAGCTCGCGGCGCCGGCATCCGGCGCCTCCACCGCCACTGCCACGCAGCCGGCTTCGGCATCGCAGCCCGCGTCCGGCGCGTAACAGAGGGGAGCCCGTTACATGGCCAAGTTTTTTATCGATCGACCGATTTTCGCGTGGGTGATTGCGATCATCCTGATGCTGGCGGGGATTGCGTCGATCTTCAATCTGCCGATCGCGCAGTACCCGACGATCGCGCCACCGTCGATCCAGATCAGCGCGTCGTATCCGGGCGCCTCGGCGAAGACGGTCGAAAATACGGTGACGCAGGTCATCGAGCAGCAGATGAGCGGCCTCGATCACCTGCTCTATCTATCTTCGACGAGCGACGATTCGGGCACCGCCACGATCACGCTGACGTTTGCCGCCGGCACCAATCCTGACATCGCGCAGGTGCAGGTGCAAAACAAGCTCTCGCTTGCGACGCCGCTTTTGCCGTCGGTCGTGCAGCAACTCGGCACGAAGGTGACGAAATCGAGCAGCAGCTTCCTGCTCGTGCTCGCGTTCGTGTCCGAAGACGGCAGCATGAACAAGTACGACCTTGCGAACTATGTCGCCTCGAACATTCAGGATCCGATCAGCCGTATCGACGGCGTCGGCACCTTGTCGCTGTTCGGCACACAGTACGCGATGCGGATCTGGCTGGACCCGAACAAGCTGACGAACTACGGGCTCACGCCTGTCGACGTCTCGACGGCGATCCAGAACCAGAACGTCCAGGTCGCAGCCGGCCAACTGGGCGGGACGCCCTCCGTGCCGGGGCAGATGCTGCAGGCGACGATCACCGAGCAGACGCTGCTGCGCACGCCCGGTCAGTTCGGCGATATCTTGCTGAAGGTGAATCCGGACGGCTCGCAGGTGCGGATCAAGGACGTTGCGCGCCTCGAGCTCGGCGGCGAAAACTACAACGTCGACACCGCCTACAACGGTCAGCCGACCGTCGGTATGGGCATTCAGCTCGCCACGGGTGCCAACGCCCTCCAGACGGCCAAGCTCGTGCGCCAGCGTGTCGAAGAGCTGTCGCGGTACTTCCCGCACGGTCTTGCGGTGAAGTACCCGTATGACACGACGCCGTTCGTGCGGCTGTCGATCGAGGAAGTGATCAAGACGCTGCTCGAAGGGATCGTGCTCGTCTTCCTGGTCATGTACCTGTTCCTGCAGAACCTGCGCGCGACGTTGATTCCGACGATCGCGGTCCCGGTGGTGCTGCTCGGTACCTTCGCGATCATGAACGCGGTGGGCTTTTCGATCAACGTGCTCTCGATGTTCGGGCTCGTGCTGGCGATCGGTCTGCTCGTCGACGATGCGATCGTCGTGGTCGAGAACGTCGAGCGCGTCATGGCCGAGGAGGGCTTATCGCCCCGGGATGCTACGAGAAAGGCGATGAGCCAGATCACGGGCGCGCTCGTCGGCGTGGCGCTCGTGCTCTCGGCCGTGTTCGTGCCGGTGGCGCTTTCGGGCGGCTCGGTGGGTGCGATCTACCGGCAGTTCTCGCTGACGATCGTCGCGGCGATGGTGCTCTCGGTGCTCGTCGCGCTGATTCTGACGCCGGCGCTGTGCGCGACGATCCTCAAGCCGATACCGGCGGGCCATCACGAGGAAAAGACGGGCTTCTTCGGCTGGTTCAACCGCACGTTCAACACGAGCCGCGAGAAGTATCAGAAAGGCGTGCATCACGTCATTCGCCGTTCGAGCCGGTGGCTGCTGATCTATATCGTCGTCATCGTCGCGATCGGGCTGCTGTTCGTGCGCTTGCCGAAGTCGTTCCTGCCTGACGAGGATCAGGGCTATGCGTTCATTCTCGTGCGTACGCCGACAGGCTCGACGCAAGAGACGACGGGCAAGACCCTCGCTAACATCGCCGACTATCTGCTCAACAAAGAGAAATCGGTCGTCGAATCGGTGTTCACGGTCAACGGCTTCAGCTTCGCGGGCCGCGGCCAGAACTCGGGTCTCGTCTTCGTGCGGCTCAAGGATTACGGCGAGCGGCAGCATGCGGACCAGAAGGTGCAGGCCGTCATTCAGCGGATGTTCATGCACTATGCGAACTACAAGGATGGGCTCGTCATTCCGTTCAACCCGCCGTCGATCCCCGAGCTCGGTACCGCGTCCGGTTTCGACTTCGAGCTGACCGACAACGCGGGGCATGGCCACGAGGCGCTGATGGCGGCGCGCGATCAGTTGCTCGGGATGGCGGCCAAGGACCCGACGCTTGCGCTGGTCCGGCCGAACGGCTTGAACGATACGCCGCAGTTCAAGGTCGATATCGACCGCGAAAAAGCGCAGGCGCTCGGCGTCACCGCGGAAGCGATCGACCAGACCTTCTCGATTGCGTGGGCGTCGAAGTACGTGAACAACTTCCTCGATACGGACAACCGGATCAAGAAGGTCTACCTGCAGTCCGATGCGCCGTTCCGGATGTCGCCCGAGGATATGTCGAAGTGGTACGTGCGCAATGGCTCGGGCGCGATGGTGCCGTTCACGGCGTTCGCGTCGGGGCAATGGACCTACGGCTCGCCGAAACTGGAGCGCTTCAACGGGATCTCGGCGGTCGAGATTCAAGGGCAGGCCGCGGCCGGCAAGAGTACGGGACAGGCCATGACGGCCATGGAACGGATCGCCGCCAAACTGCCGGCCGGGATCGGCTACTCGTGGACGGGGCTCTCGTATCAGGAGCTCCAGTCGGGTTCGCAGGCGCCGATTCTGTACGGCATCTCGATCCTCGTCGTGTTCCTGTGTCTTGCCGCGTTGTATGAAAGCTGGTCGATTCCGTTCTCGGTCATCATGGTGGTGCCGTTGGGCGTGATCGGCGCACTGCTGGCCGCCACGGTGCGCGGGCTCGAGAACGACGTGTTCTTCCAGGTCGGTCTGCTGACGACGGTGGGGCTTTCGGCGAAGAACGCAATTCTGATCGTCGAATTCGCGCGCGAGTTGCAGCACAAGGAAGGCATGGGGCCTGTCGAGGCGGCGATGGAAGCATCGCGGCTGCGGTTGCGGCCGATCCTGATGACATCGCTGGCATTCATTCTCGGTGTGATGCCGCTTGCGATCAGCAACGGCGCGGGCTCCGCCAGCCAGCACGCGATCGGTACCGGCGTGATCGGCGGGATGCTGACCGCAACGTTCCTGGCGATCTTCTTCATCCCGATGTTCTTCGTCGTCATTCGCGCGAAGTTCTCGGGCGAGACCGAGGATGCCGACGAAGCCGCGCGCTTGGCCCAAGCGCATCATGCGCCGAAGCCCGAAGGTGACGATGGCGACAACAGTGGCGCGGGCGGTGGTCCCCGCAACGAAGGACAGTGACATGCAGATGCGAAACCCTTCTCTGATTGCGATCGCGGCCGCGCTGTTCGCTGCGGGCTGCTCGTTCCAGCCCAAGTACGAGCGTCCCGCCCCGCCGGTGGCTGCGGCGTTCCCGAGTTCGGGCGTTTATGCCACGCAGCCGGCGGGTACCCCGGGCCGTAGTGCCGGCGGTCAAGCGGCGGCCGATATCGGCTGGAAGAACTTTTTCGTCGACGAGCGCTTGCAACGGCTCATCGAGATCGCGCTGGCGAACAACCGGGACTTGCGCGTATCCGTGCTCAATGTGGATCAGGCGCGTGCGCAATATCGGATCACGCGTGCCGACTTGTTCCCGACGCTCGATGCGTCGGGCCAGGAAAGCGTCTCGCGTACGCCGAAGGATTTGAGCTTTTTCGGCAAGACGATTTCGCGGACGTATTCGGTCGGGCTGGACGCTTCCTGGGAGATCGACTTTTGGGGCCGTATACGCAGCCTCAAGGACCAGGCGCTCGAGCAATATCTCTCGACGGCGCAGGCGCGCAAAGCGGCTGAAATCTCGCTCGTCTCGCAGGTGGCCGACGAGTATCTGCAGATGCTCGCGTTCGACGATCTGCTCAAGGTGACCGAAGACACGCTGAAATCGGCGCAGAGCTCCTACGATCTGACAAAGCTGCAATTCGACAACGGCACGGGCTCCGAGCTTTCGCTGCGTCAGGCGGAGACGGTCGTCGAGCAGGCGAAGGCAAATCGCGAAGCACAGGCCCGTTCCCGTGCGCAGGCGGAAAACGCGCTCGCGCTGCTGATCGGGCAGTCGCTGCCCGACGATCTGCCGCCCGGCCGCTCGCTTGGCGATCAGGCGCTTTTGAGCGATATCCCGGCGGGGCTGCCGTCCGATTTGCTCACGCGCCGGCCCGACATCATGGAAGCGGAGGCTTCGCTGCGCGCGGCGAATGCGAATATCGGTGCGGCACGCGCAGCGTTTTTCCCGAAGATTTCGCTGACGGGTTCGGCTGGTACCGAGAGCTTGACGCTTGGTGGATTGTTCAAGCCTGGGTCGGCGGCTTGGAGTTTTACGCCGCAGATTTCGCTGCCGATTTTTGAGGGTGGGCGGAATATCGCAAATCTCGATCTTGCCAATATTCAGAAGCGGATCGAGATCGCGAAGTATGAGAAGGCGATTCAGTCGGCGTTTCGGGATGTGGCCGATGGGCTCGCGGCGCGGAGTACTTATGACGCGCAGATCGGAGCGCTCGAGCGGAATACGAATGCGGAGCAGCGGGCGCTTGATTTGTCGCAGCTGCGGTATCGGAATGGGGTCGATAGTTATCTGCAGGTGTTGACTGCGCAGACCAATCTCTATTCGGCGCAGCAATCGCTGATCAATGCGCGTGTCGCACGGCTGACCAGTCTTGTTGATCTGTATGTGGCGCTCGGCGGTGGGTGGGTGCAGCAGACGGG
>NZ_DASXWY010000153.1:0-2594 GCF_036503415.1 Trinickia sp. | reverse complement strand
TCAAAGTCGGCGATACGCTTTTCATTTGCACGCCGCACAGCAAGGTACTGGCGGTCGATGCGGCTACGGGCGCAGTGCGGTGGCGTTTCGATCCGCACATTCAGAGCCCTGTCGGCTTTGCGCATTTCGAGCACATGACGTGCAGGGGCGTTTCGTATTATGACGAGGCTTCGTATTCGTCAGTACCGGCGACCGCTGCCGAATCCACCGCGGCGGCGAGTGCGTTCGCCGAGGCGAATGCGCCGGCGCAAGCGAGCGCGCCCGAGCAGGCGAGCGCACCGGTACAAGGGAGTGCGTCGTCCGAAGCGAGTGCGGCGAGTGCCGCGAGTACGTCGAGCGAAGCGACTGCCGCGAATGCAGCTTCCGAAGCGAGCGCGCCGAGCGTAGCAAGCGCCTCGAGCGAAGCGAGCGCTGCATCCGAGGCGAGCGCAACGACAGCGACGGCTGCGCCCCAAACGTCCGCCAGCGCCACGCCGGCCCATAGCTGTTCCCGCAGAATCTTCCTGCCGACCGCCGATGCCCGCCTGATTGCACTCGATGCCGACACCGGCAAACCCTGCGAGGACTTCGGCAACCATGGCACCGTCGATTTGCGGGCCAACATAGGACCTTTCACCCCGGGCGGGTATTACTCCACTTCGCCGCCGATGGTGACGCGCAACCTCGTCATCATTGGCGGGCACGTGACCGACAACGAGTCGACCAACGAGCCGAGCGGCGTCATGCGCGCGTACGACGTCCACGACGGCCACCTCGTCTGGAACTGGGACGCGGGCCGCCCCGACGATACGGCGCCGCTCCCGCCGGGACAGACCTACACACGCAATTCGCCGAACATGTGGGCCGTGGCGAGCGTGGATGAGCGCCTCGGCATGATCTACCTGCCGATGGGCAATCAGACGCCCGATCAATGGGGCGGCAATCGCACACCGCAAGCCGAACGCTTCGGCGCGGGCGTGACGGCGCTCGATCTCGCCACGGGGCACGTGAAATGGGTTTATCAATTCACGCATCACGATCTGTGGGATATGGACGTCGGCGGCCAACCCACGCTGATGGATCTGCAAACGCAAGAGGGCGTGAAACCCGCGCTCATCGCTTCGACGAAGCAAGGCAGCATCTATGTGCTCGATCGCCAAACGGGCAAGCCGCTGATCCCGATCACCGAAACACCGGTACCGCAGGGCGCGGCCCCTGGAGATCACACGTCGCCGACGCAGCCCGTCTCGGCGCTCAACTTCAATCCGCCCCGCGTTCGGGAGCGCGACATGTGGGGCGCCACGCCATACGACCAGCTCTGGTGCCGCATCGATTTTCGTTCGCTGCGCTACGACGGCGCATTCACGCCCCCCTCCGAGCAAGGCACGCTCGTGTTCCCCGGCAACTTCGGCGCGTTCGACTGGGGCGGGATTTCCGTCGACCCGGGCAAGCAGATATTGTTTGCGAATCCCAACTACATGGCGTTCATCTCCAAACTGATTCCGCGCGACAAGGTGCCTGCGCTCGAACACCAGCATGGCAGCGAAACGAGCGGGATCAAGATTGCCGCCGGCGACCCGTTTGCGATCGAGCTCAAGCCGTTTCTCTCGCCGCTCGGCATTCCGTGTCAGGCGCCGCCGTGGGGCTACGTCTCCGGGGTCGATCTCACGACCGGCAAGATCGTCTGGCAGCACAAGAACGGCACGATTCGCGACAGTGCCCCCGTGCCGTTGCCGTTCAAGCTCGGCGTGCCGAGTCTCGGCGGGACGATCGTTACGGCCGGCGGCGTTGGATTCCTCTCCGGCACGCTCGACTACTATGTGCGCGCCTACGACCTCGGCACCGGCAAGAAGCTTTGGCAGGCGCGCCTGCCGGCCGGCGGGCAAGCGACACCCATGACTTACGCCGACTCGAAAGGCAAGCAATACGTGCTGGTGACCGCGGGCGGCCATGGCTCGCTCGGCACGCGTACCGGGGATGCGGTGATCGCTTACAGCTTGCCGTGACCGTGAACGAGGCGGCAGCGGGCGAACGACAGGTCCGCTGCCGATTCGCTCCGTATCTGGCGTATGCTTGTTTTTTTCGGGATTCCGGACGAGGGCTTTCATGCGCATCGAGACATCGTTTCTGTTCGATCTCGACGGTACGCTCGTCGATAGCGTCTATCAGCACGTGCTTGCCTGGAAGGAAGCGCTCGATGCCGAGGGCATCGATCTGTCCGTGTGGCGCATTCATCGCAAGATTGGCATGAGCGGCGGACTGTTCGTCAATCAGTTGCTGCGCGAAACGCACGACGAGTTCACCGCGGATCGCGTCGAGCGGCTGCGCCAGGCCCATGCCGCAGCCTATCAACGGCTGCATGCGCAGGTGAGACCGCTGCCCGGTGCGATCGAGCTGCTGAAGGCGTTGACGCGTGCCAACATCCGCTGGGCCATCGCCACGAGCGGGCGCATGGAAACGGCGGCACTGAACCTCGAATCGCTCGGTGTCGATCCGGGCACGACCGTGGTCGTCACGCGCGATCAGGTCAAGCACGCCAAACCCGATCCCGATCTCTTCATCGCGGCGGCCGAACGTCTCGGTGTATCGATCGAGACCGCTGTCGTGGTGGGCGA
>NZ_DASXWY010000152.1:0-34052 GCF_036503415.1 Trinickia sp. | reverse complement strand
TGCAGCCCTTCTCGTACATCGTCAACTGGTTTTTTCTCGCTTCGCTTAAAACCCGTCGACCGCGGCACGCTGCAATCCTGCGCCTCTCAAAGAGGATGCGAATAGTAGGCCAAGCAGACTCGCATGACAAGCCCGTGAACCAAACATTTTTCAGCGCCCGCGCGCGGCCGCCACGACCGCCTCGAGTGGGACCGCACGCGCCATCGCCGCGTACCCGGCATCGCTCGGATGGATGTGGTCGCCGCTGTCGTACTCGGCGCGCAGCCGATCCGGGCGGGCGCCGTCACGCAATGCCGCATCGAAATCGACCACGCCATCGAAACCCCCACCGGTGCGGATCCAGCCATTGACCGCCTGGCGCACGCTTTCGCGCTCTGCCGGCAGCGATGCGGGGGTGAGCGTCGCACCGAAGATCCGGATGCCGCGCGCGTGCGATGCGGCAACCAACCGGCGATAACCCTCGATCAAATCGCGCGCCGCGACCCGCGTATGCGGCTCGTCGCAATCGAGCCCCTTGCGCGGAGGCATCGATGCAAAATTGATGTCGTTGATCCCGATCATCACGATCGTCGCCTTCACACCGGGGCGCGCCAGCACATCGCGCCCGAAGCGACGTTCGAGCGCCTCGCCGTAGCACGGCGAATCGCTCAGAAGACGGTTGCCGCTGATGCCGAGATTGAGCACCGCTGTCGAACGTTCGCCCGCCTGCGCAAGGCGGCGCGCGAACGCGTCAGGCCAGCGCCGGTTCTGGTCGAGGCTCGAACGCATGCCGTCCGTGATGGAATCGCCGATCGCCGCAACGGCCGAGGCCCCGGCCGTCTCCACGCTGATGCCCGTCACCCACGCGTGCTCCGTAAAGCGCGCCGGATAAGCACTGGCGCCGGGATCGCCGGCATGATCGCCCCGCGCGGAAACATAGTTCACCTGATTCGCGACGCGATGCCAGGCGCTCAACACCTGTCCAGGCGCGGCATGGGCACTGATCGCATAGGCGAGCCCGGCATCGAGTTTGAAGGGAATGGCGTCGCTCTCGATCTCCTGGCCCGGCAGCAGCTCGATCGATGCGTGTCCGCCGAAGGTGACCGGTGCCGATGCGGGAGGCTTCGTCGCCGCGCCTGCCGCCGAACGCGCAAGTCGCACGTCCGTCAATACCAAGGGCGCACGTCCGTAAGCGTTGCTCAGGCGCAGCCGGACGCGCTCGCCCGACAGGGTCGGATAGACGATCTCGCGAACGGTCCGGTTGCCGACCTCCGGGGCGCGATAAAGCGGCGGCGGGTTGCGCAACTCCGGGATCGACTGTAGCGCCGTCGCCCAGGCCTCCACCCATTGCGGCTGGCCTCGGCCAGGCTCCGCGGCAGGCGCACGCACTGCCGCCAAGCACAGCAGCACCGAACAGCCCAGCCCGCCGAGTACCTTCGAAAAGCGGTAACGCATGAAATCAGTCCGTCGAAAAAGTGCAGATTGTGCACCATTCCGACGACGCCGCTATCCGGCGGCGGCCCATGGATTCAAGGCATTGGATTTCACGGGCGGCATCGCCCTATACCGGATGGGAGGAGACAGCGCCTACGCTGCCTACGCCGGCTGACGCGCGGCGCGCTGTGGGCTGGCGACCTTGCGAGCGAGCAAAACGATGGTGACGAGCGTTGCCACGTAGGCCACGACCTGGATCCCCGCCGGGCGCGCCGTATAGCCGATGAGCGTATGAAGCATCTTGCCGACGATACTGGTTTCCCGGAGCAGCCAGGAAGTGTCCCAGACCGTATCGCCCCACGATGGCACGAGACCGGCAGCGAGAAGGAAACCCATTCCCTGGCTCGCCATGCCGGCGGCAAGCAAAACGATGAGTCCGTTGGTGACACTGAACAGGCGCTTCAGCGGAATCTGCAGCAATCCTGCGTACATTGCAGCACCGAGGCCGACGCCGCCGATAATGCCGAGCAGCCCACCCACGATCATCTGGGACGTCTGCCCAGGCTCCCCCGCGGCGATCCCATACAGGAAGAGGACTGCTTCCGAGCCCTCTCGCAGCACCGCAACGCCCACGACGATGGCAAGCCCGGTCAGCGGCGTGCTGCCGGCGGCGACGGCTTTACCGATCGCCGAAAGCTGCCGCGTCATTTCCCGGCTGTGTTTGCCCATCCAGATGCTGTGCCATGCGAGCATGACGACCGCGACGAACATCACGCCCGCGTTGAACACCTCCTGCCCCATGCCCGATGCCCACGACGAAATGACGTCGGCAAAGGCCGCAATGAGGCCCGCGCCCACGACGCCGCCAACCAGACCGCCGCCGACCCACCTGCCGCGACGAGGCACCCCTTTGGTGGCCGCGAGGACGATCGAGACGACCAGCGCGGCTTCGAGAACCTCGCGAAAAACGATGAGAGCGGTGGAGAGCATGATCGGCGCGCAGTGAGGTTGTTACTTGACGGTCAGCCGGGTCTTGGATTCGGCTTCGTGGTACTCGTCGTGAAACTCGTAGGTTCCGGCTTTCAGCGGCCCCACCAGGATGTCGACCTGCTTGCCCGCGGGAATCACCTTCTCGGCTTTGAAATCGTCGCTTTCGAATTCGGCCGGCGTCGCATCGAGGTTCTTCACCGTGACCTTTACCTTCTTGCCGGCCGGAATGGTCAGCCCATCCGGAGCGAATTTGTGGTCCTTCAACGTCAGGGTGTACGAATCGTCCGCGGCAACCGCACTCGATGTGTACAGGGCCGCGGCGGCGAAGAAGAGAACGGGGACGGCGAAGGCGCGTGTGGTTTTCATGAAGGAATAAAGGGTTTCGACGTTTAATAATGAGAAGGATAATACGAGCGATTCTCATCATCAACGAGATATCCATGCGGGTTGCATGGCTTACCGCACGTCCCCGCCCGGACCGGGGTACCGGCGCGCTGCCACGCGCCTCCTTCGCGGTGCTTGCGTTATTTTATTGACCGACCGGTCGGTTGGCTTATAATCGCCATGACCGAGACCGATCGAGCAGGAGCGCTCAACCCCCATGTACACCCAATCCCTCGATATTCCGGGCAACGTCGCGCCCCCCGAACCCGGTTCGGGAACGCCGGGCGAAGCCCGCTTCGATGCCGTCATCGCCGCGGACGGCAAGATCGAACCGCAGGACTGGATGCCCGACGCCTACCGCAAGACGCTCGTGCGGCAAATTTCGCAGCACGCGCATTCCGAGATCGTCGGCATGCTGCCCGAAGGCAACTGGATCAGCCGAGCTCCGAGCCTGAAGCGCAAAGCGATTTTGCTCGCCAAGGTCCAGGACGAAGGCGGCCACGGACTCTACTTGTATAGCGCGGCCGAGACGCTCGGCGTGTCGCGCGATGCGCTGATCGACGCGCTGCATGCCGGCCGTGCCAAATATTCGAGCATCTTCAACTACCCGACGCCGACCTGGGCAGACGTCGGAGTAATCGGCTGGCTCGTCGACGGCGCCGCGATCATGAATCAGATTCCGCTATGCCGCTGCACGTATGGGCCCTACGCACGCGCGATGATCCGCATCTGCAAGGAAGAGTCGTTTCATCAGCGTCAGGGCTTCGATGCGCTGCTGGCGATGATGAAAGGCACGGATGCCCAGCGCGCCATGGTGCAGCAAGCGGTCGATCGCTGGTGGTGGCCCGTGCTCATGATGTTCGGCCCGAGCGACAAGGAGTCGGTGCACAGCAATCAGTCGGCGCAGTGGGGCATCAAGCGCATCTCGAACGACGATCTGCGCCAGAAGTTCGTCGATGCGATCGTCGAACAAGCGAAGGTACTCGGCGTGACGTTGCCCGACGCCGACCTTCGATGGAACGAAGCGCGCGGTCATTACGATTTCGGCGCGATCGACTGGGAAGAATTCAAACGTGTCCTCAATGGCGACGGCCCGTGCAACAAGGAACGGCTCGCTACGCG
Organism: Trinickia sp.; assembly: GCF_036503415.1. Taxonomy (GTDB): domain Bacteria; phylum Pseudomonadota; class Gammaproteobacteria; order Burkholderiales; family Burkholderiaceae; genus Trinickia. The sequence goes on along the minus strand of NZ_DASXWY010000152.1, from coordinate 30,143 downwards.
CGTCAAAGCGCACGACGCCGGTGCCTGGGTGCGCGAAGCGGCCCTCGCTCATGAGGAAAAACAGCGCCAGCGCGCGCAGCAACGCGCCGCCTGACGCCTTGCCACGCGAGGCGTCGGCTCGTAACCGCAAATCACGCATTCGAGGAGTGTTTCGATGAACAAAGAATGGCCGATCTGGGAAGTGTTCGTGCGCAGCAAGCAAGGGCTCGATCACAAGCACTGCGGCAGCCTGCATGCGGCGGATGCGTCGATGGCATTGCGCATGGCGCGTGATGTCTATACGCGCCGCCAGGAAGGCGTGAGCATCTGGGTCGTGCCGGCCGCGGCGATCACGGCCTCCGATCCGAATGAAAAAGGCGAGATGTTCGATCCCGCCGGCGACAAGATCTATCGACATCCGACGTTCTATACGCTGCCGGACGAAGTCAATCACATGTAATCGCGCCATGACCATCACGCCCGAACATCTCGCCTATATCCTGCGCCTCGCAGACAACGCACTCGTCCTCGGACAGCGAAACGCCGAATGGTGCGGCCACGGCCCCGTACTCGAAGAGGACATCGCGCTCGCCAATATGAGCCTCGATCTGATCGGGCAGGCGAGGCTGCTCTATTCGCATGCGGCAGCGCTCGAATTGACCCTCACGGGCGCAGTGAAGACCGAGGACGATTACGCCTATTTTCGCGACGAACGCGCTTTCGCCAACTACACGCTGCTCGAACTGCCGCATGCCGGCCCGCTCGGCGCAACGGCGCAGGCGCCGCGCGACTATGCCGTCACGATAGTGCGCAATTTCCTTTATTCGGCGCTCATGGCGTACATCTGGCGCGCGCTCGAGGCCTCGCTCGACGCCCAACTGGCCGCCATCGCGTCGAAATCGGTCAAGGAAACCCGCTATCACCTGCATCACGCTCAGGACTGGCTCGTGCGCTTCGGGGACGGCACCGACGAATCGCACCGGCGCGCGCAAGCGGCGCTCGATTATCTGATGCCTTACACGCGCGAATTCTTCGATGCCGACGCCTTGGAAGACCAGGTGGCCGCCGCGGGAGTCGGCGTGCGCACAACGACGTTCGAAGACGCATGGCGCGCCGAAGTCACGCGCACGCTCGACGAAGCGACCCTCGTCATGCCCCCCGTCGAGGGACATGTCAGTACTGGCAAGCATGGCGAGCACTCGGAGCACATGGGCTTTCTGCTTGCCGAAATGCAGTCTCTCGCGCGCCACCATCCCGGCGCGAGCTGGTAAGCGAGCCGCTCGCTCAACGTACGTGCACTGGGTCGAACCGATATGCGCCACGCATCCAACACTTCCGATCACGCCGGCTACCGGGCCGGCTCTCGTGCGAACCCGCCGGGCGACCTGCTCGCGCGGGCATGCCTTGCGCTCGAAGCGGTGCCGGATCCCGAGATTCCGGTCGTATCGATCCGCGATCTCGGCATCTTGCGAGAGGTGAGACGAGCGGCCGACGGCACGCTCGAAGTCGTCATCACGCCGACCTATTCGGGGTGCCCGGCCATGTCGCAGATCGCCGAGGACATTGGCCGCGCGCTCGATGCCGAAGGCCTTGCGCCCTATCGCATCGAAACGGTTCTGGCGCCGGCATGGACGACGGACTGGATCACGGAGGCAGCGCGCGAAAAACTGCGCGAATACGGCATCGCGCCGCCCACCGGGTCCGCGGCGGTGGATCCGGCCCAGGGATCCGGTGCCGAGCGCGTCATCCGCTTCGCGCCGCGCGCGAACGAAGCCCCGCCGTGCCCGCGCTGCGGCTCCGCCCAAACGCAACGGCTCGCGCAATTCAGCTCGACAGCATGCAAGGCGCTCTATCGTTGCCTCGATTGCCGCGAACCATTCGACTACTTCAAACCTTACTGAACATGGCGACTCCGCAATTTCATTCGCTGCGCATCCGCGAGGTGCGGCCCGAAACCGCCGATGCGGTCTCCGTTTCCTTCGAGGTGCCGCCCGAACTGCGCGATGCCTACCGGTTCACGCAAGGCCAGTTCGTTACGCTCAAAGCTCATGTCGATGGCGTCGAGATGCGGCGTTCCTATTCGATCTGCGTCGGCGTCACCGACTACGAGCGCGACGGCGAACTGCGCATCGGCGTCAAACGCGTGCGGGGCGGGCGGTTCTCGAATTTCGCATTCGAGACGCTGCAACCGGGCCATACGATCGATGTAATGACGCCCGATGGACGTTTCTTCACGCATTTGAACGCGGAGCACGGCAAGCAATACGTCGCGTTCGCGGGCGGCTCGGGCATCACGCCCGTGCTCGCGATCGTCAAGACGACGCTCGAGATGGAACCGCGCAGCAGGTTCACGCTCATCTATGGCAACCGCGATGTCGACTCGATCATGTTCGCCGAGTTGCTCGAGGATCTCAAGAACCGGTACATGAGCCGTTTCGCGCTTTATCACGTGCTGTCGGACGACATTCAGGAGGTCGAACTATTCAATGGCGTGCTCGACGAAGCAAAGTGCAAGGCATTTCTCGACGAGCTGATACCTGCGTCCGCCATCGACGAAGCGTTCATTTGCGGGCCCGCTCCGATGATGGATGCGGCCGAGCGGGCGCTCGCGGCCGCCGGTGTCGAGCCAGCCCGCATCCATGTCGAACGGTTCGGTACGCCGCTGCCGCAGGCTGGGGCGCCCGCGGTCGAGATCACGGAGCAAACGCGCGCCGCCGACCTCGAAATCGTGCTCGACGGCAAACGTCGCAAGCTCCGCCTGCCTTACGAAGGGCCGAGCCTGCTCGACGTCGGCCTGCATGCGGGGCTCGCGCTGCCTTACGCCTGCAAAGGCGGGGTGTGCTGCACGTGCCGGGCGAAGGTGATCGAGGGCGAAGTGAAGATGGATAAGAACTACACGCTCGAAGAGCCGGAAATCCGCGACGGTTTCGTACTCACTTGCCAGTGTCACCCTGTCAGCGAGCGGGTTGTAGTGAGCTACGACGAACGCTGAGCCGGGCGTTGCGGCGTTTGACTTAAACTAGCGGCCCGAGCGGGCGACCCGCCGCGCACCGACGCAGCTCGACAAGCCGCGTCGCGCGGCGTTTCGCGTTTTACGCCGCAAGCTTGCTACCTTCATCGTCACGAGTTCATGGCCCGTACCCGAGCACCCGATCACGAAGCCCAGCGCGACCAGATCCTCGAACTGGCAGCCGCCAAATTCGCGCAAACGAGTTACCCCAGCACGTCGATGGCCGATCTTGCAGCCGCCAGCGGCACGTCGAAAGCCCGCCTCTATCACTATTACGAGAGCAAGGAAGCGATCCTGTTCGACCTCCTCGACCGGTACACGCTGCGGCTCATGCTCATCATCGCGGAGGTCGAAGGCTCGAGTCAGCGTCGCGGGCTGTCCGAGCGCCAGACCTTCGCCGAACTGATCCGGGCCTTTCTGGCCGAGTACGAAACCTCGCACAGTCGCCATATCGCATTGCTCAACGACGTGAAATATCTTGTCGACACCCAGCGCGAAGTGATCCTCGATCGGCAGCGCGACGTCGTCGCCGCCTTCGCGCGCCAGTTGTCGCGCGCCTACCCCGAACGGGTCACGAAGGAAAACCAGACGTCCGTCACGATGATGGTCTTCGGCATGATCAATTGGACCTTCACCTGGCTCAAACCCGGCGGCCGTTTGCGCTATGAGGACTTCGCCGCGCAAGTCGTGGACATGCTGGAACACGGTCTCGCGGCACCTGGCGATGCCGCCTGACTTCACTCGACGCTGCATCGCAGCATTTCAATGATCCGAGAGCGGCCCTCTCTCGGCGTTGTACCCGAAAAGCAACAAACTTAGCTTACTCTTTAAAATCAATACGTTGCAGGCAGACATCTTCGCCCGTTAGAGCCACCCCTCGGCAGAAATACGGGTTTTCCCCAGTGTCAAACATGCGTTTCAAGTAGAATTCGCACTGCGGCGCAGCAATGCGCCTGCCAGATATTGGGAGAAGCCTATGAATACGCCCCGCCTCCGCGCTGCCTCGCAGGACCGCAACGATTGGCGCTCGCAAGACAACGGTCATGAACTCGTTCTCGTCCGGGAACTGACGGCCGGCGACCGCGAGCGCCTGCTCGCTCACTTTCTGGCGCTGCAGTCCGACGATCGCCTCCTGCGCTTTGGTCAGGCCGCATCCGATCAGGTCGTTGAAAACTATGTCCGCACGATCGATTTCGAGCGGGACACCGTCTTTGGCGTGTTCGACAGCGCACTCGACGTGGTCGGCGTGGGCCACTTGGCCTACCTTCCCGCCGAGGGCGAAAAACGTACGGCCGAATTCGGCGTTTCCGTGCTCGAGCGCTCGCGCGGCAAAGGTATCGGCACACGGCTTTTCGAGCGCGCGACCATGCGTTGCCGCAACACGCACGTCACCACGCTGTATATGTACTGTCTGTCGCGCAACACGACGATGATGCATATCGCGAAGAAAGCGGGAATGCGCATCGAATACGCTTACGGCAGCGCGGACGCCTATCTGACGCTGCCGCCGGCGGATCAGACCAGCATCCTCTCCGAAATGCTCCACGAACAGGCTGCCGCGTTCGACTACGCGATCAAACGCCAGACGCAGCGCACGACCGAAATCATCGAAGCTCTGCTCCCTACGGACGCGCTCGCGTAACGGCGCCACCGAGCACTTCAGACGATCGGCAATGCCGTCGTTTCCTTGAAGCTTTCCAGCGCAAAGCTCGTTTTGACATCGACGACGGACGGGTGGTGCAGCAACTGCTCCTGCACGAAGCGCGAAAAATGCACCATGTCCTGCACCTGCACGCGTAACAGGTAGTCCATCTCGCCCGTCATCGCATGGCAGGCGACGACTTCGGGCCAAGCCTGGACCGCGGCGCGAAAGAGTTCCGCGTGCGTCGTCCCCGCCCGTCCTGTCGCGCCCCCGCGTTTTTCCAGACGCACATTCACGTAGGCGAGCAATCCGAGGCCGAGCTTTTGCGCATCGAGCAGCGCGACATAGCCGCGAATCACGCCGGCCTCCTCGAGGCGCCGGATCCGGCGCAAGCACGGGCTCGGCGAGAGATTCACGCGGTCCGCGATGTCCTGATTCGATGCCCGCCCATTTTCCTGAAGAATGGCGAGAATGCGCCGGTCGACCGCATCGAGTTCGATTTGGGCCATTTTCATCGTCCTGAAACGCCATCGTTGGCAGTAAGTTGCGCAATCGTAGTCAGCCGGAGCGCAACTCGCAACATTTTGTCGCCCGTCGAGCTATACACTTGCGTTTATCCGTAGGCGTTGCGGCGCGTGTCCAGGTGGGCGCGGACCGCCCATAGGAGACACGCATGCAGTTCCAAACATGGGAGAACCCCGTCGGCACCGACGGTTTCGAATTCATCGAATACACGGCCCCCGATCCCAAAGCGCTCGGCAAACTGTTCGAGCGCCTCGGCTTCACGGCCATCGCGCGGCACCGTCACAAAGACGTGACGCTTTACCGGCAAGGCGGCATCAACTTCATCGTCAACGCGGAGCCCGACTCGTTCGCTCAGCGTTTCGCGCGCCTGCATGGGCCGTCGATCTGCGCCATCGCTTTTCGGGTCAAGGATGCGGCCAAGGCGTACCGGCATGCGCTCGAACTGGGCGCCTGGGGTTTCGATAACAAGACGGGGCCGATGGAGTTGAACATCCCCGCCATCAAGGGCGTCGGCGATTCGTTGATCTATTTCGTCGACCGTTGGCGCGGCAAGCACGGTGCGGCCTCCGGCAGCGTCGGCGATATCGATATCTACGACGTCGACTTCGAGCCGATTTCCGGCGCGAATCCGAACCCGGTCGGCCACGGCCTCACCTATATCGACCATCTCACGCATAACGTGCATCGCGGCCGCATGCGCGAATGGGCCGCTTTTTACGAGCGGCTCTTCAACTTCCGCGAGGTCCGCTACTTCGACATCGAAGGCAAGGTGACAGGCGTCAAATCGAAAGCCATGACATCGCCGTGCGGCAAGATCCGTATTCCGATCAACGAGGAAGGTTCGGAAACGGCCGGGCAAATCCAGGAGTACCTCGACGCCTATCACGGCGAAGGCATTCAGCACATCGCGCTAGGCACGAACGATATCTATCGTACGGTCGACGGCCTGCGCGAGCGGGGCATCCAATTGCTCGATACGGTCGATACCTACTACGAGCTCGTCGAGAAGCGCGTGCCCGGACATGGCGAGCCGCTCGACGAACTGCGCCGCCGCAAGATACTGATCGACGGCGCGAAGGGCGATCTGCTGCTGCAGATCTTCACCGAGAACCAGATCGGCCCGATCTTCTTCGAGATCATTCAGCGCAAGGGCAATCAAGGGTTCGGCGAGGGCAATTTCAAGGCGTTGTTCGAATCGATCGAACTCGATCAGATCCGGCGGGGCGTCGTGGACGACAAGGGCTGATCCGGGGTCACTGGGCGCCCAACAACGAAAAAGGCGGAACGCCCGCAGTAGTGCAAGCGTTCCGCCCTTCCGTGCTCGTCTATTGGAGCGCGTCGAGCCGAGGCGATCTCAGCGACGCGCGGCGAATACTTCCTCGTCGGGGGACGCTTCCCCCGCGGCATATTGATCCGCACCCGCGCCGGCCATGCGTACGCTGTGCGACACGGCGGCTGCCAGGCTCCCCGGCGTTTCGGCGCTCGTGGGGCGAACCGGAAGGTTCATGGCGAAAAATGCGGCGGAAACCATCAGAAAGCTCTGAACGTTTCGTTTGTTCATCTGTACTCCTTTTTCTCTTTCGCGCCCGATGCAGCCAGGCGCGAGTCGTTTACGGCACTCGCGTATTTCAGCGAGAACGCAATTAGACCAGGGGCGCCGCCGCGGTTCCATCTTCCATACAGTGCGTTACGTCGGTTACAGACGGATACGGCGTCCCCGTTATGAGATGTCTTTAACCCGTGCTCCGGGGGTTACTGCTGCGTATCGGCGATTTTTGACGTCCTGCGGCGGGTTTCTCCCAGTGCTACCATCTGCAAAAAACCGTCAATATGGCGGCCCCGGCCGACGCGTCCACAAGATGCCGACGCCCACGAAGTTTTGGCGATCCCAAACAGGTTGGAGGAGTCCACATAATGAATGCCCCGCTAGACGCAGGCCAGCGAGCCTCGCTCGAAGCCGCGTTGTCTTCCGTCACGCTCGACGACAAATACACCCTAGAACACGGCCGCGCTTATATGAGCGGCATCCAGGCGCTCGTCAGGCTGCCGATGCTGCAGCAAGCGCGCGATCAGATGGCCGGGCTCAATACAGCGGGATTCATATCCGGCTACCGAGGCTCCCCGCTCGGCGGACTCGACCTCGCGCTTTGGAAAGCCAAGAAGCATCTCGCGAGCCACCGCGTCGTCTTTCAGCCCGGCGTCAACGAAGATCTGGCCGCCACAGCCGTATGGGGTACGCAGCAGGTCAATCTGTACCCGAGCGCCAAATACGATGGCGTCTTCTCCATGTGGTACGGCAAAGGCCCCGGCGTCGATCGCTCGGCCGATGTGCTCAAGCATGGCAATTCGGCGGGTTCTGCGCAACACGGCGGCGTGCTCGTGCTGGCAGGAGACGATCACGCCTGCAAATCCTCGACGCTCGCGCACCAATCCGAACATATCTTCAAGGCATGCGGGTTGCCGGTGCTGTTTCCGTCGAACGTCCAGGAGTACCTCGATTTCGGCTTGCACGGCTGGGCGATGAGCCGTTACTCCGGCTTGTGGGTCGCGATGAAATGCGTGACCGATGTCGTCGAGTCGTCGGCTTCCGTCGATATCGATCCGCAGCGCACGCAGATCGTCTTGCCGGGCGACTTCGTGCTGCCCGAAGGCGGCCTGAACATTCGCTGGCCCGATCCGCCTCTCGTGCAGGAAGCCCGGCTGCTCGATTACAAGTGGTACGCGGCGCTGGCCTACGTGCGTGCGAACAAGCTCGATCGCATCGAAATCGATTCGCCGCAAGCGCGCTTCGGCATCATCACCGGCGGGAAAGCTTATCTCGACACGCGCCAGGCTCTCGTCGATCTCGGACTCGATGACGAAACCTGCTCGCGCATCGGCATTCGGCTCTACAAGGTGGGCTGCGTCTGGCCGCTCGAAGCGCAAGGCGCACATGCGTTCGCGCGAGGATTGCAGGAGATCCTCGTCGTCGAGGAGAAGCGACAGATTCTCGAGTATGCGATCAAGGAAGAGCTTTACAACTGGCCCGACGGCCAGCGTCCGCGCGTGTTCGGCAAGTTCGACGAGAAAGACGGCGCGGGCGGCGAATGGTCGGTGCCGATGGGCAACTGGCTGCTGCCGGCGCATTACGAACTCTCGCCCGCATTGATTGCGAAGGCGATTGCCACGCGGTTGGAGAAATTCGATCTGCCCGCCGAAGTGCGCGCGCGTATCGGCGCGCGCCTGGCCGTCATCGACGCCAAGGAAAAAGCACTCGCCAAGCCGCGCGTGGCGATCGAGCGCAAGCCCTGGTTCTGCTCGGGCTGTCCGCACAACACGTCGACGAACGTGCCGGAAGGCTCGCGCGCGATGGCCGGCATCGGCTGCCATTACATGACGGTCTGGATGGACCGCAACACGAGCACGTTCAGCCAGATGGGCGGCGAAGGTGTGGCCTGGACCGGGCAAGCGCCGTTCACGAACGACAACCACGTGTTCGCGAATCTGGGCGATGGCACCTACTTTCATTCAGGACTGCTCGCCATTCGCGCCGCCATCGCGGCCAAAGTCAACATCACCTACAAGATTCTCTACAACGATGCCGTCGCAATGACGGGCGGGCAACCCGTCGACGGGGTGCTGACGGTGCCGCAGATCACGCACCAGCTCGCTGCCGAAGGCGCGGCCAAGATCGTCATCGTCACCGACGAGCCGCAAAAATACGACGGCACGACGCTGCTGGCGCCCGGTGTGACGATCCATCATCGCGATACGCTCGACGCTGTGCAACGCGAGCTGCGGGAGATCCCCGGCACGACGATCCTCATCTACGACCAGACCTGTGCGACCGAAAAGCGGCGCCGCCGCAAGAAAGGGCAGTTTCCCGATCCGGCGCGGCGCGTCGTCATCAACGAGGCGGTCTGCGAAGGGTGCGGCGATTGCTCGGTCCAATCGAACTGCCTGTCGGTCGAACCGCTCGAAACGGAGTTCGGCACGAAGCGGCAAATCAATCAGTCGAGCTGCAACAAGGACTTCTCGTGTCTGAAGGGCTTCTGCCCGAGCTTCGTGACCGTGGAAGGCGGGCAGCTACGCAAGCCCAAGCCGCTCGGCGCCGATGCGGGTGAACTGCCCGAGGTGCCCGAACCCGTACTGCCCGAAATCGGGCGTCCCTATGGCGTACTGGTCACGGGTGTAGGCGGAACCGGCGTGGTGACGATCGGCGCGCTCATCGGTATGGCCGCGCATCTCGAACAAAAGGGCGTCACGGTACTCGATGTGACCGGGCTCGCGCAAAAAGGCGGCGCGGTCATGAGCCATGTGCAGATCGCCAATGCGCCCGCGGATATTCATGCCACGCGGATCGCAATGGGCGAAGCCGAACTCGTCATCGGCTGCGATGCGATCGTGACGGCCAGCGACGAATGCACGTCGCGGATGCAGTATGGGCAAACGCGCGTCGTCGTGAACAGCTCGAAGACGCCGACGGCCGATTTCATCAAGAACCCGGACTGGACCTTCCCGGGATCGAGCACCGAGAACGACGTGCGTGCGGCGGCGGGCGACGCCGTCGATTTCGTCGATGCGAACCGTTTCGCCGTCGCGCTGCTTGGCGACGCGATCTACACGAACCCGTTCGTGCTCGGCTATGCGTGGCAGCGCGGCTGGCTGCCACTCTCGCACCGCTCGCTCGTGCGCGCGATCGAGCTCAACGGCGTGCAGGTGGAGAAAAACATCGCGGCGTTCGAGTGGGGCCGCCGTGCGGCCCACGACCCGGCCAGCGTGCAGCAAGGCGCCAACCCGACAGCCGCGCGCGAGACGGCGGGCGCCACCGTGATCTCGCTGCATACGAAAAAGGCCCTCGATGCCCTCATCGCCAAGCGCATCGAGCACCTCACCGCTTATCAAAACGCTGCGTATGCCGAACGTTACCGCTCGCTCGTCGATGTGGTGCGCGCGGCGGAGCGCAACATCGAAGGCGATACCGCCAACGAGCCGCTGACCGAAGCCGTAGCGCGCAACCTTCACAAGCTGATGGCGTACAAGGACGAGTACGAGGTCGCGCGGCTGCAGACGGACCCCGCGTTTATCGCCAAATTGCAGGCCCAGTTCGAAGGCGATTGGAAGCTGAATTTCCACTTGGCCCCGCCGCTTCTCGCGAAGAAGGATGCGAACGGCCGTCTGATCAAGAAGCAATACGGCCCGTGGATGTTGTCGGCGTTCAAGGTGGTGGCCAAGCTGAAGTTCCTGCGCGGCTCGACGCTCGATCCGTTCGGCAAGACCGAAGAGCGCCGCACGGAGCGCGCGCTGATCGGCGAGTACGAGGGGCTCGTGCGCGAGCTGCTCGGCGGACTCAACGCCGATAACCGCGCACTCGCGATCGAGCTTGCGAATCTGCCTGACGGGATTCGTGGCTACGGTCACGTGAAGGAGAACAACCTGCGGGCGGTACGCGCGAAGTGGAACGATCTCGCGGCGCGCTGGCGTAAGGGGGAGGTGGCGCGGCACGCGGCCTAGCCAAGCACCGCAGCGATTAAAAAAGGCGGCTTCCCTTGCGGGTAGCCGCCTTTTTCATGCGCGCTCTCTCGAGCGCCGGCGTTACTGCACGCGCGCGTTGGCTGCCGCGACCGCCGTCATGTTGATGATCCGGCGCACCGTCGCCGCGGGCGTCAGGATATGGACAGGCTTGGCCGCACCGAGCAGGAACGGGCCGACCGTCACGCCTTCTCCGCCCACCATCTTCAGCAGGTTATAGGTGATGTTGGCCGCCTCGACGTTCGGCATGATGAGCAGGTTCGCCTCGCCGGTCAGCGTCGTACCCGGGAACGATTGTTTGCGGATTGCTTCGGACAGTGCCGCGTCGCCGTGCATTTCGCCGTCCACCTCGAGCTCCGGCGCGCGCGCCGCGATCAACTTGCGCGCCGCCGCCATGCGCTGCGACGATGCCGAGGGCGTGCTGCCGAAGTTCGAGTTCGACAGCAATGCGATCTTCGGCGCGATGCCGAAACGCTCGATCTCGCGGGCGGCAAGGACGGCCATGTCGGCCAGTTGCTCGGCGCTCGGTACCTCGTTGACGTAGGTATCGCAGATGAACAGATTGCGGCCCGGCAGCATCAGCAGGTTCATCGCGGCATAGTGCTCGGCTTGCGCCGCGCGGCCCAACACCTGATCGATGAACTTCAGATGGCTGTGATAGGTGTCGATGAGGCCGCAGATCATGCCGTCGGCGTAACCGAGGTGCACGAGAATCGCACCGATCAGCGTGTTGAACTTGCGCATCGCGGCCTTCGCGACGTCCGGCGTCACGCCTTCGCGCGCGCCGATCTCGTGGTAGGCCTGCCAGCACTGCTGATAGCGCGGATCGTCTTCCGGATTGACGATGTCGAAATCGACTCCGCCCTTGAGCTTCGAGCCCATCTTCTTCAGGCGCATTTCAATGACGGCGGGGCGCCCGATGATGATCGGCTTTGCAATGCCTTCCGTCAGCACGAACTGCGCGGCGCGCAGCACGCGCTCGTCCTCGCCTTCCGCGAACACGATGCGTGCGGCCTTTTGCTTGGCCGCCGCAAAGACGGGGCGCATGACCATCCCGGTTCGGTAGACCGTGGCGCCGAGCTGCTCCCGGTACGCATCCATGTCCTGGATCGGGCGCGTGGCGACCCCCGAATCCATCGCAGCCTGGGCAACCGCCGGCGCGATCTTGATGATCAGGCGCGGATCGAACGGCTTCGGAATCAAATACTCGGGCCCGAATTCGAGCGAATGACCCTCGTAGGCCTTGGCGACTTCATCGCCCTGGTCCGTCTCCTCGGCCAGCTCCGCGATGGCGCGTACACAGGCGAGCTTCATCTCCTCGGTGATCGTCGTCGCGCCGACATCGAGCGCGCCGCGGAAGATGAACGGAAAGCAGAGAACGTTGTTGACCTGGTTCGGATAGTCCGAGCGGCCCGTGGCGATGATGACGTCGGGGCGCGCGGCCTTCGCGTCCTCGGGGCGAATTTCGGGCTCGGGGTTCGCCAGCGCGAGGATCAGCGGCTTCGCGCCCATCTTCTTGACCATGTCGGGCTTGAGCACGCCGGCGCTCGAGCAGCCGAGGAAGACGTCGGCCGATTCGATCGCGTCGTCGAGCGTGCGTGCCTCGGTCTTGGCCGCGTAGCGCTCCTTCGACGGATCGAGGTTGCCGCGGCCCTGATAGATGACACCCTTCGAATCGACGACGAGGATGTTTTCCCGCGTGAGCCCCAGGTTGACGAGCAGGTCGAGACAGGCAATGGCCGCGGCGCCCGCGCCCGAGCAGACGAGCTTCACGCGCGACAGCTCCTTGCCGACGACCTTCAGACCGTTCAGGATGGCCGCGGACGCAATGATGGCGGTGCCGTGCTGGTCGTCATGAAAGACCGGAATCTTCATGCGCTCGCGCAGCTTCTTCTCGATATAGAAGCACTCGGGCGCCTTGATGTCTTCGAGGTTGATGCCGCCGAGCGTCGGCTCGAGCATCGCAATGGCCTCGACGAGCTTGTCAGGGTCCGACTCGGCGAGTTCGATGTCGAAGACATCGATGCCCGCGAATTTCTTGAAGAGACACCCCTTGCCTTCCATCACCGGCTTCGCCGCGAGCGGGCCGATGTTGCCGAGTCCGAGCACGGCCGTGCCGTTGGTCACGACACCGACGAGATTGCCGCGCGAGGTGTACTTTTGCGCGTCGAGCGGATCCGCGTGAATCGCTTCGCACGCGGCAGCGACACCGGGCGAGTAGGCGAGCGAGAGATCGAGCTGGTTCGACAGCGGCTTGGTCGGCGTCACCGAAATCTTGCCGGGCCGGGGATTCTGATGATACGAGAGGGCGCTTTGCTTCAGTTGTTCGTCCATGATTGACCTGCAAGACGTAATGAATATGGCCCGCGCGCGCCGAAGGGCTCCCGCCGGAAGACGAGGGCCCGCACGCCGTCGGCCGGCACGGTGAGGGCCCGCGGCGTCCTGGCTGCACGCCGCCCGCGCGCCGGCAGCGTTTGCGGGGGTGCTAGTGTACACCTCCCCGGCGGGCCGGCCGGCACCCGCCCCAACTCGGGTAAAATACGCCCCCTGTGCGCGCACGAGCGCGCCGCCGGCTCTTTCGGGCTGCTTCCCGGGCCATTGCGCCCGCCGCGGCCCCTCTCCCCAAGGACTCGCCCATGACAGGCTTCGATCGCCAAACGATCTCCGATACGACCGCCAAGATGCTGCTCGAAGTGCAGGCGGTGCACTTCAATGCCGAAAAACCGTTCATCTTCACGTCCGGCTGGGCCAGCCCGGTGTATATCGACTGCCGCAAGCTGATCTCGTATCCGCGCGTGCGCCGCGGCTTGATGGAGATGGCGGAAGCGACAATTTTGCGCGACGTCGGCTACGAGCAGATCGACGCTGTCGCGGGCGGCGAAACCGCCGGCATCCCGTTCGCGGCGTGGATCGCCGACCGCATGATGCTGCCGATGCAGTACGTGCGCAAAAAGCCCAAGGGGTTCGGGCGCAATGCGCAGATCGAAGGGCTGCTCGAGGAAGGATCGCGCGTGCTGCTCGTCGAAGATCTCACGACGGACAGCCGCAGCAAGATCAACTTCATCAACGCGCTGCGCACGGCCGGCGCACGCGTGAACCACTGCTTCGTCCTCTTTCACTACAACATCTTCAAGGAAAGCGTGTCGGTGCTCAAAGACATCGACGTGGACCTGCACGCGCTCGCCACGTGGTGGGACGTGTTGCGTGTGGCGAAGGCGTCGGGCTACTTCGAAGCGAAAACGCTCGATGAAGTCGAGAAGTTCCTGCACGCGCCGGCCGAATGGTCCGCCGCGCACGGTGGCGCAACGGCCGCACCGCAGTAAGCCGAAGCAAACCGCCGTTCGGTGCACTGAGCGCGGCGAACCCGGTTGACAAACGCCCGTCTTCGCGACGGGCGTTTGTCATTGCGCCGACGATAGATGGCTCAGCCCGGCCGACTGCGCGTACTGGAAGAGCTCCGAATCCCGCGCGAGGCCGAGCTTGCGCAGTGCCGCTGTCTTCTGTGTGCTGACTGTCTTGATGCTGCGGTTGAGCCGCTCAGCGATCTCTTTCATAGTCATGCCGCCCGCGAACAGACGCACGACCTCGAGTTCGCGCGGCGAGAGCGGGGCCTGCTCGCCACGCCCGCCCCCGGCGTTCATCGCCTCGAGCGCCGCGCGCACGGTCGGGCCCGCGTAAGGAAGGCCGCGCGCCACATGGCGAACCGCCAAGCCGATGTGAGACAGATCGTCGGCCTTGCTCACGATGGCGACGACGCCGAGTTCGCCGAGCCGCCGAATCAGCGCGGCGTTTTCGAGCATCGTCAGGACGACGACCGGCAGCGCGGGAAAATGCCGCCGCAAATAGCCGATGAGCGGCAGCCCGTCGCCATGGCGGCCGCCCGGCATCGCCAGATCGGTGACGAGCGCGTCGCACGCGACTTGCGCCAACGTCTTGACGAGATCGGTGGACTGGCGCACCTCGGCCACGACGTCGATATCGGGGAAGCGCGCGAGCGCATGCCGCGCACCGAGCAAAATGACCGGATGATCGTCGGCCATGACGACGCGGATGCGCGCCCCGGGTGCGGGCGCGCTCGTAGGCGCCAACGGGGACGGTTCGATAAGCTCGTTCTCGTTCATGAATCCGGATGTCGTGGAGGGGATCGCCGGTGCCGGGCAGACTCCGCGCCAAAGCCGCCGCGCGGCGTGTTGCCCGCGCGACAGCCCGCTCCGGCAGAGAGCCCAAATGTTAGACTCGATTCCGGCCCGGAAGACCGGTTCGGGCCATTAATCACCGCTACGGACGCGCGGTCTCGCGACTCCCGGGGGAGAAACGGCTCATGCTCAAGCCATGCTCGGTCATTGCATCGGTGTGGTTTCGGTTTCGGTTTCGATTTCGGTTTCTGCTCCGCGCGCGGGGAGGGGCCGCGGCGCTCGCCTGGGCGACGCTCGGTCTCGCAGGGTGCGGCATCCCCGCCGCATGGGCCGAGAGCACTTTCACGGTGACGAGCAAGGATCTGCCGCCCGGCGAGCCGCTCGGCAACGCGTTCGTCTACGACAAGAACGGCTGCCACGGGTTGAACCGCTCGCCGCAGTTGCAGTGGAGCGGCGAGCCGCCGGGCACCCGGAGCTTCGCGGTCACGATGGTGGACATCGACGCACCGGGGCCGGGCTGGTGGCACTGGGCCGTTGCCGGTATTCCCGCGAGCGTTCACGCGCTGCCCACGCAGGCGAGCGGCTCGGACCGGCTCAAGCAAATGGGTGCGATCGAGGCGCGCAACGACTATGACGATGCTTCCGGCTACGGCGGCCCCTGCCCGCCTCCTGGCAAACCGCACCGCTATGTCGTCACCGTCTATGCGCTGAACACGGTCGATTTGCGGCTCGCCGCCGGCCGGCCCGCGCTGATGTTCGAGCATGAGATCGGTACGGCGACGCTCGCAAAGGCCCGCATCACGGTAACGTACGGCCGCTGAGCCCAGCATTCGCGCCGACCGCCTCGAAATTGCCCGGCTTTCGCGCCAAGGCCGTAAAATCACGGTTTGGGCGCGCGGCAGCGCCGTCTATGTCAATCCGGTGAAACCAGCGAGATCGAAATGAGCACCAAAGTTTTTGTCGATGGGCAGGAAGGCACGACTGGCCTGAAGATTTACGAGTACCTGTCGCGACGTGCCGATATCGAAATCCTGCGGATCGACGAGGCCAAGCGCAAGGACATCGACGAACGTCGCCGGCTCATCAACGCATCCGATGTCACGTTCCTCTGCTTGCCCGATGTCGCCTCGCGCGAATCGGTCGGCCTCGTCGATAACGACAAGACGGTGGTCATCGACGCCAGTACGGCGTTTCGCACACATGCCGATTGGGCGTACGGGCTGCCCGAACTCACGCGTACGCAGCGAGAGCGGATTCGTCGCGCCAAGCGCGTTGCCGTGCCGGGTTGCCATGCTTCGGCGTTCGTGCTCGCCATGCGGCCGCTCGTCGAGGCAGGCGTCGTCACACCCGCGTTCACGGCGCATGCGTATTCGATCACCGGGTACAGCGGCGGCGGCAAGAAGATGATCGCCGAGTACGAGGCCAGCCCGCCCGTTGCGAAGCTCGCGAGCCCGCGTCCGTATGCCCTCGCGCTCGGTCACAAGCACCTGCCCGAAATGACCGTGCACGGTGGGCTCCAGGCGACGCCTGTTTTCACGCCGATCGTCGGCAATTTCTATAAGGGCCTCGCCGTCACGACGTCGTTCTCGGCGGCCGAACTCGGCAAACGCGTCACGCCGCGCGACGTGCAAGCGCTCTATGCCGAGTACTACGCCGGCGAAGCGTTCGTGCGCGTCGCGCCGTTCGACGCCGAGGACAACCTCGATGCCGGTTTTTTCGACGTACAAGCCTCCAACGAGACGAACCGAGTCGACCTCTTCGTGTTCGGCAACGAGGAACGCTTCGTGACCGTGGCGCGGCTCGACAATCTCGGCAAAGGCGCTTCAGGCGCGGCGATCCAATGTATGAATCTCTGTATCGGTGCAGCCGAAGATTCGGGTCTCGCCCGCTGATTTGCTAGCGCAATTGCTTTTCAGATTGCTTCCGGTAAAGCCGGCCTCCAATGGCCGGCTTTATTTTTTTCGCGCCACCGCAATTGGAAAGGTCAACGTCAGACTAGCCGGCAAGGCGTAACTTTCGTAACCAAAGTTTGCAAATCTCCACAAAGCCGAATTAAACGAAGCCGGCGCGCCTCGGGAATCTCCGTATTTTCATCGTCATTGTTCCGAGCCTTGCGGCACCCGCGTGCCGCCTCGCTCCCGCCCTGCGCCACTTCATGTGCCGTGCCAATGTTGCGCGATCGATCCAGCGCTTGAAACGCTTTTTCGTTTCAATTCGTCCGAACGAGGCCGCCCCGTATTAGTTGACGGCCGGCGCGGCCGTTTGAATTAGCTTTTTTAGACGCCTTTATCAATTGACAGAAAAAAAATGCACGGCGACATTACGCCGCATAACGAGATCAGGGAGACAAAGGCATGCAAACTGCCATTTCAAGGGGCTTGCTGTCGGTACTCGTCAGCATTCCCCTCGTTTCAGCTTGCTCGGGCGGCTCGAGCACCTCCGCATCCACCTCGGGCGCGTCCCAGTGCTCCGGTGCCAGTTGCGGCATTCAGGGCGCACCGACGTCGGCCGCGATCCAGCCGCTTTGCCCAACCGAAGCGAGCATCGCTCAGAACACCTATCTTGGCGGCGCCGGCAGCGGTGAGATCGTCAGCCTGAAGATCGATCCGACTTCGATGAGCTATACGCTCAAGTGGCTCGAATCCCCGATTCCGCTGACGGCAGGGCAAGTCACGCCGACACGCGCCGGCGCGACGATCACGGGTGCCGTCACCCATCGCACGGATTTGCCGAGCGCGGAGCAAAACCGCTGCGCGTTCGTCCTGCAACCGGGCAACGGGACCGCGAGCGACGGTTCCGCTTATGCGACGACCGGCAGTTTCAACGCGAGCAACCCGCCGACGATCTTCGTGGGCTACGGCGTGGCAGGCGGCGGCATCCCGGGCGCGGAGGTGCAGTACCCGGGCATCTTGGGCCTCTTCTCGGTGCCCGACCGCAAGTTCGACTTCTATCCGTTCATCGGTTTTGCCGATGTCGATACTAACCTGGCCGACCTCAAAGGCACCTACAACGGGCTCGTCTATCACCTGCAGCCTTCGGACAACTACCGCGCCGTGGGCACGAATACCACGGAGACGTTCGACGCGACCGGCAATTGCACGTCGAGCGCGGGCAGTTGCACGACGACGGGCGGCACCTGGGCGGCCGCCAGCGCGGGCAGCTACTTCACGAGCAGCAATCCCCCGCGCATCGTCGGCGGCGCGACGCTCGGCAGCGGCGCGCACGCCAACATGGTGCTCGCCAGGTTCAACGGCGCGCTCGTGCCCATCGTCGTGCGAACGGGTTACGCGAACCCCGGCACGTTGACCGTCGACGACGAGTCCGGCATCGCGATGCTGGCTGCGGCCGGCAACATCGCATCGGGCACGCTCGACGGCGGCTTCGTCGGCGCCGATTCGAACTTCAAATACACGGCCACGTTGATCCAGGGCACGTCGGGCAAGTTCGTCGATCCCCCCACGAGCACGGCCGAAAGCACGTTCACGCTCGACTATCCGTCCTCGAATCAGGGACTCCTCAGTGTGCAGGACAGCGCCGGCAACGCGGGCTTCGCGATCGCCACGGGCTTCTCGCCGAGCTCCACGGTGGGCGGCCTGTTCGCGATTCTGCTGCAGGGCACGGAAAACGGCGGCATCGCTGCGTCGTCGTCGATCGTGGGGCAGACGACGAGCTCGACGCCCTATTTCGGCATCGGCGCGTTCGCGGGCGCGCACTGAGCGCAACGCGCGGCGCTTCGAGCGGTCATTCGAATCGGCCAACGTCTACGAGGAGGCAAGCAACCCGTATCAGTCAGCACGACGAACGAAGAGGCGCGCCGACAGGGAGCCGGCCGCCCGATAACGATAAACGAAGTACAAGGAGGAACGGTTATGAGCTGGAAAGCCCTTTTGGCGCTGGCGGCAGCGCTCGTCCTGGCCGGATGCGGTGGCGGCGGAGGCGGCGGTTCGCCCGCCCCGGTCGTCGACCGGCTTTGCCCCGCATCGCTCGACTACAACACCGTCTTCACGGGCGGCGGCGGCGATGGCGAACTCGTGCAAATGCGCATCGATACGACCAAGATGACCTGGCAGGTCAACTATGTCGAGTCGCCCGTTCCACAAACCACCGGCACCGCCACGCCCACGCGTGCGGGTACTCAACAGTCGGGCACGTTGACACAGGAAACGTTGCTGCCGACGGCCAAGCAGAACCAGTGCGCGTTCTATCTGAACGGCGCGAGCCTCGATCCCAATCGGCCCGCGCGCATCTTCGTGGGCGAAGGCGTACTCGGCGGCACGATCCCGGGCAAGGAGCTGCAATACAACGGGATGGCCGGCGTCGGCGCGATTGCCGATACGACGTTCCCCTACTACCCGTTCATCGGTTTTTCCTCGCTCGAGACCAATCTCGCGAATGTGGCCGGGACCTATAACCAGCTCGGCTTTCATGAGGTGCCTTCGCAGAACTTCCTGCAGGTGGCGGTCGACACGAAGATCACGCTCAACGCGAACGGTACCTGGACCGAATGCGACAACACCGGCGTCAATGCCGGCAAGTGCCAGCAGCCCGGTACGAACTGGGTACTGTCGTCCGACGGCAGCGGGGCATTCGAAACCGACAACTTCCAGGGGCAGGCCAAGCCCACGCTCGCCAGTTCCCCGCAAGGCAAAGGCTTCATGATCGTGGGCAAGCTGCGCGGCCAGCTCGTACCGATCCTCATTCGCACCGGCTACGCCAATCCGAATCTGCTCGTCGCGGACGACGAATCGGGCATTTCGATCCTCGCGCCGCAATCGAAGATTGCCGTGAATGCGGAGGACGGGCAGTACATCGGCGTCGACAGCCAGTTCGACTACCGCGCGACGGCACTGATCGGCACACAGGCCACGATGCTCGATCCATATCACCCGTCGCAGGCATCGCTCGCCACGGCGTTGAACCTCGACTTCGCACAGAGCGTCCCCGGCGTCGTGACGTCGACCAAAGTGGGCGCGTCCTCGGCGAGCGGCAAGCTGATCTTCACGGGCGGCGTGTTCGGTTATCTCGACCAATCGAATGCATCGTCGCCCTACTTCACGATCAACGCATTCGTGCAGTTGCCGACGCAGTAGCGCACCGCAGTAACGAATCGGGCACCCGCCGCGCCCGAAGCCGCCGACGAGCGGCCGGCGCGGCACATAACAAACGCTGTACAGGGAGAGTCAACGATGAAAAAGATCCACGCCGCGGCCTGGGCCGCTTCCGCGCTCTGCGTTTCGGGCGCCGCTTACGGCCAGCACGCCGGCGAGAACGTCGTCTCGCTCGGCTGGTTCCACATCATGCCGCAGGACTCCAGCACGCCGCTCACGACCTCTGTGTCGCCCCAGCCGATCGATACTCCGCTGCGTCTGCCGAGTTCGTTCACGTCGTCGGGCAGCGGCTTGTCCACGAACAACGCCGATACGGCCGGTCTCGTCATCAGCCATTTCTTCACCGATCACATCGCGCTGACGACGGTGGCAGGCGTGCCGCCGACGTTCAAGATGTACGGCCATGGCAAGGTGGTGCCGCCCGGCCCGTCCGCTGCGCTGGGCACGGTCAATCTCGACGATCCCTCCAACGAGCCGATCGTCAAAAGCGTGCGCCAGTGGAGCCCGGCCGTCCTGCTTCAGTATTACTTCGCCTCCGCGACGGCACGCTTCAGACCGTTCGTCGGCGTCGGCGTCTCATATAACTGGTTCTCCGATATCCAGCTCAATCCGAACTTCGTGACGTCGACGCAGAACAATCTGGGCGCCGTATTGGCTGCCGGCGCGAACAAGCCCGGCGTGACGAAAGTCGAAGCCAAGGCTTCGTCTTCGTGGGCACCCGTCTTCAATGTGGGGGGCGCGTACAGCTTTTCGAAGCACTGGGGGGTGACGGCATCGCTGACTTACATCCCGCTGAAGACTAAATCGTCCGTCATCGTCAAGGCTGCGGACGGTTCGGTGCTCGGCGTAACGCAGGGCGACTTGAAGGCGAATCCGCTCATCACGTACGTCGCGCTGTCCTACAAGTTTTGATCGAGGGCGGGCGCTAGTCCGAGCCATTCTCAGGGCCGATGTTCATGGCCAATGTCAATCGGCGATTTCTGCACTACCGCCTGGCGGGATGGCCCGATTTCAGTGTTTCACGGCCGCTGCCCAGGCAGGGGTCAAGGGCCGGGGCCGGCAGCGAGACAGGCGTTTGCCCGCTACAGGCAAAAAAAAGCCCGCCAAGTTGGCGGGCTGAATCCATATCAGAGGAGACATGGAGGAGACAGTTCCAACTCTAGCAAACCGCTTGGTGCGTCGCAACACGATGCCGTAATCGAAATGGGTTTCGTTGCGCATATACAACATTCATACAAGTGTCATCGAAAGCAGAAAGTTCAACTGATCCGCGCCGACGGGTTTCACCCAGTGCACGTCGTATCCGGCCGCCATTGCCATCTCGCGGTATTGAGGCTGCCCCCATCCGGTCAACGCGATCAGCAAAAGCGGCCGCTTACCGGCGATTTCGCGCAAGCTGCGCGCGATTGCCAGATCTTCGCGCTGCGGCGTGCCGATATCGACGAACGCTGCGTCGGGCAACTGTTCGCGGGCGATCGAAAGCGCCTCGGCCGCGTCACGCGCCGGCTGCGCTTCGTATCCCATGCTCTCGATCAAGTAAGCGAGGCCCGAGAGCGCATCGGCATCGCGATCCACGATCAGGACGCGCTTGCGCTCGGCCTCGGGCGGCACGTCGACAAGCTCACGCTGCGGCAGCTCGCGCGTGCCCGGCAGTTGGCCCGGGGCTGACCCGGTCGACCGAGAGTCCGATTTCATTGTCTCGTCATCCTTGGCTCCCCGGTAGGGGACCCGATAGCGACGTCTTCTGATTCGTCGGCGCAATTGCCGCGGGAGGGGGATGTACGACGCGCCCCACCCCGAGATCCGTATTCATCTTCAGCGCCCAGTTAAAAATAGAGCTTTTTTCGGCGCGCGGACAAAGTTTTTTTCCGCCATTCGTTAGACGCGCCACGTTGGCGTCGTTTCATACGCAACCGACGATGCCGATCGGCATCGCACCCTTGTTTCGTGCGGCTCACCGTCGAAGCACGTCGAAGCGTCGAACGTTCTCGCGCTCGCCCGTCTCGCCAGTCGGTCCTCTCCGGTGCGCCGCGCCGCTCTCGCCCGGCCCATACCGCCCTAAAGTTGCGCGTCACGCTTCCGTAGACGCAGCAGCACCTCACGTGCACCCGCTCCGTTCTTTGCGTCTTGTATGAAGGAAGTGTCGTGAATTCACGCTTTTTTGCGCGCGCCGCGCGCATGCTCGTGCTTCTGCCTTGTCTCTCGAATGCGCCC
Organism: Trinickia sp.; assembly: GCF_036503415.1. GTDB lineage: Bacteria > Pseudomonadota > Gammaproteobacteria > Burkholderiales > Burkholderiaceae > Trinickia. The sequence continues at coordinate 8,018 of NZ_DASXWY010000152.1, read as the reverse complement.
GCGCACGCAGCGTTGGGCGGCCAAGCCGAAACGGTCGATGGCGACACTACCGCCATGCATGCCATTGGACACGCAAGCCGCGTGCAAGGTCTCTATATTGTTCACACCATTACGCTACCTTCCGGCACGGTCGTGCGCGAATACGTCGCGTCATCGGGCCTGGTGTTCGGCGTCGCATGGGAGGGACCCACGTTGCCCGACCTGAGGGCGACGCTCGGCGATGCGTTCGATCGCTACGTCAGCGCGAGCGCGGCAGGACGCAAAGCCGCGCTCGCCGTCGCGGCGAGCGATCTCGTCATCTATTCCGGCGGACATCTGCGGGCCTTCTCCGGACAGGCGTATCTGCCGCAGGCCTTGCCGTCCGGTGTCGACGCAAGCGTCGTTCGATAACGGGAGGCTCGCCATGCACCGAACTTTCCGGTCGATCACGCTCGCATTGGCTGCGCTCATCGCACTCGCCGTGACGGCGTGCGGGGGCGGGGGCGGGGGCGGCTCGAGCGGCGGTACAGCGTCGGCCGCCGCGTCCAACAACAATGTATCGACTACGCCGAACGGGAATACCAACGCGACGGCCCATGCCGCCAACGTTGCGCCGATCACCGTCGACAATGGCATCTCGGGCGTGCCCAACATGCCGTTCGTCAGCGTGACGGTCTGCGCGCCCGGCACGTCGAACTGCCAGACGATCGATCATGTGCTCGTCGACACCGGCTCATGGGGGCTGCGCCTGTTCGCCTCGCAACTGACGAGCGCGGCCGCACTGCCGCAGCAAACCGATGCAAGCGGCAATGCGCTCGCCGAATGCATGCAGTTCTTCGACGGCTACACGTGGGGCCCGGTGCGTCTCGCCGACGTCAAGATCTCCGGCGAAACGGCGAGCGCGCTGCCGGTGCAGCTCATCGATCCGAACTACGCCGCCGTGCCGGCGAGCTGCTCGAACACCGGTACGGCGCGTAATACACCGGGCGCACTGGCGGCAAACGGCATCCTCGGGATCGGCGTGTTCAAGCACGACTGCGGCGCCGCGTGCGCACAGCAAGCAATTGCCGGCACCTATTACGCCTGCTCGGGCACATCGTGCACGTCGATTGCCGTGGAGGAGCGCCTGCAGGTTGCCAATCCGGTCCCCTACTTTGCCACTGACAACAACGGCGTCATCGTCAGTCTTCCCGCGATCGCGCCGAGCGGCGCGACCAGCGTCGACGGTCAATTGATCTTCGGCATCGGCACCGCAGCGAACAATGGCCTGGGCTCCGCGACGGTGCTGACCGTCGACGCGATGCGCGGCGTGTTCGCCACGTCGGAGAACGGCACGACGTACGCGAGCAGCTTCATCGATAGCGGCTCGACGGGCCTCTTTTTCGCGACCAACCAGATGTCCGCGTGCGCGAGCCCCAACAGCGACTATTACTGCCCTGCCTCCACCACCCAGTTCTCCGCGATCAACCGCGGCGCGAACGGCGTGGCGAGTGCGGTCACGTTCAGTGTCGGCAATGCGAGCAACATCGCCCAGAACCGTGCGGGCGCGGCCGCGCTGCCCTTGCTCGCGGGTCCCGCTTTCGTGGGCTCTACCGTGTTCGACTGGGGGTTGCCGTTCTTTTACGGCCGCAATGTCTATGCGGCCATCGAACAGCAAAGCACACCCGGCGGCGTCGGGCCGTACTTCGCTTACTGAGGCTGCGACGATTCGGCGCGCCCCCGCGAGCCGGAACGCGGGCGCCGTGCGGATTTCGTTTCGGGCTCTGCAGGCGACGCCGGGAGCGGCTTCGCGCCCCGGAGCTGCGGTGCCACTGCCATCACGTCGATCAATGCATCGCGCAGCAGCGAAACCGGCCGCATGAGCCGTCCCGGCAAACTGCCGTGCAACAGCCAGACGTTCAGGGTGCCTTCGAAGTCCTCGACATCGAGCGGCTGCAATTGCTCGCAATACGGACTGGCGGCCAGCACGCCCGGCGTCACGACGCCGAGCCCCACGCCGCGCGCAACGAGCGAGAGTTGCAAATCCGAGCCGAATGCTTCGACTGCGACCTCGAACGGCAGACCCAACGCGCGCAGCGCCCGGCTCAGCGTCGAGCGCATGCCGCAGCCGTCCTGATTCAGCACCCATGGATGATGCGACAACTCCTCGAGCGTGGCGCGCGGTCGGCTGCCGCGGCCCGGCCGCGAACGGGCCACCTCGAACGAGCGTGGCGCGACGATGAGCGTGGGCTGCACGGCCAGCAGCGTCGCATTCAACGTGTCGGGCATCGCAAATGCGCCCGGCATCATGACAACCGCCGCATCGACCTCCGCGCGCTGCACGCGCTCGACGAGCGCCGGCGACCAGGCCGCCGTCACCCGCAGCGTGAGCTTCGCAAATGCGCTGCGCAGCCGATCGATCGGCGCCTCGAGCGCCAGCTCCGAGAGAAAGGGCGGCACACCGATCCGCAGTTCGCCGGCCGGCTCGCTATCAGGCGCGGCGACCGCGAGCAGATCGTCGACCGAGCGCAGCACCGCACGCGCCAGCGAATAGACTTCGCGGCCAGCGCCGGTCGGCTTGAGGGGTTTGCTGAACCGGTCGAGCAGCGGCACCCCCAGCGTGGTCTCGAGGTTCTGAATCCGGCGCGTGAGCCCGGGCTGCGTCAGATGCAGTTGGGCGGCGGCACGGACCATCGATCCGTTATCGACCACCGCCACGAAAGCTTGCAGATCGCGTGTGTTCAAAACAACTCCGCATAATCAATATCGACATATTTCAATTGTCGCATAACACCGGGCATCCTACGATGGGCACTCGATCGTCATTTCGAGGATTAGCCAGCATGGATGGGCCCACCGATCTCACCGATCTTTACGACGCTTGCGCGCTGCGGCCCACGCCCGCCGCAAGCGAACCGCCGCAGGCGCTGAGCGCACCGCTGACTCTGCTGTTCGCTTTCGCGGTCGGCGTCATCGTCATGAACCTCTTCGCGGCTCAACCGTTGATCGCGCCGATCGCTCAGTCGCTCGGGCTGCCGCCCGGTCTCACCGGTGCGATCTCGATGCTGCCGCAACTCGGATACGCGCTCGGGCTCGTTCTACTCGTCCCGCTGACCGATCTTCTCGAGAACCGCCGCCTGATCGTGCGCACGCTCGCGGTCTGTGCGGCGCTGCTCGCCGTGGCGATGTTCGCGCATTCGGGGACTGTCTTTCTCGCCGCGATCTTTCTGGCGGGCGCAACGTCATGCGTCATTCAAATGCTGGTGCCGATGGCGGCTTCCATGGCGCACGAAACGCATCGCGGCCGAGCCGTCGGCAACGTCATGAGCGGACTCATGCTCGGCATACTGCTCTCGCGGCCGCTGGCCAGCGTGGGCGCGGCGATGATCGGTTGGCGCGCGTTCTACGGCGTCGCCGCCGCCGCTGACGCGGTGTTGGCGCTGGTCCTCGCATCGCTGTTGCCAAAGCGCACCCCCACCGCCGTTGCGCACTACGGCGCGCTGCTGCGCTCGCTGCTGACGCTGCTTTTGACCGAACGGGTCTTGCGGCGGCGCTCGCTTTCGGCCGCGCTGGGAATGGGGGCGTTCAGCGCGTTCTGGACCGGTATCGGTCTCAGGCTCACGCATGCGCCGTTCGGACTGAACCTCTACGAGATCGGGGTGTTCGCCCTCGCTGGCGCTGCCGGCGTGGTGGCGACACCGCTTGCCGGTTACGCCGGGGACAGGCGCGCCGGGCGTCTGGCGCTGCGCATCGGTCACTCGAGCATGCTCGCGGCGTGGATCGCGAGCGGCATTGCAGGTGCGGGATGGTTCGGGTTCGCGGCCGATGCGCACCGTGCCTTGGCGTTGGGCCTCTTGGTGGCGGGCGCGGCGACGCTCGATGCCGGCGTCGTGACGGATCAGACGTTGGGCCGCCGCGCGATCAATCTCATGAACGCGGCCGCGCGCGGCAGACTCAACGGGCTGTTCGTCGGCATCTTCTTCGTCGGAGGCGCGCTTGGCGCATCGCTCGCAGGTATGGCCTGGGCGTGGGCGGGCTGGAGCGGAGTCTGCATCGTGGGCCTTGCGTTTGCCGCCGCTGCGTTCGCACTCGGTCTCTTGCCCCAGCGGGGCGAGACCGAATGAATGCGGCATCGAACCGCGCCGATGTCAGTGCCTGACGAGTGCCATCATGGCGCCGAAGCCGACGAAAACACCGCCCGTCAGCCGGTTGAACACCTTGGTGACGCGCTCGCTGCGCAGCGTCGCGCCAATGCGCAAACCGAAGGCCGCATAGACGAGGTACCAGCTGACCTCGATGACGGCGAACGTCGCGACGAGCACGCCGAACTGCGGCAGCGTGGGCTTGCTCGCGTCGATGAACTGCGGCAGCAGCGCCGCGGCAAAGAGGATCGCCTTCGGGTTGCTGCTCGCCACGAGAAAGCCGTTGCGATAGAGCGCGGGAAGCGAGCGCACCGGTGGTGCCGTCTGACGCGACTCGCGCGCGTCAGCGGCCGGTGCCTGAGGCGCGCTGCGCCATGCCTTCACGCCGAGATAGACGAGATAGCCCGCACCGATCAGGCGCAACGCATCGAACATCGCCGGCCACGCTTGCAGGAAAACACCGAGGCCCGCCGCCGAGACGGCGAGCATGAGCACGAGCGCCGACAGGCATCCGGCCATCGTGGCGCTGGCGCGGCGCAGGCCATGCTGGGCGCTCGAGGTCATGACGAGCAACATGTTCGGCCCGGGAATGGCCGACACCACGAACACCGTGGCCACGAAAAGCCACCAGGTATGAAGACTCATGACGGCAGCGCTCCTTGAAGGGGATGGCGGATGAACAAGCCGATACACCGAAACGCGATTATCTGCCGCATGAAGCGCGCACACCCGGCACGGTCGCACCGAATCCCACCGTGACGGTTGGCGCGGCTCACGTCGCGGCCGGGGAGGTGCGATACTGCTGCGATGTCGCCTGTTACCGCCACGTTCCGGTTTTACGAGGAACTGAACGATTTTCTCGCGCCTTCCCAGCGCCGGCGCGAATTCAGCTGCGCCTGCGCGCGCGCCGCCACGGCCAAGCACATGATCGAAGCACTGGGCGTCCCCCACACGGAGGTCGAACTGATTCTCGTCAACGGCGAATCGGTTGCATTCGACCACGCGCTTCAAGATGGCGACCGGGTAGCGGTCTATCCGAAATTCGAGGCGTTCGATATCACGCCGCTGCTGCGTCTGCGACCCGAGCCGCTGCGGACCATCCGTTTCGTCGCCGACGCTCATCTGGGCGGGCTCGCGCAGCTGCTGCGCCTCGCGGGGTTCGACACGCTTTACGACAACCATTTCGCCGACGACGAGATCGAGACGCTCGCACTGGCCGAGGCACGCATCGTCCTGTCGCGCGACCGCGAGCTTCTGAAGCGTCGCACCATCACGCATGGCTGCTACGTCCGCGCGCTCAAACCCGAGGCGCAGTTGCGCGAGCTTTACCGCCGCCTGGACCTTGCCCGGAGCACGCGCGCTTTTCGGCTTTGTCTGACGTGCAACGCCCCGCTGCGGCCCATCGACAAGGAAGCCGTTCGCGAGCGGGTACCCGACGGCGTGTTCGAGCGGCAGACGCGGTTCGCGACCTGCGATGTATGCCGGCGCGTCTTCTGGGAGGGTTCGCATTGGAAGCGCATGCGTACGCTCGTCGATTCGGTCATGACCGAAGGAAGTGGCGACGCCGCCGACGGTCCGGTAGTCGATGGTCGATAGTCGATAGTCGATAGTCAGCACAACTAACGAACGGCTGTTGCCCCACCGCAACGGCCTCCCGCGAAAACCGTCTCTCGCAGCGGTACCGGTGCGCGAAAACACCCATTCCCGGCACGGTTCGTGTTGACTCATCTCAAAATGAGCCACTAAAATGCAACTAATCTCACAAGTGGGGCATATGCCTTGGACAGTTGCAGTAGTCGACCTTCGAACGGTTTTTCTGCCTGAGCGGCACGACGCCACGCGCTGATTCCTTCCATTAGCCGCCGTCTCGCCTCCCAGGCAGACGGTGCGCATCGCAGTATTCCGTAGCAGTTTTTCTCCGCGCATCGATTCGAATGGCCTTTTCGCGCCGTCGGGTTGCGCGCGCTCGCTTTCGCGCGAACGCATGCCACCGACGGGCCGGACCGGGCGTGTCCGCAGGCGTCCAAGCGCTATGCCTTTGTTGCTTTTTCAAGCAGGACCCGGCATGACCGCGGAGAAAACAATCATGTCCACACCCGCACAAGTCGCTACTACGCGCAGCGCCGCCCTCGATGACGCCCATGTCGGCGACATCCGGGGCGCTTTTGGCACGATCGCGCACCACGATACGGCGCCGCGCCGCAACTGGGCCGCGCGCATTCGGACGCTGCTCGCCATCCTCGGCCCCGGCCTCATCGTGATGGTCGGCGACAACGATGCGGGCGCCTTCGGCATCTACACCCAGGCCGGACAAAACTACGGCACGGCGCTGTTATGGACGCTCGCCCTGCTCGTCCCGGTGCTCTACGTCAATCAGGAGATGGTGCTGCGCCTCGGCGCCGTGACCGGCGTAGGCCACGCACGGCTCATCTTCGAGCGGTTCGGCAAGTTCTGGGGCGCCTTCAGCGTCATCGACCTGTTCCTGCTCAATGCGCTCACGATCGTCACCGAGTTCATCGGCATCACGTTCGCGCTCGATTTTCTCGGCATTTCGAAGTTCGTCGGCGTCGGCATTGCCGCGCTGTTGACGATGGTCGCGGTCGGCACCGGCGATTTTCGGCGCTTCGAGCGGTTCGCCATCGTCCTTTGCGTGGGGAGCCTGCTGCTCGTGCCGGTGCTGGTATCCATCCATCCGCCGATCCACGTGATCGCACGCGATTTCGCGGTGCCGCGCTGGCCCGCTCACGCGCGGCTCGCCGATGTGATGCTGCTCGTGATCGGCATCGTCGGCACCACGGTCGCGCCGTGGCAGCTGTTCTTTCAGCAGAGCTACGTGATCGACAAGCGCATTACGCCCCGCTTCATGAAGTATGAAAAGGTCGATCTCTGGATCGGAATCGCGCTCGTCGTGATCGGCGCGGTGGCGATGATGGCGTTCACCGCGGCGCTCTTCTCGGGCCGCCCCGAAGCCGGCCAATTCACCGATGCGCGCGGCGTCATCGACGGGCTGCACCAATACGTGGGCCGCATGCCGGCGACGATTTTCGCGGTCGCCCTGCTCGATGCCTCGATCATCGGCGCGGCCGCCGTCTCGCTTTCGACCGCCTACGCGATCGGCGACGTATTCGGCATTCGCCATTCGCTGCACCGGAGCGTGGCCGACGCCAAGGGCTTTTATCTCGTCTATTTCGGCATCGTCGTGCTGGCCGCCGCACTCGTGCTGATGCCCGGCAGCCCGCTCGGCCTGTTGACCGAGGCCGTTCAAACGCTGGCCGGTGTCCTGCTGCCGAGCGCCACCGTGTTCCTGCTGCTGCTTTGCAACGACCGTGCGGTACTGGGCCCCTGGGTCAACTCGGGGCGGCTGAACTTTTTCACCGGCACCGTCGTCGCGGCACTCGTCGTGCTGTCGATCATATTGACAGCGGCCACCGTCTATCCGGATCTCTCCGGCGAGACCATCGTTGCCATGTTGATTGCGGGCGCGTCGGCCTCGGCTCTCGGCTACGCCGTCATTCGCTTCATGCAGCGCCGCGAGAATATGGGCCAGCAGCATGCCAAGGACGACGGCGATGCCGTGGTCGCGCGCGAGCAATGGCGGATGCCGCCGCTCGACACGCTCCCTGCGCCGCGGCTCAGCTTCTCGACGCGTGTCTGGATGGGCGCCCTGCGCGGTTATCTCGCGATTGCGGTCGGTCTCGTCATCGTCAAAGTCGTGCAAATGGCGCTGCACTGACTGCACTGACGAGTGAGAAAGAACCTGCCGCACGGGCAGGTTCTTTCGCGTCAGGACGTCGATTCGTCTTTGGCGTCGTATCGACCGAGCGATGCCGCCGAATTCAAGCGTGCACGTTTGGACAGCGCTCGTTGAGCCTCGGACACGTTCGCGGGTTGCCCGCGCCAGATTTTCAGCGGCGGCTC
>NZ_DASXWY010000151.1:0-21012 GCF_036503415.1 Trinickia sp. | reverse complement strand
CTGGCATATAGCCCTGCTGCATGGTGTGCGAACAGATTACCCCGCGTGTGACAGGTCGGAGAGCGCTGCCAGGGGCATGTGCCAGGGCGACCAAATAACCCCAGACGTCGCATCGATTGACGACAGTCAAAGCGCCTTATTCGGGTGCGCGACCAAATAACCTCACGGAACAGCGGCGTTGTCGGCGGTGATCAGAGGCGACGCGCGACCAAATAACCCCGAGCACCGAGTCGCACTGGCTGCACGCGCGCCAGTGAGGTAGTAATGCCTGACCCACAGGCAGGAACTACATCATGAGTACAACCCCTCTCCCTAGCTTCATCTCTGAAGGCGATTCAAAGACGGTGGATGCGATGCTCGCGTTTTTCTTGTATGAGTGCCCGTCGAGCATGATCCCATCGCAGGACGAAGTGGCTGCATGGGCGCTAGCCTTGGCAGAGCGGGGAGATGAATTTGCCGGCCACGCCGAGGCGTGCAGGAAATGGGCGAAGGGGGAGGACTAGGCCCCGCGTTCTACAATCGAAAACTAGATCGAGCCAGGACGCGCTTTCGCAGGCGGTTGTTGCAGCGTCTTTGTAGATCGAGAAATTTGGTAAGTGGCTGATTTGTTTGATGTTTGTTGAAGCTTTGTAATCATCAGGTGGCGGGTTCGAGTCCTGCAGCCGGCACCATATGCTTCTCCCGACGACCTCCGAAGTCGTCCGAAAACCCCGCTAGAGCCCTTGATTCTGCGTGGTTTAATGAGATGGTCAGCCTGACCGAAACCGCCCGATCGGCTTACGCTGATCGGGCGGTTTCCTTATGAAAGATTGCCATGGACAGCATCTCGTTGATCGGAATCGATCTTGGCAAGCATTGCTTTCACCTTCACGCCCAGTCGGCATCGAGCCGCATGGTGTTTCCCAAGAAGCTGACGCGCAGCCAGATGTTCATGCTGCTTGCCAATGTCGTTGTACGGTGGTCATGGAAGCATGTGCTGGCGCGCACTGGGTCGCCCGTCGCATTCAAGAACTCGGGCATCACGCGAAGCTGATCTCCCCGCAGTTCGTGAAACCTTTCGTGCAAGGCAACAAGAACGACTTCGCCGATGCGCAGGCGATCTGCGAAGCGGCATCGCGTCCGAGCATGAGGTTCGTCAGTCCGCGCAACGAGGTGCAACAGACGATCTCGGCTCTGCATCGGGTACGCGAAGCGCTGGTGCGCGACCGGACTAGCACCGTCAACGAGATCCATGCTTTTCTGCTGGAATTTGGGGGCAGCCTGCCCAGGGGGGGCCGTCATTCGTCGACTTCCAGCCGTGCTGGCGGCGCACGCTCTGCCGCTGCAGCTCATTGCGCTGCTCGAGCGCCTGCAAGCGCATTTCAAGTACCTCAATGAGCAAATCGCGCAGACCGAAAGCGAGCTGATACGGGAGCTGCGGCAGGATGAACGCAGCCAGCGCCTGTCGGAGATTCCCGGCATCGGTCCGATCACGGCCAGCGTGCTGGCCACTGAATTGGGTGACGCCCGCCAGTTCGCAGCATCCCTCGGGCTGGTCCCACGCCGCAACGCTGCTGGGAATCAGTAAGCGCGACGATAGGCATTTGAGGCGGCTGCTCGTGCAGTACGCGCTTGCACATCGAGCGACGCACCGATCGTCTGGGCGCGTGAGTCCGCGACCTGCTGACCCGACGGCATTCCAACGTGGTGGCGTGTGCATTGGGCAACAAATTGGCGAGGATCGCCTGGGCCATCCTCGCCAGCGGAACACACTACTAGGGTCTTCAGGCTGTGGCAGCAACCTGACGCGGTGCGCCGCCTGCATTGCCGTTTTACCCAGTCACTTCCTGGTTTTGCGACGTGAGATACGTGAAGACATAAACGGCTCAACGGCCGGGCAAGCAACCTGACCAAACAAACAGCGCTCCGATGCTGCGGGTTTTTTTGAGGTTTGCCCGGCGCGGCTCTCATCATGGGGCGGGAACCTGTTCCCTCAACGACCCCGGATAGATTTGCGCATGCCCAATTTACGTCAACACCGCCTCGCTTGCAAAAGTCAGGCTGACCATAGATTGTTGTCCGATGCCGTCGGAAGGTCCGATGGCATCGAATTAGGTCCAGTAGGCTTGCTGGTATATTCGCTGGTATCGCGCAAACGCCTGTTGGTACCAACGACGTGGACCTTTCAGATCTCGCTATCCGCACGCCAAGCCACAAGACAAGCCGTACAAACTGGTTTGCTGGAGGCTTTCGGAGAAGGGCATTCCGGCAGCCACGAATCTTCGTCATCGTCAAACGGAAGTGAGGGCGGGCGTTCATGCATGTATCGCTGCCTCCTGTCGAACGCGGTCAACGTGTTTGCAAAGACAAATGGAACAGAGTGCGCCGCCTGCGAAGGCGAGCGCGAACGCGTTCAAATAGTCAAGGGGAGTTGGAGATAGCATCGCGAACTCCTAGCAGGGGGAACACCGATGCAGCGCCGCACCGGCGTAGCCACAGGAGGGGCCTGGGGCTCGCTGCAGTAATATATGGCTGAATCTCGTTTCGTTCGCCCCGCTGCGAGGTGGTGTGATGGCTGAAGGAAGGTACCGACGGACGCCCTTCAACGGCGGCGGCACTACGAGTCGGCAACGGTGTATCCCCGAGGTCCAGCAGTGCGAGGCGATTTTCGCCACCGCGGTGAAGAGCGTTCACTGGTGGCATCGCGAATTCTTTGTCGGTAGCCTGCGCAAATGGCACTTATCTGAAGCCGGGGGCGACGTTGAGCAACAAGATTCCCGTTGATTTACGAGAGCTTACGGATCGACCGCCTGTATATCGGCTTCTCGGAGTACCGGAAAAACTGCGGGGGAAGCACCTCAACCACGCATGGAAAGGTCTAGCGGGCATCCCGGGAGCAGACGAGCCTGGGATTCCGGTTGTCGTCAAATACCTCCCGAATGCCGCGCAGCTGGACATCGAACTCGCCTGTGGTCTCGCGTCACAAGTTCTCAAGCTTCCTGTACCAACCCCGGGGCTAGTAATTGCGGAGGCTGACGACTTGCCGGGACGACCCACCGGCATGAAATCAGAAAGGGTAGTGTTATTCGGGAGCCTATTTCAGCCGCCAGACCCGTTCATGGTTCGACTTGCGGATGCAGGCGAGAGCGGCGAAGAGCACATTTGGGAAAGCGTCTGCTCTAACGATACGGGGCGGGCCGGTGCCGCGTGGGACGAGTTGGTCGCGAACCCGGATCGTCACGCCCAAAACTTACTTTTTGATGGTGTCAAGTGGTGGTTGTTCGATCACAATTTGGCGCTAGAGCCGGTAACCAAACTGTATAAGGCGATTGCTGAGGCCAGCTCTCAACGGCACGTGATCACGTATACCGCCCGCATCAATCAGTTGCTTACCCAGTTGTTGAAGCGTCGGCCGGTGGATCATGGTATCGAAGAGGAAGCCGCAAAGTTTGCTCGCCACGCGCAGCGACTTAAAATGCTCGCGATCGAGATGCGCCGATGGCGGCTCCCACCCGAAGGAACGGTGACGACCACGATAAACATGGCAGCGCTGATCGTGGAGCTCATCGCATTGCGCCTGGAGCCGCTACCTCTCTATCTTGCGCAGCGCCTTGAAAGGCCCTCTGCCGAAACACTATGGAACGACTCGACGACGTGAATTTTTGGGATGCGCCACCCTACTCTGCTAGGGTGGTGCCGGTGCTATGGGAGCCGAACCACTCAACCGGCGAGAGGCTCGTCGCAGTCGTTGCCATCCGATACGAAACGCCCACCGTGGGTAGCGCATCGACGCACGTGGCGTTCGATCCGCATCAACTTCGCGCAATGCTTGGTGCGAAGCGCGCGGTCTCTGCCCTCGGTATTCTCGAGCACGTATCTGGCTTTGTCCAAAAGCAACTTGAGGCTGGCGTAGATCTTCAAGATCTTCTGGCACCATTTGACGGGTTTCGCGTCGGTGCACCGGCGCGCGTCAGGGGCTATTCCGAGCGCCAAGTGGTGGATTCGTCTATCCGGATGCTCTCTGCATTCGGAACGCGCGACGCATATAGTGAAGTCACTGAGGCGATTCAGAGGAATTCAGTTCCGACGAGTCAGTTTATAAGATCTCTTCGCACAGCATTTGCGGGCGACGATGAACAGCGTCGGCATCGCTTCAATCAACGCGTCCGCTGGCCTGGGGCACCGGAGATCACGATTGACTATGGACATGGTCCGAACCTTGTTCAGGTCACAAGCCTCCCGCAGTCGCCATCCCGTTTGATTGCGCTACAGAAAGAAGCCGAAAGCAAATTGCTAGAGCTTGATGTCGCGACGTCGCTGTTGCGAAAAGACGAGGCGATCGCATCTCCTTACTTGCTCATCAACACAGGACCGATGCACCAGCCGATCAGCGCGGAAGCTCGACGTATCGCGACTGAACTGCTGGAGAGGCTGAAGTTCATGAGCTCGCAGAAGGAAATGTCTGTGATCGAGGCCCAAAGCCCCGAGGAAGGCGCAGTATTGTTGGAAGACCTTCAAGTCCACGCTGGCGCGATTCTGGTAACCGTGCGACGAGCTTCGCTATGGGCCTAACCCTGGGAGGCGCTTGAACAACGTCACGCACTTATTGGTCACGTGAAGAACACGCGTCACACATGCAGAGAGCTTCTGCGCTTGCTCGTTGATGTCTGCGTGACCGCATACGCTGGAGCCTATCCGGTTTCTTGTGTGTGAGGCATAAACTATCGGCAAAGGAGCCGACATGCCTCGCAAACGAAAAGAAGAAACGACGATTGAGCCCGGTCGAGAGTGGAATGCGGCCGAGGCTGGCCGAAGTACTCGAGTACCCCGGTGAGTTCGTTGCCCCGCGAGCACCTTCAAAAGGTCGTGTATTCGCGCCAAAGCGCCCGTGCTGCGTATTATCGGTTCGAAGCGCTGACGGCCGAATTACTGATCCGCAACGCAGGTGCCGATCCGGATGCGATTCAGGCTCCGGACCGTACCGACGACGGGGAGGATAGTGGCCTGAATCCCCGCCGCCGGTGCAGGGAATGTTCGACGAGTGGGCGGATGACTGATCCGCCACCGTGGAGTCGCAGTCATCGCGTCCTGCGACTCCATGCCAGCGCGCCGCAGGAGGCACGCTGTAACTTGGGACAGGCGGGAGTTCGCCACAGGTGGGTTAGACTTTGGAACCTCGGCTGAACTGAACGCCAAGGCCGGGCACGGATGCACTGGTCCCCGCTATGCCCAACTGTTCCTGTCCGCAAGCTACGCTGGCGAGCTGGAAACCACATAAACAATCAAGGACATACGAAATGGCCGGCTCGACGTTTCAGACCAACCCCTACGATCTCTACAAGCTCTTGGAAGATTGCCATCGTGGTGTGCTGCAACTGCCCGACTTTCAGCGGAGTTGGGTGTGGGATGAGGATCGCATCAAAAGCCTGATTGCGTCGATCTCCCGTGCTTTTCCCGTAGGCGCGCTCATGACGCTTGAAACCGGTGGGGAAGTGAACTTCAAGCCCCGGCCGGTGGAGGGGGCGCCAATCGAGGCGAAGACTCTTACGCCGAATTCGTTGCTGCTGGACGGGCAGCAACGGATGACTTCGCTGTATCAGGTAACACTTCGCGGCAAGGTCGTGGAGACAGTTACGCCGAAGAACAAGAAGGTAAAACGCTGGTTCTACATCGACATACGCAAAGCGCTGGATGAGACTGTTGACCGCGAAGAGGCCATCGTCGGCGTGCCCGAGGACAGGGTAATTCGTACTGATTTCGGTCGCGAGGTGGCCCTAGACCTCTCCGCCCCCGATAAGGAATACGCGGCGTTGATGTATCCCGTATCGCAGGTTTTCGACTGGGACCGGTGGCAGGACGGCTTCGATAAGCACTGGCGTGGGGACGAGCATGAGGCAGTGCGCGAGGCTTTCCGCGCCTTTAAACGCCAAGTGTTGGAGAGTTTCAAGTATTACCGCGTGCCCGTGATTTCGCTGGACCGAACCACGTCGAAGGAAGCAGTGTGCGTGGTATTTGAGAAGGTGAACACCGGCGGCAAGCCGTTGGATGCATTCGAGCTAGTAACGGCAATGTACGCGGCGGATGGTCATGAGTTGCGTAAAGATTGGTACGGCAACGACGAGCAAAAGGGGCGGCACCGCCGATTCGTGGACATTCAGCGACCGGCGGACTCCGAGGCAGGAATTATCGCCAACGTTAGCAATACCGACTTTCTTCAGGCAATTTCGCTGTTTTATACGCGGGACCGCCGCCGCGAAGCGGAACGCGCCGGCAAAACTGGTAAAGAGCTTCCTGCTGTGATCGGCAACCGTCAGGCGTTGCTGAATCTGCCGCTGGCGGCTTATAAGCGGTACGAAAAGCAGGTCGAGCATGGTTTCGTGCAGGCCGCCAAGTTCTTGCATATGCAGCATATCTACCGGATCTTCGACCTTCCCTATCAGTCGCAGATAGTGCCGCTTGCGGCGATCATCGCCGACATCGGCGACGCTTGGGAGCATGAGGCAATTCGCGCCAAACTTGTGCGCTGGTATTGGAATGGTGTATTTGGGGAGCTGTACGGCTCCGCAGTGGAGTCGCGTATTGCTCGCGATTTCATGGAGGTTCCGCGCTGGCTTCAAGGCGGCCCTGAACCCTCCACCGTGAGCGAGACCGTTTTCCGTGCCGACCGACTGAAGACGATGCGCATGCGCTTGTCGGCAGCCTACAAAGGCGTGAACGCGCTGCTGATGAAGGAAGGCGCGGAGGATTTTCGCTCCGGGCAGAAGTTTGACCACACGGTGTTCTTTGGCGAAAACGTCGATATTCATCACGTCTTTCCCCAAGATTGGTGCAAGAAGCAAGGCATCAAGCCGGCCGTTTATGATTCCATCATCAACAAGACGCCGCTGTCGTTCCGCACCAACCGTATCATCGGGGGTGTCGCGCCGTCCGAGTATTTGGCGAAGCTGGAGGGCGGTGATAAAAATACGCCGTCGATCGACCCGGAACGGTTGGATGGCTATTTGGCTTCGCACCTGATTGCCCCGGCACTTCTGCGCAGCGACGCGTTCGAAGCTTTTATGGTCGACCGGCAGAAGCGTTTGCTGACCTTGATAGAGCAGGCGACTGGCAAAACCACGTACACGGAGACGGGGGATGAGCGGGAAGAGGGCGAGGACGTCTCCATCGATGAGGAAAACATCGAGGCGGACATGGTCATAGCTTCGTGAAGGTGTCGGGTACAATCCGCTGTGCTTCGCAGGCAAGGTGATTCACCTCTAGCGCAGGGTGTCGATAACGATCGTTCCAGTGAATGACGGATTCCATGCCGGATATGGAAAATTTTGTTGGTATTCTTGTCGATACTTTTGCGGTATGAACAAATCAACTGTTTGATTTGAAACTGTTTTTTATCGCGAATTTGAGTCCTGCAGCCGGCACCAAACAAAACAAGGGGTTGCGTGATATTCACGCAACCCCTTGTCGCATTTTGGCCCCTCCCGGTACACTGCGCCGTCAGAACCCGCCTGCTCGGTCCGGATGCGCGGTCTGCCAGACGATCAAGACCGCACGGACAAGTGCGGCGATTTACGGGGTGTTTAAAAATCAGAATGGCGAAGCAACGACGCATAACCCGGGAGAGCAAGCGCATTCGCGCTCACTTCCATATCACCGACTTCAATAACGGCGGCATCGAATCGTCGCTCTTGCAGTGGCTGCAGATCCTCGATCGCAGCCTTTTTCGCGTGTCGCTGTCGGTGACCTATGCGTCGCCCGCGCTGGAACACCGTTTCCGCGCGCAAATCCCGGCTGACGTTCCCATCGAAGTACTCGCGGACCGGCCGTGGCTCCGATACTTTCAAAGCAGACGTCACCAGAACCGCCTTGGAAAACCGGGGCGTGTCGCACGCGACGTACATTCCGCACTGGTCGTGCGCCCGCATGTGGCAAAGCGGATCAAAGCGATCGCATCCGATGTCGATGTCATCATCGACTACGATATGTCGCTGCGGCGGCTGTGTGGCCAGTTCGATGTGGCGTGGCTCGGCATCCATCACTTCAGCTTCCGGGCGCGGCTGAGCGGTCGCGCGAATCGAGTGCGGCGCTTGCTGCGCCAATACGGTGGATACGATTGCCTCGGCGCGCTCAACGAGCAGATGGCCGAGGAAGCCATGCAAATGTTTGGCAGCCAGCTCAAAGGCGTCGCGGTGCTGCCCAACGCGATCGACGTCGAGGCCGTACGCAAGCGCGCAGCGGCTGGCCACTCCGAACTCGGCCTCGGGGGCCCGTATATCGTTTCGGTCGCGCGCCTGGACGAATTGCAAAAGGACCATCGCACATTGTTGCGCGCGTATGCGGCGATGGTGCGCCAACACGCGGTCGACGAGCAGTTGGTCATCGTCGGCGACGGTGCGCACCGTAACGAACTGGAAGCGCTCGCTCGCGAGCTCGGGATTGCAGGGCGTGTCCATTTCACGGGCCAGCTCGACAATCCGCATCCGGTCATGGCGGGTGCTTCGATGCTCGTACTGAGTTCGAAGAACGAGGGCATGCCGATGGTCCTCATCGAAGCGCTCGCGCTCGGTCAAGTCGTCGTGGCGACCGATTGCCCTACCGGGCCGCGCGCAATCCTGAATCACGGCAAGGCGGGCGTACTCGTGCCCGTTGGCGACGTCGACGCTATGGCTGCGGCGATGGCTCGCCTCATCAACGACGAGCCGCTCAGGCAGGCATACGCCGAGGTGGCCGTGGCGCGTGCGGCGTTCTTCGACGTCAAGCAAAGCAATCAGCGGCTCTATGACTGCCTCGAAGACATCCGTTCGGCGCGCCGCAAGATCGCCGCGTAGCATAGCCGTCTCCGGTCGGGCGGCATCGCTGCCGAACGCCTCGTTGGTCCATTCGCGCTGTCGCACGTCAGAACATCATAGTGACGCTTGCGCTTGCTTCCCTTTGTCCTAGAAACGGCGCTGATCGGAGGATTCCAATCGCGCCAAACCCCTCGTTTGGTCCGCTGCTGTCGCTTTTGAATCGAGCGACGAACCCCGCCCCTTCCGTTGGTCCGAAAAACCCCTCAGTTGAGGGCTGTTCCCCCTCCGTGAAATAGATTTCGAGGCTGTTCGACGTCAGGCGCGCGACCGTTCTCGTGGCCAACGCGGCCGCCCTCGGCCATCCGCCGTCCGACGTCGCTCACGCAGGCCCGCGTTCGTGGTCCTGCGTCCGTCAACTTCCTCGGAGCGTTCGGAGAAACAATGAAGCGAGATTATGGGCGCCGCTGCGCGCTATCGGTCAAGCGTGCAGTTGCGTTGACCGCACCGGTTGCACTCGTCGTGCTGGCGGGGTGTAACGGCGGCGATGACAAAAAATGGTGGGACCACAGCAAGGCGGAAGCGCCGAAGTCGGCGATCCAGGTCGCCGGTCAATCGGTGTCGGTCGAAGGCGTCGACGGAGAGGTCGATGTGCTGCTGCTTTCGCCGACCTCGGCCAGTCTCGATACGATATCGGGCTTCATGGGCACGATGAAAACGGCCGAACTCAAGGAAGCCGCGCCTGGCGCCTACATCGCCTTCGGCGATCACCTTTCGCTGCTCTCGGGTACCGTGACCGACCTGGCGGGCGATGGCTCCTATGCAATCGGCAAGTGGACTGACGGCTCCGATTCGTCCGGTGCGACCTACAACCGGAACCAAGGGCGTGTCTGGGCCGTGGGGCGGCCTGTCGATGTCGACCTCAAGCCGGGCTCAGTGATGCACTGCACACTGGCGTCGAAAACGCAGCCCGCGGCGATGGACGGCAACACGGCACCCGGCACGCTACTCGACGCATCGGCTGAGATTCGTCGCGGCTCGGATAAGGACCGGGCGGAGATGACGCTTTCGCTTCGTTACTCGATCGGGCAGGACGCGCAAACCGTTACGCTCGAGAGCCTGCCCGGTGGTTATACCTCGCGGCACAAGGAAGTGTCCCATAACGGTGCCCAGCGTTCCGAGCGATATGCCGTGGCCAGTCGCTTTCTCGGGCGCGATCCTCTGAGACCTTACCTGGCGGCGAGCTATACGTTGCATTCGCCCACTGCCGGTGTGATCTCCGGAATGGTGGCCTTGAGCTGCTCCTAAACCTTGGTCGCGGCGGACGGGCGTTCGAGCGCGTTGTGACGTGGAAACGAAAGCGTCACCGTGAATCCGCCTGATGCGGGAAACGAGAATGCAACCCGTCCGCCGTGCGCTTGCATCACTTCGCTGACGATCGCCAAGCCAAGGCCCGAACCTGTGCCGTGCTCGCTGCCGTTGCCCAGGCTGACGAACGGCTGCAGTACGGCTTCCCACTGTTCGCGGGGAATACCGCAGCCGTTATCGCGCACCGTCAGCTCGACGGACGTCGTCGTCGACGCCACCGATACGACGATCTCGTCGGCGCGGCCGTGAGAGAGCGCATTGTGCAGTACGTTCGAGAGCGCTTCGCGCAAGCTGATGCCATCGCCGACAATCTCGGTGCGGGCAGCGTCGCTCTCGAACGCGACGGCGACATCGCGATCATCGGCAAGCGGGATCGTCCGTCCGAGCACCTCCTTCGCGAGTGCGTTCAGATCGAGCGGCGCAAGCGCGACGAGCTCGGAGCGGTGGATGACCATCGCATGATTGAGCAACTGGCCGGTGAGCCGCCCCACGTCGGCGCAGGTGTCGCGCAACGCAGCAAGCCGCTCTCGATCGTGAATCCCATCGTGCTCTGCGCCGAGCAGTTCGATTTGCGCATCGAGTCTCGCAAGCGGTGTGCGCATCTGATGGGCGGCGTCCGCGATGAAGCGTTGCATCGATGCAATCCGTTTCGCGAGGCGCTGCATGAGAACGTTGATCGCGCCGATGATCGCGGCAATCTCGCTGGGCGTGTCGGCGACGACAGGGCGAAGATCCGCGGGATCGCGCGCTGCGATGATCGCTTCGATCTGCGCAAGCGGACGCAGCCCCCGCTTGATGGCCAGGCCGCTCGCACCGATCGCGAGCAGGCTCATCAGCACGATCAGCGTCCACACTTTCAGACTCATGTCGTTGGTGAGCTGCTGCCGTGCATGGGTGGTCTGCGCAACGGTAATCGTCGCCCAACCCGGCACGGTTTCCTCGGGCATATAGCGCGCAATCGTGACGATGCGTACCCGCTGATGCTGGTATTCGCCGCTTTCGAACTCCGGGCCAAGCCGCGTCGCGGCACGCGTTGCGCGGCTCGCAAGTGCGGGATCGCCGGCAACGACCAGACCGCGCGAATCCGTCACTTTGTAGTAGACGACGTCGTAGCTCGATAGTGTCGAGAATGCGGCAACGGGCGGATTGAGTGCGAGCACGCCTCCTTGCACGTACAGGTTTTCGGCTACCTGCACGGCGGCGCCCGACAACAATTGATCGTACGCCCGCTCGGCTGCGACGCCCGCGTAATAGCGGGCAATGACGGCAAGCGCAATCGCGCCCGAGACGACGACGAATGCGATGAACAACAGCGTGCGCCCGAAAAGCGTGCGCTTCATCGTTTCAAAGTGTCGCAATCTGATACCCCATGCCGCGTGCCGTCCGGATTTCGACCGAGCTGCCCTGAAGCTTTTTGCGCACGCGCGTCACGTACTGTTCGACAGCGTTCGTGCTGGGTTCCTTATCGAAGCTGAAGAGCTGGCTGAGCAGCTCGTCCTTGGAGAATATTCGCTGCGGGCGGCTCGCGAGAATCTCGAGCAGCGCGAATTCCTGGCGCGATAGCGCAAGCGGCTTGCCATCGAGTTCGGCGAGCCGGTTACTGCGGTCGATGACGAGCGTGCCTACCCGGACGACATCGTTTGCATGGCCGCTTTGACGGCGCAGTAGTGCCTGCACGCGTGCGTCGAGCTCGCGATAGTCGAATGGCTTCACGAGATAGTCGTCCGCACCGAGGCCCAGCCCGCTCACGCGGTCGTCGATCGTCGAGCGAGCCGTCAGCAGCAATACCGGTGTCTTGCCGCCCGCCTCGCGCATGCGACGCAAGATCGTGAAGCCGTCCATCGAAGGCAGCATCACGTCGAGCACGACGAGATCGAACGATTCGGTGTCGAGCAGCGCGTCAGCCATCGCGCCATCGGTTTCGAGGTCCACGGCATGGCCGAGCCGCGACAGGCGGCTGCGAATCGCGGCGCCGATTTGTGCGTCGTCTTCCACGACGAGAATACGCATGATGCTGCCCTTGCTATTTCCTTTGGCGATGTCATTGGCTCGCGCTGTCGGCCGTTGCCGATACGCATGCGGCTGTCTGCTTATGACCTGCGCGGTTCCATCGCGGATAGAGGGGTTTTCCCGAGTCGCGCTTGTCAGCATTTTCTCAGACTCGCCCGGTAATCTCCGTCCATAGAACGCATCGAGCGGCGACTCTTGCTGGTGAAGGTCTGCGAAGGCGCTCGCATAGGGGAAAGGAGGGGAGACGATGATGGCGAATCGACGCCGCCGCGCATTGACGATCGCGGCGCTCGGCGCATCGCTCGCGCCGTCCCTCGCCTTGCCACGGCCGCGCGAGGTACGCATCTCGAAGGGCTATGGGGTGCTTTATCTGCCATTGCTCGTCATGGAGCAACAGCGTCTGTTCGAAAAACATGCGGCACGTCGTGGCATGGGACAGGTTTCCGTCAATTGGGTACTGCTCGACGGAGGCAATTCGATCAACGACGCGATGATGGCAGGCACGCTCGATTTCGCCGGAACCGGCGCGCCGGGCTTCATCGAACTGTGGGCCCGCGCCCGTGGCATTCCGAATGTCGAGGTCATTGGCGTGAGCGGTCTCGGCCGTGCGCCGCTCTCGCTCAACACGAACAAGGCGTCCATTCGGTCGATCGCCGATTTTTCGGCGGCGGACAAGATCGCCGTGCCGGGCATCCGCACGTCGTTATCGGCCGTCGTCCTGCAAATGGTGGTCGCCAAGCAGCTCGGGGTGCGGCAATTCGCGCGGCTCGATGCGATGACCGTCAATTTGCCGCATCCGCAAGCGATGCAGGCGCTGGTTCGCCGTCAGGGCGGCGTGACGGCGCATTTCTGCGCGCCGCCGTTTTCCTATCTCGAATTGCGCCAGCCGGGTATCCACCGGGTGCTGAACGCGAGCGACGTGTTGGGGCCGCTGACGCTCGACGTGGTCTTCGCGCCGAAGAAGGTCGTCGATACCGAACCTGTGCTCGTCGAAGCGTTCCTCGACGCATTGGATGAAGCGAATCGGCTCATCGAAAGCGACCGGCGGCGAGCGGCTTCGATTTACGTGGCGGGTTCAGGCGTCGAAGTGTCGGCCGATGACGTCCTGCAGATGCTGTCGGACGAGCAAACGCATTTTTCGGCTGTGCCGAAGCAATTGATGGACTACGTGGAATTTCTTTCCTTCACCGGGACCATCAAGGCAAAGCCGCGCCGCTGGCAGGAGATGTTCGCTCCGACGCTGGCGCGCTATGGCGCGATGTAACGAGCGGTGCCCGCGGGCAGCGCAACGATGAACCAGAAGACCGGCTATGCCCGGACCCGAACTCAAGTCGATACGAAAGAGGAGCCTACCCTGTGAACCCAAGCGATACCCTTCACTCGCCATCAGCCGAAGAGCGGCACGTCATGGCCAAGACGGCACGCCGTCTGATGCCGATTCTCGTGCTCATGTTCCTCATCTCGTTCATCGATCGTCAGAACGTCGGCTTCGCCAAGTTGCAAATGGTGCACAGCCTGGGCATGACCGAAGCCGCTTTCGGTCTCGCCTCGTCGCTCTTTTTCATCGGCTATTTGCTGTTCGAGGTACCGAGTACGCTCGCGCTCCACCGGTTCGGCGCGCGCGTCTGGCTCGCGCGCATCATGCTGACCTGGGGTGCCATCACCGTGCTGATGGGCTTCACGACCTCGATGGGGGTTTTCTGCGGCCTGCGCTTCGCGCTGGGGGTCGCGGAGGCCGGCTTCTACCCGGGAGTCATCTACTATCTGACGCTCTGGTTCCCGCAGAGTTACCGAGCGCGCGTGCTGGGCATCTTTACGCTGGGCAGTGCGCTGGCCAATATGCTCGGCTCGCTCGTGGGCGGTTGGCTGCTGAGTCTCGATGGCGCCTTCGGGCTGGCCGGCTGGCAGTGGGTCTTCGTGGCAACCGGTTTGCCCGCTGTGCTCGTCGCACTCGTCGTCTTCAAGATCCTGCCCGCATCGCTGCAAGAGGCACGTTTTCTCGATGCACGCGAAAAGCAGATCGCACTCGCGGCGCTCGAGCGCGAGAAACCGGTCGACGCGGTGCACGAGCATCCCTGGAAGGCCTTGCTCGATCCGCGTGTCATGCTGTTCGCCTGCACCTATATGCTCATGTCGACGTCGCTGTACGGCGTGACCTACTGGCTGCCGACGCTCGTCAAGTCGTTCGGTGTCGCCAGCACGACCAACGGTTTGCTGAGCATGCTGCCCTGGGCCATCGCCGTGCTGCTGCTGCTCTACTTGCCGGGCAAGCTCAAGCGCAGCAAGGGCGTTCTCAAGGCGATCGCCGTCGTCGCCGCGGTGGGTGCGCTCGGTTTCACCTGCAGTCTGCTGTTGCCGACGACACCGCTTCGCTTCATCGCACTCGTGCTCGGCGGGGCATGCATCCCGCTGCTCTATCCGTGCTTCTGGTCGATGCCGCCGCGTTACTTCAGCGGCGCGCGAGCAGCGGCAAGCGTGGCGGCGATCAACTCGATCGGCAATCTCGGCGGCTTTTTCGGCCAGAATCTCATGCCTTATGCGGGTAAGGCCACAGGCACCGCGTTTGGCCCCATGATCGTGCCGATCGTTTGCTTGAGCGTCCTTTGTTTCGGTGCCGCCATCGCGTGGTTCCAGACCGAGCGGCGGCTCATCGTCGCGCAAGCCTGAGGCAGCGGGCTGCGAAGGCTTGGCGGCGACCGCTCAACGACGCCTCCATGTTGTCGAGCGTGCCGTCAAAGCCCGCCGCCGCCGCTTTGCCCATCGTCTCCCGCTGCGCGCGCCTGGGCCCAAAGGTTCAGGAGCGCACGCGTCTGAGCTTCGATCGTCCTTTGTATCAGCGCGCTTTTCTCGGCATCGATTTGCGTCCACTCGAGCAGCGTCAGCGCTGAGCGCGGAGCGACATTGAATACCATCATCTGGCCGTGCAGGCTCAAGAGGCGAATCCGCGTAACCGGATCGTCGATGCGCGTGCCCCCGATGCGCGCAACCAATTCCGTACCGACGCGGTTCAGTGGCGCGCGCATTCGCGTTTGCAGAATTTCCGACGCGATCGACGGCTCCTGCCCCGTTTGCTCCCGTACGAAAAACAGGCGTTGACTGGCTGTCGCAGGTGACAGGAACATCCGCTCGGCGATCACCCGCTGGATGTCGATGAACGCGTCGATCAGAGCAGGCGTGTCCGCACCGGACGCGAGCTTTTCGTTCGCGCCTTGCACGACCGGCGCGAAGCGTTCCCAGACTATCTCCGCAATGTGCTCTGCGCAGGCACGATAGACCCCTTCCTTGTTGGCGAAGTAGTACTGCAGCGCCGGGGCATTCACGCCCGCCCGCGCGGCGATATCGCGTGTCGACGCGGCGTCGAAGCCGCGCTCGCCAAACAGCTCGATGGCCGCGTGAATGATGCGCAGCCGCGTTTCGTCGCCGCGCGCATACCCGCCTTGCGCGGGGCGCCGGCCCCGCTTCATTTCATTCATGGGCTTCGTGCTCCTCACGTTCTCGCCTGGATCGACCTGTTGCCCGAGGCAAAAATATATCACTTGACACATTTTTTCCAAGTGGAATAAATTGAGCGCCTCGTATCAACCGGAATCGAACATCATGTCGGAGACGATCGATGCCTCCCAGCGCATCGACGGGCCGCGCTCGGGGCGCGGCGCGCCAGGGCGCCGCAACAAACGTGTACTCCTCGCAGTCGTGCTGATCGCCCTCGCGATAGCGGGTGCATCGTGGTTTGCATACTGGTGGACGCACGGGCGTTTCATCGAAACGACCGACGATGCCTACCTGCAGACCGATAGCGTCACGATCGCACCGAAAGTCAGCGGTTATGTCGCCGAGGTGCGGGTCGCGGACAACGAGGCGGTAGCGGCCGGCGCGCCGCTCGTACGGCTCGATGTGCGCCAGTATCAGGCTGCCGTCGATCAGGCGCAGGCGACCGTCGACGCGCGCGCCGCCGATCTCGCGCGCGCCGAGGCCGACGTCGAGCAGCAAAAGGCTATCGTCGCGCAGGCGCAGGCGGAGCAGCAGGTTGCGCGCGTCGCGCTCGAGCATGCCGCGGACGATGTGCGGCGCTATGCGCCGCTGACCGCGCAAGGCGCGGAAACGGCGGTCCATCTTGCGGAGCTGACGAGCACGCGCGATCAAGCGCGCGCGACGCTCACGGCCAAGGCGGCCGCGGTTCGCTCGGCGCAGGCTCAGGTGACATCGATGACGGCGCAGATCGCCCAGGCGCGCGCGCAACTGGAAGCGGCGGGTGCGAGTTTGCGTCAATCGCAGCTCGATTTGCAAAACACCACGCTCGTGAGCCCGCTCGCGGGCCGCGTGGGCGATCGCAGCGTCCGGGTCGGCCAATACGTTCAGCCGGGCACGCGGCTGATGTCGGTCGTGCCGGTGCACGCGGTTTATCTCGAAGCCAATTTCAAGGAAACGCAAATGCGGCGTATGCGGGTGGGACAGCCCGCGACGCTGCATGTCGATGCGCTGCGCGGTGTCGACCTGCATGGCGTCGTCGATAGCTTCGCGCCCGGCACCGGGGCACAGTTCGCACTACTGCCGCCCGAAAACGCGACGGGCAACTTCACGAAAATCGTCCAACGTGTGCCGGTTCGCATCCGCATCGAAACCGGCAGTGAAACGCGCAATCTCCTTTTGCCCGGGCTGTCGGTGACGGTCGATGTCGACACGCGCTCGGCCCGTGACGAGGACAAGCGCGTCGTCAGCGAGAATCGGCATGGCTGAGTCGGCATCGGCTGCCGGCCTGCCCGATACCCCAGCTCATGGCGAGCGGGCGAGCGCTGCCGACTGGATCGCGGTCGCGGCCGGCGCGCTCGGCGCGCTGATGGCCACACTCGATATCTCGATCACGAACTCGGCGCTGCCGCAGATTCAGGGTGCCGTAGGCGCGACCGGCACTGAAGGCACGTGGATTTCGACCGGCTATCTGATGTCCGAGATCGTCATGATTCCGCTCGCGGCCTGGCTCACGCGCGTATTCGGCCTGCGTAACTTCCTGCTCGCGAACGCGGCGCTTTTCATGGCGTTTTCGATGATGTGCGGCATGTCGGTATCGCTGCAGGCAATGATCGTCGGCCGTATCGGGCAGGGCTTCACGGGCGGCGCGATGATCCCGACCGCGCAAACGATCATTCGCACGCGATTGCCGCGCGCGCAGTTGGCCATCGGCATGACGATCTTCGGGCTCATCGTCCTGCTCGGTCCGTTGCTTGGCCCCGTCGTCGGCGGCTGGCTTGCCGAGAACGTCTCGTGGCGCTGGTGCTTTTTCATCAATCTGCCGGTATGCGTCGCCCTTCTGGCGCTGCTTTTGACCGGATTGCCCAGTGAATCGCCGCGCTGGCGCGAATTCGTGGAGGCGGATTGGATCGGCATCGTCGGCCTGTCGATCGGCCTGAGCTCGTTGACGGTCGTGCTCGAGGAAGGGCAGCGCAACCAGTGGTTCGAATCGAACGAGATCGTCGCCATGAGTGCGATTGCGGCGCTCGGTTTCGTGCTGATCGCGGTGTCTCAACTCGTTGCCCACAAGCCGATCATGCGGCTCTCGCTGCTGCGCAACATTCGGTATGCGAGCGTCATTCTCATTGTCTCGGCGGTGGGGGCGGGCATCTACGGGATTTCTTATCTCGTACCGCAGTTCCTGAGCCTCATCGCGGGCTATAACGCCGAGCAATCGGGCGGCATCATGTTGCTTGCGGGCTTGCCGGCGTTTCTCGTGATGCCCATTTTGCCGCGCTTGCTGAACAAGGTCGATTTTCGGGTGCTGGTAGTGAGCGGTCTGGGTTGCTTCGTGATCAGCTGTTTCATCGATACCGGGCTGACGTCGCAAAGCGCCGGCCACGATTTTCTCTGGTCGCAACTGTTGCGCGGCGTGGGACAGATGCTCGCGATGATGCCGCTGAACCAGGCATCGATGGCGGCCGTGTCGCGCGAGGAGTCGGCGGATGCGGCGGGCCTCTACAACATGGCTCGCAACCTGGGCGGCTCGGTCGGCCTCGCCATCATCGGCGTGGTCATCGATCGTCGCAACAGCTTTCATATCGAGGCCATTCGCGAGTCGGTGACAGCGAACTCCCTTCGCGGGCAGGAGCGAATCGCCGCCGACGCGGCGGGTTGGCTCGCCCGCGCGAGCGATGCGGCTCACGCGAATAGGCAGGCGCTTGGCCAGCTCGCCGAGCAGATTCAGGTGCAGGCGATGGTGATGACCTATTCCGAAACCTTCTACGTCCTGGCCATCGCGTTGCTCGTCTGCATCCCGCTCGCACTGTTATTGAGAACGCCCAAACAAGTGTCTGTCGACGCAAGTGCAGCCGGTCACTGACCGCGTCCATTCCCGGGCATCGGGGTTGCTACGCAGACCCAACCGGCTTAGCCGCTCAGGACCGGGTGCGACGTGCCGACACGGCAGTGGCCCTCGACGGCACGCCCCGCTACGGAATCTCGTCGAGGACGGCATATATTCTCGGTAAGATATGAAAAATCGCCGGGGGTGACGTGTGCTGACATCGGAGTCGGGTGAAAGGGGGCGCGGCGCCGGTTTGGTGCGGCGCATCTACGTCATCCGCCTTGTTGGCTATGTGATGGGATTGCCGCCCATCCTGCTCCACCTGCATGCGCAGCATGCCGGGGCGTGGCTCCTTGCGTCCGTTTTGGTGATTTGCCTGATATGGCCGCATGTGGCCTATCTGCAGGCAAAGCGGTCGGCGCAGCCGATCGTGCGCGAAAGAGTGAACCTCGTCTGCGATTCCGCGTGGGGTGGGTGGCTCGCGGTCGCGATACAGCTCGCACCGATCGGCACGATCGTAATTCTGCTCATGTTCGCGCTCGACAATATGGCGGTAGGCGGCTGGCGGCTCTTTTTGGCCGGCACGCTCGCAAGCGCCTGCGCGATCTTCCTCGGTGTCGTCATACTGGGTGCGCCGTCGGTACTCATCGGCGCCGAGTCCTACATCGCCTTCGCGTGGCTGCCCGTTGCCGTGGTCTATCCGCTCGTGCTCGCCAAGACCACGCACGATGTGTCCGCCAAGCTCATCGAGCGCTCGGCGCGGTTGCGCGAGCTGAGCGAACGAGACAGCCTCACGGGACTTGTCAATCGCGGCACGGTAGCCGGGAGCCTGCAGGCGCTGCTGGCCGAGGCGGAGGGCGCGCAGGAGCGAATCAGCGTGCTCTTTATCGATCTCGACGGCTTCAAGACCGTCAACGACGCATTGGGCCATAACGTGGGCGACGAACTGCTCGTCAAAATGGCTAAACGGCTCGCGGCGTGCGCGCACGATGACGAGATCGTTGCACGCTACGGCGGCGACGAGTTCGTCATCGTTGCGCGCCACAGCAAGGAAAATGGCGCCGATCGCCGATCGATACTGTCCGAGGCCGTGCTGCAAGCCGTCTCCACGCCGATCGACGTTGGCGGACACGAGCTCTTGCTCGGAGCGAGCATCGGCGTCAGTTCGTTTCCCGATGACGGCCGCGATGCGGCCGGTCTGCTGCACAGCGCCGACATCGCGATGTATGCCGCCAAGAACCGCGGCCGCAACTGCTATGAGCTCTATCAGCCGAGGATGCGCGCCGAAGCGGATGCCCGGTTGCGGCTGTCGGCGCGGTTGCGAAAGGCCATCGAATCGGGCGGTCTGCGTTTGCACTATCAACCGCAGGTCGACATGCGCACGGGCGAACTGCGTGGCCTGGAAGCGCTGGTTCGCTGGAATGACGTCGATTTCGGCGAGATCCAGCCCAGCGATTTCATCGCCGTAGCCGAGACTGCCGGACTCGTCTCGCATCTTGGCGAATGGGTGCTGGGCGCAGCCTGTGGGCAGGTCGTCGCGTGGCAGCGCTTGGGTGTGCGTTTGCCGCGCATTTCAGTCAACGTTTCGCCGCTCCAACTGCAACGTGCGGATGTGGTCGAAACGTTCGAGCGAATCTTGAACGAGACGCGAATCGATCCGGCGTGCGTCGAGCTGGAAGTGACCGAGACGGCGCTGATGCGCCAGCCGGAAACTGCGGCGCGGCGCCTCGGCGAATTCCGACGCGCCGGCATCACCATCGCGATCGACGACTTCGGCATAGGTTATTCGAGCCTGGGTCAATTGCGCACGCTGCCGATCGACCGCATCAAAATCGACCGCGCATTCGTGGAAGGGATCGGCGCGGGCGACTCCGGCGCGATCGCGACTGCAATCGTGACGCTCGCCAAGACCCTTGGCCTCGCGGTCATTGCGGAGGGTGTCGAGACGGTCGCGCAACGCGATTTTCTGCTCTCGCTGGGCTGCGTCGACGCGCAGGGCTACCTTTACAGCAAGCCGCTCGATGTCGACGCTGCGACGCGCCTGCTGGTTGACGGCGGCACCTTGCCGCAGTTGGGCGATGCGCCATGCGATGGACAAGGACGCATCGTGGTCTGACGCGGCGAGGCGCGCCGCCTGCTCCACGACGCACCCTCCGTGCCTCCTCAGGCGGGAACCGTGCGCACCGCACGTGCGCGCGCTGGGAAAACCTTGAAGAGAAAGTCCAGATCCGTATCGCCGAAATTGCGCGCATAAGCCGTGATCGCATCGCGGTCGGTGCTCGACCAGTACAGGTCGTTCGCGAAGAACAGCTCCGGCATCGTCACGTACGCAACGTTCAGCTCGGCGAGCGAGGGCAGATGAAAATCGGTATGGCCGTCTTTCTCATAGTCGTCGGCCCATTGGGCGGCAGGGTGCGGCAGTGCGCGTGCGAGCAGTGCTTTTGTATTCGCTGCGCCATCGGTTCTGCTCGTGGCCTCCGGTACATGATCCGAACCCCACTCGATGTCGACGGCTTCATCGATCGAGAACACCAGATGCTTCGGTTCGTGGCCCTCGTAATCGGGCATGATTCCGGC
>NZ_DASXWY010000150.1:0-4896 GCF_036503415.1 Trinickia sp. | reverse complement strand
AGCCTCAACATGCTTATCGAGACAGCCGGCGGCTTCGACTATACCGGCGCGCAGTGTCGCGAATGGATGCAGGAAGTCGGCTTCACACAGGTACGCGTCGAGGCTCTTACCGGGCCCGATTCAATGGTGATTGGAACCAGGTAGAAAGTCGCCGCGAAATCCGCAGGCATTCGACCACCGACCACGATGCTTCTCGGCGGTCGGTGACAGCCGGACGACGGGCGTAGCCCCGGACGAGACGAGCTGATCAGTTTGCTCCGAAGCGGCCCTTCAGCGCAGGGCCTAGCCGTGTTCGACGCTGTCGGCGAGCGCGCGCAACAAGGCCGCGCCATCGCCGCGCCAAGCACTGCCGTGCATGCAGGCGAGCGTTGTCGGCTGCAAGGCCGCGAGGCGTTCCAGCATTGCGCGGGCGTCCCTGGTGTGGGAGAAGTAGTCCATCTTGTGACGGAATGCCTCGCTCGATTCGAGGATGTCGCCCTCGGTAAGCGGCGGGTGATTCGAACCGCCTTGGGTAAACAAGTCGCCACAAAGCAGCGTTGCCGACGCTGTCTCCATGAGGAACCCGCATTCCCACGCGTGCGGTAAATGCGGTGTAAAAAGCCAGCGCACGGTGTGCTGCCCAAGCGAGAGCGTCTCGCCATCATCCAGCGCACGTGGCGGCCGGTCGGCGTAGTCACTAACCGAGACTATAGCCGCGATCTGGCCGCACAGTGGCTCCGCACGCGGCGCGGCCGCGAGAAACTCGTTGAGTGCGCCGCATTCGTCGGCCTCGAAATGCGAGAAACCGACATAACGCAAGCGACCGATTGGCATGATCCGCTCGACTGCTTCCCGGACGACCGGAAATAATCTGCGCAGACCCGTATGAAATAGCAGCGGCTCGTCGTCGTCGATCAGGTACTGGTTGAACGAGAATCCGCCGCCACCGGGAATCTCGACTGGAGTGGAGATGCGATAGATGCGGTCCGCAATCTCGTCGATTGTTGTACCGCTCGAAAGAGATAGAGTCGACATGGTGCGCTCCTGTCTTGGGCAACTGACGTGCTCCAGGCGCGGTCACATCGTCGGTGCACGTTCACCGATTGTCGATTATCCAGGGTACTGATGTCCAATGCCCCAAAACGCGGACCCGATCCCGACCAGAGCTATGCCCGAGGCGGTAGCAGCAAACGCCAGAGCGGCCGCATCGCGATCGTCCGCGACCTCCACGACCATGCCACTCATGGTGCCCGGTACGGAGCCCAGTGGGTAGGCTTGCTGACGCGCTTGCACGAAGTAGCCCGGTCCGTCATTCTCAGACGAATCGAGTTCGGATACGAAGGAGCGAGCTCGATCCCTATCGTCTACTCAAGGAGCCGGCGGACGTGGATGTACAAGCCGAGGATCGTAACGAGTCGCAGGTGCGGGAGCGGAGCCGCTGTGCTTCCAATCGCTGAGGGGTACGGAGACGCACGCCTTCCGGCGCGCGTCATCTCACCGCTATTAGCAGCCGTATCCCCAGCGGTTGCAGTTCGGGCCCGGGTCGCTATACCCACCGCGCACGCCTTGGATTTCCTCGGCGGTCAGCGTCCGCAGCGACGACGAGCGGCCTTCACGGAGCGTCATCGGCGTGCGGATCTTTTCGCGCGTGAGCGATTCAGCTGCCTGGCGCTCGGCCTGGTTCTTCTCATTCATGGTGAATATCCTCGTAAATCCCGCAATTAAAGGCTTCATTGCCTTCGATCGTGCGGGTATCGATCGAAGTCATACAATCGCGATGCCGTGTGCCTCCACATCGGGGCGTTCCCAGAAATTGAACGACTCCAGATGCGCGAACATATCGGGCGGCAAGACCGTGTCACGCGGCTCGAACGACACGCCGCGCCGCACCTGATGCAGCCCCGGCGTATTCACGGCGAGATCGAAGCTCTCAGCGTCGTATTGAACGTTTGCCGTGTCGTGTTCGAAAGGCACTTCATCAAGATGCGCATAAATGCGAGCGAGCACCCGGGCGGGCTCGCGGCACAACGTTTCGTAGCGCACCACGAGCACGCGTCCGGCTTCGGCGCCATAGCAAGCCTGCTTCAGTGCATCGAGCGCGTAGCCCACCATACCGTTGCTCGCGCAAAGCGCCTCGACGCGCTCGTACACCGTCACATCCGCCCGGTTGCCGAACAATGCGGACAATCGATGGGGATGCTTGCGCGCGAGCCGCTCGAGACTGTCGACCACCCAGCCGACATTCCGGACGCAGCAAATCGCCCGTGTCGCCGGAAACAGATCGACCAATCCCGGCAGCATGCAGCTCCATGAGCGATGCGTATCGATCACAACCGGCCGTCCGTCCGCATCGCCGTAGTAGGCATCGAAAACCGCCCGCAACAGCCGTCGCCGTCGTGCCGTATCAAAATGATGGTGCATCTCGACCGATGCATTCATCGCCTGTAACTGCGCAATGTAGAGCTGGGCGACGGGGCTTGTCATATCCGCGTGGATACGAGGATTCTGTCGAAGCAGCGCCGCCAGCAGCGTCGATCCCGAGCGCGGCAATCCCGACAGAACGTGATAGGTCATCAGGCGGTCTCCCTATGAGCGTGGTGGGTGCCGACCGCGCCGGCATCCTGGCCCCGGTGTGCCTCGTCATCGTCGACAAGATCTACGCGGCCGTGCTCGAGCCGGAACACGCGCTCGGCCGACGCAATCGTCTGCGGCCGATGGGCAATGACGATGCGAGTCAGTTGCATCGCACGCACGGCCGCATTGATGGCGGTTTCATTCGCGGTATCCAGATGGCTCGTGGCTTCGTCGAGCAGCAGCAAGCGGGGTTGCTTGTAGAGCGCACGCGCCAGCAGCAGGCGCTGCTTCTGGCCTCCCGACAGCAAACATCCGCCCGCGCCCACGAGGCTGTCGTAACCCATCGGCATGCGATCGATTTCCGCATGGAGCCCGGCGAGCGCGGCACAGGCTTCGATGCGCGCGATATCGACGTCCGCGGCAAAGAAGCTGATGTTCTCGGCAATCGTGCCGCCGAACACGGTGTCGTCCTGCATCACGGTGCCGACGAGACGACGAAAAGGTGTCAATCCGATCTCGTCGATACGCCGGCCGCCAAACAGCACTTCTCCCTCCACGGGTTCGAGCAGCCCTAACAAGATTTTTGCCAACGTCGATTTACCGCCCCCGGATGGACCGGTAATGGCGACGCTTTCGCCGGGCTCGATGCGCAGATCGACGCGCTTCAATACCCATGGCTCGGACGGCGCATATCGGAAACTGACGCCGCGCAGCTCGACGCTCGCCTCCAGACGATCATGGTCGATCGGCGACAAGCAGCCCGCCACTGCTTCGTTGGGTTCGGGCGCGTGATCGGTAATGTCGGTTACCCGTTCCACGTGCACGGCAAGCATTCTCAAATCGATGACGCAATCGATCAGCCCGGCAACACGGGTTGAGAATTGCTCCCGGTAGGCGACAAGGGCGAACAGCATCCCCACCGTCAAGCGGCTATCGATGACCGCGAGCGCGCCTATCCAGACGGCCGCAATGCGCTCCAGCCCGAACAGCAATGTGCTCATCGCGCGTTGAACGGCGACAATGCGTTCACCGCGCAGACCGGCGTTGAACTGACTGACCAGCAGATTCAGCCAATGCATTGTCCGCAGCGGCACTTGGCCATACAGGCGCACGGTCTGAATGCCGCGCAGCGTTTCGAGAAAATGATTGTTCTGCTTGCTGCCGAACGCGATCTCTTCCGCCTTGACGTCGCGCATTGCACGAAACGACAGCCATCGGGAGGCGAGGTACAGCGACGCGGCACCGACCGATACGACGCCGACGGCAGTGCTATACGACAGCATCATGGCCATCGTGCCGACGACCATGACGCCATCGACGATCGTTTGTGCAAATCGCGTACTCAGCATGTGCTGGATCTGCTCGACCGATCCGAAGTTCGACTGAACGGCGCCCGGGTGACGCCTTTCGAACCACGCGAGCGGGAGCCGAATCAAATGCGAAAAGACGTTCGATAGCCAGCGGAAATTCAGGTGTGCGCTGATTGCTGCGACTAGCCACCCACGAACCGCGGAGATCGCCGCCTGCACGACGACCAGCAGCGCGAATCCCATCGACAGCACGGCCAGCGTACGCGCGTGAGACGACGACACGAGCCCCCGGTCGATTGCCCATCGCAGGTGAAACGGCATGGCAATGGACAACGCCTCGAGCGCGAATGCCGATAGCAAGATCCAGCTAAGCTCGGATTTCGCATCGAGACAATATTTGGCGATCGGTGCGAAGCGCGAGAGATCTCGTTTTTCGCTGTGGCGCACGAATTCGCTCGATGGCCACAATTCCAGCGCCACGCCGGTGAAATGCCCATCGAACTCGCGCCACGAAATTCGCCGCAAGCCCGCGGCCGGGTCGTGTATCGTGACGCCGCTTCGGCTCAGCGACTTAAGCACGACAAAATGATTCATGTTCCAGTGCAGAATGCACGGCAGCCGCAGCTCGCCGAAATCTTCGATCTCGACGCGTAACGCTCGCGACGACAACGCCAAAGCGGAGGCAATATCGATGAGATCCGCAAGCGTTGCACCTTTGCTGGACAACACAATGTGCTGTCTGGCTTCGCGCATCGAAAGCGGTTTTCCGTGGAAGGCGGCCATCATGGCCACGCACGCGAGACCGCATTCGGTCAACTCGGCCTGGAGCAAAACGGGAAGTTTCCCGCGCAGCCCGATCATCGCGTTTGCGCCATGTACGCAAAGATCGTCACGGCGGCCACGAGCGAGCCTGCCAGTGCCCACGACGCCCACGCAGGCCATGCCCGGCGGATCAGAACCGTGCCGGCCATTGTGCGTTGCCGGTAATTCAGTGCAGCTGTCCGAAAGATCCGGTTTTGCGCCATAAGAAAAC
>NZ_DASXWY010000149.1:0-82673 GCF_036503415.1 Trinickia sp. | reverse complement strand
CTCAGCAGTCTGGATAGCCGCATTCACGATCACGCCACGAACGACCTTGCGGCGCTTGTAGCTGCGTTGCCGAATCTTGTCGCGGTCGCGTTTAACGGCGGGACGGCGGCGAAGATCGGCATGCAGGCGTTGGCCGAGAGTCGAGTGTCGCTGGATCTTATAAAGCTGCCGTCGAGCAGTCCGGCGTA
This sequence comes from Trinickia sp., assembly GCF_036503415.1. GTDB lineage: Bacteria > Pseudomonadota > Gammaproteobacteria > Burkholderiales > Burkholderiaceae > Trinickia. Next base: position 82,485 of record NZ_DASXWY010000149.1, on the reverse strand, counting down.
TGCGGCTCTGCCTTATGCGCAGAAGTTCAGGGCGTGGGAGGCGTTGCGGAAGTGGTTGGTATAGCGGTTCGTCGCGCTCAACTAGCGCGAATGACTTTCATATGTCCTTCTGCGTTGAAATGACGATGAGGTCCACGGCAATCCGCGTCTCGACGTTCATGCAGTTGCCACCGACATCATGCGAACGACATTTCCAGCTCCACGCCCGAGTAGTTGACGCGCGGCGCCACTTCTCGACCCTCGCCTTCTTCGAAACGAACGAGGCCGTATCGCTCCATTGTCCGAAGCGTCCGTGATAGATTGGATTTTGCACGGCCCGAGCGCTCCGCGAGTTCGCTCAGTGACGCGGGCTTCGTCTCGGCGATCAACGCAAGCAACGAGCGGTTTCTGTCGGAAAGCACCTGCGCCAGCGTTTCGAGCGACTGGAACCAGACTTTGGGCTCATCCGGGTTGGGCACATAGTCGCCTCGGGCGATTGCCATCGTCCGAGCTTTGTATTGCTCCAATGACGCAATCCCGACCTTCAGGACGTTGGCTCTACTCATGCTGACTGCTCCTTCTCGCGAGAATCGCTTCAACTTCGACCCAGAAATCCGCCAGCAACTTCCCGGCGTCCTCGTAGGAATAGAAACGAACCTGGGGGCCATGATGCTTGTGGTCATATTCGATGCGCGTACGCGCTCCCGGTCCTGAGCCCTCGCGGATGGGGTGCGCGTTATCAAAGCCCAAGAGACGAGAGCCTGCCTCGTCATGGAGCGTCAGCGAATACCTAAGCCCCTGAGGGCGTTCAGCCGTCACGGCGCACGGCCTCACCGCGAACTTAACCCAACACGTGCCGCCGGAATCCACGACAAGCGTTTCTCCATCGAGGTAAAGCAGCGTGTCAAGGCCGGGATCGCGCGCGTTCGTTTGCATGGATGTTATCACCCGATCATAACTTTATCAATCACCTCCCTACCGGACTATCTGTGCAGATGCCGTTGCGGCACGGCTGCCGGCCGTCGTCCGCCTGCATAGCGCGGTATAGGCCAAGTGGAGGTCTGCGAATCGCTAGATGCTAACGAGGGAACGTCGTCCTCGCGGCGCGTTCGCCTGTTTCTAAGACCGAATGTCAGGCTTGCGCCATTCGACGCTGTGTAGCCTTGCGTCAGCGGTTGCCGCTGTAGCTTCCTCCAAAACCGATCCGAGACATGGCTGTCGGGCTGGAATAGCGGCCCATTCAGGGCAATTGCTTGTGGAAGAAAGTCGTTCCGCAGTACCTGCCATCGGGCATGAGCGCGTAGTTCGGGACATGACCGACTCGCTGCCAGCCCGCGCGTTCGTAAAGTCTTTCCGCATCTCCGCCCGTGACTGTATCGAGTACGAGAACCGATTTGCCGGCCTCTCGCGCGGCGTCATCGACCGCAGCCATCAAGCGAGCCGCGATGCCTCGGCGCCTTGCGCCACGGTGAACCAGCATCTTTGCGACGTCTGCGCGGTGAGGCTGGTTCTCGGGCAAGGCAGTGATCAATTGCACAGTGCCGACGACACGACCATCCTCGTCCTGCGCAATGAGGAGTATCCGCTCCCGGCGTACTACACCTTCAGCGACTTGCCTCCAGAAGTCCACCGCCGTCTTCCTGGAAATCGGCAACATGAAGCTTACGGATGCACCGCCCTCGACGCAGTCGATCAGCAGTTCCGCCAGCGGGTCTACATAGGCAATGACTTCATCGGGGTGAAGCTTTCGTATGCACGGCACTCGGATCATCGTTGGCTCCGTGATTGGCTGGGGAGGCAGCATAGTGCAGCAATATACCGTGCTCGCCGGCTCGAGCGGTTGTGAAAAACTGATTGGCCAATCCATTGACGAGCGCGTTGGAGATCGACTGAAAATTGCCGATGCGAGTGACACATCGGCCGCGCCGCCATCAGAGATCGAGCGCAAGAAACCGGGTGCCTTCGACCGGATTTTCGTAGTACGGCGCCGTATCGACGAAGCCCAATCGCTCGTAAATGCGCTGTGCGAAACGGGTTTGCGGAACCGAGTCCAGAACCAGCGTCGAGAATCCCAATGCCTTCGCTTTCCGGATCACGCACGTAACCAGCGTTTCGCCGAGCGATAACCCGCGGAATGTTTCGCGAACATAGAGTCGCTTGATTTCCGCAGTCTGTGCCGTACAACGAAGCAGCCCGGCGCAACCGGCGAGTTCGCCGCCGGCGTCCGCGACGAAGAACATGCCGGAGGGCAGCGTATACATGTGTTCGAACGCGTCCATCTCGGCATCGAATCCGCGGTACGACAAGTCCATGTCCAGCCAGCGGACATACTCGCGGATCACCGCGACGAGGCTGCGCGTATCAGCGGGAAAAACGGCTTCGCGGACGACGGGCACCGGCATTCGCATGGCGCCGCTCAAATCCATACGTCGTTTTCGGCCGTCCTTTCGTTGGTCGTATCGCCCGTGTTGACGACGCCGCGCGGTTCGATCAGCAGCAACTTCACTTCGGATTCGGCATACGGCTTGTGCTCGACTCCCTTCGGAACGACCGCCATTTCGCCGGGATGCAACTCGATCGAGCGATCGCGAAAGTCGATGCGCAAGTGACCGTCGAGAACGATAAACGTTTCGTCGGTGTCGGCATGCCGGTGCCAGACGAAATCGCCGACTATCTTCACGACCTTGAACTGATAGTCGTTCATCTCGGCAACGACGCGTGGCTGCCAGTGACCGTCGAGCTGACGAATCTTGTCGAGGAGATTGATCGGCTTGTATTGGCCGCGCTGCTCGGGCGCGAGCTGAGAATCGTCGTGCATGACTGCTCCGTTTCAGTGATGTCTGGAACGAAGCTTAAGCCTGCTACCGGCGATTGTCTTGAACGATTGTGCACGCCTGCGCTAGCCGTCGCGCGGACCGCCCATCATCGCGAGCCAACGTGCGGGAGGGATTCCGTATGCGCTGCGAAAATGTCGCGTCATATGGCTCTGGTCGGCGAAGCCGGTCGCGGCTGCAGTATCCACGAGGGAAACGCCGCATGTCATCATTGCACGCGCCGCTTCGAGCCGGCGCATGACGAGATAGCGATAGGGACTCGTGCCGTAAAAGGCTCTGAAATCGCGCGAGAGGCTCCATCGATCCTGTCCGCTGACTGCGGCAAGCTCATCGAGCGTAACGGTGCGGGTGCACGATGCATCCAGATATTCTCGCGCGCGCCGCGCCGCCGCGAAATCCGCGGACGTGCGGATCGAGCGCGCGCCGGATGCGCTATCCAGGGCCAGCGCCAGACCGGCGAGCGCATCGTCGCGTTCGAGCGGCTCCGCATCGGGGTGCATCTGGCGCAGGGCTGCCTTCGTCGCTTCGAACAAGCGCGGATCGGTCGTTACGCCGCCTTCGATGAACGGTAAAGACTGGCCTCCGAGCACTTCCTGAATCGCCGCCGGCTGGACGTACAGCATCCGGTAACGAAATCCCTCGTTCGTGCCGGCTTGACCGTCGTGCGCTTCGTCGGGATGCAGGACCATCGTCTGTCCCGGCAGGCTGCTGCGCAAGCTGCGCCGATAATGGAAACATTGGACGCCGGCGAGGGTCACGCCGATTGCGTACGTGTCGTGCCGATGCATTGAGTACGCGTTGCCACGAAAAAACGCTTCGATGCGTTCTATTCCGTCGTTGGACTCGGAACGGTAAATCCAGCCGGATCGGACCTTCCTGGTATCGCCGTTCATCGAACTCTCCGGCTTCGTTTGCGCGGATATACAGGAATGCGGGTGCGGGAAGTCATCGCAAACGCGCGCCGCGAAGGCGTTCCGACAGCGGCGCACGCGCTTTGGCGCTGCTGGAGATTGACATCACGCAACTGAAATTGCCAATTCTACGCCGGAGTAGTTGGCGCGCGGCGTCATCTCCAGACCCCCACCCCTTTCGTTCGCCGGGCGCGCCGCACCAAACGAAAATGGCGCCGCAGGCGTTCAGCCTGCGGCGCCATCGCGCGGCGCCACGGACGCAGATACCGCGCCGTAGCCTAAAGCGCGCGTTACATCTTCACGGTATCGGCCACTTCCTTGAAATCTTCGATTTGATCGAAGTTCATGTATTGATAGATCTTGTCGCCGTCGGCGTTGAGCACGCTCATGTCGGCCATATACTCGTCCCGGCTCGGAATTTTGCCCAGGCGCGAGCAGATCGCTGCGAGTTCCGCCGAGCCGAGGTACACGTTCGTATTCTTGCCCAGGCGGTTCGGGAAGTTACGGGTGGAAGTCGACATGACAGTCGCGCCTTCGCGCACCTGTGCCTGGTTGCCCATGCACAGCGAGCAGCCGGGCATTTCGGTACGCGCGCCGGCTGTGCCGAAGACGCCGTAGTGGCCTTCCTCGGTCAGCTGCTTCTGGTCCATTTTGGTCGGCGGGGCCACCCACAGCTTGACCGGGATGTCGCGTTTGCCCTCGAGCAGCTTCGATGCTGCTCGGAAGTGGCCGATGTTGGTCATGCACGAGCCGATGAACACCTCGTCGATCTTGGCGCCCGCCACATCGGACAGTGTCTTCACATCGTCCGGATCGTTCGGGCAGGCCACGATCGGCTCGTGGATGTCGGCCAAGTCGATTTCGATGACAGCCGCGTAATCGGCGTCGGCATCGGGAGACAACAGTTGCGGATCGGCCAGCCACTGTTCCATCGCCGCGACGCGCCGCTGCAGGCTGCGCGGGTCCTGGTAGCCTTGGGCGATCATCCACTTCAGCAGCGTGACGTTGCTGTTGAGGTACTCGATGATCGGCTCTTTATTCAAGTGGACCGTGCAACCGGCGGCAGAGCGCTCGGCGGAAGCATCCGACAATTCGAAGGCTTGCTCGACCTTCAGATCGGGCAGACCTTCGATTTCGAGAATGCGGCCAGAGAAAATGTTCTTCTTGCCTTGTTTGGCCACCGTCAGCAGGCCTTGCTTGATGGCATACAGCGGAATGGCGTTGACGAGATCACGCAGCGTCACACCCGGCTGCATCTTGCCCTTGAAGCGCACCAGCACCGATTCCGGCATGTCCAGCGGCATCGTGCCGGTGGCAGCCGCGAAAGCGACCAGACCCGAACCCGCCGGGAAGCTGATGCCGATCGGGAAGCGGGTGTGCGAATCGCCGCCGGTGCCCACCGTGTCGGGCAGCAGCATGCGGTTGAGCCACGAGTGGATCACGCCGTCGCCCGGGCGTAGCGCGATGCCGCCGCGCGTGCTGATGAAGTTCGGCAACGTCTGGTGAGTCTTCACGTCCACCGGCTTCGGATAGGCGGCGGTGTGGCAGAACGACTGCATGACGAGATCGGCCGAAAAGCCCAGACACGCCAGATCCTTGAGTTCGTCGCGGGTCATCGGGCCTGTCGTGTCCTGCGAGCCGACGGAGGTCATCTTCGGTTCGCAGTACGTGCCCGGACGGACACCCTGGCCTTCCGGCAGACCGCAGGCGCGGCCGACCATCTTCTGAGCCAGCGAGAAGCCATTTTTGCTAGCGGCCGGCTGCTGCGGCAGGCGGAACAGCGTCGACGGGGGCAGACCCAGCGCTTCACGCGCCTTGGCAGTCAGTCCGCGGCCGATGATGAGGGGAATGCGGCCGCCGGCGCGCACTTCATCGAACAGCACGTCGGACTTCACCCGAAACTCAGCGATCACTTCGCCGTTTTTCAGGGCCTTGCCGTCGTATGGGCGAAGTTCGATCACATCGCCCATTTCCATCTTCGACACGTCGAGCTCGATCGGCAGCGCGCCCGCGTCTTCCATCGTGTTGTAGAAGATCGGGGCGATTTTGCCGCCCAGGCATACGCCGCCGAAGCGCTTGTTCGGAACGAACGGAATGTCTTCGCCCGTGAACCACAACACCGAGTTGGTGGCCGACTTGCGCGACGAGCCGGTGCCGACGACGTCACCCACGTACGCAACCAAATGGCCCTTTTCCTTCAGCGACTCGATGAACTTGACCGGGCCACGCTTGCCATCTTCTTCCGGGGTGATGCCGGGACGGGCGTTCTTCAGCATCGCGAGCGCGTGCATCGGGATGTCCGGACGGGTGGTGGCGTCCGGGGCCGGCGACAGGTCGTCGGTGTTGGTTTCGCCCGTAACTTTGAAGACGGTGACAGTCAGGCTTTGCGGCACTTCCGGACGGCTCGTGAACCATTCGGCATCGGCCCAGCTCTGCATGACGGCCCGGGCGTTGGCATTGCCCTGTTCGGCCAGCTCCCTCACGTCGTGGAACTGGTCGAACATGAGTAGCGTTTTTTTCAGTGCACCGGCGGCCACGGCGCCCACTTCGGTGTCGGACAGCAGTTCGATCAGCGGCTGGATGTTGTAGCCGCCCAGCATCGTGCCCAGCAGTTCGGTGGCGCGCTCGCGAGAGATCAGCGCACAGGCGGTCTGGCCTTTCGCCACCGCAGCCAGGAAGCCCGCCTTGACACGCGCGGCTTCGTCCACGCCGGCGGGCACACGGTGGGTGATCAACTCGAGCAGGGTTTGCTCTTCACCGGCAGGCGGATTCGCCAGCAATTCCACCAGCTCGGCGGTCTGCTGAGCCGTCAGCGGCAGGGGAGGAATACCGAGCGCGGCGCGTGCGGCCACGTGAGCACGAAGATCTTCAAGCATGGGGGACCTGCTGAGATGGCATTTAAGGGGAAGGCTTGTCAGGCGTTCGGCAGCGGTTCGGGGACACTGCATCGAACGCGATTTTAGTCATAACCCACTCCAACGTCAAATGTCTTATGTCTTATATAAGAGTTGCCATTCATTGAGATGCTTCGCGATTCGCGATAGACGCACCGCGCCCGGTCCGCGCGTCGTCTCCCAACGTTGCCGCGAGCTTCGTCCGATCGAGCTCGCCTTCCCACGCCGATACGACGATCGCTGCCACGCCGTTGCCTATGATGTTCGTGAGCGCCCTGCATTCGGACATGAAGCGATCGATACCGAGAATCAGCACCATTGCACTGACGGGAACGGTCGGCACAACGGACAAGCTTGCGGCGAGCGTGATGAAGCCCGCGCCCGCAACGCTCGCCGCGCCCTTCGAGGTCAGCATCGTGACGAGCAGCAGCACGATTTCCTGCGCGAACGTCAAATGGATGTTGGTCGCCTGTGCGAGAAACAGCACCGCGAGCGTCATGTAGATGTTCGTGCCGTCGAGATTGAACGAATAACCGGTGGGCACCACCAGCCCCACGACGCCGCGTGGGCAACCGAGACGTTCGAGTTTTTCCATCAATTGCGGCAACGCCGCTTCGGACGTCGATGTGCCGAGGACGATCAGCAGTTCGTCGCGGATATAGGCCAGGAAGCGCCACAGATTGAATCCAGCGAGGCGCGCGACCATGCCGAGCACCACGGCGACGAACAGGAACGCGGTGAGGTAGAAGGCACCGATCAGCTTGAACATCGGCAGCAGCGAGACGATGCCGTAACGGCCGATCGTGAAGGCGATGGCGCCGAAGGCACCGATCGGCGCGAGACTCGTGACCATGCCGACGATGCGAAAGAACGCTTTGGACGATGCCTCGATCAAATGCGTGACGGGCTCGGCGGGCTTGCCTGTCAGCGTCAATGCTGTGCCGAACAGCATCGCGATCAGCAGCACGGGGAGGATGTCGCCATGCACGAGGGCGCCGACAAACGTATCGGGAATGACGTGTGCAATGAATCCGGCCAAGCCGTCGCCGTGGGCGGCTTGCGCCGCGTAGCTCGAAACGGCGTGCGCATCGAGCGTCGACGGATCGACATTGAACCCATTGCCGGGCGCGAGCACATGCGCGGCGAGCAAACCGATCGCGAGCGCGAGCGTGGACGCGAGCTCGAAATAGAGCAACGCCTTGCCGCCGACGCGCCCGACCTTCTTCATGTCCTGCATGCCCGCGATACCGGTCACGACCGTGCAGAAAATCACCGGCCCGATGATCATCCGCACGAGCTTGATGAACAGATCGCCGAGCGGCTTGAGCGCGACCGCGGCTTGCGGCGCGAAATGGCCGAGCAGGACGCCGGCGACAATGGCCGCCAGCACTTGAACATAGAGAATCTTGTATAACGGTTTGCGTTTCATGTGTCTCCTCCTTTCTAGAGGCAAAGGGATAGCCGTCCCTTCTTCTGTCGGAAGGGAATCGGCATGGCTCGAGCAGGCAAGCGGTTACCGCGTGCAACGGATGGGCGCTTACATCACGCGCGCCCAGGGATGTCGGACAAAATGCGACTGTTCGAAGGCTTCGATTGCGGCGAGTGAGTCGAGCGTCAGGTCCACGGTGTCCATGCCTTCGATGACCATGCGCTTGTGGCGCGCGCAGATCGTATACGCATAGCGTTCGCCCGACGCGGAACTCACCGTCTGTTGATCGAGATCGATCGAGAGCGATGCGCCGGGCGATTCGATCGCCGAGCGCGTCAGCGCGTCGATTGCGTCACGCGCGAGCGGTACGAGCAGCAGGCGGTTGTTCATTGCGTTCGAATAGAAGATCTCTGCGAAGCTCGGCGCGATCACGGCCTGGAATCCGTATTGCTGCAGACCCCATACCGCGTGCTCGCGGCTCGATCCGCAGCCGAAGTTGGCGCCGCCGATCAGGATGCGCGCGCTCGCATAAGCGCGCTGATTGAGCACACACTCCGCGCGAGGCTCACCCGACTCGTCGAAGCGCAGGTCGTACAACAGACCGTCGGCGAGACCTGCTTTATCGATGACGCGCAGGAACTGCTTCGGCATGATCTGGTCGGTGTCGAGATTGTCGATGGGCAACGGAAGGGCGCTGCCTTGAATAGTCGTGAGCCGGGTCATGGTGTGGGGGCCTCGAGCGTGCGGACATCGGTGATGCGGCCAGTGATGGCGGCCGCTGCGGCCATCGCGGGACTCATCAGATGCGTGCGGCCGCCGCGTCCCTGGCGGCCTTCGAAATTGCGGTTGGTGGTGGACGCACAGCGCTCGGAGGCACCGAGCACGTCGTCGTTCATCGCGAGGCACATCGAGCAGCCCGGCTCGCGCCATTCGAAGCCCGCATCGACCAGCGTCTTTGCGATGCCTTCCCGTTCGGCTGCCCGGCGAACGCTGCCCGAACCCGGCACGACCATCGCGCGCACACCCGGCGCGACGCGCTTGCCCCGTACGATGGCAGCCACCGTGCGCAAGTCTTCGATGCGCCCGTTGGTGCAAGAACCAACGAATACGCGATCGATGGGCGTGCCGGCCATCGGTCGATTCGGTGCGAGGTCCATGTATGCGAGCGCGCGGCGCAGCGACGCCGCAGCTTCCGGTGTCGTTTGTGCACCTTCGTCGGGAATCGGCTCATCGATGGCGACGGCCTGGTCGGGGCTCGTGCCCCAGGTGACGAATGGGGCGATGTGCCGCGCGTCGAAATGGTGTTCGACGTCGAAGCGCGCGCCGGCGTCGGAATGCAGGGCGCGCCAGTCTTCGAGCGCATCTCGCCAAGCCGATTCGTCGAATGAAGGCGCGTGGGCACGCACGTATTCGAAGGTGGTCGCGTCGGGCGCAATGAGCGCGGCGCGCGCGCCGGCTTCGACCGTCATGTTGCACAAGGTCATGCGTGCCTCGGCAGACAGCGATTCGATCGTCGAGCCGGTGAATTCGACGGCATATCCGCGTGCCCCTTGCGCGCCGATCTTGCTGATGACCCAGAGGATGAGGTCCTTCGACGACGTGCCGTACGGCAGTGCGCCCTCGATCGTGATTCGCATGGTCCGCGCCAGCCGATACACGAGCGTTTGCGTCGCGAGCACCTGCTCGACTTCCGATGTGCCGATGCCAAAGCCCAATGCGCCGAGCGCCCCGTACGTGGTGGTATGGCTGTCGCCGCACAGCACGACCATGCCCGGACGAATCAGCCCGAGTTCCGGCGCGACGATGTGTTCGATCCCTTGTAGCGGATCGTTCGCCGCCAGGAGCTGGATGCCGGCTCGCTCGCAGTTGCGCGCGAGGTTCGTCGCCTGCATGAGCGATGCCGCATCGCGAATCACGCGCGGCGACTCGGCATGAGTAGGAATGATATGGCTCACGACGGCCAGTTGCTGTCGCGGACGGCGCACCGGGCGGCCGCGTGCTCCAAGCGCGCTGAACGCTTGCGGACTGGTGTACTCGTTCATCAGATGAAGGTCGGCGTACAGCAGCACGTTGTGCTCGTCGATATGCAGCACCGTGTGCGAATCGACGAGCTTGTCGTAAAGGGTTCGTTCGGACATGACCTCACTCGTTGAGAAAAGGCAGCACGCGTTCGAGCAGGAGCTCGGGCGCTTCCTCGGGGATGTAGTGGCCGCAAGGCAGCGCTTCGCCGTGCACGCCTGGGGCATAGGGCCGCCACTCGGCGAGCGGATCGAAGCATTGTTCGATGACACCTTGCGCGCCCCACAACGCCAGGAACGGGCAAGCGATTCGCTGCCGGGAAGCGAGCGTCGCGCGATCGTGTTCGAGATCGATCGTGACGCTCGCGCGGTAGTCCTCGCAGATGCCGTGCGCGGTATCGGGATCGGAGAGGCACCGCAGATATTCCGCGTAAGCCGCTACCGTGAACGGCGCGAGGCCGGCGCTGCGCGCACCGATGGTCTGCTTGAGATAGAGGTCGGGGTCCGCGCGCATCAGTGTTTCCGGGAACGGCGCGGGGCGCACGAGCATGAACCAGTGCCAATAGGCACGCGCGAAGTCGAACGAGGTCTTTTCGTACATCGCCAGCGTCGGAGCGACATCGAGCGTCACGAGGCGCGTGACCGCTTCGGGATGGTCGAGCGCCATGCGCACGGCGACGCGCCCGCCGCGATCGTGGCCCATTACCGCAAACGTCTCATGGCCGAGGCCGCGCATCAGTTCGATTTGATCGAGCGCCATGCGGCGCTTCGCGTAGTTGGCATGATCGGCTGCGCCCGGCGGCTTGCCGCTGTCGCCGTACCCGCGCAAGTCGGCGGCGATCACCGTGAAATGTTCGGCCAGCGCCGGTGCCACTTTGTGCCAGATCGCATGCGTTTGCGGATGCCCGTGCAACAGTAGGAGGGACGGCCCGCGTCCGCCCTGGATGGCGTTGATGCGTATGCCATCGACGGTCGTCGATACCTTCGTGAAGCCTTCGAACATGGTTGTCTCCTCAGGGTGATTCGAGTCTAATTGATGAATGACGCGATTGGGTTTCCAGGAATTTATTTCGGCCGTAACTTTTAGGAACGAATTGGGGCAGAGGGGTGAGAGATGGACGGTTTCTCGGACTTGAACGTGTTTGCGCTAGTCGCGCGGCATCGGAATTTGGCTGCCGCGGCGCGCGAATTGGGCGTCACGCCGCCTGCGGTCAGCAAGCGGCTCGCGCAACTGGAACGGCGCCTCGGCGTGCGGTTGATGAACCGCACGACGCGGCGTTTGAGCCTGACGCCCGAGGGTGAACTCTATCTGTCGAGCGGTTCGCGCATTCTGGATGACTTATCGGAACTGGAACATCTCGTCGCCCAAAGCCGCGGCGAACCGACGGGATTGTTGCGTGTGAACGCATCGTTCGGATTTGGGCGGGCGCGGATTGCGCCGGCGGTATCGGCGTTCGTCGCGCGTTATCCCGCGATGAAAATCCTGCTGCATCTGACGGAGCGGCCGATGAATCTGCAGCACGAGGGGTTCGATCTCGGCATCCGGTTCGGGGAGGTGCCCGATGCGCGGATCAATTCGCGGCTGCTCCTCGAAAACCGGCGATGGGTGTGTGCATCGCCCGAGTACGTGGCGCGGTGCGGCGAGCCTGCCGTGCCGCACGATCTGACGCGACACGCGTGCATCGTGCTGCGTGAGAACGAGTCGGCTTATGGCACGTGGCATTTTTCACGAGCGAAGCGTACCGAAACGGTCAAGGTCGATGGCGCATTGTCGAGCAACGACGGTAGCGTCGTGCTGCATTGGGCGCTCGAAGGGCGGGGCATCGTCGTGCGATCGCAGTGGGAGATCGAGCGCTACCTCGCGAGCGGGGAACTCGTACCGTTGCTCTCGGACTGGGCGTTGCCGGATGCCAACATCCACGCGATCTATCTCGAGCGCAATCAGCTTTCGGTCAAGCTGCGGACGTTTGTCGACTTTCTGGGTGAGTCTCTGCGTAGGCCGGCAGACGTCGCGTGAGACGGCATCCGGCCTCTGTCAGGGCTCGTCGTTTTTGCGGTCGCGAGCGGGCTGATCGGTTGGCGGTTTTTGCGGACGGATCTCCTTGGGACCGAATTCCGGGCTACCGCCCGTCACCGGCGCGCCGGGGAGATTTCCGAGCGCTCCGCCACCGCTCGCGCCCGAGCCTTCGCCGGTGCGTGAGCGATCGGTTTCGCGGCTTGTCTTTTGTTCATGGGGGGCCGGCTGTGCGGGTTGTGGGCCGGGTTTCCGGACGGACGCTTTGTCTGGCTTTTCCTCTGTCATCGGTTTCTCCCGATCGAGTTCGTTCACGCTGCGGTGACGCAAGAACAATGCCTTCGGTCGGCAGGTTTCAGGATGTCGAGGCGACGGGGCCGCCCCGGAAACCGATCGTTGGGGCAGCCCGTCGCCTATGGATCGACGGGAAGGGGCATTCAGACCAGCGTGAGCGTGACGTCGATGTTGTTTCGAGTCGCGTTCGAGTACGGGCAGACGATGTGGGCCTTGTCGACGAGGGCGCGTGCCGCTTCGCGGTCCATGCCCGGCAGCGAAATCTTCAATTCCACTTCGATGCCGAAGCCGTTCGGGATCGCGCCGATCCCAACGCTCCCCTCGATCGATACATCGGCCGGGATCGCAATCCGATCGCGCGCGGCGACGAACTTCATCGCGCCAAGAAAGCAGGCGCTATAGCCGGCCGCGAACAACTGTTCAGGGTTCGTGCCGGCTCCGCCCGCGCCGCCGAGCTCGCGCGGGGTCGTCAGCTTGAGGTCGAGATTGCCTTCGGGCACGACGGCGCGGCCGTCGCGACCGCCCGTTGCCGTTGCGTGGGCACGATAGAGAACTTTTTCAACCGACATGATGAATACTCCTTTAACGGTAAGAATCGCAAGCGGAGCCGATATTTCGCGGCCTCGCATCGCATCCGGTACGGCTTGATCAACACCTTGAACACACCACAAACCTCGGTAGGCTTGGACTTCACTACAACGTCATCGTTTCTGTTGTTTCGCGAGATGCCCCACCATCGCACAGGGGGGTAGAAACCCACGAGACCGGAGGCGGTAATGCCCGCGGCCGCCGGGGCTCCTATCACGCTGCGTAGCGCAGCTTATCTATCCATAGATAGATTTGGGGCTAAAACGGCAGGGCGCTAGCAACCGCGCCCCCCACGTCACGACACTTTTTTCCAGACCAGTTCGATGTCTTCGAGCCGAGCCTTCGTATGGAAGAGCCGGCTGGCGAGCACGCTGCCCTGAAAGGCCGCGAACAACGCACGGGCCGCGTTCTGCGGTTTGCCGCTAAACGCCAGCGTGCCTTCCCGCGCGCCTTGCGCGAGGACATCGGCGAGCCATGCCTCGTTCGCCCTGAAGAACGCCTGCACCGCCTGACGAACGTTGTCCGGCAACGACCCGATGTCCGCGGCGAGCATTCCGCATAGACAAATCTGGTTGCCATCGCCAAGCGTCCCGCCGAACAGTTTCGTATAGCGGCTGAGTTTCGCATCGGCCGGCAATGCCGCGTCGATCGAATCGAGCGCACGCAGCACATTCCGGCTGTATTCGGCGACGGCCTCGAGCACCAGATCGTCCTTCGACGGAAAGTAATAGTGGATGCTCGACGTCTTGACGCCGACCAGTTCGGACAGATCGCGATAGCTGAAGCCGTGGAACCCGCGCAACATGATCAGCGTGATGGCGTGGTCCAGCAACTGCTCTCGTACGGTCGATTTCGTTTCCATGGGCGGGACTTTATCTACCTGTAGATAGATTGTCAAGCGCGAACGAGGGGGGCGGTCAGTCCGATGTGCAAGGCGGGCTCAGGGTGTCCGAGTCGCCGGCAGCAGATGAATGCGTTTCTCAGTCGCTTGTTCGACGGCGGCGCGCGTATAGAGCAACGGAAAGTACTCGCCGTTCAGCCACATTCGAGTCAGATCGCGATAATGCGGATTGTCGGGATCGCCGGACTCGCCGGGCAGGTTCATCGCCCGGGAGTTGTCCCAGTTGCCCACATCGACGATCACCCGAAACGACGGACCGTTGGTCTGCTGGAAATCGCTCGCGCGATACGTCGACTGGTTGGGTGTGTACGCGCTGCCGCCTTTTGCGATGGGGCCCACATCGAGCTTGGCGCGGGTCTCATCGTCGACGAGATCGGCGAACGGATGTGCATTGAGGTTAGTCTGAAGCTTCCCCCATTGCCATGCGTCGGGATTCGAGCCTTGCAGGCGCACCATTTCCTCATATGCGGCGCGCAGACTCGCGAGGAGAAGCGCGTCGCGCTTGGCCTGCGCGTGCTCGCCAAAACGTGCTTGCGGATGCTCGAGAGAATCGAGCATCACAGCCGTGTCCGGTGGGCCGAACGCAGCGGCGGCCGATTGCGGCAGCACGGCCCGTTTGAACGCGCGGCCGAGGTGCCGGCTCAGCCATACTTCTTCCAGTGCCGCTTGTGCCGACTCCGCGCGCATTTGTGCGTCCCAGCCTTTGAGCATGGACAGCGCGGCGCGCGTGGAAGGGTCGTCGCTCGACAGCGGCGCCAGCAGTGCGACGAGCCTGCGCGCGGGAATCGATTCGATATCGTTTTGCAGTCGCTCGCTGTCTTCGATCGATACCTTCGGCAACGACCGCAGCACTTCGTCAATGCGCTGATGGCGCGATCCGTTGGTCCATTCGAAGCCGAGTTTGCGCTCGCCGTATGGGAAATCGGCGGGCAGGTTCATCTCATTGGAGGTGGTGAAATAACCGCTGCGCGGGTCGTAATCAGAAGGCATTTGATCGCGCCGCCAGAAGCCGGCCCATTCGTAGCGGCCGTCGCCCGGCACCGGCATGAGGCCGTCCCAGTTCGGGCGCTTCGGCGCGAGTCCGCTCGGCACCCAGCCGATGTGGCCGTGCGTGTCCGCATACACCTGGTTCACCGTGGGCGCACCCCAGGTCGCGAGAGCGCGTTTGAATTGAGCGAAGTTCTTGGCGCGCATATAGCGCATCGAATCGAAATACGGCGACATGCCCGGTTGCAGCCACGCCGTGCGGACCGCGAATGCTCGATTTTTTGCGCGCTCGGTATAGATGACCGGACCGTGGCGCGTGAACGCCAGTTCGGCATCGACAGGCACGTCCCCCCGCACGGCGATCTTCTCGTGCACGATATGCATCGGCTCCCAATGGCCTCGGTAGCGGTATTCGTGCAGGTTCGCAGGGTTTAGCCGGTAGACGTATAGGTCTTCCTGATCGATGTTGAAGATCGTGAGGCCATACGCGATCGAGCCGTTGTGTCCGATCGAAATGCCCGGCGCCGAGGGTTCGCCGCCGCCGATGATGTCGAGCGTCGGCGTGCTGATCTGTTGGATATAACGCAGGCTCGGCGCCGCATAGGCGCGATGCGGATCGTTGGCCATGATCGCGCGGCCTGTTGTCGATTTGCTGGGTGCAATCACCCAGTTATTGCTGCCTTCGGCGACTTCTTCCGGATTGTCGGCTGCCGCTATAGTCGTTGTGGACGCATCGGCGCTCTCGAGAGACTCCTGCGTGATGCGCACGCTCTGCGTCGCCAGTGTAAAGACCTTCAGGACGTCGTCCGGCAGACAGGGATCGAGTCCTTCGGGTATTTGCGTTTGCCAGGGAGGCTGCAAACCGAAGCGAACGGAATCGTCGGCGAGCGAGCTCTTGCAGGCGACCTTTGCGCGTGCGACTTCGCTCTTTACGTTACGTGTGAGGCCGTGACTGCGAATGCGTACGATGTCTTCCGGGTTCCACTTCGCGGGCCAGTAGCCGACTTTGCGAAACTCATAGGGCAAGCGATCGGGATGTGCGGCCAGCCAGGCGATGTACGCGTTGACGCCCGCCGCGAACCGCGTTGCGACAGGCTTTGCGTCGGGTCCGTAGCGCTTCCATTCAGCGGACATGTCGCCGCGATAGAGGAAAAGGCGCGTTGCTTCGTCTTGCTCGACGTATGCGGGGCCGAAGACTTCCGCCAGTTTGCCGAGTCCGCGGCGGCGCCAGAGATCGATCTGGAACAAGCGATCGCGTGCGGCATTGAAGCCTTGTACAAAGAATGCGTCCCGCTCGTTGTCCGCGAAGATATGCGGTACGCCCCATTTATCGATGAGGATATCCGCGGGATGGACCAGGCCCTCGACGGCAATCGTCTCGTCGGGGGCGACATCGGCATAGGCGTGCTGGACGGGCAATGCGCCGAACATCGCAACGGCAAAAGCGCTCGTTAGAGCGGACCTTACCGACACTTGCTTTTCTTCTTCGGGAAGCGAGGAATACTCGATCGGCGACGCATCAACCGCCATCGCTGACTTGCCGAATGGGAATCACCGTCGGCCCGCCGCAATTGCGCAGCAGATCCCGCAACTCGTTGATGACGGGAAACACCTCGTGATTCCAGTCGGCGCCTTGCATGTCATGCGCTTCTTGTTCGCGCTCGACGATCCAGCGGTCTTCCTTGAAAATGCGCTCCGTGAACCAGACGAGCAGCGGCCACGCCAGATCCAACGCAAACGGAATGCCGGGCTTGCGAATCGAAAGCACGCCAAACGTTCGATTGGTGCGCTGCGCCGCATCCAGCGGCACATAGACGATCCACAGATCCATCACCAACGTACCGTCGCCCGAGCGTATCTGCAGCGTTTGGTACGGATAGAGCGTGCGTACCGTCATCACGTCCTTGTGATTGCGCTCGCTCTCTTTCTTGCTGGCGCCGAACACGAGCGCTTCGCCCACGGGCTGTTTGCCTTCCATGCGCGCAAACGTGTAGTCCACTTCCACCCAGTCGTCGCCGCGACGGCGACCCAACGAGCGCGCGCGCATCTGCCCCATCTGCCGCCGGTGCAGAAACTGATGATTCATATCCATCAGGTTTTCATGCATGAACGAGTAGTGGCACTTCACCTCGCGGCCGAAGCGGCGCGTTTTGTACGCTTTGTCCGCCGCGGACGTCAGCTCGGGCAGCGGCCGTTCGTCAGCCAGCGCGGCATCGCCGGGAAACACGAAGATCAGGCCGTGTGCCTCGCGGCAAGGATAGGCGCGTACACCGTTGGGCAGCCGCTCGCGCCCGAGATACGGCACGTCAACGCAGCGGCCCGTGCAGTCGTAGGTCCAACCGTGATATCCGCAGCGGATGGACTCGCCGTCCACCACGCCCGCATGCAGCGGAACTTGCCGATGCGCACAACGATCTTCGAGCGCGAACAGCGTGCCGGATTTCGTGCGTGCCAGGACGATCGGATCGCCCGCGAACCGCACCCCGAGTGTTTTACCTCGCTTCAGTTCGCTCGACCACGCGAGCGGATACCAGTGATCGGGATGGATCGGGACACGGCGCAGATCGCGCACCGGAGCGGTTACCGGCGGTTCGATCGCACTGCCATCCTGCAAAGGCACTGCATGCATGCGTGACACCTCCTTCCATAAGGGGAGCCTCCGGGCATCGCCAAGAGCAATGCGATGGCGAACGGGCATTGGGCGCAGTTTACGCGAACTTGGATGAATTGACCGAAATCTCGTCCTATCGCCGCACCGACGCGGGGCCGCCATCGGGCGGCAATGAGGCTGTCAACGCGCTCGGTCCGACCGGCGCGCGTGGCGCAAGCCGATGGCCAATGCGCTGAACGCAAGCACGACCAAAATGGCCGCGAAGACGACATCCGCCCATAGGCGCCCGACGAAGCGTGCGAGTACCGCGACGCCGACCGCCGGCAGCGAGTTGCCGCTGTAGCAGCACAGCAGGTAGGCGGACAGCAGTTCCGCGCGGCGTTCGGGGGGCGCGATCCGGTTGGCCTCCTGCAGGCTTCCCCGAAACCCGAAGGCCGATGCGATTCCGCATAGCGCCGTCGCCGATATCAACAGCACCATCGATCCGGCGAACTGTGCCCACAACAGCAACGCGAGGCTAGGCGGCAGCAGCCACAAACCGATGAACATGGTGGTGCGCGAAGCCAGCATCGGCGCGAGCGCGACCGTCGCCGCACCGACGACGAAGATTTCGGCGACAACCGCCCCGCTCAACGCGGGACTGTGTTCGTGCATGCTGTTGGCCAGCAGATTCGGCAAAAGCGCGGCATAAAAGCCGAGCAACGCAAGCGTCGCGAATGCCGTGACGGCAGGGGGAACAAACGCCGACCGGGACTCCGGGGGGATCCCAATCCGAGGCTTGTAGGAGACCTCGCCGCCCGAGTGCGCCGAAGATTCGACCGTCTCGCGGGTTCGCGCGGTGAGCACGGCCGTAACGACGAGCACCAGCAGATAGACCGCATAGACCGTATGTAGCGGCCAAGGCGCGAATTGCGCGAGCAGCCCGGCTGCCGACACGCCGACGGCAAGTCCTGCCAGATTGACGGCAGCAGCGAGACGGCTCGCGTTTGCCTTGTCGGCGGCCCCGTACAGATCGGCGATCCAGGCCGTCGCCGTGGCCGCGCCCACGCCGATTGCGAGGCCGCTTGCGGCACGCCCGAGAAACAGAAGAGCCGGGTGGAAGGCAAAGAGGAACAGCAGTGCGCTGACACCGCTCACCGCCAGCACGGTCAAGCTGACGGGCCGGCGACCGGCCTGGTCCGAGATCCGTCCGAACACGAACAGTGCAGCCAGATTGCCGACCACGTAAGTGGCATACACGAGCGTGATCGACAGTTCGGACAGGCCGAACGCGTGCTGATAGAGCGGATAGAGCGGCGTGACGATCGTGCTGCCCGCATACAGCGCGCCGAGTAGTACCGAAACCGCGACGAGCGATGTCCGGCCGTTCAATGCCGCCTTGTGCAAGGTTCGCGTGTGCATCGTTTTCCCCGCGGATTCGAACGCTTCATTGACGGAGCAAGCTTCGTTCCGCGGGAGCCGGCCGGCACAGCATCGATGGCTTATTCTTCCAGCGCCGCCCGCGTGGCGGCCTGGGCCGCTTTCTCAGCGAGGCTCGGCTCGCGGGGCGTGCCGCGGGCCTTGGCGGCGATCTCGGCAAAGAAGTCGATCGTGCCGTTCATGGCATTCACGATGCTGTTGCCGACCGGAAACGTCAGCTCCAGCGGAGGATGTTCGATCGCACGCAACTCTGCCTCGCTGATCTGGACCGTGGCATCGCCATTGCCAGCCGTGGCGTTGTGCAGCCGCTCGATCGTCTTGTTGACGATCAGCTCGGCGATGCGGCGGTTTTTCTCCTGATCCGTCGTCATTAATCCGCCCAGACCGCCAAGGTACTTGCCCGTCAAAATACCGGTGCCAAGGCTCAGAACCTCGGTTGGCGTATTCACCGCGATCATTGCGACCTTTTGCATCATCTCCGAGATCAGGTGCGCGCGCGCCAGCGCGGTCACTGGAGCGAAGGCTGCCAGACTCAGTACCTGACCGATGCCCATCGAGTTGATCGTGTCCCCGACACCGCGAGTCACTTCGAACGCTCCCTGAATCTCGTGCCCGACTTCCTTGACCAGCGCCCGAGCCGGCGTGACGTCCGACGAAGACGCACCGCTCGCCTCGGGTGCGGGGAAAAAGCCGGCCGAGCGCTGTTGAATGACAGCGGCGATCATCTGTTCCCGCGCTTTGGCCACCTCCATCGGCGCCATCGCCGCGGAGGTGGCCGTGGCGAGCACATTGGTGACGACGTTGCCGGCGATCGCTCCGCTCTTGCGGGTGACCTGCACGAGGTTCGACGGAATCGATCCGATCGCGGCGATCAAGCCGGAAACGGCGGAGTCTTTTACATCGTCCTTGACCTCCTCCATCGATTCCGGCAGCAAGCTGTTGCCTCGGAACCGCTCGATGATTCGCTTGACGAACATCGAGTCGGAGAACTCCGCCGGAGAGGGAACGGTGGAAGACGCGAATGCTTCGACGAAGCGCGTCGCCGTGCTGTCCTTGCCTAGCTTCTTGCCCACCTTCTTGACCATCGCCGAGACCGCTTTCACGTCCAGCAGATAGGCGATGAGTGTGCTGCCTCCGAGGCTCAGCGCCATCGCGGCAAGAAGTTTCCAGTCGAGGGTCTTCTGATTGAGCACGGTGTTGATCGAATGCGCGCCGAGGCGCGCACGAAGTTCGAGCGTAGCGGGGTCTTCGTCGCTGAGCGCCTTTTCGATCAAGGCCTTCAGCCCGGGATGATCGGTCTCGACCTCGTACTTCGTGCCTTTGAGGAATTCGAAAGGATGCAGATCGGCTGAACGTCCATCGCTTGCGGCGCGGCCAGACATCGATGCTTCGCCGCTATGTTGGGATCCGCTTCGCAGTTGGCGGGCATCGAGGTTCAGACGGGCACCGTCGGCAAAGCCGCTCGGGCCTTTTTTGATCGCCTGTCGGGCGCTGTAGGTGGACAGGTCGATATCTACGGACAGCGGCTCTTCGGCGCCGGGCACATCGATGTGCTGGACTTTGCAGCCTTGCTCGAACCGACGCGCGTTGAGCAGGATCGATTTCTCGAGCGGCAGCGAAAGTCTCGTTCCCTTGGGCAAGTCCAGCTGATCGAGTTCACCGGGGAACTTGGCATCGACGAATTTCAGCACCGCGTTGACGAAACGATCGTTGGATCGCAGCTTGGCGTCGCTGCCGCGTGCGACAGTCCCGCCCATCACGCTCGGCAGCCGCAGGTCGGCCACCGATGGCAACGTTTCGCCGAGCACGTGCGCCTTGTCGATTCCGTGGGCGGCGGCCAACTGCTCGATATCGATCGCGATATCGTCGCGCGAAGAGGCTTGCGAGGATCGCGAGCTGGCGTTGCCTCGACTTCCATCCGACGCAATCTCGTCCTGCGAGCCACCTGTGTGCAGGCCTTGCAGTTTCGCCGTGGTGGCGCTTCTCGGCGCCGTCGTCGAGACACCCGCTCCGTCGGCGGGGCTGCTCGATGCGAACGGCGCGAGCGGCGAGTCGACGAGGCGCCTGTCGGTGCGCGAGCCGGGGTTCGGCGGGTCGATATCGATCGCGATATGCTCGGGCGAGGACGGCTCAGATGCTGGGCTGGATGACGCGATGGACTTCAACATACAAGCAAGCCTCCTTGGAAAACGCGAACGGATAGCCCCGCCATAAGCGCCGCCGCTGAGCATGCCGCCGCGAAAAAAGTCTTCGAGAATACGAACCGCCGCGCCCGCTGCCCTATGCCTGCGGCGAAACGGCGGAGAAGAGGGCGAACACCGGCGGCGCGCGGTTGCCCGGCTTGAATGGCGCGCGATGCTATCCTCTCGTCCGATTCAACCCGGCGCGCGTGTCGCGCGACATCATCCATGACCGATCTCATCAAGCGCGCTTCGGCCGAGGCGCGCGCTTTCCGTGGCAAATCCGCCCGTTCATCCCGTCTCGAACGCGAAAGCGCGAGCATCAATGGCAAGCGTGCCGCGGCGCGCCGCGCGGCCGCACTCGACGACGCCCCGCGCATCGACGTGCCGCGCAAACCGCGATTCGCCCCCGTTACGTTCTCGGAAGAGGGCGGCGTCCGTTATCTGCATTTCGGTACTGAGTGGGTGCAAGGCGCAATGCGTATCCGAAAGCCCGATCACATCGAGCTCGAATACGCGCAGCAGATGATGGCGTGGCTGCTTTTTCTCGAAACGCCGAAGCGCATCGTCCAGCTCGGCCTCGGTACCGGCGCGCTCACGAAATTCGCCTATCGCTTCTTGCCGCGGGCGCGCGTCGACGCGGTCGAACTGAATCCCGCCGTCGTTGTTGCGGCCCGCACGATGTTCGCGCTGCCGTCCGACGATGCCCGCCTCTCGGTTCATGAAGCCGATGCCTGGGATTTCGTCAACGATCGTGCGAACCGCGGCGACGTCGGCGTCATGCAAATCGATCTTTACGACGCGACGGCCCGCGGTCCGGTGCTCGACAGTGTGGCGTTCTATCGCGCCGTGCGGGCCTGCCTGACGAACGCCGGCATGGCGACGATCAACCTCTTTGGCGATCATCCGAGCTTCGTGCGCAACATGAAGCACTTGAAGGCTGCCTTCGACGGCCGCATCGTCGCTTTGCCCGAGGTCCACGAAGGTAACCGCATCGTGCTCGCTTTCTCGGGGCCGGAGCTCGCCGTGCCGTTCACGGCGCTCAAATCGCGTGCCCGGCTGATCGAAGACAAGCTGGGCCTGCCGGCGCGCAAGTGGGTGGGCGCGCTCGAAGCCGTCCAGCCGGAGCGCACGCCCGTCTTCTCCATCTGAGCCCGTGGCGGGGCGCTCGCTTGCCAGGGTCCTCCCCGCTTGACCGGCTGCGCGGCGCTCCTATACTCTTGCGAAGCTTTATAAGATGCCCGGGAACGCACCCGCGGGGGAGGCGGACCGGTCACGATACGGGTAGCAGCTTCGATAAAGAGTAAAAGAGGAGACGTCATGGCTCACAATGCCGACGCCAATCGAGCCGCCAAACACTGGCTCTGGCTGTTAGTCATCCCCTGGATCGCCATGATCTGGGTGCCGTCGTACAACAAGGTCGACCCGCAGCTGTGGGGTTTCCCGTTCTTTTACTGGTATCAGCTCTTCTGGGTGCTCGTGAGCGCTGTCATCACGGCCTTCGTTTATCTGAAAACCAAGAATATCTCCAAGGCGAGCGCCGGAAACGGGGGCGCGCGATGAACGCCACCGCAACTATCGTCTTCGTTCTATTTTTCGTCGGTGTCACGATTCTCGGTTTCTTCGCCGCGAACTGGCGTCGCGGCGACCTCGCTCATCTCGAGGAGTGGGGCCTGGGCGGCCGGCGCTTCGGCACGATCGTCACCTGGTTCCTGCTGGGCGGCGATCTCTATACGGCCTATACGTTCGTCGCCGTCCCGGCGCTCGTGTTCGGCGCCGGCGCGATGGGCTTTTTTGCGCTGCCCTATACGATTCTCATCTATCCGTTCGCCTTCGTCGTGTTCCCGAAGCTCTGGGCCGTCGCGAAGCGCCACGGCTACGTGACCTCGGCCGACTTCGTGAGTGCGCGCTACGGCAGCCGGATGCTGGCGCTCGCCATCGCGGTGACCGGCATTCTCGCGACGATGCCCTACATCGCGCTGCAGCTCGTCGGCATCGAAGTCGTGATCGGTGCGCTCGGCTTCAATACGTCGGGCTTCGTGGGCGATCTGCCGCTCATCATCGCATTCGCGATCCTCGCAGCCTATACGTACACGTCTGGCTTGCGCGCGCCCGCAATGATCGCCGTCGTGAAGGATTTGCTGATCTACATCACGATCGCGGTAGCCATCGTGGTGATTCCGATGCAGTTGGGGGGCTTCTCCCACATCTTCAGCGCTGTGCCTCCGGCGAAACTGCTGCTCAAGGCACCGGATACCGCAAGCTTGAACGGCTACAGTGCCTACGCCTCGCTCGCGGTCGGTTCGGCGCTCGCGCTCTTTCTGTATCCGCACTCGATCACGGCGATTCTGTCGTCGTCCTCCGGCAACACGATTCGCCGCAACATGGCGATGCTGCCGGCGTACTCGCTCGTGCTCGGGCTGCTCGCGCTGCTGGGCTTCATGGCACTGGCATCGGGCGTGAAGGACATGCCGGAATTCGCGCCTTACTTCAAGGCTTTTGGCCCGAACTTCGCGGTGCCGGCGCTCTTCCTGCATTTCTTCCCGTCGTGGTTCGTCGGTGTCGCGTTCGCGGCAATCGGCATCGGGGCGCTCGTGCCGGCCGCGATCATGTCGATTGCGGCCGCCAATCTGTACACGCGCAACATCCACCGCGAGTTCGTCAACCGCAACATGACGCACGAGCAGGAGACGAATGTCGCGAAGCTGGTTTCGCTGATCGTGAAGGTCGGCGCCGTGGCATTCATCCTGGGCTTGCCGTTGACTTACGCGATCCAGCTGCAGCTGCTCGGCGGAATCTGGATCATCCAGACGCTGCCGGCCATCGTGCTCGGCCTTTACACGCGTAAGCTCGACCACCGGGGCCTGCTGGCGGGCTGGGCAGTCGGCATCGGCATCGGTACCTGGATGGCGGCCTCGCAGAGCCTCAAGAGCTCGATCTTCACGCTGCACCTGGGCGGCATGGCGATTCCCGGCTACGCCGCACTCTGGTCGCTGATCGCGAATGTCGTCGTCGCCGTGGTCGTGAGCGTCATCGTTCGCGCGATTGGGATGAGCCTCGCCGAAGACCGCACGCGTCCCGAAGACTACCTCGACGCCATCGAAAGCTGAGCACGATCCCGCGCGCACCGCAGAGGTGAGCGGTGCGCGCGGCGCTACAATGTGGCGCCATGCTCACTCACCTCCGTCCGCGCACGCTCGTCGCGCGCCTCGCGCGCGCCGTCTCGTCCCCGTACTACCGCTATCGCTATGCGCGTGCTCTGCACGCGGTGCGCGTGGGGCTGGCGATGCTCGCCTCCATTCTCGTCACGACAGGCATTCATATCCCGAACGGGATCTGGGCGTCAGTAACCGTGCTCGTCGTGATCGGCGGGCTTCAGCATCACGGCAACATCCGCAAGCGTGCGGTCGAACGCGCGCTGGGCACCGTGCTTGGGGCCGGCGTCGGCCTGTTGTTGCTGGTTCAGTTGCACGTGATCGGCTCGATGCCGCTCATGTATGTGCTCATGTCGCTCGCGGCCGGCATCTGCGGCTATTTCGCGATCGGACGGCCCGGCTATATCGCGCTTCTGGCGGCGATCACGATCTGCATCGTCGCCGGTCATGGCGAGAGCACCATCGATACTGGCCTGTGGCGCACGCTCAACGTGTTGATCGGCATCGCCGTCGCGCTCGCGTTCTCGTTCGCGCTGCCGCTTTACGCGACTTACTCGTGGCGCTATCTGCTGGCGCGCAATCTGCGCGAATGCGCGCGTCTTTACACGCGTGTCGTTACGGGTGTGCCTGTCGATCCGGGCGAGCAGCTAGCCGCGTTCGCCGCGCTGGGGCAGCGGCTCGTCAAGCTGCGCTCGCTCATGCCGTCGGTGGCCAAGGAGATCGATGTGCCGCTCAAGGAGCTCGAGTCGATCCAGCGGCTGCACCGTTCGATTTTGAGCGCACTGGAAATGATGGCGACGGCGATGCGCGCCGAGCCGCGCGGCGCGGCAACGACCGCCCGCGACGATCGGCGCACCCCCAATATTTACGCGGTCCGCACGACGCTGATCGCGATCGCCCGCGCGTTGCGTTTCGGCTCGAATACCCGGAAGTGGCTGCCGGTCACCGGCGCCTGGCCGCCCGACGCGTTGCCTATCGTGGTGAGCGGTTCCGAAGCGCTAAACGGCCCGCAGTGGCTCGCCGAGCGCTTCGCCGCGCAGGTGGACGAACTACGCGTGCTGCTCGCGCGCACCGAGAGCCACTGGAATATCGAGCGGCGATCCGCTGTGGTGGCTCAGCGCTGACCCGCTGCCTATCTCCGGACGCGGCGCCGCTGGCCGCTGCCGGGTGGGAGCGTCAGGCCGCCGCGCGTTCGGTCATCGTCTTTGCCGCCATGACCATCCACGGGATCCCGAACTTATCGGTCACCATGCCGAAGCCATTGGCAAAGAAAGTCGGTTGCCATTCGAGCCTGATTTGGCCGCCTTCGGCCAGCGCATCGAAGCGCGCCTTCGCTTCGGCCGGGTCGTCTAGCGAAAGCGACAGGCTGAACCCCGTGTGGGACTCGGGCTGCTGACCGGGGTGGCCGTCGCTTGCCATCAGCACCGCCTCGCCGACCCGGAAACTCGTGTGCATGATCTGATCGCCGTGTTCTCCCTGAGCCGCATCGGCGCCGGGGGCCTCGTTGTTGCGCAACATGAACAGCACTTCGGCGCCCAGCTTGTCCCGGTAGAAGGCGAGTGCCTCCTCGCAGCGACCATAAAAGAAGAGATAGCTCTGGACCTGCATGATCGTCTCCTTGGGTGATGTTCGGTGGGGGCAACTCCGGCCTGTCGCGCGGCCGACCTTCAGCGCAGCGTCTCGATCAGCTTTTCGAGCTTGATCGCGTCGGCTGCGAAGACACGGATGCCTTCGGCGAGCTTTTCGGTCGCCATCGCGTCGTCGTTGAGCTGAAAGCGGAACGACGGCTCGTCAACCGCGATACGCTCGATGGACGAGTCAGTTTCCATTTGCGGCGAAAGCTTGCGCTCGACCGGCTCCTTGCTGTCCTGCAGTTTTTGCAGCAGATCCGGGCTGATCGTCAACAGGTCGCAGCCCGCGAGTTCGAGGATCTGGCTCGTCGTGCGAAAGCTCGCGCCCATGACTTCCGTCGGAAAGCCGAACTTCTTGTAATAAGCATAGATGCGCCGCACCGATTGAACGCCCGGATCGTTGGCGCCGCCCATCGTCGCTTCGTTCCAGTCGCTGCCGGCTTGTTTCTTGTACCAGTCGTAGATGCGACCGACGAACGGCGAGATCAGCTTCGCCCCGGCCTCGGCGGAGGCCGCTGCCTGCACGGGCGAAAAGAGCAGCGTCATGTTGCAGTTCACGCCTTCTTTTTGCAGCGCCTCGGCCGCGCGCACGCCTTCCCAGGTCGAAGCGAGCTTGATCAGGACGCGCTCGCGGTCGACGCCGGCGGCCTTGTACAGTGCGATGAGCTCGTGGGCTTTGTCGATCGAAGCCTGCGTGTCGAACGAGAGCCGGGCATCGACTTCCGTCGATACGCGCCCGGGAATGATCTTGAGGATCTCGGTTCCGAACGCGATGAGCAGATTGTCGATGATAGCCTTGGCCGGCCTGTCGGCGTGATCGCGCACGGTTTTTTCGAGCAGCGGCTTGTAGGCGTCTTTTTGCACGGCCTTGAGCACCAGCGACGGGTTCGTGGTCGCGTCGCGCGGCTTGTACTGCACGAACTGCTGGAAATCGCCCGTGTCGGCGACGACGATCGTGTATTGCTTCAGTTGGTCGAGGGCAGTGGTCATGGCGGATGAGCGGGCCCGTAGCCCGTGCTGGAAGACGGTGAAAGGGTCGGGCACCGCGTCCGGCGCGCCGACGACAACTCTATTTTAGCGGCAGCGGCGCGCGGCGGTGTTTCTAAAGCCCGCGCGCACGGCTACTTACTGAGCGCGCGCATGGCCGTCTCGAGTCCGGCCAGCGTCAGCGGGTACATGCGCTCGCCGAGCAATTGCCTGATGATCGCGACCGACTGGCGGTACTCCCACAGTCCCTGCGGTTCGGGGTTCAGCCAGGCATGGTGCGGGAACTGGTCGGCCAGGCGGCGCAGCCAGACGGCCCCTGCCTCGGGATTGTTGTATTCGACGGAGCCGCCCGCTTGCAGCACCTCGTAGGGGCTCATGGTGGCGTCGCCGACGAAGACGAGCTTGTAGTCGGGCGTGAACTTGTGCAGTACGTCCCATGTGGCGATGCGTTCGAGATGCCGGCGGCGATTGTTTTTCCACAGGAAGTCATAGACGCAATTGTGGAAGTAGTAGAACTCGAGATGCTTGAATTCGGCCTTCGCCGCCGAAAAAAGTTCCTCGGTGCGCAGGATGTGATCGTCCATCGAGCCGCCGACATCGAGCAGCATCAGCACCTTCACCGTGTTGTGCCGCTCCGGCACCATCTTGAGGTCGAGCCAGCCGGCGTTGGCTGCCGTGCTGCGAATCGTATCGGGCAAGTCGAGCTCTTCGGCCGCGCCCTCGCGCGCGAAGCGGCGCAGCCGGCGCAGCGCCACTTTGATATTGCGCGTGCCGATTTCCACCTGATCGTCGTAGTCGCGATAGCCGCGCGCTTCCCAAACCTTGACCGCTGTGCGGTGGCCGGCGGATTCTCCACCGATGCGGATGCCTTCGGGGTGATAGCCGCCATTGCCGAACGGCGAGGTGCCGCCCGTGCCGATCCACTTGTTGCCGCCTTCGTGGCGCGCTTTTTGTTCATCGAAGAGCGCCTTCAGGCGCTCCATCAGCTTGTCGAGGCCACCCATCGCCTCGACCGCCGCCTTTTCCTCGGGCGTGAACTCGCGTTCGAGGCGTCGTTTCAGCCATTCGGGCGGCACGGCGACCATCGCCTCGGCAAGCTTCTCGGCACCGCGGAAATACGCCGCGAAGGCCTGATCGAACTTGTCGAAGTAGCGCTCGTCTTTCACGAGTGTGAGGCGGGCCAGGAAGTAGAACTCATCGAGCGACGGCGCAATCACGCGCGCGCGCAACGCCTCGACGAGCGTCAGATACTCCTTGACCGAGACGGGCAGGCGCGCCGCGCGCAACGTATAGAAGAAGTCGATGAGCATGGCGGACTGATCCGAAAAACGCGGCCGAGCTCGCGGCTTACCGGTTATGCCGGTTCATGAAGACGAGCCGCTCGAGAAGGCTCACGTCCTGTTCGTTTTTCAGCAGCGCGCCGGCAAGCGGCGGCACGACTTGCTTGCCGTCGGGCGCGTGCAGCGCCTCGGGGGCGATGTCTTCGGCGAGCAGCAGTTTGAGCCAGTCGAGCAGCTCCGAGGTGGACGGTTTTTTCTTCAAGCCCGATACGCTGCGTAGCGAAAAGAAGCTTTCGAGCGCGGCATGCAGCAGATCCTCGCGGACGTTGGGATAGTGCACTTCGACGATCTTTTGCATCGTCGCCGGGTCGGGGAACTGGATGTAGTGAAAGAAGCAGCGGCGCAGGAATGCGTCGGGCAGCTCCTTTTCGTTGTTCGAGGTGATGACGACGAGCGGACGGTGGCGGGCACGTACGATCTCGCGTGTTTCATAGACGTGGAACTCCATGCGATCGAGCTCGCGCAGCAAGTCGTTCGGGAATTCGATGTCGGCCTTGTCGATTTCGTCGATGAGCAGCACGGCCGGCTCGTCCGATTCGAAGGCTTGCCAGAGCACGCCCTTGACGATGTAATTGGCAATGTCGCGCACGCGCGCGTCGCCGAGCTGCGAATCGCGCAGACGCGAGACGGCGTCGTACTCGTACAGGCCTTGCTGGGCTTTCGTCGTCGATTTGATGTGCCACTGAAAGAGCGGCATGCCGAGCGAGGCAGCGACCTCTTCCGCGAGCATCGTCTTGCCCGTGCCAGGCTCGCCCTTGATCAGCAGCGGCCTTTTGAGCGTCATGGCGGCGTTGACGGCGAGCTTGAGATCGTCTGTGGCGACGTATTGCGACGAACCTTCGAAACGCATGGCGACCGCTCTCGCGAAAAGAATCCAGTATATGCCAGAAGGCGCCGCCGCCTGCGGCACGATGTCGCAGGCCTATGCGCGAGCCTTTTCGGGCGGGGCCGGCGGGGGTATTGCCGATGTGGACCGCGGCCATCCGTCGCGGTACAATTGCCGCGATTTTTTGGCCTCTTGGCCATTCCATAATGAAGCGCGGCGCGATACGATCTGTGCCGCCGCCCGGCAGCAGGTGTGCGGGCGCTCGTTTCCCCTCAGCCAGGTTACAAGCTATGAACTCTTTCGTCGGCAAACATGTCGTGACCGCAGCGCTTGCCGCGCTCGCGGGGTTCGCGCTGAACGCCCAGGCGGCCGATATCGTCGGCAATGCGAAGGCGGCTCAGGGCAAGGTCGCGATGTGTATCGGCTGCCATGGCATTGCCGATTACCGCACGGCTTATCCCGAGGTCTACAAGGTTCCGATGCTGGGCGGCCAGAACGCGCAATACCTGGCGAACGCATTGCACGGGTACAAGAAGGGCGATCGCCACTTCGACACGATGCATGCAATCGCGAGTTCGCTGACCGATCAGGACATCGCCGATATCGCCGCTTACTACGCGGCGCAGACGGCCTCGTCGCCGAACAATCCCGAAAAGTAACCGCGCGGTCGCTTCCAGCTCATTCAGGCACTCTCATTTCGCGGGATAGGAGAATTCATGTACAAGCCCGATCAGGCACTTCGGACAATCGCCATGGTTGCGGGGGCGGCGATGGCCATCGGCGCGCTTGCCGTATCGAATCCGGCGGCCGCTGCGAGCGCATCGAATGGCAAGGCGCTCGTCGAGAGCCATAACTGCGCGGCGTGTCACGGTCCGAATCTGAACAAGCCTGTGACGCCGGAGTACCCGAAGCTCGCCGGTCAGCACTCGAGCTACGTCTACTGGGCTTTGAAGCAATACCAGATGGGCACCAGCAATCCGAAGCTCGGCCGCAACAACGCGATCATGCAGGCGCAGGTGCAAAGCTTGTCGCAAAGCGATATGAAGGATATCGCCGCTTATATCGAATCGCTCGACGGAGATCTCGTCCAGAAGAAGTAAGGGCGGCGTTCGTCCGGCGCGTGTCGTCCCCGTTCACCGGGAGCGCCGCGGCAACCAAGCAAACACCCCGCCGTGAGCGGGGTGTTTGCTTTTAGCGCGCCTGGCAACGAGGCGTCGTGTCGTTGCCGAGGGCACGCGAGAGCGGCTCAGTCGCGCGATGCGCGCCGCTCGATGCGGGCGAGATAGGCGTCGGTATCGAGCGGCGCGTTATTGCGTTGTGCCTCCCAGATCGTTTCGCCCAAGCAGTCCATGATCGCGTGGTGTGCTTCGTGCGTCGAGCCGAGCCGCACGACGAGCCGCTCATGCGCCGCACGGATGCCCGGCGGCTGATCAATCGAAAGCTGCTCGCTAATCGCGAGGTGCATCGACAGATGCAGATAAGGATTGGTGCGCCCGCTTTCGGGCGAATATTCGGCCGACGACGCGGCCGCTTCGTCGGCGAGCTCTTCGTGATATTCCGGGTGCTCGACGATCCAGTCGGCCGCAATCGCTTCGAGCGGTGTGAGAATTTCACCTGCGCGCTGTTTGCGCCAAGTGTCGGTGAAAAAGCGTCGGACTTCGTCGCGGCTGGGATTGAACATCGTCGAAAGGGGCAAGGTGCCCGTCGCGCGAGCGCGGGCGATGGCGCATTCGTGCCGACGGCGGATGGCTGAAACCGGTATTCTACGTCGCGCGAGAGATTCCCTCATTTCGAATATCCCGGTTTCCATGACCTCCCGTATCGATACGCTTTACGGCGCGGCGTTCGTCGCGCTGTCCGCCGCGGCATTTGGCGCGATGGCCATCTTCGCCCGCTACGCCTATGCCGGCGGCACTGACGTGCTGGGTCTGCTCACGTTGCGCTTTGCCATCGGCGGCGCCATCCTCGGCTGGACGGCGCGCCGCCGCGGTATGGTTTGGCCCAGAGGGCGCGCGCTGGCCGCAATCGCGGCGTTGGGGGCCGTAGGCTACGTCGGACAATCGCTCTGCTATTTCATTGCGCTGCAGCATGCGCAAGCGAGTCTCGTCGCGCTACTGCTTTATCTGTACCCCGCGTTCGTCACCGTGCTCGCGGCATGGTGGCTGCATGAGCGGCTCACCCCGGTCAAATGCGCGGCGCTCGTACTCTGCCTCGCGGGTACGGCGCTGATGGTGGGAGGCGGCCGCGGCGAGCCGCTCGGCATTGCGCTCGGCCTCGGCGCAGCGGTGATCTACTCGATCTATATCGTCGCCGGTACGCGCGCGACGCGTGGCATCGACCCCCATGTGACGACGAGCGTTATCTGCCTCGTAGCCGCCGTCGTATTCGGCGCGCTGTCGCTCGCACGCACGGCAGCGGGCGCGCCGCCCCACTGGCCCGCGACGGCCGGGGGCTGGGCTGCTGTCATCGCCATCGCGCTCATTTCCACGGTGCTCGCCATGCTCGCGTTCTTCGCGGGTCTCGCGCGGCTCGGTGCGGCGCGTACGTCGATGCTTTCGACGCTCGAACCCGTCGTCACCGTGACGCTCGCGTCGCTGCTGCTCGGCGAATCGTTGAGCGCCATGCAATGGGTCGGCGGCGCATCCGTGCTCGGTGGCGTCCTCTGGCTCGTGCGTGCCGGCGGTGGGGCGTCGGAGGATGCGGTCGCGCTGGAGGCGAACCAGTAGGCGCGCAATCGGTTGACCGATCGGCCGGGCGCCTGCTCGCCGCTCAGAGGTCGGGCGGGGGCGTCTTCGGCTTGTACTCGCAAAGCGGCTCGATGACGCAGTGCCAGCATTCGGGCCGGCGTGCCTTGCAGACATAACGGCCATGCAGGATCAGCCAGTGATGCGCGTCGTGCCTGAACTCGGGCGGCGTGAACTTCTCCAGGGCCGCTTCGACGGCGCGCACGTCCTTGCCCGGCGCGAGTCCGGTGCGATTCGCCACCCGGAAGATATGCGTATCGACGGCGATGGTCGGTTGGCCGAATGCCGTATTGAGCACGACGTTGGCCGTTTTGCGGCCGACGCCCGGCAGGCTCTCGAGTGCTTCGCGCTCGGCGGGGACTTCGCCGCCGTGTTTTTCGAGCAGCAGACGGCATGTCGCAATGACGTTTTTTGCCTTGGTCCGATAAAGGCCGATCGTCTTGATGTAGTCGGCAAGACGCGCTTCGCCCAATTCGACGAACTGCTGCGGCGTATTGGCGACCGGAAAAAGCTTGCGCGTCGCTTTGTTGACGCCCACGTCGGTCGCCTGCGCCGAAAGCACGACCGCGATCAGTAGTTCGAACGGTGTCGTGTATTCGAGCTCGGTCGTCGGATGCGGATTGAGACTTTGCAGCGCTTCGTAAATGGCGCGACGTTTGGTGACGTTCATGCGGTTCGCTTCACCGGGAAGAGGGCGTATCGGATTCGCCGGACGCGTCTTCGCGCGGTACGTCTTTGCCCGGCTCGTCCGATGTCGTGCGCAAGCGCTGGCGCCGTGCTTCGGCCGCATCGATTTGCGCCTGCACGGCCGGACTGACGTTGCTGACGTTCTTGGGCGCGACGCCTTCGGCTTCGAGAGCGGCTTTCTTCTGGCGCGCGCGTTCGAGCGCGGCCGCGATGATGGCGCGCTTTTTGGCGGCCGCTTCGTCTTCCGCGGTGGCGCTTGCGGGCGGTGCCGCAGCAGCGGGCGATGCCGCGGCGCGCCGGGCGGCGGCGCGCGCCTCGGCAGCTTCGCGCTCGCGCGCGATCCGTGCGGTGCGGCGGTCATGCCGCTTGCGCGCCGCTTCGGCCTGATCGGCGCTCCACGCCTGCCAGCCCGTCGCGTCGCGGGTGACCGGCGGCATCGAGATGCAATCGACCGGGCAGGGCGCGACGCACAAGTCGCATCCCGTGCACAGCGCGGAGACGACGGTGTGCATCAGCTTCGGTGCGCCGACGATCGCATCGACGGGACAAGCCTGCATGCAGAGCGTGCAGCCGATGCAAAGCGACTCGTCGATGAAGGCGACCGGCCGCGGGCGTTCGGCGCCGTTGGCCGGGTTCAGCGCAATGACGGGCTTGCCCAGGAGAGAGGCGAGCCGAGCCACGCCTTCCACGCCGCCGGGCGGGCATTGGTTATAGCCCGCCTCGCCGCGCGCGACGGCTTCGGCATAAGGGCGGCAGCCCGCATAGCCGCACTTCGTGCACTGCGTTTGAGGAAGCAGA
Source organism: Trinickia sp. (assembly GCF_036503415.1). Lineage (GTDB taxonomy): Bacteria > Pseudomonadota > Gammaproteobacteria > Burkholderiales > Burkholderiaceae > Trinickia. The sequence continues at coordinate 49,258 of NZ_DASXWY010000149.1, read as the reverse complement.
TCTTCGATGCGATCCGCGAGGGTCTTTCGGTCGGTCACGGTGGGGAGATTCTCGCCGCGGCGTGAAGCGGCTTTACGCATATGGGCGTGTGCGCCCGGCGCACCATGGTGGCACGCGTTCTCACGGTGCGCGCAAAGCCGGCATTATCGCCGATTTCCCGGGTTGCCATCGGCAAGCCATGTGCGCATAATCGAAGCGCTTTTCGCATGACCGCTTAATAAGGGGTATCTCCCACGAAAAGGCGCGTCCATTGCATGCAGCCGGTGTAGGGTGCCAGGAGGAGCCGGCAGCGTGACGCGGACACCGCGGCGCACGAAGCAAAGGCCACCATGAACCAGCTGAAAATCAAACGTGATCCCGAGGGCACCCGGCGCCGGATTCTGCTGGCGGCGGCTGAGGAATTCGCAAATGGTGGCTTGTTCGGCGCCCGTGTCGATCAGATCGCCCGTCGTGCCGAAACGAACGAGCGCATGCTCTATTACTACTTCGGCAGTAAGGAGCAGCTTTTCACGGCTGTTCTGGAGCATGCATTCAGCGCACTGACGGAGGCCGAAAAGGCCCTCGATCTGTCCGGCATCGCCCCCGTGGAGGCCATGACGCGGCTTGCCCACTTCGTCTGGGACTACTACCGCGATCATCCGGAGCTGCTGCGGCTCGTCAACAATGAAAATCTCCACGAGGCGCGGTATCTGCAGAAATCGACGCAGATTCGGGACATGATCTCGCCGATCGTCGCAACGCTGTCGTCGATTCTCGAGCGCGGCCAGCGGGCCGGACTCTTTCGCGCGAACGTGGACCCCCTGCGCTTTTACGTGACGCTCTCGGGCCTCGGCTATTACATCGTCTCCAACCGTTTCACGCTGCAGGCCACGCTAGGCCGCGATTTCGATGCGCCCGCGGAGCGCAGCGAAATCGTGCGCATGAATACCGAACTGCTGCTCGCATACCTGATGCGGCGTTGAAACGCAAAGGCGCCGAATAATGCAAACGGGCGGCCTGGGCCGCCCGTTCGACGAAGCACTGGTAGTAAAAGCGATGGCGTCGGCTCAAGCCTCTACGGGCTCGGCTTTATGCCTGGATTCCCTGTTGTGCTCGAGGATGAAATCGCGCAGTTGCGGATAGATGATCGTGCGCCAGCGCCGGCCCGAGAAAATGCCGTAGTGACCGCACTTTTCCGCCGTGAAATGGCGTTTGCGCGCTGCCGGAATCCCCTTGCACAGTTGATGCGCGGCGCGCGTCTGTCCGCAGCCCGAGATGTCGTCGAGCTCGCCTTCGATCGTGAAGAGGGCCGTGCGCTTGATGTCCTGCGGACGCACCAGCTCGCCATCGATTTCCCATGTGCCCTCGGCCAGGCGGAATTCCTGGAACACGATGCGAATGGTGTCGAGGTAATACTCGGCCGCCATATCGAGGACAGCGTTGTACTCATCGTAAAAGCTGCGATGCGCTTCCGCGTCTTCCTCGTCGCCGCGCAGCAGGCTTTGATAGAAATCCCAATGCGAGGCGGCATGGCGCTCGGGGTTCATCGCCACGAAGCCCGAATGCTGAAGGAAGCCGGGATAGACGTGACGCCCCACCCCGGGGTAGTTTTGCGGCACCGTGTGGATCACGTTGTTCTCGAACCACTCGTACGAGTGCTGCATCGCCAGCGAGTTCACCGACGTGGGGCTGCAGCGCGCGTCGATCGGGCCGCCCATCATCGTCATCGTGCGCGGCGTGTCCTCGCCGCGGCTCGCCATCAGCGAGATGGCAGCCAGCACCGGCACCGTCGGCTGACAGACCGACAGCACGTGCAGATTCTTCGCGCCGATATAGCGGATGAACTCCTGGATGTAGGTGACGTAGTCGTCCAGATGGAACGGACCGTTCTCGATCGGGACCATCCGTGCATCCATCCAGTCCGTGATGTAGACCTTGTGGTCCTGCAACAGCGTGCGGACCGTGTCGCGCAATAGCGTCGAGTGATGGCCCGACAGCGGTGCGCATACGAGCACGACCGGTTCGTCCTTCAACTGTGCGACCGCCTCGCTATCGTCGGCGAAACGCTTGAAACGCAGCAGACGGCAAAACGGCTTCTCGACGATCGTTTGTTCGATGATCGGGATGTTGTGGCCGTCCTTGACGATCTGGCGAATGTTGAACTCCGGCTTTTCGTAATCCTTTCCGAGCCGATAGAGCAACTCGTAGGCGGCGGAAAACCGGGTGGCGCCCGGCACATAGGCCAACGGACTCGCCGGGTTCGCAAATGAGCGGGAGGCGGCCTCGGCCCAGGCCGTCAACGGAGTCAAGAGCGCGCGCTGAAATTCGTAGAGCTGGTAAAGCATGGTGAAAGGCTCCCGCGTGTGGTCACTGAAGTATTACGCGGCGTTTCGGCGTCGCGGCATGCCGTGCTGAAAAAGTCTGCCTAATTCCGAACCGGCTCGTCGATGATATAGGACAAACATGGCTAGCTGCAACGCAGCAAATTCTCAACCTGACCGGGATTTTCCCGGATGCAGTCTCGCGCTGAGGTGCCGATATGCGGTATAGCCGAAGGCTGATTGAAAGATTCGCTGAATGCCGCATGCGCTGCAAAACGCCGGCGCGGCACGCGTGGCGGGCGCCGCGCGGCGTTCATGCGGCATTGCCGCTTTCCTTCGATTGCGAGCCGTTTCGTGGATGGCCGGTGGCATGCGTCATTTCCTGCTCGTGCCGCATCAGATTCAAGCCCGTGTGCACGAGCGCAACATGCGAGAAAGCTTGCGGAAAATTGCCTGTGAAGCGCTTGACGCGAGGATCGTATTCCTCGGCGAGCAGGCCGACATCGTTCGCGAGGCCCACGAGGCGCTCATACATGGCATGCGCTTCGTCGACCCGGCCCTGCAGCATCAAATTGTCGACGAACCAGAAACTGCAGGCGAGGAACGTGCCTTCGCCCGGCGGCAAACCGTCGTCGACTTCGGACGTGTGATAGCGCACGACGAGCCCATCGCGTAGCAGCGTGCGCTCGATGGCAGCGACCGTCGAAGCGACGCGCGGGTCGTCCGGCGGTAAAAACCCGACGAGCGGGACCAGCAGCAGGCTGGCGTCGAGGTCGTCGCCGCCGTAGACCTGCGTGAATGCATTGCGCTCCGGGTTGAAGCCGTGGCGGCAGACATCGGCATGGATGGTGTCACGGAGTTCGCGCCAGTGCGCCACCGGGCCGTCCAGCTTGAATTTTTCCGCCGATTTGACCGCGCGATCGAAGGCGACCCACGTCATGACCTTGGAGAAGGTGAAATGGCGCCGGCCGCTGCGCACCTCCCAGAGCCCTTCGTCCGGTTCTTGCCAGATCGTCTCCAGATGGTCGAGCATGACGCGCTGCACGGCCCACACCGATTCGTTCGTGTGCAAGCCGCCGACGCGCGCCAGATGCAGCGCATTCATCACTTCGCCGTAGACATCGAGCTGGAGCTGGCCGACCGCCATGTTGCCGATGCGCACCGGTTTCGCACCGAGATAGCCCGGCAGCCAGTCGATCTCGGATTCCGGCAACCGCCGTTCTCCAGCGAGCCCATACATGATCTGGACCTGCGCCGGCGAGCCGGCCAATGCGCGTTCGAGCCAGGATCGCCACGCGCGCGCTTCGTCGTAATAACCGCAGCGCATGAGCGCGAGCAACGTGATCGTCGCATCGCGCAACCAGCAGTAGCGGTAATCCCAGTTGCGCGTGCCGCCCAGCAGTTCAGGCAGCGATGTCGTCGGTGCGGCAACGATCCCGCCCGTCGGCGCATAAGCAAGCGCCTTCAGCGTGATCAGCGAGCGCATGATAGGCGCCGCATAGCGGCCCTTTACCTCGCAGCGCGCCGTCCAGTCGCGCCAATGATTCTCGGTGCGCGCGAGCGCGGAGAAAGGATCGGTGGCCGGCGGCATGCGCTGATGCGACGACGAATACGCGAGCGTAAACGGTATGCGCTCGCCCTCGGACACCGTGAAATCGGCGACTGTGTGCATGTTCTCGCCATGCAATTCGACATCGGTGCGCAAGACGGCCATGTCCGGGCCCACGACGGCGCGTATGCCGTTGCCATGCGTGAGTCGCGTCACCCAGGGCACCGAGAATCCGTAATCGAATCGCAGTGTGAGCGACATATGCATCGGCACGCGGCCGCGCCGGCCGATGACGATGCGCACGAGCTCCGACCATCCGTTGCCGGGCGGCATGAAATCGATCACGGTGACGGCGCCCTCGGCCGTCTCGTAATCGGTTTCAAGGACCAACGTGCCGTCGCGGTAGCACCGGCGGCTTGTCTGCACCTCGCTTGCCGGGGCGAGTTGCCAGGAGCCGTGTTCGGGCGCGCCGAGCAGTGCGGCGAAGCAGGCGGCGCTGTCGAAGCGCGGCCAGCAGAGCCAGTCGACCGAACCGTCGCGGGATATGAGCGCGGCCGTGTGGCCGTCGCCGACGAGCGCATAGTCTTCGATGAGTGCGGGCATGTCGTGTCGTAAGCGATAGGAGCCGGTGCGGCTATGGGGCGTTGCCAACGTTGCCGGCTGCTGGCTACAATCAAACTCCGGGGATCAAGGCTGAAAGTGCGACGTCGAACGACGATGCAAGCGGGAACAACACCGCGTGCGCGGCGCGCTTCGGCCAGTCATGCTTCTGTGACGCTCATTCACTACAAGGATTGACGCCATGCAGAACCCGTCCAAAACCGATTGCATCGCTATTCTGTCCGCCGCTCGCGAACTTCGCGACGGTAGCTTGATTTCCCTCGATCCAAAGGCGCTCGGCTTGTCGCGCAACGGCATGGATACCGCCATGTCGTTTCTGCTCGAGCGCGCCTGTTTCACGTCGCACCAGCAAGCCGATGGCCATTATGCGGTCGGCGCGCTTTCGCTGCAGGGAAAGCTGCGGCTCGAGCAACTTGCCAACGGATGAAGTCGACCGAACCGGCGGCCAGCCGACGCCCGGGCGGCGTCAGAACCGCAAGTGCTGCGATGCCGGGCCGAACAACCCCAGTAATCCGATGATGATGAGGTAAAGCGCGACGATGTAGTTCAGGAGTCGCGGCACGATCAGAATCAGGATGCCGGCGATCAGCGCGGCAAGGGGTCCCAGACTGACAGAAATGTTCATGGCGAAGCCTCGCACAGATTGATCGGGTGGGCGCTTTGCGCTCGCGGCGAGGGTGAGCCTCTCGACGAAGGAGCTTCGATGCCGAGTCAGCTTTCCTCGATCCGGCCGCCAAAGCGGCCGGCCTTGCCCTACGTTTTGTCGTGCCCTTCGTCCGGCCTCGCGGAGGGACGGGCCGGCACTCGAGGGTCAGACAGCGATTCGCGTGCCCGTACCCTCAGAGCCGTGTCGGGCCGAAAAGGTTTCGCGCTGACGTCGGCCCTGGCGGCACTGGCCGCGCTCGCAGTGGCGCCCTCAGCGGCGCATGCCGGCAGCGACGCGCAAGGGGCCGCGAGCTACGACCTGCTCGTCGGCACCTACACGAATACCGGTAAGAGCAACGGCATCCACGTCTACCGGTTCGATCCGCAAAGCGGCTCCGTGTCGCCGCTTTCGTCCGTACAAACGGTCAATCCATCGTATCTGCTCGTGGGTCGCGGCAACCGGACTGTCTATGCGGTGAACGAGCTGCCTGGGGACAATGGCCCGGCCACTGAGCATGGCGGCGTCAGCGCGTTCTCGTTCGATGCGGTGAGCGGTCAGTTGAAGCTGCTCGATCACGTCTCGTCGCAAGGCAACGATCCTTGTTATCTGAGCCTTTCGCCCGACGGCAGGTATCTGTTCGTGGCGAACTACTCGGTCGCCTCCGATCCCGGCGGCAGCTTCGCTGTACTTCCGGTCAAGGGCGACGGCAGCCTCGGCGACGCGGTGCTGAGCGTTCATCATGACGGCCGCGGCCCGATGAAGGGGAGGCAGGACAGCGCGCATGTCCATTCGACGGTCATGTCGCCCGACGGGCGCTACCTCTTCGCGCAAGACCTCGGCACCGACAAACTTTACGCGTACCGATACACGTCGGATGGCAGCCGCGGCCTGCTGAGTCCCACCGAGACACGATATGTGCAAATGGGAGCCGGGTCGGGCCCGCGGCACCTCGTCTTCGACGCGCTCGGGAAATATGCCTATCTGACGAGCGAGCTCGCCGCCACCGTGACGGTGCTGCGATACCGCGATGGCACACTGGAAACCCTGCAGACGCTGCCGCTCGCCGCGCCCGGTTTCAAGGGCAAGCAAGGCGCGGCTGCCGTTCACCTGTCGGCCGATGGACGCTTTCTTTATGTATCGAATCGTGGGGACGCGAATGAAATCGTGATTTTTGCGGTGAATTCGGGCGATGGGAGGCTGACGCTCGTCGGCCGCCAGTCGACGCTCGGACGGACGCCGCGGGAGTTCGCGATCGACCCGAGCGGTCATTGGCTCATCGTCGGCAACCAGGAAAGCGATACCGCGTATGTTTTTCGGCGCGACCCGCAGACCGGGAAGCTCGAGCCGAACCCGGCGCGACTCGATGTCGGGGCACCCGTGGATTTCAAGTTCACGCCTGCGTCATGAAGGCGTGACGCCGTGACGAATCGCGCAAGAGGCGCGCATACAAAGAGAGCCTGCGCATCAGAGCACACGCGCAGGCTCGAAGCTACCGCCTCACGGGGGGCGGGGCGGCAGGGGATGAAACGGCGCCGGAGCGTTGTGCGTCAGCGATTCCGGCCTGCGTTGGGTATGCAATGCCCATGCCGGCTCATCCATGCGCACGCCGCAAGCGCGCCGCGTCGCGGGTCGCAGCGGCGCCCACTTCCGTTGCGCCTGCCGCGAGGCGGATCCACCCGCTAGTTCTTGCAACCCCCGCGCAGCTTTTACAGCAAGGCGTCCGTCATTGCTCCGGTCCCGGCGGGGCCAGGACTTCGCGGCTGCCGTTGACGCTCATCGAAGAGACGAGGCCCGCGGCCTCCATCTGTTCGACAAGCCGCGCAGCCCGGTTGTAGCCGATGCGCAACTGCCGCTGCACTGAGGAAATCGAGGCGCGGCGCGTACGCACGACGAACGCCACCGCCTCGTCGTAAAGCGGATCGGCCTCGGCGTCGGGCGCATCGCCGAACAGGTCTTGAGGCGCGCCTTCGGTCGCCGGACCGTCGAGTATTCCGTCCTCGTATTGCGGCTCGCCGAATTGCTTCAGATGCTCGACGACACGGTGTACTTCCTCGTCGGCGACGAATGCCCCATGGACGCGCTGCGGGTAGCCCGTACCGGGCGGCAGAAACAACATATCGCCTTGCCCGAGCAGCGATTCGGCGCCCATCTGGTCGAGAATCGTACGGGAATCGATTTTCGACGAAACCTGGAAGGCCACGCGGGTAGGAATATTGGCCTTGATGAGCCCGGTAATGACGTCGACCGACGGACGTTGCGTGGCGAGAATCAGGTGGATGCCCGCTGCACGGGCCTTTTGCGCGAGACGCGCGATCAGCTCTTCGATCTTCTTGCCGGCCACCATCATGAGGTCGGCCAGCTCGTCGATGACGACGACGATGAGCGGCAGCGTCGAAAGCGGCTCGGGCGCGTCTGGTGTCAGCGAGAAAGGATTCGTCAACTTTTTCCCGGCCGCGTCGGCGTCGCGCACCTTCTGGTTGAACCCCGGGAGATTGCGCACGCCGACGGCCGACATCAGCCGGTAGCGCTTTTCCATTTCGCCGACGCACCAGTTGAGCGCGTTGGCGGCGAGCTTCATGTCCGTGACGACGGGCGCGAGCAGGTGCGGGATGCCTTCGTAGACCGACAGCTCGAGCATCTTCGGGTCGATCATGATGAGCCGCACTTCCTCGGGTGTCGCCTGGTAGAGCAGCGAAAGAATCATTGCGTTGATCGCCACCGATTTGCCCGAACCGGTCGTGCCCGCAACGAGCATGTGCGGCGCTTTCGCCAGATCGGTCACCACGGGGTGGCCCGTGATGTCCTTGCCCATCGCGATCGTCAGCTTCGAACCCGAGCCGCGATAGGCGTCGGCCTCGAGGATCTCCGAGAGGCGGATCGTCTGGCGCTTCGCATTCGGCAGTTCGAGCCCCATGCAAGTCTTGCCGGGGATGGTTTCGACGACGCGCACCGATGTGAGGCCGAGCCCGCGCGAAAGGTCCTTCATGAGGCCGACGATCTGGCTGCCGCGCACGCCGAGTGCCGGCTCGACCTCGAAGCGTGTGATGACGGGGCCCGCTGTGGCACCCACCACGGTCACAGGCACCTTGAACTCCTGCAGCCGTTGCTCGATCAATTGGCCGGTCTGGGCGAGACGTTCGTCGGAGACGGGCTCGGCCTGGGCCGTGGCGCGCTCGAGGAGCTCGAGCGGGGGTAACTCGGTCGGCGTTGCCGCAGGGGCGTGGAACGCGAATTCGGCCGCGCCGTGGCCACGCAAGGATGCCCGCGGTCCGGAAGCCGCGGGCGCGCTGGCTTCTGCGATCGGGGGCGCGTGCTCGGGCAAGCGTTCGGCGAGCGGCGTCTCGGTAGCGCGTGTTTCGTCAGAATCTCTTTCGGCGAACGATGGATCCGCCCAAGGGGGAGCGGCCGAAGCTGGATCCTCGGAAGACGCATCGGCTGGGGCGGCTTCGGCGGCCGATGTTTCGGCGAACGGCATGTCCGCTACGGGAGCCTCGGCGCGCGATGCTTGCGCGGATGCTGTTTCCGGGGGGAGCGCATCGTCATCTGGTGCTTCGACATGCGGTGCGCCGGTTGGCGGTACGTCAGGGGAGAGTGGGTCGCCGCCCCGTGTACCGACATCGAGCCCGACGCCATCGAACGGCGGCGCGGGAACCGGCTCGCGCGCGGGTTCGCACTCGGTCGGCGGTTCGGGCTTCATCGGCCGCGGCGCGTTTGCGCGCGCCTCTGGCAATGCCGTCTGCGACACCTCCGGCGCCCGCTCGGAAGCGTCATCGCGAGCGGCCGACGCGCCGCGCCGCGCAAGACTGACGCCGGCAAGCGCCGTCCATTGCGCGGCGTTTGCTTCGATTGCGCGCAGCGTTTCGAGCACACCGGGCGATGGGGCGGGCGTCGCCGCACGCTCGGGTGCGACGTTGGCCATATCGAAGTCGATGGGCGCACCCGCCGGACGCGGACCTGCATTTGCCGAAGCGGCTGCCCGTGCGCGGGCGTGCGGTGTCCGAGGGGATCGATCGGCGCCCGAAAATGGCGTTGACGTGCTCATGGGGTTGCCGGCCACAGTTTGCGGCCGCGTCCCTGGCCGTCTCGGTACTGCGTCGGTGACCGACGTTTTTCGCCCGGTCGATAGGCTTTTTGCCGCCGCAGGCGATGCCGCGGCGGCGCTCGGGCGAATCGTCGATGTTGAGGGCGGCTGCCATGCGGTCGGTCGCGCGTATCGCCCAGTCGGTTTCGGCGCCATCGGATTCACCGTCGCGAGGCGCGCGGGGTTGCCGCTCGCGCGGGAACGGGGCGCTTCGTCGCGTGCGCCGCTCGGCATGCGGCAGGGCTGAGAGCGTTGTCCCTCCCGGCCCAGGCGAAGGCCCAGGCCGAACGCTCGATCGGCCGCGGCGAGCGTGTCCAGCCAGCGAAAACCAAGCAGCCAGGGCAACGCGACGACCAGCAGTACGAGCATCAGCAGCGGCGCGCCGATGCGCCCGGCGAGGCGGCCCGCACCGCTCATCACCAGGTGCCCGAGCGCATCGCCGGCAGGCGAGAAGAGCGCGGCTTCGAGCGCGCAACTCGCGGCGAGCACGCACACGAAGCCGAGCCATAGGCGAATCGTCCCGGGGCCGCGCAAGCCGTCGCCGCCGGGCAGCGCCGCCTTGATCAGACGCCACAAAAAGGGAAGAAACCAGAAGGCAGAGACGCCGAACCAGCCCAGAACGACCGTATGCATGCGAGAGCGAGAACGAGACGAGGAAGCGCCAAACCCGGCGAGTTTAACCGTTAGCGGGCCGCAACGCTTCGGTTGGCGGCCCGATGCTTATCGGCCGGCTGCCTGGAACGTGAGTGTCGCCCCGTCGTCGGTGACGATTTGCAATTGAGGAGGGGAGTGCCATTGCACGCCGGTTTTGCCGACATGCGTCAAGGCTTCGAGATAGTCGCGTTCGAGCGCGTCGCGTGAGCTGCCGCATGCCATGCGCGTCGTCACGAACGTACCGAACGAGAGCTGACCGTCTTTGAGCGTATACACCCCGTTGAACCGGTTGCAGCCGGCGAAGCCGTGCGCGCGGCGCTGACCCTTGGCCGTCGACAGGACGAGGGTGGGGCGTACATCGAGGCCGAGTGCGGCTACGTCGCGCTCGCGGCCGTCGGCCGTTTTCCAGGCGGCGAGCGTCCAGCTCGTGTCGTCGAGCAACTGAACCGCGGCGCGATTGAAGGGATCGCTTGGCGGCGCGGCCGAATCAGGGTGCGTCGGCATTGCGCAGCCCGCAAGCGCCGCAGCCATGAGCGCGAGCGACACCCGGAAAGCGTATCTTGCCGCCCGCTGCGGCGCGATGAACGAACTCGGCATGACTGGCGTCTTTCCTTCGGTGTGCTGGCGAAGGCGTAAGGGTAACGCACTCCGGCGAGCGTCAGGCGGATTGCGCGCATGCTAGCATCGCGTTTTCCCGCATTACCGCTCACCCGCTTCACGAAGAGGTTTCGCCATGCAGATCGGTCAACGAATCGGCACGCCGCTCACGCCCGGCGCCACGCGCGTCATGCTGCTCGGCGCCGGCGAGCTGGGCAAGGAAGTCATCATCGCCTTGCAGCGGCTCGGTGCCGAAACCATCGCCGTGGACCGCTATCCGAACGCGCCGGGCCATCAAGTCGCGCATCGCGCGCATGTCATCGACATGACGGATCCGGCTGCCATCGCCGAACTCGTGCGCGTCGAGCGGCCGCATCTGATCGTGCCCGAGATCGAGGCGATCGCCACCGATGCGCTTGCCGAAATCGAAGCAGCGGGCCTCGCCGAAGTCATCCCGACCGCGCGTGCCACGCAGCTCACGATGAATCGCGAAGGCATTCGCCGGCTGGCGGCCGAGACGCTCGGGCTGCCGACGTCGCCTTATGCGTTCGCCGAATCGTTCGACGCCTTCAAGGCGGCGGTGGCCCGTATCGGCTATCCGTGCGTGGTCAAGCCCGTGATGTCGTCTTCGGGCAAGGGGCAGTCGGTTCTCGAGAGCGAGGCCGACCTCGAGCCCGCGTGGCAATACGCGACGGCGGGCGCGCGCGTGAACGTGGGGCGCGTCATCGTCGAAGGCTTCGTCACGTTCGACTACGAGATCACGCTGCTCACGGTGCGCGCCGTCGATCCGCGAACGGGCACCGTCGAAACATCGTTTTGCGAGCCGATCGGCCACCTGCAGGTGGCGGGGGACTATGTCGAATCGTGGCAACCGCAGCCGATGTCGGCTGCGGCGCTCGCCCGCTCGCGGGAGATCGCGCAAAACATCACCGGCGCGCTGGGTGGCCGCGGCGTTTTCGGCGTCGAATTCTTCGTGCGCGGCGACGAAGTCTGGTTCTCCGAAGTCAGTCCGCGTCCGCATGACACCGGGCTCGTCACGCTGCGCTCGCAGCGCCTGTCGGAGTTCGAGTTGCATGCGCGCGCGATTCTCGGCCTGCCTGTCGATACCGCGCTCGTGGCGCCCGGCGCATCGGCGGTGATCTACGGCGGACTCGATGAAGCCGGCATTGCATTCGAAGGTGTGCGCGAAGCGCTCGCCGTTCCCGATTCCGACTTGCGCCTTTTCGGCAAACCCGAAAGCTTCAAGAAGCGGCGCATGGGCGTGGCGGTGGCAACGGGTGGCGACATCCGCGAGGCGCGCGAGCGTGCGAAGGCAGTGGCTTTGGCCGTGCGGCCCGTGTCGACGCGCTAGGGCGTTATCCGGGGCGCTGGATCGCCGCAATGTGCGGTTGCGGCTCGCGTCATCGCGCGGTGCTACAATACCGGCCTTTCCGGCGGCACATGTCTGCAGCCGGGTACGGCCACGCCCATTGGCGCGGCCCACTAGCCGGCGTCGATGCCGCCGAGCCGCCTCCGTGGCCCATGGGCCGCCTGCCGCGCGCGACCGACGCCTGCGCCACGCGGCGCACTTTTAGCGAACGCCACTATGTCAGATCCCGCTGCCCAGTCCACCGTCGCGACCTTTGATCAGTTCGGCCTTGCCGCCGACATCCTCAAAGCGGTCGTCGAGCAGGGCTACACCACGCCCACGCCGATTCAGGCGGAGGCGATTCCGGTCGTCCTCGCCGGCCGCGACGTGATGGGCGCCGCCCAGACCGGCACCGGCAAGACGGCGAGTTTCTCGCTGCCGATCATCCAGCGGCTGCTGCCGCAGGCGAGCACGAGTGCCTCGCCCGCGCGGCATCCGGTCCGCGCGTTGATCCTCACGCCGACGCGCGAGCTCGCCGATCAGGTTGCCGCCAACGTGCATGCGTACGCCAAGCACACGCCGATCAGAAGCGCGGTGGTGTTCGGCGGTGTCGACATGAACCCGCAGTCCGCCGAGTTGCGGCGCGGCGTCGAAATTCTGATCGCCACGCCCGGGCGCCTGCTCGATCACGTGCAACAAAAGACGGTCAACCTCGGCCAGGTGCAGATGCTCGTGCTCGACGAAGCGGATCGCATGCTCGACATGGGGTTTCTGCCCGATCTGCAGCGCATCCTGAATTTGTTGCCGAAGGAGCGCCAGACGCTGCTCTTTTCAGCCACGTTTTCGCCCGAGATCAAGAAGCTCGCGGCGACCTACCTGCGCAACCCGCAAACGATCGAAGTCGCTCGCAGCAACTCGACGGCGACCAATGTCACGCAGATCGTCTACGAAGTGGCCGAAGGCGACAAGCAAGGCGCCGTCGTGCAGTTGATTCGCGAGCGCGGACTCAAGCAGGTCATCGTGTTTTGCAACAGCAAGATCGGCGCGGGGCGGCTCGCCCGGCAGCTCGAGCGCGATGGTGTCGTGGCCTCCGCGATTCATGGCGATAAATCGCAAAACGAGCGGATGCAGGCGCTCGACGCATTCAAGCGCGGCGAGATCGAAGCGCTGGTCGCCACCGATGTGGCCGCGCGCGGTCTCGATATCGTGGAACTGCCGGCGGTCATCAATTTCGATCTGCCGTTCAACGCCGAGGACTACGTCCACCGCATCGGTCGTACGGGGCGAGCGGGCGCATCGGGCGATGCGCTATCGCTTTGCAGCCCTAACGAACGCAAGCAGCTCGCCGATATCGAGAAGCTCATCAAACGTCCGCTCGTCATTCAGCCGCTCGCGGTCGACGCGCCTCCCCGTCATCCGCGCGAGGAGCGCGCGCGGCGCGAGCGCGACGATCGCCCCGGCCGTCGCCGCGCCGCGCCGGCCCACGATCGGCCGGTGCACCGGCATTCGCACGCGCCGGTCGACGATTTCTTTTTCAAACCCTACGAGCCTTCGCCATCGGCACTCCAGCACGACGAAGCGCGCGCCGCCGAACCCGCAATACCGTCGAAGACGGCACCCAAGCAGCCGCTCGCCGCGCTGCTGGGCGGCTTCGGCATGCCCCGCCGCAACTCTTCCTCTTCCTGAGCTCGACGCGGCGGCTATTATCGCCGCGGCACTTCGAAACGCCGAGCCCAGAGCGTGGTGGCTTCCTCGTGAAACGCCGCGAGTGTCGTCGCGTTCCAGTTACCGCTCGCGGGTACGAGATCGAGATGACGCGCCGCATCTTGCAGCGCGGGCAGCGGCCGGCTGACATCGAGCGGGGCAGCGCCGGTTTGCTTGCTGAGCTTTTCGCCATTCGCGTCCGTGACGAGCGGTACGTGCAGGTAGGCGGGCTCGGGCAGGCCAAGACACCGCTGCAGATAGATCTGGCGCGCGGTCGAATCGAGCAGGTCGGCACCGCGCACGACATGCGTAATGCCCTGATCGGCATCGTCGACGATGACGGCGAGTTGGTAGGCCCATTGTCCATCGGCGCGCTTCACGACGAAGTCGCCGACTTCCGTGGCGAGATCCTGCTGTTGGGCGCCTTGCCAGCGGTCCTCGAACGAAACGATCGCCGCCGCCCCATCGGGCACCCGCACGCGCCACGCGCGCGCCGGCTTGCCGGCGAGCCCGCCGCGACAGGTGCCAGGGTAGGCCAGCGTCGCATGGCGCGCGCTGCGGCTTGCCAGCGAATCGGCAATTTCCTTGCGCGTGCAGCCGCACGGATAGACGAGTCCTGTCGCGCTGAGCTGCGCGAATGCGCGGGCGTAAAGGGGCGTGCGCGTGCTTTGCCAGACCGGCGGGTCGTCGGGCCGCATGCCGAAGCGTTCGAGCGTCGCGAGGATCTCCCGGTCGGCGCCCGGCACCGTGCGCGGGCCGTCGATATCCTCGATGCGAACGAGCCAGGCGCCGCCGTGTGCGCGTGCATCGAGCCAGCTCGCGAGTGCGCCCACGAGCGAGCCGAAGTGCAGGGGACCGGTCGGCGAAGGGGCGAACCGGCCGCGATAGGCGGCTCGCGACGCAGCGCAGCCGACGGCGGCCGCAGCGGTTTGCCCGGCCTGAGCGGTCATGATCGATCGGCTCAGGCAGCCCGCGCCGACTCGCGCCGCGGGTGGCAGGCCGGGCAGTACTTGCCGGCTTCGTAAAGCGGCGAACGCTGCGCTTCTTGCGTCACCACGGCACGGCAGCCGAAGCACTGGGTCGTCGGCGTCGGCTCGAGCCGCGGATCGACCGCGGTCCGATAGTCGAAGACGAAACATTCGCCGTGGTAATGGGCGCCGCCGACTTCCTCGAAGTATTTCAGAATGCCGCCTTCGAGCTGGTACACATGCCCGAGGCCGATCTCCTTCATGTGAATGGCAGCCTTCTCGCAGCGAATGCCACCCGTGCAGAACGAGACGACGGTCTTGTCGGCCAACGCGTCGCGATGCGCGGCCACGGCTTCCGGGAACTCGCTGAACTTCGCGATGCGGTAATCGATCGCATCGTCGAACGTACCGACGTCGACTTCGAACGCGTTGCGCGTATCGAGCATGACGACGGGCCGGCCCGCATCGTCGTGTCCGCTATCGAGCCAGCGCTTGAGCGTCGCCGCGTCGACCGCGGGGGCGCGGCCGAGCTCGGGCTGGATCGCCGGCTTTTTCATCGTGATGATTTCGCGCTTGAGCTTGACGAGCATGCGCCGGAATGGCTGCGCGGGCGACAGACTCTCCTTGAACGCCAGCGACGAGAATTTGCCCTCGAACAGGGCGTCGTGACGGATGTAGTCGATGAAGGCATCGGCGGCTTCGCGCGTGCCCGCGACGAACAAATTGATGCCTTCGGGCGAGAGCAGGATGGTGCCGCGCAGACCGAGTGCGGCACAGCGTTCGGCGACGAGCGGGCGCCAGGCCTGGATGGCGTTGAGTGTGACGAACCGGTAGGCGGCGAGATTGACGATGCTCATGATGGCGATGCGGACTCGGGCGAGCGCGCGCGCATGGCAGCGGGCGCGAGGGCGCACAAACTGGGAAAACGCGTATTATCCCGCAAACGGGCGACGGCCCGCGCGCGGACGTGCGCGCGAGCCGTTGCGCACGAAGCCCGAAGGCGGTCGATTCGGCGCATACCGGGGCCAACCGCGGCGAATCGGACGGGCAAAGCCGGGGCTGCTCGGATGTACAATACCGCCCATGCCAGATCCACGTTTCGTCCATCTCCGCGTTCATTCCGAATTCTCGATCGCCGACGGCATCGTGCGCCTCGACGACATCGTCGAAGCCGCCGCCGAGGACGGGCAGGGCGCGCTTGCGCTGACCGACCTCGCCAACGCTTTTGGGCTCGTCCGTTTCTACAAGGAAGCGCGCGGCAAGGGCATCAAGCCGATCGCCGGCTGCGACGTGTGGGTCACCAATAGCGCCGATCGCGACAAGCCGTCGCGCCTGCTGCTGCTCGTCAAGGATCGCCGCGGGTATCTGAACCTTTGCGAGCTGCTGACGCGGGCGTGGCTCACGAATCAATACCGCGGGCGCGCCGAAGTCGATCCCGCCTGGTTCGACACACCGCTGGCCCTTGGGCTCATCGCGCTCTCGGGTGCTCAGCAGGGCGACATAGGCCTCGCACTTGCAGCGGGCAACAAGGAAGCCGCGCGACGCCACGCCATGCACTGGGCCGAGCGCTTTCCGAACGCGTTTTACATCGAACTGCAGCGCTGCGGCCAGCCGGGCGGCGAGACGTACGTGCACGAAGCGGTCGAGCTCGCATCGGCGCTGCAATTGCCCGTCGTCGCGACGCATCCCGTGCAGTTCATGACGGCGGACGATTTCACCGCGCACGAGGCGCGCGTCTGTATTTCGGAAGGCGATATGCTGGCGAATCCGCGCCGGCAAAAGCGTTTCACGACGGCTCAGCATTTTCTGACTCAGGACGAGATGGCGCGGCTTTATGCCGATATCCCGTCCGCCATCGCGAATACGGTCGAAATCGCGAAGCGCTGCAACCTCACGCTCGAGCTCGGCAAGCCGAAGCTGCCGCTTTTTCCGACCCCCGATGGCATGTCGCTCGACGAGTACCTCGTGCAGCTCTCGAAAGACGGGCTCGAGCGCCGGCTCGTCGAACTCTATCCCGACGAAGCGAAGCGCAACGAAGCGCGCGAAAGCTATTTCGAGCGGCTCGAGTTCGAGTGCGGCACGATCGTCAAGATGGGCTTTCCGGGCTACTTCCTGATCGTCGCGGACTTCATCAACTGGGCGAAGAACAACGGCGTGCCGGTGGGTCCCGGGCGCGGCTCGGGCGCGGGCTCGCTCGTCGCCTACGCGCTGGGCATCACCGACCTCGATCCGCTGCGCTACAACCTGCTGTTCGAGCGCTTCCTGAACCCTGAACGCGTGTCGATGCCGGACTTCGACATCGACTTTTGCCAGGAAGGACGCGATCGCGTCATTCAGTACGTGAAGGGCAAGTACGGCGCGGATGCGGTGTCGCAAATCGCGACGTTCGGCACGATGGCGGCGAAGGCCGCCGTGCGCGATATCGGCCGCGTGCTCGATCTCGGCTACACGTTCACGGACGGCGTGGCGAAGCTGATCCCGTTCAAGCCGGGCAAGCATGTCACGATCGCCGACGCGATGAAGGAAGAGCCGCTGCTGCAAGAGCGCTACGACAACGAGGACGAGGTCCGCCAACTGCTCGATCTCGCGCAGCGCGTCGAGGGCCTGACGCGCAACGTGGGCATGCACGCGGGCGGCGTCCTGATCGCGCCTGGCAAACTGACCGATTTCTGTCCGCTCTATACGCAGGGCGACGACGGCGGTGTCGTGAGCCAGTACGACAAGGACGATGTCGAGGCGGTCGGCCTCGTGAAGTTCGACTTTCTCGGGCTGACGACGCTGACGATCCTGGATTGGGCCGAGCGCTACATCCGCCGGCTCGACCCCGCGAAAGCGGACTGGTCGCTCGCGCAAGTGCCGCTCGACGATCAAGCGTCGTTCTCGATCCTCAAAAAAGCGAATACGGTCGCCGTGTTCCAGCTGGAAAGCCGCGGCATGCAAGGCATGCTGAAGGACGCGCAGCCCGATCGCTTCGAGGACATCATCGCGCTCGTGGCGCTGTACCGTCCGGGCCCGATGGATCTGATTCCGAGCTTTTGCGCCCGCAAGCACGGCCGCGAGACGGTGGAGTATCCCGATCCGCGCGTCGAGCCTGTTCTGAAAGAGACCTACGGCATCATGGTCTATCAGGAGCAGGTGATGCAGATGGCCCAGATCATCGGTGGCTATTCGCTCGGCGGCGCGGATTTGCTGCGCCGGGCGATGGGCAAGAAAAAGGCCGAGGAGATGGCCAAGCATCGCGAGCTCTTTCGCGAGGGCGCCGCGAAAAACGGGCTCAGCGGGGCAAAGGCCGACGAGATCTTCGACTTGATGGAGAAGTTCGCCGGCTACGGCTTCAACAAGTCGCACGCCGCTGCATACGCGCTGCTCGCCTACTACACCGCGTGGCTCAAGGCGCATCATCCGGCCGAATTCATGGCAGCCAACATGAGCTTGGCCATGGACGACACCGACAAGGTGAAGATCCTCTACGAGGATTGCAAGGCGAACGGCATGAGCGTGCTGCCGCCCGACATCAATTGCTCGGCCTACCGTTTCGAGCCGGTCGCCGAACCGGATGGCAAGCGCGCCCGCACGATTCGCTACGGCCTGGGCGCCGTCAAGGGCAGCGGCCAGAATGCGATCGAGGAAATTTTGCGCGCGCGGGAGGCGGGCCCGTTCGTCGATCTATTCGATTTCTGTGCTCGCATCGACCGGCGCGTCGTCAACCGGCGCACCGTGGAAGCGCTCATCCGTGCCGGCGCGTTCGACACGCTGCACGCGAATCGCGCTCAGCTGATTGCGTCGGTGCCGCTCGCGATGGAGGCGGCCGATCAGGCGAGCGCCAACGCGATGCAGGCGGGGCTGTTCGAAATGGACGATGGGCCTTCGCAAGGGCATGAGCTCGTCGACGAGCCGGCCTGGCCCGAAAAGCGCAAGCTGCAGGAAGAAAAGACGGCGCTCGGCTTTTACCTCTCGGGCCATCTTTTCGATGCCTACAAGGGCGAGGTGCGCCGGTTCGTACGTCAAAAGCTCGGCGAGCTCAAGGAAGGGCGCGACAAGCTCGTGGCGGGGATCATCGTTTCGCTGCGCACGCAGATGACTCAGCGCGGCAAGATGCTGATCGCGCTCATCGACGACGGCTCGGGGCAGTGCGAAGTGACGGTCTTCAACGAGCAATACGAGGCGAACAAGGCCGTGTTCAAGGAGGACGAGTTGCTCGTCGTGCAAGGGCAGGCGCGCAACGATGCCTTCACGGGCGGCATTCGTTTCACCGTGGATTCGGTCATGGATCTCGAGCGTGCGCGCAGTCGTTACGCGCAGGCGGTGAAGGTCAGCATGAACGGCAACGCGGATGCGGTGACCTTGCGGCGCGTGCTCGAGGCGCATTGCGCGCCGCCGGCCGAGGCGCAGCCGAGCGCGCCCGCGGCGGCGCCGCCGGCGGCCGGGCGGTTCGGGCCGCGCGGCGGTGGAGACGGCGCGCGTACACGTACGACGGCGCTGCCGAACGGACTTGCCGTGCAGATCGCTTACAGCAACGCGCACGCGCAAGGCGAAGTGAGGCTTGGCGACGCGTGGCGTGTGCGTCCCAGCGACGACCTGCTGAGCGCACTGCGCAGCGAATTTGCATCGAGCATTGTCGAAATCGTCTATTGATATGCCCCCTCCGACATCCGGCGCAGCGGGGCGATCGATCCATATCGGCATTTCCGCCAATGCGCTCAAACATGGAGGCGGGTTCGAGCGCTATGCGATGGATTTGGCTCGTGGCCTGGCAGCACGCGGCATCGAGCCCGATTTTTTCGCGCGCCGTTTCGATACGGGGTTGCCCGAATTCGCGCTCGTCGAGCCCCATAGGATCGGCGTTTCGTGGCTACCGGGAAAACTGCGCGACCACTGGTTTTCCTGGAGGCTGCGCAGTGCCAAGCGTGCGGCGGGCGTGGACGTGCTGATTGGCTGCAATCGCGTGGATTCGTCCGACATCGCCGTTTGCGGAGGCACGCACCGCGGCTTTTTGCGCGCGATGGGCCGCGAGCCCACGCGCGCGGATCATTGGCAGATCTCGCTCGAAGCACGGCAATACGCCAACGCCGAAATCGTGGTTGCTCACTCCGAGCTGATGCGAGACGAGCTGCGTTCGCTTTATGGCTTGCCCGACGACAAGATCCGCCTCGTCTACCCGCCCGTCGATGCAGCCCGGTTTCACGCCGTCGACATGGACGCGCGTCGTACGCTACGTCGGCGCTTCGGCTTTGCCGACGATGAGGTCGTTCTGCTGTTCGCTTCGAGCTCCCACGCGCGTAAAGGCTTGCCGCTCATCGAGACGGTCGTGCGGCAAACGCGGCTGCCGGTCGTGGTCGCGGTGGCCGGACGGCCGCCCGAGCGCACGAGCGAGCGGATCCGCTACATTGGCTACCTCAAGGACCTGGAAGACGGTTACCGGGCCGCGGATTTCACCATTCTTGCTTCGAAGTACGAGCCGTTCGGCCTCGTCGCCATCGAATCGGCGATGTGCGGCACGCCCGCGATTGTCGCGGGGAACATCGGTTGCTGCGATGCCATTGCGCCGGAGCAGCGGTTCGTCTTCGCACCGGACGATGCCGCGGACTTGCATGCGGTGCTCGAGCGCGCGACCCGTGTCGCTCGCACGGGCCCGCAGCGTGCCTGGACGGCGGGTGGCCGAGCCGCCCTGGCCTACGACCCCGATGTGGCCGCCCATGTCGATGCGCTGCTCGGACTGGCATGGCAGATCGAGGCGCGGCGCCGCCAACCGGCGACGCGCACGGCGGCTGCTCACCGGCGATCGGCTTAGTGGCCTGCTTATAGGGCGCCTGCGCGCGCCGTTTCGCCGATCCAGTATACTTTTGCGGTTGCGCGCATGGCGGCACGATGCGCGAGCAGAGCAGAGCATGCGCTCATTTAGCGGGCCGGATCCGCTCCGTCAATCCCAAACCACCGGAAGGCGCCATGGATCGCGTTCTCATCGTGAAGGTCACATCGCTCGGCGACATCGTGCACGCGCAGCCGCTCGTGGACGATTTACGCCGCAACTTTCCGGGGGTGAGCATCGACTGGGCCGCCGACGCCGCGTTCGCGGAGGTTTTGCGATGGAATCCGGGGATCGATCGTGTGCTGTGCGCGCCTTTGCGTCGTTTCAAGTCGCAGCGCGGTTTGACCGACTTCAAGCGCATTGCCGCATCGATCGCGGAATTGCGGCGCGTCCGGTACGACGCGGTCATCGACGTGCACGGCGTCTACAAGAGCGCCATCATTGCGTTTCTCGCCCGAGCTCGCGCACGGTACGGCTACCGGTCGGCGGACCTGGGCGAAAAAGGTGCGGCGTTCGCTTATTCAAGGCGATTCGCTCGGCCTGCCGAGCGCAACGCGTGGGAAGGCTTGCGCGAGAGCGTCGGGCAGGCTTTCGGCTATTCGATCGATACGCCGCCTCGGTTCGGCCTGAAGATACCGGCTCCCGCCGCGATTCCCGCTGCCGCCCGGCATGGGGCATTCGCGATCCTTTTCCACGCGACCTCGTGCGATGACAAGAAGTGGCCGCTTGAACACTGGCAGCGGCTCGGGACCCAATTACGGGCCCAGGGTCTTCGGGCTCTGCTCCCCTGGGGCTCGCAGGCCGAACATGCCGAAGCCCTCGCCATTGCGGAGGGCATCCCCGATGCGCTCGTGCTGCCGCGACTGTCGGTGCTCGAAATCGCGCAGCACATCGAACTCGCGTCGCTCATCGTCGGCACCGATACGGGCTTCGTGCACCTTGCCGCCGCGCTCCGTCAGCCTACGGTCATGATCTTTACGGCGACGTCGCGCCGCCATTTCGGTGTCAGCCTACCCGGTACCGCGGTATCGGTCGGAGATGAGGGCGACGTGCCTTCCGTCGGCGCAGTCGCCGACGCCGTCGCTTCCGTATGGCGGCCGGCCGCCACCGCACAAGCGCCGCGCACCGCCGCCTCGAGCATCGAGGTCTGATCGCGTGCAGCGTTACGCCGTCTGGCCGAGGCCGGACGGCGGCGGTTGCGCACCGTGCGTTGGGCAATTCGCGCTCGGTCAGGCGGGATCCGGCCCATCGGCGTACGGTATACTGGCAAGCTTCCGAACGGGGCCGCCGGCGGCCATGCCGGGTCCCGAGCATCGAGCGTATCCCATAAAGGAGTGACGCCGCCGCGACAGTACGGACCGCTGGTTGCGGTGCGACGGTGTGTCTCGCCTCGAGGACTACACAACAAATGGCGGGGCGGGATTAGTTAGCCAATGAGTCGACTGTTAGGACGTATTCAGATCTTTGCGCGTGCATTGCCGCGGCTCGTGCTCAAGCCTTTTCGCCGCAAGTGCCTGCGGCCTCGCCGAATCTTGATTGCGCATCATCTCTTGCTCGGCGATACCCTTTTGCTCACGCCGTTGCTCGCGAAGCTGCGCGGTCTTTATCCGGACGCGCAAATCGTGCTCGCTTGTCCGAAAGCGATCGTGCCGCTCTACGCTGGCCGCCCGTTCGGCATCGATGCTCTGCCGTTCGATCCGCGCGATCCTCGTACCGTCCGTCACGTATTGCGCTCGGGCCCCTACGATCTCGGCATCGTCACCGGGGACAATCGTCATAGCTGGCTCGCCTACGGTGCGCGTTGCCGCTGGATCGTCGCGCATGCCGGCGACAGACCGGCGTGGAAGAACTGGCCCGTCGACGAACTGATCGCGTATCCGGAGCGACCGGCCGCGTGGGCCGATCTCGCGGCCGATCTCGTGCCAGGCGAGGCTCCGCCCCTTTACCGCCCCGAATTCTGGCCTGCGCCGGCGCCCGTGATATTCGACGATTCATTGCGGCCGCATACGCCCTATGTCGTGCTGCACCCCGGGGCCAGTACGGCGGTCAAGCGGTGGCCGATCGAGCGCTGGCGGGAACTCGCGTCGCGCATCGAAGCGCTCGGCTATCGTGTCGTCTGGAGCGGAGGTGCGAGCGAAGCCGAACTCGTCCGGCAAATCGATCCCGATTCGTCCCGGCTGAATTTCGCAGGGCGTCTCGGCCTGGCCGATCTCTGGCATTTATTTGCCGGGGCCAGGGCGCTCGTTTGCCCGGACACGGGAACGGCGCATCTCGCCCGCCTGATCGGCACGCCGGCCGTCACGCTTTTCGGTCCTGGCAACGCACAGATTCACGGAGCCGGACGTTATTGGAGCGCTGTGCCGTTCGTGCCGGTGACGATCGAGGACATGCCGTGCCGCAATCAGCCCGGTATCTTTCGCCGCGAGCTCGCCTGGGTGCGCCGCTGCGACCGCGATACGACGACTTGCCTCGATTGGCGCGGCGACCACGCGGGCTGCATGGGACGGCTCAGCGTCGACGCGGTGAACGAGGCATTGAAAGCCGCGCTGGAGGCAGCATGACGAACGTCCGCGCGGCGCTTGTCCGCTCGCTGTCGATTTCTTGTCCGCTCATTGCGTTCGCGGCGATGTTCGGCCATATGACGGGGGTCATCAATACGGGCCTCGCGCTGACCGGGCTGGGCGTGGTCGTCGCTGCCTGGTCGGCGCCTCGATCGTTGGCTCGGTGGCCGCTCGCCGTGCCGATCGGCTTATGGGCGGCATGGAGCCTTGCGGCTGTCGCGTGGTCCGCCTATCCGGCTTTGAGCCGGCACGCATGGTTCGATGAGGTTGTGTATCCGCTCGTCACGTTTTGGGGCTTTTGGTTGTTCGCGCAACGCGTGGGCCGGCCCGTCTGGGCAGCGTGGGCATGCTGGGCCGCCTGCCTGCTGCTGGCGGCGATCAGCGCTGTCTATCTCGGGCATTTACAGCCTCCCACGCCCGAGACTTTCCCGCTGCATTTCTACGCGCGCGTCGGCCATACGAGCACGCTCGCGATTTTTGCGATTCCGTTGTTCGCCGGGCTCATGATGGGCGAGCGCACCCGGCCCTTCGGACTGGTGGGCGTGGCATTGTGTGTGTTTATCGGTTTTGCCACGTTGAATCGGTTTTTTTGGCCGGCTGTTGCGGCGACGCTTTTCGTCGCGGCCTTTCCGCTTTATCGGCGACGTCTCAAATACGCGCTGGCCGTTTTGGTAGCCTTGTCCGCAATTGGCGGGATGCTGGCGATCTACGGTGGCGCGTTGCGCTTTGGCGAGCAGGCAGCGGCAGCAGCATCGAGTCCATCCGGTGCGACCGGGCAGCCGCACGAGGTGCCGCCCTCGCTCGTGGCGTTCGACGATGCGGTGCGCTCCGATACGCGGCCCAAGCTCTGGGCCTTTTACGGCCGCGAGGCGCTTCATCATGCCTGGCTCGGTGTAGGATTCGGCAAACCGTTGCCGGGCCTGGCGCTGCGTTCCGACATGCCTCCCGAGCTGCTCGCGCTCGAGCCCCAGGCTCCCACGCATGCCCACAATCTGTTCCTGAATACCTGGCTGCAGACCGGGGTGATCGGGGTCGTGCTGCAAAGTGTGCTGCTCGTGGCGCTGATGCTGCGCTACTGGCGGCTGCGGCGAGCCGACCCGTATATCGCGGCGGCTGGTATCGCGCTCGTCGTTGGCATGGTGACGAAGAATTTCACCGACGACTTCATGTGGAAGACGACGATGCTTGCTTTCTGGGCGTTCGCTGGTCTGTTGTTGGGCGCAGGCGAACGCGGACGCCATGAACCGAACTAGCGCCGGCGCATCCGGGGGGAGCGACGCGCTCGGCGATGCGGCCCGCCCCGTGCGTCCGGTACGCATTCTCTTCCATATCAACGATTTCGGGCGGGGAGGCACCGAGACGGCGCTCCTCGCATGGATCAATGCATTGGACAGGCGATGCTTCGTCCCGGCGGTGTCGGTGGCGTACCCGACTGACGACCTCGATTTCTGGCGCGGGCATTCGTTGCCCCCGGACGTGGAGGTGCATGTCCTCGCGCGGTCGCGCTGGAGCCATGTATTGCACCAGGCGCAGCGGCATCGCAAGCTCGGCAAATTCGAGAAGCTCGTGCATAAGCTCAGTACGCATGCCGCGATTCGCCCCCTGGTGGCGAGGCGTTTCCTGCAGATCGCGAGCCGGCATGACATCGTTTGCGATTTCGACCTTTCGTTGCGGCGCATTGCCGGACGCGCGGGTGTACCGTGGATCGGCGTCAGTCATTACAGCTTTGCCGCCCGACTCGGCAACAAGTCGGTGGGCCACCGGACCCGGCGTATCCGGCAATTCGAGCGTTATGCCGCCGTGGCGGTTCTCACGCCGGATATGTTGAGGGAAGCGCGTGGCCTGTTTCTCGGCACCGAGGCGCGTGCAGAGGAACTGCCGAACGTGATTCAGATCGACTCGATCCGTCGGCGCGCCGAGGAGCCCGTGCCCAAGCCGGACTCGCCGTTTATCGTATCGGTTGCGCGCCTCGACGAAGGGCAAAAGGATCATCGGACGCTGTTGTGTGCATACGCGAAAGCGCGTGAGCGCCTGCCCGGGATCGGCCAACTGCTGCTGATCGGCGAAGGCCCTGACCGTGCATCGCTCGAGGCATTGGCGAAGGAGCTCGGCATTCATGATGCGGTTCGCTTTCTCGGTTTTTGCAGTAACCCATTCCCTTACATTCGCGCAGCGGAGATGCTGGTGCTGAGCAGCCGGTATGAAGGCTTCGGCATGGTTCTCGGCGAGGCCATGGCGCTCGGCACCCCGGTCATCTCGGCCGATTGCCCGACGGGGCCGCGCGATTTGCTCGAAGGCGGCGAAGCCGGGCTGCTGGTGAAGCCCGGCGACGCGGACGGCATGTGCGAGGCGATGATCCGCTTGAGTGTCGATGGGCAGTTGCGCGATACCGTGAGGCGGCGCGCGCAAGACAAGGTCCGGACATTTTCTCCAACGAGCGCGAATGCGCGCATGCTCGTGCTCGCACAGCGATTCTGTCCGGGTATCTTCGATGCATCGGGCCGCAGTTCGGCCGCAATCGCCGATTGAACCGGCGTAATTTATTCTTCGCATCGTGAACGAGTCCGCTGCCCCTTCCAATCCTCCGCGCACGGTCGCCGTCGTGTGCACCCAGCGCATCGGCGACGTTTTGCTCGCCACTGCGTTGGTGCGATCGATCAAGCGGCAGTGGCCGGACGCCGAGATCGACATGATCGTCTATCGCGGTACCGAGGGTGTGCTCGAGCACAATCCCGACCTCAGAAATGCGGTCACGGTTGAGCGCCGCGCGTCGTGGCGCGAGCGGCTCGCGAGCGCGGCGCGTCTTTGGCGCCGCTACGATATCGCCTGCGCCACGCTCGCCTCGAGCCGTTGCCGTTTCTATGCCTGGGCAGCCGGGCGGTGGCGTGTCGGACTCTTCGATCCCGATCGTCCAAAACGCGCGACCCGGTTTTTGTTGCATCGTCTGGCGCCGGACGAGCATCGGCGCGTTCACACGGTGACGAGCTATCTCGCCCTCGCGCCGGTTCTGGGCGTTGCCCCGGTGGGCGAGGTGGTGGCTCCGGGGATCGGCGACGATCCCACGCGCCGGGCCGCATTCGACGCCCGGCTCGCGGCAGGCCGTGGCACGCCGCCGCGGCCGCTTGTCGTCGTCCACCCCTATCCGATGTTTGCCTACAAGCAGTGGCATGCGCAAGGATGGTTGCAACTGATCGACTGGCTGCGCGCCCAAGGCTTTGTCGTTGCGCTGAGCGGCGGGCCGGCGTCCGCCGAGCTCGAGTACGCGCGACGCATTGCCGAGTCGGCAAGCGAGCCGGTCATGAACTTCGTCGGTCAATTGAGCCTTGGCGAGACCGCCGAGATGATCCGGCGCGCCGTACTTTTCGTTGGGCCGGACACCGGTGTCACGCATATCGCCGCCGCGTGCGGTACACCGACGGTGGCGCTGTTCGGGCCGTCGAATCCTTGTCGCTGGGGCCCATGGCCGCGCGACTGGCCTGCCGGCAACGAACCCTGGCCGCTGCGCGGGTCGGGCCGCCGCGGCAACGTGTTCCTGCTGCAAGGCGAGGGAGATTGTGTGCCCTGCAAGGCGGAAGGGTGCGAGCGGCACCTCGCGAGCGAGAGCCGGTGTCTGACCGAACTCGACGCGAAGCGGGTGATCGATGCGGCGAAGGTCATGCTCGGTCTTCCAACGGCGTCAGCCGCCGGCGACACACAGCCGCTCGTTCGCCTCCCGGTCGAACGCGGCTGAACTGCGCGTTGGACTCGCGTGCCAGTGGGCATGCGGTTGCATGCTCAGCGCCGCTCGTTTTGCCGCGCCAGCCAGGCGAGTTTGACGAACCGGTAATAGACCGTCTGCGCGTTGAACACCGCGATCATGAAGCCCGCGCGCCCGTCGCTGAAGCCGCGGCGCAGCACATACGTGCGCACGAAAGCCCATAGTCCGCGCGCGAGCGCCACGCCCAGCCCTCCGCGCTCGCCGGCGGCGAAACGCTGACGCGCTCCCGCGCTCGAGTAGGCATCGAGCTTGCGCAGCACCGTCTCGAAGTCCTCGTACGAGTAATGCAGCAGCTTGCCTTCGAGGCGTTCGGCCGGCCCATCGAAGACGAGGCGCTCATGAACGAGATCGTCGGAAAAGCGCGCGGCGTCGCGTCTGAACAAGCGCGGTATCCAGTCCGGATACCAGCCGCTGTGGCGGATCCAGTCGCCGCAAAAGCTCGAGAGCCGATCCACCGCGTAGACGCTCGCGCGTGGCGCGCGAAGCGCTTCGTCGATCGAGCGGGCCAACTCGGGCGACACGATCTCGTCGGTATCGATCGACAGCACCCAGTCGGTGTCGAGCGCTGCGACAGCGCGGTTTTTCTGCGGCCCGAAGCCGGGCCAGTCGGTCTCGACGAGCACGCGCGCGCAGCGTGCTCGCGCGATGGCGACCGTGGCGTCGCGACTGCCGCCGTCGACGACGACGATGTCGTCGGCGAATGCCACCGCATCGAGGCATTGCGCTAGATGCGCCTCACTGTTGAGCGCGATGATGGCGACGCCGAGCGTCGGACGGGCAGGGGGCGGGTTCGTGGCGGACACGGCGGGCATGGGTCGCGTCGTGGAAAGTGAGCGGAGTATACAGGCCGGAGTGTGCCTCGGACGTCCCGCGTGCTTCGGGGCGTCGGTGGCCCGCGGCCGCGCGCCGGTGGCCGGGCAGCTATAATGCACCGGTTTTGAAGGCGGCACGCGCTCTCGCGCGCATACGGGCACGGCAACGAAGGAACGGGCGAAGGAATCAGTTGGAAACCGAAAATACCCTGCGCAAGGCGATAGGCGAGAGTGGAACGTCGCCCGCATCCGTGCTCAAACGGCTTTGGCCGTACATCAAACCGAACGTGTGGGTCGTGCTGCTGGCGGTCGTCACGATGGGCGTGAGTTCCGCGACCGACGCGGGCATCCCCGCGCTGCTCAAGCCGCTGCTCGACCACGGTTTCGGCGCGAAGGCGAGTGTGAGCGCGAAATGGCTCGTGCCCCTGGCCGTCATCGGGCTCGCGCTCGTGCGCGGCGTATCGCAATATGCGTCCGGGTATCTGCTCTCGTATGTATCGAACCGCATCTTGCTGCAACTGCGGCTCACGATGTTCGAGCGGATGATCCATACGAGTGCATCGTTCTTTCAGCGGGAGACGGCAAGCACCGTCATCAACGCGATCGTATTCGAGGTCAATCAGATCCTGAGCGTGCTGACCGGCGTGATGGTGACGCTAGTGCGCGATACGCTGACGGTCGTCTTCCTGCTCGGCTACCTCTTTTATCTGAACTGGCGGCTCACGCTCATCGTGGCGGTGATCCTGCCCGGCATCGGCTGGATCGTCAGCAAGATCAACCGGCGTTTGCGCCGTCTCGGACGCGAGCAGCAAACGCTCACCAACGAGCTGTCCTATATCGTCGAAGAGACGGTGGGCGGCTATAAAGTCGTCAAGGTCCACAACGGCGAGCCGTACGAAATCGATCGTTTCACCGAAATGAGCAGGCGCCTGAGGGGCTATGCCATGCGAATGACCGTCTCGGGCGGTCTCGCGCAGCCGCTCACGCAGTTCCTCGCGTCGATCGCACTCGCCATCGTCATTACGATCGCGGTCCTGCAATCGGCGAACGACCAGACGACGGTGGGCGGCTTCGTCGCATTCGTCACTTCCATGCTGCTCGTCATTTCGCCGCTCAAGCATCTGATCGACGTCAATCAGCCGCTACAGCGTGGTATGACCGCAGCCGAGCTGATCTTCGGCCTCATCGACGAGCCGGCCGAGCCCCACGGCGGAACCCGCGAGCTGCCGAGCTCGCGCGGCGAGATCGAGTTCCGCGACGTGTCGTTCTCCTATGGCACCACCGATCAGCCGATTCTTAAAAACGTCTCGATCAAAGTGGCGCCGGGCGAGATGGTGGCCCTCGCCGGGCCGTCGGGCAGCGGCAAGACGACGCTCGTCAACCTGCTGCCGCGCTTTTTCGATCCCACGGACGGAACGATTCTCGTCGACGGTGTGCCGATTGCCGAATACGACATTCACGCCTTGCGCGCTCAGATGGCGATGGTGAGCCAGGACGTCGTGCTGTTCAACGACACCATCGCCGCCAACGTCGCGTACGGCCAGACGCCCGATCGCGAGCGCGTCGACGCGGCGCTGCGGGCGGCCAACCTGGCGGATGCCGTCGCGGCCATGCCGAACGGCATCGATACGGTCATCGGCGGCAATGGCATGCGGCTTTCGGGCGGACAGCGGCAGCGTCTCGCGATTGCGCGGGCGATCTACAAAGATGCGCCGATCCTGATTCTCGACGAAGCGACCTCGGCGCTCGATTCCGAGTCCGAGCGCCATGTGCAGGCTGCACTGGAGACGCTGATGGAAGGCCGTACGACGCTCGTGATCGCGCACCGGCTTTCGACCATCGAGCGGGCCGATCGCATTCTCGTCATGGAAGCGGGCCGCATCGCGGAAGAGGGCAGCCATGCCGATCTGCTGCGACGCGATGGCCTGTACGCCCATCTGCATCGCATCCAGTACCAGCAGCAGGCCGCCTGAGCGGGTATTACCGCTTGCTCGAAACGCTCGCACCCTCCCGCCCACGCTCAGACACCACCGGTCACGAGCGGTAAGACGGTGAGGTCGGGATGGGTGCCGTCGACGATGCTGCGCCCGATGTGCACCGCCTCTTCCCACGCGGCGGCTTCGCTCTCGAAGGCTTCCTCGCCATCGGCATGAAACGGAACGACGTGACCGGGTAATTTCGGATCGGCGCCTGGATGGCAGACATAACCGATGTACGTATACGGTGACGAGGCCACGGATGACCGGCCGGCGGCCGACGCAGCTTCCGGTTCCTTCACTGGCGTGGCGACATGGATTTCGAAGCCTTCGTATTCGGTCATCCGCCACGCGAGGGTTTCATCAGACATGGCACCGTCTCCCTGCAAGGAGCGGTCGGGCGACAGCGCGGTTGCCGCGCCGGCCGCAAATGTTGCGTTGCCGCGCGGGTCTCAGTGCCGACGCCAGACCCTGTCCCAAAGGCGATGACCGCTCGTGCGGCCGAGCCATCGTTCACGCCGGTGCTCGCGTTGATAGTGCGACGCGACGATGACGACGGCGGCAATCAGCAAGACGAGGCCGGTCACGATGCTTTCGATCGATTGGGCCATGAGGACCTCCCGATGACTCACCTGCGTCAGTCAATTCTAGGTGATTTGCGAAGGGGGGGCTGAGGGACTGGCCGCGTTACGTCTGTAACGGGATGACACAAGTCCTCTCGAACGCTATGCGCAACGACGCGCTCTAAGCTGTACGAAGGGGACATATCATGGTCAGATCAATCGTTGCCGTCTTGCTCGCCGCCGGGCTGGCCGGTTGCGTGGTCGATCCGGGCCCGGCCTACTACGGCTACGATCCGGGGTATGGCTACGCACCGGAGTACTACGCGCCGGGCTACTACGCACCCGGCTATTACGCTGGACCGTCGGTCGGCATCGTCGGGGTGTTCGGCGGCGGGGGCCACCATCATCACCACGGCGGGGGGCACGGGCGCCGTTGAGCCGCAAGCGGGCAATTGCGCCAGCGCTACATCAGCACGATGTCGTACTGTTCCTGGCTCAAGTTCGACTCGACCTGCAGCGACACAGGTTTGCCGATGAAATCGATCAGCATCGCGAGATGTTGCGATTCCTCATCGAGAAAAAGATCGATGACTTGCTGTGAGGCGATGACGCGGAACTCGCGCGGATTGAACTGGCGGGACTCGCGCAAAATTTCACGCAGCACGTCGTAGCAGACGGTGCGCGCTGTCTTGACTTGTCCCTTGCCCTGACAAACGGGGCACGGTTCGCACAACACGTGCGCGAGCGATTCGCGCGTGCGCTTGCGCGTCATCTCGACGAGCCCGAGCTGCGAAAAGCCGTTGACGGTCGAACGCGTGCGGTCGCGCGACAGCGCCTTCTTCAACTCGCCGAGCACGGCATCGCGGTGTTCGGCGTTTTCCATGTCGATGAAGTCGATGATGATGATGCCGCCGAGATTGCGCAGCCGCAGTTGCCGCGCGATCGTGTGCGCGGCTTCGAGATTGGTCTTGAAGATCGTATCGTCGAAATTGCGCGCGCCGACATAGCCGCCGGTATTGACGTCGATGGTCGTCATCGCTTCGGTCTGATCGATCATCAGGTAGCCGCCGGACTTCAGATCGACGCGCCGCGACAGCGCCCGTTGAATTTCCGTTTCGACGTTATAAAGATCGAACAAAGGCCGCTCGCCGATATAGTGGTTGAGCTTCGCACTGACGGCCGGCGTGAATTCGGCCGCGAATTCCACGAGCATTTGATAAGTCTCGCGCGAATCGACTTGAATCCGCGTCGTCTCGTCGTTGACGAAATCGCGTAATACGCGCTGTGCGAGATTGAGGTCCTGATAGAGCAGACTCGTGGGCGGCAGGCGTTGGGCCTGAGCCACGATCGTGGCCCAGGTCTTGCGCAGATAGGCTACGTCGCCCGCCAGCTCTTCGCCCGTGGCATCTTCGGCGATCGTGCGCACGATATAGCCGCCTTTTTCGTCGGCGGGCAGGACCGCGGTCAAGCGCGCGCGAATGGCCTCGCGCTCCGCTTCGTCTTCGATCTTCTGCGAAATGCCGATATGCGGCTCCTGCGGCAGATAGACGAGCGTGCGGCCCGCGATGCTGACTTGCGTCGACAGGCGTGCCCCCTTCGTGCCGATCGGGTCCTTGATCACCTGAACCATCAGCGTCTGCCCCTCGAACACCGTCTTTTCTATCGGCTGCACCGGCCCCGCATGTTCGCCCGCGGCGCGCGGCTGCCAGATATCCGCGACATGCAGGAACGCCGCGCGTTCGAGACCGATATCGATGAACGCGGATTGCATCCCCGGCAACACCCGCACGACCTTACCGAGATAAACGTTCCCCACGCGCCCGCGCGATGCCGTGCGCTCGACGTGAAGTTCCTGCACGGCGCCTTGCTGGACCAGCGCGACGCGCGTTTCCTGCGGAGTGACATTGATCAGAATCTCTTCGTTCATCGGAAGCCTTCGGACGCCTTAGAAGTCGACACGAGCCGCGCGCAGCAACGCAGCTGTCTCAAAAAGGGGCAGACCCATGATACCCGAATAGGATCCGTCGATATGTTCGATGAACTCGGCTGCGCGGCCTTGAATGCCGTACGCGCCGGCCTTGCCGAGCGGCTCGCCTGTACGCGCGTATCGGCGTAGCGCATCGAGGGTGGCCGAGGCGAAACGCACGACCGAGCGCGAAAGCGCGGGGGACAGCAACTCACCGGTACCGTCCACGACCGCAATCGCAGTCAACACCTCGTGATCGCGTCCGGCGAGCCGCGTGAGCATCGTCACCGCATGCTCGACGTCGGTAGGCTTGCCGAGGATCGTGCCGTCGACGGCCACGGTGGTGTCGGCCACGAGGATGGGCGCGGCGCGATGGGCGCCGGCGACGCGGCGCGCGTGGGCCGCTTCGGCTTTCGCGACGGTCACGCGGCGCACATATTGTTCGGCCGACTCGCCTTCGCGTTCGGCTTCGAGCGCTTCGGCGTCTTCGTCGGGCCGGGGCAACAAGAGCTCGAAGCGCACGCCGAGCTGACCGAGCAGTTCCTGTCGGCGCGGACTTTGCGAAGCGAGGTAGATGGAGGGGTACAGCGAAGAGCCGGACGTCGATGGAGGCATTTGTCGTTCTCGTGATGCGCCGGCCCGCTCCCGAGACGGCGCGTCAGACGCGGTGATAGGGATGATTCTGCGTGATGCTCCACGCGCGGTAAAGCTGTTCGGCCAATAGCACACGCACCATGCCGTGCGGCAACGTCAAACTGGACACGCGCAGCATGAGTTCGGCTCGCCCCTTCAGCTCCGGCGCGAGACCGTCGGCGCCCCCGATCACGAACGACACGTCGCGGCCTTCCTGCTGCCAACCCGGGAGGGCTGCGGCCAACTGCATCGTGGTCCAGTCCTGCCCGCGTTCGTCGAGGGCGACGATGCGCGCGCCTTTCGGCAGGGCCGCCTCGATCCGCTGACGCTCGGCCGCCATGACGCTTTGCGCCGTCCGACTGCCCGTGCGCGGTTCGGGCTTGATCTCGCGCAACTCGATACGCAACTCGGGCGGCATCCGCTTCGCATATTCGTCGAAGCCGCTGGCTATCCACCCCGGCATCTTGTGTCCGACGGCGAGTATCTGCAGTTTCATTCCGAAGCGCCGCGAAGGGGATTACGACGTCTTGCCGCGCCGCTTTGCCGCCGTCTTGCGAGCGGGCGCCGGCCGGCTGTCGGCCGGGCCGTCGTCGTCTTCATCCTCCTCGTCCTCGAGCGGTTCGCTCGCACGCGCGCCGCCGAACGGGTTCGGGCTCGAGAGCTTCACGCGCACAGGTTTGTCGCCCCAGATCTCTTCGAGGTTGTAGTACTGCCGCAGCGCGGGTTGAAGGATATGGACCACGGCGTCGCCGCAATCGACGAGCACCCATTCGCCGATGTCCTCGCCCTCCGTGCTGACGATTTCACCGCCGGCTTCCTTCACCTTGTCGCGAACGCTGGAGGCCAGCGCCTTCGTCTGCCGGTTCGAGGTGCCGCTCGCCACGATGACGCGATCGAAGAGCTCGGTCAGATGGGTTGTGTTGAAGACACGTATGTCTTGCGCTTTGACGTCTTCGAGGCCGTCGACGATCGCGCGTTGCAGTTTGCGAATATCCATGGTTACCGATGGTACAGGTGATGTTGGAGAATGTAGCGCCAGACGGGCTCCGGAACCGAGTCGGGCGCGCCGGGTTGGACGGCATCGTCGTTGCCCCGACCGGAGAGCCGCTCGCGCATTTGCGCGCGAATATCGGTTGCCGATACGTCCAGCGCGAGTGTCGCGTCGATCAACAGGTGACCGGCAGGCCGCGCGCGCAGCACCGCCGCATCTGCCTTGCGCGCGGCCAACTCGCCGGCCAGCGCGGGCGACGCGCTCGTCAGCTCGAATCCAGGCCGTGTAGCCGCCGCGATGTGCGCGAAGTCGAACAAGCGCCGCCATTCGCGCCAGGTATCGAGCCGCAATAATTGATCGGCGCCCATCAGAAGCGAAATCGAGACATCGGCGCCCTCGCGCAGGCGCCAGCGCTCGAGCGTTTCGACCGTGTAAGTGGGACCGGCCTGCTCTATTTCATCGGTGGCCACGCTCACGGCGGTACCGGGCAGCACGAGCGTTGCCGCAGCGGCGCGCGTCATGGCGAGGCGGTGGGCAGCGGCACTGACGTCGGCCTTCTGCCAGGGCTGCCCCGCCGGCAGCAGGACGAGCTCCGTCAGCTTCAGCAACTCGGCAAAGCGCCGGGCCAGTGCCAGATGGCCGTGATGGATGGGATCGAATGTGCCCCCGAGCAGTCCCACACGGCGTGGCAGTTCGCGCGCGCCATCGGTTGAGGCGTCGACTGAGAGATGGGCGACGGGCGAATTCAGGGTGCGGTCCCTTCGTTGGGTTCGTCGAGCCATGCGCGCGGCCGCAGGAAATCGGTATAAAGCTTCGCCTCGTGCGTGCCGGGCTCCGGCTGCCAGCCGTAACGCCAGTTCGCGACGGGAGGCATCGACAGCAGAATCGATTCGGCCCGCCCGCCGCTTTGCAAGCCGAAATGGGTGCCGCGGTCGAAGACGAGATTGAATTCGACGTAACGGCCGCGTCGGTAGTTCTGGAATGCGCGCTCGCGCTCGCCATAGGGCGTCGCCCGGCGCTTGCGCAGGATCGGCAAATAAGCGTTCGCAAAGGCGTCGCCCACGCTGCGCATCATCGCGAACGAGCGCTCGAAGCCGAGCGCGTCGAAGTCGTCGAAGAATATCCCGCCCACGCCGCGCGTTTCGTTTCGATGCTTGAGGAAGAAGTACTCGTCGCACCAGTGCTTGAAGCGGGGATAAAGATCGTCGCCGAACGGCGTGAGCGCGTCGCGGCAAACGCGGTGAAAGTGCTTCGCATCTTCCTCGTAGCCGTAATAGGGCGTGAGGTCCATGCCGCCGCCGAACCAGAACACCGGCGCCTCGCCGGCCTTGGTCGCCACGAGCAGGCGCACGTTCATGTGCGCGGTGGGGCAGTGCGGATTGCGTGGGTGCATGACGAGCGATACGCCCATCGCTTCGAAGCCGCGGCCGGCGAGTTGCGGCCGCGCCGCGCTCGCCGAGGGGGGCAGGGCATCGCCGGCCACATCGGAAAAGCCGATGCCCCCGCGCTCGATCAGTTCGCCCTCTTCGAGGATTTTCGTGACGCCTTCGCCGCGCAGCGATCCGCCAGCGGGGCGCTGCCAGGCGTCGGCCGCAAACGACGCGCCGTCGAGCGCGCCAATGGCGTCCGCCAGGCTCGTTTGCAAGCCCTGCAGGTAGCGGCGCACGGGCGCCGGATCGAAGTTCGCTGCGTCCATGCTCACGATTTCCGGTTCAGGGCGCGGTAGCCGATATCGCGGCGATACTGCATGCCGTCGAACGAAATGCGATTGACCACATCGTAGGCGGCCGATTGCGCGCCGCGCACGGAATCCGCCAGGCCGACGACGCACAGTACGCGCCCGCCCGAGGTGACGAGCTTGCCGTCGGCGAGCGTCGTCCCGGCATGGAACGTTA
Source organism: Trinickia sp. (assembly GCF_036503415.1). Taxonomy (GTDB): domain Bacteria; phylum Pseudomonadota; class Gammaproteobacteria; order Burkholderiales; family Burkholderiaceae; genus Trinickia. The sequence continues at coordinate 13,827 of NZ_DASXWY010000149.1, read as the reverse complement.
CCGCGTTTTCGGTTTCCGCGGGAATATCGCCGATCGTATCGCCCTTGCGCGGGGCATCCGGATACCCGTGCGCGGCGAGCACGACACCGAGCGCCGTACGCCGGTCCCACGTCAGCTCGACCGTGTCGAGCGTGCCGGCCACGGCCTGTTCGATCACTTTCGAAAAATCGCCCTTCAAACGCGCCATGATCGGTTGCGTTTCGGGGTCGCCCATGCGGCAGTTGAATTCGAGCGTCTTCGGATTGCCCTCGGCATCGATCATGAGGCCCGCATAAAGGAAGCCCGTATAGCGGATGCCTTCCTTTTCCATCCCGCGCACGGTCGGCAGAATGATCTCGCGCATCACTCGGGCGTGCAGCTGCGGCGTGACGATCGGCGCCGGCGAATAGGCGCCCATGCCGCCGGTATTGGGGCCGGCATCGCCGTCGGCCAGACGTTTGTGGTCCTGGCTCGACGCGAGCGGCAGGACATGCTTGCCGTCGACCATGACGATGAAGCTCGCTTCCTCGCCTTGCAAGCACTCCTCGATGACGACGCGCGCACCGGCATCGCCGAGCTTGTTGTCGGCGAGCATCATGTCGACGGCCGCATGCGCCTCGTCGAGCGTGGTGGCGACGACGACGCCCTTGCCCGCGGCGAGGCCGTCGGCCTTGATGACGATCGGCGCGCCTTGCTTGTCGAGATAGGCGTGGGCCGCTGCCGCGTCGGAAAACGTTTCGTATTCGGCCGTAGGAATGCCGTTGCGCTTCATGAACGCTTTGGCGAAGTCCTTCGAGCTCTCGAGCTGGGCGGCTTCCTTGGTCGGCCCGAAGACCTTGAGGCCACGGCGGCGAAAGAGGTTGACGATGCCCGCGGCAAGCGGCGCCTCGGGACCGACGACGGTCAGCGCGATCTGCTCTTTCTGCGCGAAGTCGGCGAGGGCATCGAGATCGGTGATCGGCACATTGCGCAGACGTTCGTCCTGAGCCGTGCCGCCATTGCCGGGCGCGACATAGACGAGCTGGACGCGCGGCGATTGCGCAAGCTTCCAGGCCAGCGCATGTTCGCGGCCGCCCGAACCGACGACGAGTAGTTTCATATCAATCCCCGAGAACCTAAAAGGGACGGCCGGCGCAGGGCGCCGGCCGCAATATCGGCATTCGATGTGCGCTGGCCCGAACGCATGGGCGCAACGTTGCGCCGCATGCTCCGAGCGCGCGCGTTATTCCTCGGCAATCGACGCGTTCGTGTACACCTCTTGCACGTCGTCGAGGTTCTCGAGCGCGTCGAGCAGTTTTTGCATCTTCACTGCGTCTTCGCCGGTGAATTCGACTTCCGTCTGAGGCTTCATCGTGACTTCGGCGAGTTCGGCCTTGAAACCGGCCGCTTCGAGCGCCGTCTTGACCTTCGAGAAGTCATTCGGCGCGCACAGCACTTCCACGCTGCCGTCGTCGTTCGTGACGACGTCGTTCGCGCCGGCCTCGAGCGCGGCTTCCATCAGTTTGTCCTCGGGCGTGCCGGGCGCGAACAGAAACTGGCCGACATGATCGAAGAGAAACGCCACCGAACCGTCCGTGCCCATGTTGCCGCCGAACTTCGAGAACGCGTGCCGCACTTCGGCGACGGTACGCGTGCGATTGTCGGTCATCGTATCGACGATGATCGCGGCGCCGCCGATACCATAGCCCTCGTAGCGAATTTCCTCGTAGCTCGCGCCATCGACACCGCCCACGCCGCGCTGGATCGCGCGGTTGATGTTGTCCTTCGGCATATTGGCGTCGGTCGCCTTGTCGACGGCGAGGCGCAAACGCGGGTTCGAGTCGATATCGCCCCCGCCCATGCGGGCCGCCACTTGAATTTCCTTGATGAGACGCGTCCAGACCTTGCCGCGTTTGGCATCCGCGGCCGCCTTCTTATGCTTGATGTTGGCCCATTTGGAATGACCAGCCATACGTTTCTCCGTGGCGCGTGCCGACCGGGCACACGCATGATGCGTTTTGTCGATTGCGAATCGTGTGAACCGTGCGAGTCCTGCCGATGGTTCAGGTGTCGGGCGGCGTGCCGCGATTGCGCTTCGCTCGATGGTGCCGCGCGTTGTCCGCGATCCCGGGGCCGCGGCGGATAGGGCAGACCGTCCTCAGAGCAGACGTCGATTTTACCATGCCGCGTCGGCGCCGGCGGTCGCTGGCAAGGCCGCGAACGCGCCGGCCGCTTTTCAGTTCTTCGTGCCGAACAGGCGGTCGCCGGCGTCGCCGAGGCCGGGCACGATATAGGCGTGCTCGTTCAGGTGGGAATCGAGCGAGGCGACGAAGAGTTTGACATCCGGATGCGCGCGCTGGAACACCTCGACGCCTTCGGGCGCGGCGACGAGCGCGAGAAAGAGGATGTTCTCGCCGGCCACGTTGCGGCGCTTGAGCACGTCGATGGCATGCACGGCCGAATAGCCGGTGGCGACCATCGGATCGCAGAGGATGAAGATGCGGTCTTCGAGGTCGGGCAGGCGGACGAGATATTCCACGGGCCGATGCGCGTCGTCGCGATAAACGCCGATGTGCCCGACTCGCGCGGAGGGAATCAGCTCGAGCAGTCCGTCGGACATCCCGATGCCCGCGCGCAGCACCGGAACGATGGCGAGCTTCCTACCGGCAATCACGGGCGCATCGACTTCGACGAGCGGCGTGGCGACGCGTTTGGTCGTGATCGGCAGATTGCGCGTGATTTCATAGCCCATCAGCAGCGTGATTTCGCGCAGCAACTCGCGAAACGTGCGCGTCGACGTGTCTTTGTCGCGCATGTGCGTGAGCTTGTGCTGAATCAGCGGATGATCGAGGATGGACAGGTTGGGAAAACGCGGATCTTGTTTCATGGCGGGCGTGGGTGCGTGCCGAGGGCGTGCGGCGGCTCGATGACATTGCCCGCCAGTGTACCGAAAGATCCGCTTCGCGCGTCGCTGCGGGGATTCTTCTACAATCCCGTCAATTCGTCGCATCGACTCAACGAAACACTGGGACATCGCCATGGATCTGGGGCTCGCAGGCAAGACCGCACTCGTATGCGCGGCAAGCAAAGGGTTGGGGCGCGGGTGCGCCGAGGCGCTCGCCGCCGAGGGCGTCGAGTTGGTGATCGTCGCCCGCACGGCCGAGACGCTCGAGGCGAGCGCCGCCGAGATTCGTGCCAAGACGGGCGCGAGCGTGCGCACCGTAGCCTGCGACATCACGACGGCCGAGGGGCGCGCGGCGGCGCTCGCGGCCTGTCCACAGCCCGATATCCTAGTCAACAACGCGGGCGGGCCGCCGGCCGGCGATTTCCGTCAGTTCACGCACGACGACTGGATCCGCGCGCTCGAAGCCAACATGCTCACGCCGATCGCGTTGATCCAGGCGAGCATCGACGGCATGATCGCACGCGGGTTCGGCCGCATCGTCAACATCACGAGCTCGGCCGTCAAGGCGCCGATCGACGTGCTCGGCCTGTCCAACGGCGCGCGCTCGGGGCTCACCGGCTTCGTGGCCGGCGTGGCGCGCAAGGTGGCGGTGCACAACGTGACGATCAACAATCTGCTGCCGGGCCTCTTCGATACCGACCGCATTGCCACCACGTTCAAGGCGCAGGCCGACGCACGCGGCATCAGCATCGGCGAGGCGCGCCGCGAGCGCATGAAAACCATTCCCGCGGGCCGCTTCGGCGAGCCGGGCGAGTTCGGCAAGGCCTGCGCCTTTCTGTGCAGTGTGCATGCGGGCTACATCACGGGCCAGAACTGGCTCATCGACGGCGGCGCGTACCCCGGCACGTTCTGAGCGCTTGGGCGAACCGCTGACCGCTAATGGGTCTCGCGTCGTCGGTTTTCCGTTACATCCAGAGCATTTTTCGCAACAGTAGTCCGATTTGACGGCAAGGAGCCGCTTCATGAGTCCATGCGTCGCATTGATTGCGCACGATCACAAGAAAGACGACATCGTTGCCCTCGCCGGCGAATATGTCGACGTGCTGCGCCGTTGCCGCCTCGTTGCGACAGGCACGACGGGCGGGCGGATTGCCGACGCGCACGGGCTCACCGTCGAGCGCATGCTCTCGGGCCCTTACGGCGGCGATCTGCAAATCGGCGCGCGGCTCGCGGAAGGCGGCGTGGACGTGGTTGTCTTTCTACGCGACCCGCAAACCCCACAGCCGCACGAGCCCGATATCAATGCGCTCGTGCGCGCCTGCGACGTGCACAACGTTCCCTGCGCGACCAACATTGCAACGGCGCGCATGATTCTCGACGCGCTGACGCGGCATCTCGGCGACCGCGCGTAAGCGCGGCGCAAGCGGCGGCGGTTGCGCGCGCCGCGCGTCACACCGAGCAGCACTTACCCAAAGGAGAACATCATGGTCAAGGCAATTCGAATCGAGCGAACGGGCGGACCCGAGGTGATGCAGTGGGTCGACGTTGACGCAGGCGAGCCGGGCCCGGGCGAGGTCCGCGTCAAGCATCATGCGGTAGGGCTCAATTACATCGATGTCTACTTCCGCACGGGGCAATATCCGATGCCGCTGCCGGCAGGCCTCGGCATGGAGGCGGCGGGCGTGGTGAGCGCGACGGGGCCCGGCGTCACGCAGTTCAAGACGGGCGATCGCGTGGCGTACGTCGCGCGCCCGCCCGGCGCCTATGCCGAAGAGCGCGTCTTGCCGATCGCCACGCTGGTCAAACTGCCCGACGCCATTTCGTTCGACGATGCGGCTTCCGCCATGCTGCAGGGGCTGACAGCGCAATACCTGCTGCGCCGGACCTATCGCGTGCAAGCCGGCGACACGATCCTGATCCATGCCGCGGCGGGTGGCGTCGGACTCTTCGTCTGCCAATGGGCAAAGGCGCTCGGCGCGACGGTGATCGGCACCGTCGGCTCGGACGAGAAAGCCGAGTTGGCACGCGCACATGGCTGCGACCATCCAATCGTCTATACGCGCGAGAACTTTGCCGAGCGAGTGAAGGAACTGACGCGCGGCGCGGGCGTGCCTGTCGTCTACGACTCCATCGGCAAGGACACCTACAAGGCCTCGCTCGATTGCCTGGCTCCGCTCGGCTATTTCGTCAGTTTCGGCAGCGCGTCGGGGCCCCTGCCGGCGATCGAGGCGTCGGAGTTGTCCAATCGCGGTTCGCTCTTTTTCACGCGCCCGACACTGTTCAGCTACATGGGCAAGCGTGAATGGCTCGACACGATGGCGGCCGAGCTCTTCGACGTACTGGCTTCGGGCAAGGTCAAGACGAATGTGCGTCAGCGCTATGCGTTGGCGGACGTCGCCACCGCGCACCGCGACCTCGAAGCGCGCAAGACGACGGGCTCGACCCTCCTCATACCCTGAACGAGCCGAGCGCCGCGTGGGCCGCGTTATCCGGCCCCGCTGCCGCAGCCTTGCCGCCGCACCTGTCGATTTTAGCGAGAGCGGACGCGACATCGCCATGTCTATAATGAGACAAAGCCGGGCGAAGCGTGGGGACGGAATGCACGACGTTCGCTGGCGGCAAGTCTAAAGGGAGGAGCGATGCTCAATGCGCTTTCGCTCGGCGCGGGCCTGTCCTGGGCCAGCGGCCTGCGGCTCTATTTGACGGTGCTCCTCGTCGGTGTATTCGACCGGCTGAACATCGTGCATTTGCCCGATTCGCTCGCGGCACTGGCTTCGCCGTGGGTCATCGGCGCCGCGGCTTTTCTCGCTGCCGTCGAGTTCTTCGCCGACCGCATTCCCGCATTCGACTCGCTCTGGGACGCCGTTCATACGTTTATCCGCATTCCGGCCGGCGCACTGCTCGCCGCCGGCGCGCTGGGCCATGCCGATCCGGCCCTCATGACCGTTGCCGCGCTGGCCGGTGGCACGCTCGCCGGTTCCGCCCACCTCACCAAGGCCGGAGCGCGCGCGCTCATCAACTTGTCGCCTGAGCCGTTTTCGAACTGGATCGCTTCGTCGACGGAAGACGTGCTGGTCTGTATTGGTCTCGCGCTCGCGTTTTTCGCACCGGTTGTCCTGCTGGTATTGATGGGTGGCTTCCTCCTTTTTGCCGGCTGGGCGTTGCCGCGGCTGTGGCGCGGCGTGCAGGGCGGATTTCGCGGCATGGCATCGCACATGAGCTCGCGGCTCGGTTCGTTCGGGGGCAAGCGCGATTGAACGATGCGAGCGGTGCGAGCGCTGCCAGTCCCGACCCACGCGCTAGTCGTGGCGCTCGGTTCTTACTCCTGATCCGGCAGGCGCTGCGCATGACCGTGCGCGACTGGCGCGCGGGCGAGCTGACGATGCTCTCGCTCTCGCTCGTGCTCGCGGTGGCGGCATTTGCGAGCGTCGGTTTTCTCGCCGATCGTCTCCAGCAGGGCCTCGAGCGTGATGCCCGGCGCATGATTGCCGCCGATTTCGTCGTGCGCGCCGACCATCCCGTCGATGCCGCATTCGTCGATCGAGCGCACTCGCTCGGGCTGCGCACCGCCACTACGATCATTTTCCCGACCATGGTCGCGGGGGCGAACGGCGCGGCTGGGCAAGGCGAGGGCGCTATCGCCAACGCGCGGCTCGCGGCGGTCAAGGCCGTCTCGCCCGGTTATCCGCTGCGCGGTGCGCTGCGCATCGCGTCGGGGCCGACGGCGCCCGATCGCACTGCGCAGGGCATTCCGGCACCGGGTACCGTTTGGGTGGACGCCGAGCTGCTCGGCGCGCTGCATTTGCACGTGGGCGATCGCGTGATGCTCGGATTGCGCACGTTCACGATCGGCGCGGTCATCACGCGCGAGCTCGATCGCGGCTTTGCATTCGTCAACTTTTCGCCGCGCCTCATGATGCGCGCCGATGCGCTGCCTTCGACGGGCCTGCTGGGTTACGGCAGCCGTGTGACTTATCGGCTGCTCGTGGCCGGCGACGACGCGGCGGTTGCCGAGTTCACGCGGTTCGCGCATGCCCGCGTGGATGGCGGAAAAATGCGAGGCGTGGCGCTCGAATCGCTGCAGGAAGGGCAGCCGCAGGTGCGCCTGACGCTCGATCGGGCTGGGCATTTTCTGCGCCTAGTCTCGCTGCTGACGGCATTGCTTGCGGCCGTCGCCATCGCCATGGCTGCGCATCGCTACACGCGGCGGCATCTCGACAGTTGCGCCGTCATGCGTTGTCTGGGCCTTGGGGCCGCGGCGCTGCGCACGCTGGTGGCCCTCGAATTTCTGATCGTCGGCCTGGCCGGGGGCATCGCGGGTGCGGCGCTCGGTTACGCAGGGCATTTCGTGTTGCTCGCGTCGCTTCGACAACTCATCGCCGTCGATTTGCCGCAACCGGGGCTCGCACCGGCGCTCGAAGGCATGGCTGCGGCGCTCGTTTTGCTGATCGGCTTCGCACTGCCGCCGCTCGTCCCACTCACGCGGGTGCCGCCCGTGCGCGTGCTGCGCCGTGAATGGGACGGTCAGGCCCGTACCGCATGGATGGCCTATGCCGCGGGCATCGCGCTCTTCGCCGGGCTGCTCGTGCTCGCGGCGGGCGAGCTCAAGCTGGGCGGCATCGTCGCCGGCGGCTTTGCCGCGACGCTGCTGATCTTTGCGGGCGTTGCGCGCGCGGCGCTGTCGGCCGCCTCGCGCACAGCGCGCAGCGAGCGTGCCGGGGCGCGGCTCCCGGCCGGTGTCGGTTGGCGCTATGCGCTCGCCTCGCTCGAACGGCGCGGTGCGGCCAGCGCGTTGCAGATCACCGCGCTTGCGCTCGGTCTCATGTGCCTGCTGCTGATTGCCATGACGCGCAACGATCTGGTGGCGGGCTGGCGCAAATCGACCCCACCCGATGCGCCGAACGAGTTCCTCATCGATATCCAGCCCGATCAACGTCAGGCTGTCGCGAGCTATCTGAGCGCACACGGCATAGCGGGAGCGACGCTCGAGCCGATGGTGCGTGCGCGGCTGACGACGATCAACGGCAAGCCGGTCGACCCGGGCGCGTATCGGAACGACGATGCGCGGCGCCTCGTGGACCGCGAGTTCAATCTGTCGTACCGCGCCAAGCCGCCCGATGACAACCGGATCGTGCAGGGCCGCTGGTTCGGTGCGGCTCAGCGCTCCGAGATTTCGATCGAGGAGGGCCTCGCGAAGCTGATCGGCGTGAAACTCGGCGACGTACTGCGCTTCGATATCGCCGGCCAATCCGTGGAGGCGCCGATCACGAGCGTGCGCAAGCTCGACTGGGGGTCGTTCAAAGTGAACTTCTTCGTGCTGATGCCGCCCGCCGCACTCGATGCATTTCCGGCGATCTATATCACGAGCTTTCACTTGGCTGCCGAGCGACGCGCGGTACTCGATGGTCTCATCGCCCGCTATCCGAATCTGACGGCCATCGATATCGGCCCGATCCTCGCACAGATCCAGCACATGCTCGAGCAGGTGATCGGCGCGGTGCAGTTTCTGTTTCTCTTCACGTTGGCGGCGGGTCTGCTCGTTCTCTACGCGGCGCTCGCCGGCACGCGCGACGAGCGCATGAGAGAATCGGCCCTGTTGCGCGCGCTGGGCGCTTCGCATGCGCAGGTGCGCGCGGTGCAGGCGGCGGAATTTGTCGTCGTCGGCGCCCTCGCCGGGGCGATGGCGGCGATCGGGGCGCAGGTGCTCGGCTCCGTGCTGGCCACTCGCGTCTTCGATTTCTATCTGGACTTCGATCCGTGGGTGTTGCCCGCCGGCATCGTTGCTGGCATCGCGTGCGCCGGTGTGGGCGGATGGCTCAGTCTGCGGCGCGTGTTGACGCGCCCCGCGGGGCAGACGTTGCGCGACGCTTGAACGTTGACTCTTGCATCCCTCGCGCTGCAATTTCTCTTTGTTTTTCCGGCTTTACGTATGACCGACAATACCGACGACTCGCAGCCCGCCCAACCGACGGCATTCGAACTCGTGGGCGGCGAGACACGCGTGCGCGAACTCGTCGACCGTTTCTACGACCTGATGGATCTCGAACCCGAGTTCGCGGGCATTCGAGCATTGCATCCGCCGTCGCTCGACGGCTCGCGCGACAAGCTCTACTGGTTCCTCTGCGGCTGGCTTGGCGGTCCGGACCACTACATCGAACGGTTCGGCCATCCGCGCTTGCGCGCGCGCCATCTGCCATTTTCGATAGCGTCGTCAGAACGCGATCAATGGCTGCGCTGCATGGCTTGGGCCATGGAGGATGCCGGCTTGCCCGAAGCGTTACGCGAGCGGCTGCTGACTGCGTTTTTCGACACTGCGGATTGGATGCGCAACCGGCCCGGTTGAACGGCCGTCCTCGAGCGCGAACGTAATGCGATGCGGTGGCTACGCCAGGAAGTCCCGACCTGAGAGAACTCTGCCTGCCAAACCGGCCCGGTTGAGTAACCGGTACAGTGCTTGGCTATAGGCGATCGAACGCTGCCTGTCCGCGTGTGCCGCGGGGCCGCGATAATGCGATTTTGGAGCGCGGGCGCCCGCCTGTGCCACCGGAAAGAGACTTTCGAGGACCGACTATGACGACCCAAGCGTTATTCCGCGAGGACGCCTATCTGACCCGCTGCGAGGCGACGATCGTCGCGCTCGGCGACGACGGAATCCTGCTCGATCGGACCGTGTTTTATCCGCTCGGCGGCGGTCAGGCGGCCGATACGGGCGCGCTCGTACTCGCCGACGGCACGCGCATTGCGATTGCCGACACACGCAAGGCGAAGTTCGAGGGCGCCACGCCCGACGACGCGTTGCACGTGCCCGCGCCGGGGCAAGAGGCGTTGCTCGCGCGGTTGGGTGCGGGCGAACCGGTCGTGGCCGAGATCGATTGGGAGCGGCGCTACCGGCATATGAAGCTGCATACGGCGAGCCATCTGATGTGCGCGGTGCTGCCTTATCCTGTCGACGGCTGCAGCATTACGGTCGACTACGCGCGGCTCGATTTCGCGACGACGGAGCCGATCGAACGCGAACTCGTCGAGACGCGTCTCGCATCGTTTGTGAAGGGTGAGCACCCGGTGGCCACCGAATGGATTACGGACGACGAGATGGCCGCGCGGCCGGAGCTCGTACGCACGATGAGCGTGAAGCCGCCGATGGGGCTGGGCCGCGTGCGGCTTTTGAGGATTGAAGACGTGGACTTGCAGCCGTGCGGCGGCACGCATGTGCGCAACACGGCGGAGATCGGCGCGCTGCGCGTGGCGAAGCTCGAGAAAAAGAGCGCGCGCACGCGGCGCCTCGTATTGGAGTTTGTGTCATGACGGAACCCGGGATGAGGGAAGCAGGAACCGATTACGACGTGCTCGATCCCACAGCGCGAGCGGTGCTCGACTTCTGGTTCGGCGAGCCGCGATCGCCTCGTTTCGGCCAGGTATGGAATTGCTGGTTCTCGGGCCACGACACGTTCGATGCGCAACTACGCGAACGTTTCGGCGCAACGTTGGCATCGGCGCGACGGGGCGAATACGCTGGGTGGCAGCGTACGCCGCTTGGCACGCTCGCCCTCATCGTCGTGCTCGATCAGTTTTCCCGGAACATACACCGCGGCAGTGCCGAAGCTTTTGCGGCCGATGCACAGGCGGTCGAGGCCGCCCGCCGCATGGTGGCAACACGTGCTGATCGCACGCTGCCGACGCCGCACCACCGCGCGTTTGCCTACTTGCCCTTCGAGCACGACGAATCGCCCGAAAGCCAGGAGACGTCGGTGCGTCTGTTCGGCGAGCTGGCAGACGAGAGCAAAGATGCCGCTGGCTATCTTGGGTACGCTCGCCAGCACGCGGTCATCATCGAGCGCTTCGGACGTTTTCCGCACCGCAATGCGTTGCTCGGTCGTGAATCGAGCGATGAAGAACGCGCGTTTTTGCTCGAGCCCGGGTCGTCGTTTCGATAGCCGGCCAGCGTGGCGTGAGGGGTGCCGTGCCGAGCCCGTGCTAACGCGTTGCCAGCGCTTCGGGCTCTTTCAACCCATAACCGGCGGTGAGCCGCTCGTATTCGGCGATCAATTGGGCACCGAACAGCAGCAGCGTGCCCAGTGCTTCGAGACTGACGAGCACGACGATCGCGGTCGTCATCGATCCGTACACAACGCTCACCTGTGACAACGTCGCAAAATACCAGACCAGTACGCGACGCGTGATCTCCCACAGCGCCGCGGCTGCCACGGCGCCCATGACGGCATGGCGAAACGTGGTGCGTCCCGCCGGAATGATGATGTAGATCGCGGTCAGGACGAATATTTCACCGGCAACGCCACACAGGTAAAGGATGACTCGCGTCGTTCCCGTCAGCGAGACCGCGTGGCCGAGCAGTACCACCCTATCCGACGCGACTGCCTGCAGGCTGCTCGTGACAAACGTGATGAGCAGCACGCCGATGCCGAGCGAGAGACTGAAGCAATACGGGACGATCGCCGATATCAGGAAGTGGCGCCGCCGGATGACAACGCGATGCACGAAGATGATCGACAGTGCGTTTTCGAGCACGGTGAACGCAAGGGAGCTGAAGAAAATCATCGTTACGACGAGGAACCAGCCCACCACCGAGCGATGCGCGAGAAAATTGGCGAGTTCGCCGACGATCGCTTTCGACTGTCCGGGCACCAGCCATCTCAGCAGCCTTTCGAGCGTATCGAGCAGCAGTGCCTGGCCGATCACATGACTGAATGCGATGGCCACCAGAATCAGCAGCGGTACGATCGAAAGCAGTGAATAGTACGCAACCGCGCCTGCGAGAAGAAGGCCTTGATTCTTTCGAAATGCTTTGAGAACTTGGACCGTGAACTGAAAAGGATGACGGGCTACGAAGCGCAATGCCCGCCTTCGCGCCTCCTTTTCAATCCGTTGCGAATGCATTGGCGCGTTCATAGCGCACCGGCAGCCAGCTGATTTCCTTTGGCTTGCGCGTCGCTATTGCCGTCCGGCTGCGAGCGCGCGTGCAACGCCTCGATACAAGCGTCGGTTAGTTCAGTGAAAGAACCGATCGTCGTCTCCTTCGCGGGGCTGCCCGCGGCCGGTTGATCCGGCGCGCTTTGGCGCCGCGCGGCGTCGGGATCCCCGTCAAACGCAATGCCCATGATGAGGTGCGGCGAGCGCGCTCGAAGCCCCCGGACGAGGTTGCGCAGATAGGGAGGCGATTCGCGCCAATCAAGCGTCACGAGACAGATGACGGTGTCGTGACCGATCCGGGTCTCGTCGACGCGTCTGCGCAAGAACCGTTCGGCCGAAAGGGCAGTCGCCTCGATGCCGCGCCGACGCAGCAGTTGCACCAGGATCGTTGCGGCAACGCCGTCGAACTCACCGCGCCCCCTGACACAGAGCACGGTGGCCGGCTCATCAGGTGCTTCGTGCTGGCTGTCGTGAGACTGCCCACGGCGCATGCCGCCCCTCGTGCGCCCGGGCTTGCGCGGCGCGACGCTCAGGCCCGGCGAATCGGCCGATGCGAGCCCCCGGACGACGCCCAGTGCCGCGAGGCGCACGGCCGTGAGTTGGCCGGGCGTGATCACGCCACGCGCGACGTCGCCGCAGGCGAGCCTCAGGCATTCCAGCATGACCGTGTCGTACCAGGCCTCGGGAGAGGATTTTTCGAGCATCGTCGAGGCTTGAGCGAGTGCATCGGGTACGTCGTCGGCCAGCAAACGCTGATAGAGGTTTTCGCCCGGTGTCAGCACCGGATGATCGCCGAACAGCACGTCGAGGAAGGCGACGCGTTCAATGTGGCGCCCGAGCGTCACGAGACAGAGCGTAAGCGGTGTAGACAGCACGAGCCCCACCGGTCCCCATATCCAGCTCCAGAAAATGGCGGCGATGATCACGCCGAACGGCGACAAGCCCGTGCTGTTGCCGTATATCAGCGGCTCGACGAACTGGCTCGCGGTGAGCTCGATCACCGCGAACAGAATCGCAGTCCAGACCGTCATCCACCAGCCGGGCCCGATGGCCGCGGCGAGGATGACCGCGAGGAGCGCCGCCAGCCATGCGCCGATGTAAGGGACGAACCGCAGCAAGGCGGTCAGGACGCCGAATAACAATGCCCCCGGCACACCGATAATCGCGAGCCCGATGCAAATCAGTGCGCCGACGCTCGCATTCATCGCCACTTGAGTAAGAAAATAGCGGCTTAAGCGCCGAGCGGCCTCGTTCATCGCAGTCATGGTGCGATGCAGGTCGCGCACGCCGAAAAGGCGAATGAGCCTGTCGCGCAAATCTTCGCGTTGCAGCAGGATGAAAATCGCGATGACGGCTACGATGCCGGCCGTCTCGAGCGGACTCACCACCGGTGCGACGAAGCGCTGGACGAGTTTCAGCGACGAAGGCCGGGGTTCGATCACCTCGACGGACATCGGCGGGCGGCCCGAGCGGCTGGCCGAGCGGTCGTCGTTGCCCGGCGGTTCAGGAGGGGGCGCAATATGTCTGAGCGCGCCGCTCGCCCGTTTCAGAAGCGCATCCGCGCGGCCGAACGTCTCTTCGTGCAGCAATTTCGCCTTGCGCTCCACTGCGACTTCGTACTGCGGGAGGTCACCGGCCAACTGAGCGATTTGCGCGCCGATGAGGACGCTCGTCGCGGCCAGCACCAACAGCGCAACGAGCACTGCGGCGATGACCGACGGCGCATGGCCGAAACCGACACGCCGCAATGCGGTGGCGAACGGCGCCAGGACGAAGCTCAGCAACACCGCTAGTGTGATCGGCATGAGCACGTCGCGCCCGACGTAGAGCGCGCCGATCACCACGACGCCGGCGATCAGCGAAGTCAGTGCTCTAACACCCGGCACCTCGGGCGGCGAGCCACGGTCGCTGCTGCGCCGCGGCGGCATGGGACCAGTCATGATCCATATGCCAAGCAAATGCGATGCCAGGCGGGCGGTCTTTCGTTGGCGCTGCGCCTCGATCGCGCGCGAGCGAGTCGCTGTTCGGCACGGGCA
>NZ_DASXWY010000148.1:0-20784 GCF_036503415.1 Trinickia sp. | reverse complement strand
AAACGCACGCTTCTTTGCGCGCCCACCCGGTAACGTGTAAGACTAGCGTTTTCTCTCAATTTCCGTTTCCCCGCACATGGCCCAATACGTCTACACCATGAACCGGGTCGGCAAAATCGTGCCGCCCAAGCGTCAAATCCTGAAGGACATCTCGCTCTCGTTCTTCCCCGGCGCGAAAATCGGTGTGCTCGGCCTGAACGGCTCGGGCAAATCGACGCTCATTCGCATCATGGCCGGCGTCGACCGGGACATCGAAGGCGAAGCGACCCCGATGCCGAATTTGAACATCGGCTACCTGCCGCAAGAGCCGCAGCTCGATCCGGAAAAAACCGTGCGCGAGGCCGTCGAAGAAGGCCTCGGCGATGTCTTCAGCGCGCAAAAGAAGCTCGACGAAATCTATGCGGCCTACGCCGAACCCGATGCCGACTTCGACGCACTCGCTGCCGAGCAGGCGAAGTATGAAGCGATCCTCGCCGCGAGCGACGGCGGCAGCCCCGAGCAGCAACTCGAAGTCGCCGCGGACGCGCTGCGCCTGCCGGCGTGGGACGCGAAAATCGCGAATCTGTCGGGCGGTGAAAAGCGCCGCGTGGCACTGTGCAAGCTGCTCCTCGAAAAGCCCGACATGCTGCTGCTCGACGAGCCTACCAACCACCTCGATGCCGAATCCGTCGAATGGCTGGAACAGTTCCTCACGCGCTTCCCGGGTACGGTCGTAGCCGTCACCCACGATCGCTACTTCCTCGATAACGCCGCCGAGTGGATTCTCGAGCTCGACCGTGGCTACGGCATTCCGTGGAAGGGCAACTACAGCAGTTGGCTCGATCAGAAGGAAACGCGCCTGAAACAGGAGGAAACGGCTGAATCGGCGCGCCAAAAGGCGATCAAGAAAGAGCTCGAGTGGGTGCGCCAGAACCCGAAGGGCCGTCAGGCAAAGTCGAAGGCGCGTATTGCCCGCTTCGAGGAATTGAGCAGCCAGGACTACCAAAAGCGCAACGAGACGCAGGAAATCTTCATTCCCGTCGGCGACCGGCTGGGCAACGAAGTGGTCGAATTCAAGAACGTCACCAAGGCCTATGGCGACCGGCTGCTCATCGACAATCTGAGCTTCAAGGTGCCGCCCGGCGCGATCGTTGGCATCATCGGCCCGAACGGCGCCGGCAAGTCCACGCTCTTTCGCATGCTGACGGGCCGCGAAACGCCCGATTCGGGCACCATCGATATCGGGCCGACGGTCAAGCTCGCCTATGTCGATCAGAGCCGCGACGCGCTCGACGGCTCGAAGACGGTCTTCGAGGAAATCTCCGGCGGCGCCGATGTCCTGACGGTCGGCAGATACGAAACGCCCTCGCGCGCCTACATCGGCCGTTTCAACTTCAAGGGCGCCGATCAGCAAAAGAACGTCGGCAATCTCTCCGGCGGCGAGCGCGGGCGCCTGCATCTGGCAAAAACGCTCATCGCCGGCGGCAACATGCTGCTGCTCGACGAACCGTCGAACGACCTCGACGTCGAGACGCTGCGAGCGCTCGAAGATGCACTGCTCGAATTCGCGGGCTCGGTCATGGTGATCTCGCATGACCGCTGGTTCCTGGATCGCATCGCCACTCACATCCTCGCGTTCGAGGGCGACTCGCAGGTGGTGTTCTTCGACGGCAACTATCAGGAGTACGAAGCGGACAAGCGCAAGCGCCTGGGCGAAGAAGCGGCCAAGCCCAAACGCATCCGCTATAAGCCGATCACGCGCTGATGCGCTGATGCGCTGATACGCGCGCGGGAAGCGGCAAGCGCCCGGTCAACCGGGCGCGCTCATTCAGGTGCCCAGCGCGAGGCCCAGCTCCCGCAGCCGTGCCTCGGTGGCGGCCGCGCTCGTGTGGTGCACGCCGTGCCATCCGAGCGCTGCCGCGGCGTGCGCGTTCTTGATGTTGTCGTCGATGAAGACGAGCTCATGGGCCGCCACGCCGGGCACATGCCGCTCGATGCGGGAAAACATCTCTGCATAAATCGCCGGATCGGGCTTCACGAGCTTTACGCGGCCCGATACGACGATGTCGCGAAAGCGCCGCAGCACGTCGAAACGATCCCAGGCATACGGAAACGTCTCGGCCGACCAATTCGTGAGCCCAAAAAGCGGTACCCCCGCTGCCTCGAGCTTTTCGACGAGCGCGGCGCCTTCGGCGATGACCCCGCCGATCATCTCGTGCCAGCGCGCATAGAACGCACGAATCAACGATTCGTGCTGCGGAAAACGCGCGACGAGCTCCGCGGTCCCCGTCTCGATCAACTGACCGCCATCTTGCTGCACGACCCAGTCCATCGAGCACACCTCTGTCAGGAAGCGGTGGCGCTCCCCTTCATCGGGAATCAACTGACGGTACAAATACTCGGGGTTCCAGTCGATGAGCACCCCGCCGAAATCGAAGACCACCACCTTCGCTGCCATGCAACGCTCTCCCTCGTCCTGCAAAGATCAGATCGCTCGCGTGCGGGCCTCGAGCCAGGCTCGGGCCTCACCCGTCACATGCGGTGAAATGCGTTCACGCACTGTTTCGTGATAGCCGTTGAGCCATGCGCGCTCGTCGTCGCGCAACAGCGCCAGCGCTATGGCGCGTGTATCGATCGGGCACAGAGTCAGCGTCTCGAAGTCGAGGAACGCGCCGAACTCCGTCTCCCCCGCCGCTCGGCTCAGAACGAGATTCTCGATTCGCACGCCCCACTGCCCCGGTCGATAGATTCCGGGCTCGACGGACGTGATCATCCCCTCCTGCATCGCCGTGTAAGGCTCCGCCGGCGCATAGTGCGAGATCACCTGCGGACCTTCATGCACGTTGAGGAAATAGCCGACGCCATGCCCTGTGCCATGCCCGTAGTCGACACCCGCCTCCCAGATCGGCGCACGCGCGATGGCATCGAGCATGGGCGAACGGATACCGCGAGGAAAACGGGCGCGCGAGAGCGCGATCATGCCCTTGAGCACCAGCGTGAAGTCGCGTCGTTGCGGGTCGGTGATCGAGCCGATCGGCATCACCCGCGTAATGTCGGTCGTGCCGCCCAGATACTGTCCTCCCGAGTCGATCAGCAGCAATCCATCGCCCGCGATGTGCGCATGCGATGCCTCGGTCGCACGATAGTGCGGCATCGCGCCGTTCGCGTTGAAACCGGCAATGGTGGCAAAGCTCTGGCAAATGTAGCCGGGCCTGCGCGCTCGCGCGGCGGTGAGCCGTTCGTCGACGATGAGCTCGGTCAGCGTTTGCCGCCCAAGCGCGCTTTCGAACCAGGCGAAGAACTCGGCCAGCGCGGCGCCGTCCTGTTCCATCGTCGCGCGCACGTGCTCGGCCTCGGCGGCAGTCTTGCGCGACTTCGCGAACGTGGACGGGTTGACCGCCTCGGCCACGTCGACCGACTGCGGGACCGCCTCGCGCAAGCCGTAGGTGATGCGCCGCGGATCGACGAGCAATGTCGCGCCGGCCGGCAGTGCCGCAAGCGCGGCAGACGCCCGCTCGTACGGTTCGATCGCCACGCCGTCGCGCGCGAGGCTGGCGGCGACATCGGGCGGCACCTTGCCTGCGCCGACGAACAGCGTGGCCGACTCGAGCCCGATTAGCGCATGGCCGACGAACACGGGATTGAAATTGACATCGGCACCGCGCAGATTCGTGAGCCAGGCGAGATCGTCGAGCGTCGAGACGAAATGCCACTGCGCGCCCTGTTCGCGCATCGCCCGCCGCACGGCTTCGAGCTTTTCAACCCGCGCGACGCACGCGTACGGCGCTCGATGCTCGTAAACGGGCGCTGAGGGCAGTTCCGGACGGTCTGCCCACACCGCGTCCAACAGATCGAGGTCGGTCCGCAGCCCGATGCCACGCGCGCTCAGCGCATCGGCCAATGCACGTGCGGCTGCGAGCGCCAGCACGGCACCGTCGACACCCACGTTCGACCCGGAGGCCAGCCGCTGCGCGAGCCAATCGACATGCGGCTGCGATTGCTGCCCCGCCGTCATCTTCATGAGCTCGACCCCGCTGCCCTCGAGTTCGGCGGCGGCTTGCACCCAATAGCGGCTATCGGTCCACACGCCCGCGAAGTCCGCTGTGACGACGAGCGTGCCAGCGGAGCCCGTGAAACCCGAGAGCCACTGCCGGGCTTGCCAGCGTGCGGGCAGATATTCGGACAGATGCGGATCGGAGGACGGCACGACGTAGGCGTCCAGCCGCTCGCGCGCCATGGCATCGCGCAAGCGCGCGATGCGTGCGGCAATGTCCAGGGCGGGGCCGGCGGTCTCGGTAGGTCGGTCGTTCATGAATCAGGCCTCATTTATCGTCGAGTCGCCAGACCGACGGTCACCGCCACGGCGATGAACGCGACGGCCGTGCAGACCGGCCACTCGAACACCCCGCCATCGTAGAAAAGCCCGGACACGTTGCCGGCCATCTTCGCTGCCGCGGCGGCCACGATGCCGACGCCAACGGCAATGAACCAGCGCACGCGGCTCGCGCGATAAAGCGGGTGCAAGCGCCAGCCGGCCAGCCCGACCACGATGCCGAGCACGACGAGTCCGGGCCACCCCATCAGCCGCGCCCCGCCGTCGACCGTACCGGTCGAAACACGCGGAAATGGAATGAACCTGTCGATCGCATGGCGGTCTTTTTCGATGACGGAGAGGGTTGGAAAAGGGACGCTCCGGGGCCCGCACCCGGGATTGACGCGGACGTGCCCAAAGCATGGAACCGTTATAATACCCGGCTGAAATCCTAGCGCCGCCCTGTCAACCTGGCGGCAATGCGCCCCGCATATGCAACTGCTAACGATCGGAATCAATCACCACACGGCGCCCGTCGCACTGCGCGAACGTGTGGCGTTTCCGCTCGAAGAGATCAAGCCGGCGCTCGCCGCGCTCAGATCGCTGTGGCTGGGGCGGCCGGCACTTGGGGCTCCCGAGGCGGCGATCCTGTCGACTTGCAACCGGACCGAGCTCTATTGCGCGACTGACGACCGCGCGCCGCGCGAAGCCGCCATCGAATGGCTTGCGCACTATCACGGCATGGACGCAGCCGATCTCGCTCCGCACGTCTATGCGCTGCCACAGTCGGAAGCCGTGCGCCACGCTTTTCGCGTTGCCTCGGGGCTCGATTCGATGGTGCTCGGCGAAACGCAAATCCTCGGACAAATGAAGCACGCCGTGCGTGCCGCTTCCGAGGCGGGGGCGCTCGGCACCTACCTCAATCAGCTTTTCCAGCGCACGTTCTCGGTCGCGAAGGAAGTGCGCGGCACGACGGCCGTGGGGGCCCAGTCGGTCTCGATGGCCGCCGCGGCGGTCCGCCTCGCCCAGCGCATCTTCGACAAAATCTCGAACCAGCGCGTGCTTTTCATCGGCGCGGGAGAGATGATCGAACTCTGCGCCGCGCACTTCGCCGCACAGGAGCCGCGCGAGTTGGTCATCGCGAACCGTACCGTGGAGCGCGGCGCGAAGCTGGCCGAGCGCTTTCGCGGACGTTCGATGGCACTCGCCGAGCTGCCCACGCGCATGCACGAGTTCGACATCATCGTTTCGTGCACGGCATCGACGCTGCCGATCATCGGACTCGGCGCCGTGGAACGGGCTGTCAAGGCGCGGCGGCGCCGGCCGATCTTCATGGTCGATCTCGCGGTGCCGCGCGACATCGAACCCGAAGTGGCCGAACTCCAAGACGTTTTCCTCTATACCGTCGACGATCTCGGCGCGATCGTTCGCGAAGGCAACGCTTCCAGACAAGCGGCGGTGGCCCAGGCGGAAGCGATCATCGAGACGCGCGTACAGCACTTCATGCAGTGGCTCGACGCACGCAGCGCCGTGCCGGTGATCCGCCACATGCACATGCAGGCCGACGTGCTGCGGCGCGCCGAACTCGAGCGCGCGCAAAAGATGCTTGCGCGCGGTGACGACCCGGCAGCAGTGCTCGAAGCCTTGTCGCAATCGCTCACCAACAAGCTGATCCACGGCCCGACGCACGCGCTCAACCGCGCGAGCAGCGAAGACCGGGCCGCGCTCGTCGAATTGCTCGGCGGCGTATACCGGCACGCGAAGCCCTCCGATCGTTAGCGTCGCGGCAAACGCCGCGCCGGCGCGGGCACCCCCACCCGAGCACTGTCCCCGATTCCTCTTCCTTTCAGGAGCCCCGCTCCAGACCATGAAAACGAGCATGCAACAGAAGCTCGACCAGTTGACCACCCGGCTGGCCGAACTCAACGATTTGCTGAGCCGTGGCGACGTGACGGCCAATCTGGACCAATATCGCAAGCTCACGCGCGAACATGCGGAGATCGGGCCAGTCGTCGAGCATTACGGCCAATGGCGCCAGGCGCGCACCGACGCCGCAACGGCGCAGGAGCTGCTGGCCGACGCGTCGATGCGTGAGTTCGCCGAAGAAGAAGCGCGCGCCGCGCGCGAACGCATGGGTCGCCTCGAATCGGAGCTGCGCACGATGCTGCTGCCGAGAGATCCGAACGACGAGCGCAACATATTCCTCGAAATCCGCGCCGGGACGGGCGGCGACGAATCCGCGTTGTTCGCCGGCGACCTGCTGCGCATGTACCTGCGCTACGCCGAGCGCCAGCGTTGGCAGATCGAAATGATTTCGGAAAGCGTCTCGGATCTCGGCGGATACAAGGAAGTGATCGTCCGGGTTGCGGGTCAGGGTGCCTACTCGCGGCTCAAGTTCGAGTCGGGCGGTCATCGCGTGCAGCGGGTGCCGGCCACGGAAACGCAGGGCCGCATCCATACTTCGGCGTGTACGGTCGCGGTCATGCCGGAGGCGGACGAGATCGGCGAAGTCGAGATCAATCCGGCCGATTTGCGCATCGATACGTTCCGGGCGTCGGGTGCGGGCGGTCAGCACATCAACAAGACCGATTCGGCCGTGCGCATCACGCACTTGCCGACGGGCATCGTCGTCGAATGCCAGGACGATCGGTCGCAGCACAAGAACAAGGACCGCGCGCTCAAGGTCCTCGCAGCACGCATCAAAGACAAGCAGTACCACGAGCAACACGCGAAAGAAGCCGCCACGCGCAAGAGCCTGATCGGTTCGGGAGACCGCTCGGAACGCATCCGGACCTACAACTTCCCGCAAGGGCGGCTCACCGATCACCGCATCAATCTGACGCTCTACAAGCTCGAAGCCATCATGGATGGCGATCTGGACGATCTGATCGCCGCGCTCGTGAGCGAACATCAGGCCGAGCTGCTCGCCTCGCTCGGCGATGCGGACTGAGCACGCCCGCGCCCTTTTTGCCGCACGGTACGACCGATCCGCCACAATGACGACCCGAAGCCCCGCCCCGGCGCCCGATCGCGCAGCCGAGCCGCCCCTACCGGCCACCCCCGCCGCGCTGCTGCGCGCGACGCGCTTGCCCGCGCTCGAAGCGCGCATTCTGCTCGCTCACGCGCTCGGCTGGCGGCGCACGGAGCTCATCACGCGCGGCGACGAGCAGCTCGACAATGAGGCGCTTCACCGCTATCGCGCGCTCGAAGCGCGCCGCATGAATGGCGAGCCGGTCGCACAACTGACGGGCAGCCGCGAGTTTTTCGGCCTTCAGTTCGAGATCACGCCGGACGTATTGATCCCGCGCCCCGAAACCGAGCTGCTCGTTGAAACGGCGCTCGCGGCTATCGTCGGCATTGCCCTGCCGCGTGTGCTGGACCTCGGTACAGGCAGCGGCGCGATCGCCGTGGCCATCGCCGCGACGCGGCCCGACGCTCGCATCTGGGCGCTCGATCGCTCGGCCGCGGCGCTCGCCGTCGCCGCGCGCAACGCTGCGAAGCTGCTCGACGCTCGCCGCCCGGGCGGTGCGCCGACACTCGTCAAGAGCGATTGGTATGCCGCGCTCGACCCGGCGCTCGCATTCGATGTCATTGTCGGCAACCCACCCTACATCGCCGCTGGCGATCCGCATCTCGCGCAGGGCGATTTGCGCTTCGAGCCGCGCGGCGCGTTGACTGACGAAGCCGACGGACTCGCAGCGATCCGGACCATCGTGGACGGGGCGCGCCGATTCGTCGCACGAGGCGGCCAGGTTTGGGTCGAGCACGGCTACGATCAAGCCGAAGCGGTGCGTGCACTCTTTGTGAAGCATGGTTTCGAGGACGTCCGCTCGCTGGCCGATCTAGCCGGCATCGAGCGCGCGAGTGGCGGCACCGCGCCGGCGTAACCCCCGCTGCAGCGTCGCGACCCTACGGCGCGAGGCGGCCCCGGCCGCCGAGTGCGAAATCCGTTATCATTTCGCTCTATCTCTCCCACATTCCGTGCCTGTCACGGATTCAAGGTCAGTCATGGACACGCAACAACGCATCAAGCAAATCGTCGACGAAAACCCGGTCGTGCTCTTCATGAAGGGCAATGCGCAATTCCCGATGTGCGGCTTTTCCGGGCGCGCCGTGCAGATTCTGAAGGCATGCGGCGTCGGCGAGTTCAAGACGGTCAACGTTCTCGAAGACGATGAAATTCGCCAGGGCATCAAGGAATATTCGAACTGGCCCACCATTCCGCAGCTTTATGTGAAGGGCGAATTCGTCGGCGGCTCGGACATCATGATGGAGATGTACGAATCGGGCGAACTTCAACAGCTCTTCACGGCCGCTTGACGCCGCGCGCGCTGCTTCGCGCCGCCTGATCGACTGCGTGCCATGCCATCGCCCAGCGCGCCGCCGCGCCGGCTCATTGTCGCCATCACCGGAGCGACCGGTTCGATCTACGGCGTGCGGCTGCTCGAAACGCTGCGCCGCCTAGGCGGGATCGAGTCGCATTTGCTCATTTCGAGTGCCGGCTGGCTCAATCTGCAGCACGAGCTGCAGTTGACCAAAGACGACGTCCATCCGCTCGCCGATATCGTGCATTCCGTGCGCGATGTCGGCGCCAGCATCGCGTCGGGATCGTTCGCGACCGATGGCATGATCGTCGCACCCTGCTCGATGAAGACGCTCGCGAGCATTGCCCATGGCTTCGGCGATAACCTCATTACACGCGCCGCGGACGTCACGCTCAAGGAACGGCGCCGGCTCGTGCTGCTCGTGCGGGAAACGCCGCTGAACCTCGCGCATCTGCGCAATATGACGGCCGTCACCGAAATGGGCGGGATCGTCTTTCCGCCGCTGCCCGCGTTCTACAATCGGCCCGCTTCGATCGATGAGATCGTCGACGACACCGTAGCACGCGTGCTCGACCTGTTCGGCTTGGGCCACCCACTCGCGGCGGCGTGGCCCGGGTTGCGCGGCGAATCGACCGACTAGTCGTCGGTCCGCGTTGGGCACGTATCGGCGTCCATTGCCAACCAGCGCGATACGATGCGTTTCATGAAGACGGATTTATCGCGGCGACGGGTGCGCCTATAGTCGAGGCAAATCCTCTTTTGCCGCATTGCGCGGCGCTCCGATCATGTCCCGTCTACCCTCGCTTTACTTGTCCCACGGTGCGCCCACGCTGCCGATCGATCCCACCCTACCCTCGGCGGCATTCGGCACGCTGGCGGCCCGACTGCCGCGCCCGCGTGCGATTCTGATGCTCTCGGCGCACTGGGGTACGGCCAAGCCTCTGGCCAGTACGGCAGCCTCGCCGGCGACGATCCACGATTTTCACGGGTTTCCGCGTGCGCTCTATGAGATCGACTACCCGGCGCCGGGTGCGCCCGACGTTGCGCGCGAGGCCGTCGCGTTGCTCGAGGCGCAAGGCATCGATGCCGCGACCACCGAGCACGGGCTCGATCACGGCGCGTGGGTGCCGATGCTATTGATGTTTCCGCAAGCCGATGTGCCGGTCGCACAACTGTCGATCCAGCCGCACCGCGACCCGATGCATCACTTTCAGATGGGACGTGCGTTGCGTCCGCTTGCGGACGGCGGTGTGATGATCGTGGGCTCGGGCCAGATCACTCACAACCTGCGGGCAGCGGATTTCCACGCCGGGCCGGATGATGTCGATCCGCGCGTGGCGGAGTTCACCGATTGGTTCGAGGCGAGGCTTGCCTCGCACGATATCGATGCGCTGCTCGACTACCGGCGGCAGGCACCGTACGCGGCGCTGATGCATCCGAGCGACGAGCATTTGCTGCCGGTTTACGCGGCGCTCGGTGCGGCGCCCGACGATTACTCGCTCGAGATCGACTCGTTGGGCACCTATCAACGCGCGCTCGCGATGACGAACTACGTGTTCGACACGCCGACTCCGTAAAGTCAGCGCGGCCCGCCCGGCCCGGGAAGGCCGGGCCGGGCGCATCGAACGTGTTATCGATCGAAAGCTCGGTCAAGCCTCGCGGCGCTCACACGCCCACGCCTTGCATGATTTCCTCTTCGGGCTCGCGCTCGTCCAGGTAGTGTGTGCGATACCCGGTGTTGACACCCCAGTAATAGAACCCGAGCGAGAAAACCGCGACGACGAGCATGTCCCAGCCGTAAGGCAGCACGCCCGTGCCGCCAAACTGCTTGCTGCCGATCAGGGACAGCAGTGCCATCGTCGGCAAATACGCGATGAGCCACCAAGCGGCCTTGAGATCGCGCCCCCAACCGGTCCAACCCGATTTGCCCTGGTAGTAGAAATAGACAGGCAACGCCACGATCATCAACAGGATGATTTCGCCCGTCAGCGGCCACTTCGCCCAGTAGAGAACCATCGACGCGCAAACGAATGCGAACGGCGAGACGATGTTCATGAGCGGCAGACGGAGCGGCCGCGCGACATCCGTGGCGGCACGGCGCAGCGCCATCAGGCTGACCGGCCCGGTCAGATAGGAAATGACGGTTGCGACGGAAATGACGGCCGCGAGCGAGCTCCAGCCGCGGAAGAACAACAGAAAGACGAACGAGACGAGCAGGTTGAACCACATCGCGTTGCGCGGCACACCGTAGAACGGGTGCACGTTGCCGAACATCTTCGGCAGCGTATTGTTGCGCTCCATTGCGTAGATCATGCGGGTCGTCGTGGCCATGTAGGTCGTGCCGGTACCGCTCGGGCTCACGAACGCGTCGACGTAAAGCATGATGGCGAGCCAGTTCAGATTCAGCGCGATCGCCAACTCCGCGAACGGCGAAGCAAAATTGAAGTGACTCCAGCCCTTGGCGACGTCGGCGGGATTCACTGCGCCGATATACGCTATCTGCAACAGGACGTAGATGACGAGCGCGAGCAGAATCGAGCCGATGACCGCGAACGGCACGCTTTTCGCCGGATTGCGTGCCTCGCCGGCGAGGTTCACCGGGCTTTGGAAGCCGTTGAACGCGAACACGATCCCGCTCGTCGCGACGGCTGTGAAAACCGCCGACCAGCCGTAGGGCGCGAACTCGCCCTGTGCGCCGAGGTTCTCGTGATGAAAGCCGGTGAAAAGGCCCAGAATCGTGAGGCCCGGGATCAGGAATTTGAAGACGGTGATAGCCGTGTTGGCGCGCGCGAAAACCTTCACGCCCCAGTAGTTGAGCAGGAAATAGACGATGACCAGCACTGCCGACAGGGCTATGCCCATTGGCGTTAATGATTCGTTGACGAACAGCGCGTGAGCCCAGTCATAGGGCCAGGTGCTCATGTACTGAATGGATGCCTCGGCCTCGATGGGAATGACGGACACGATGGCGATCCAGTTCGCCCACGCGCTGATGAAGCCGACGAGTGCGCCGTGCGAATAGCGGGCATAGCGCACCATGCCGCCCGACTCGGGAAACATGGCGCCGAGTTCGGCGTAGGTGGTCGCAATGGCCAGAATGACGACGGCGCCGATGATCCAGGCGCAGATCGCGGCGGGGCCCGCGATCTTCGCCGCCTTCCACGCTCCGAAGAGCCAACCGGAACCGATGATCGAGCCGAGCCCTGTCAGCATCAGCGCAAACGGCCCGATGTTCCGTTGAATAGAACTTTTCACAACCTCTCCTTAGGATTTTCGAACTGCCCGACGGGCCGTATGCGAACCTTTGTGGGGCTCGCTCGGGCGCCTGGCCTCGCGGCGGAGCTTGCCGCAACCAGGCGCAACCCTGTCGCGCGGCGGTAGTTTACCGGCTGCGCCCCACCGTAGGGCATAATTTGATCTGGAACCATCAAAAATGAGGCGAATCGCACCGGTGTGGGGCGGACCGTTCTATCCCACTGGCACAGTAGGGCGATGTTGACCGCGCGCAGGATTCGCCGTATAACGTCGTGGCAGGATTTCAAGTGGCGCGTGTGAATTGGTCTTTCGTGGTTCGCCCTTCAGGTACTCCGGTTGGTCCTATTACCCTTCCTTGATCTTCATGCACCCCGGGCTTCGGCCTTGTTCAATCATTTTTAGGAAACAGTAATATGGAAACCGGTACCGTCAAATGGTTCAATGACGCGAAAGGCTTTGGCTTCATTACGCCCGATGGCGGCGGCGAAGATCTCTTCGCGCATTTCTCGGAAATCCGTGCCGAAGGCTTCAAGACGCTTCAGGAAAACCAGAAGGTCCAGTACGAAGTGAAGACGGGCCCCAAGGGCAAGCAAGCGGCCAACATCAAGCCGCTGTAAGCGACACCGTCTTGACTGACGCAAAACCCCGCGAATGCGGGGTTTTTTCATTTTGTCGATTCAGGCGTGCGCGAAGACGCGCTGCGCATGGATGCCGAGCCCCATCGCAACGCTCGCCAGGCGGTCGCCGAAAACGGGCGTGGCCTCAGGGAAGGCGTTCGCAATGGCGTGGGTCAGGAAGGCGAGGCCCGTCGAGCCGCCGGTGAAATAGATCGCGTCGACATCGTTCGGCGCGAGGCCGGCCGCGCGCGCGGTATCGAGCGCTGCATCGACGATGCGGCGAGTCTCCTCGAACCCTGCATCGATCAGTTGTGCATCGTCGAACGCGAGTGACAGCCCGGACTCGACATCGTCCAGATCGATCGATGTCTGCCCACCCGCCGCCACGCCGATTTTCGCCTCTTCCGCCCGCGCGGCAAGAGCATGGCCAAGCCGGTGTTCCACCGCGCGGACCAGCCGCTCATGGTGCCGCACATCGCGATAGAGATGCCGCATGAGCCGGACTTCACCGCTACGCTTGCCGGTATAGACGGTGTTGATGAGGTGCCACGTCGCAAGATCGAAGTAGACCCGGTTCGGCACTTCGCGGCCTTCGGGATCGAGCGATTTGTAGCCGAGCTCGCGCATGATCGTCGCGAGATTCACCCGGCGATCGAAATCCGTCCCCGCAACATGCACGCCGTGATGCGCGAGCACGTCGTCCTTGCGATCGATGTGCTTCATGCGTTCGGGGCCGACGCGTACGAGCGAGAAATCCGACGTGCCGCCGCCGATGTCGGCCACGAGCACGAGCCCCTCGTTCGTCAAGCGGGCTTCGTAGTCGAACGCGGCCGCGATCGGCTCGTACTGGAAGTGCAATTCGCGCAAGCCGGCGGCCTCGGCAGCCGCCTCGAGCTGACGCTGCGCGAGGCGGTCGGCACGCGGGTCGTCGTCGACGAAAAACACCGGACGGCCCAGCACCGCGCGGGTCACGCCATCGTGGGCACAAGCCTCCGCGCAAGCCTTCAAATGCGCGATGAAAAGCGCGATGACATCGGTGTACTTGATTGCGGTCCCGTCACCGAGCTCCGTCGTGCTCTCCGCGAGCGGAGACCCGAGAATGCTCTTGAGCGAGCGCATGAGGCGCCCGTCGAAGCCGTCGATATAGGCCTCGAGCGCTGCTCTTCCATACACGCGCGAATTTTCATCGGTATTGAAGAAAACGGCCGTCGGCAACGTCGCATGTTCGCCTTCGACCGGGGCGAGGCGCACGGCACCGGCCGCAGGCAGCGCAACCGCAGAGTTCGAAGTGCCAAAATCTATCGCGCAGTAAGTCGTCGCTGGCATGGCGTCACCCGTCGAGGCTGCGAAGAAGGACCGGCTTTGTAACACGAACGCCCCCCGCGGGCAACCGCAAATCTCGGCGGCAAACGGACGCTTCGCCGCCACCGCGGGCACGATGATTGCGCGCGACCTACGTTCCGCCCGCCATCGCATGCTTGCAGCCGGCTTTCATCAGGAGAATCGTCGCGTGGCTCAACCCGCACTCGATCGCACCGTAGAGGAACCTCGCCCCGACGTCATCGAAACGGACTTACCTTCCCGGCTCGATCGCCTGCCATGGGGGCGCTTTCATACACTCATCGTGGTGGCGCTCGGCGTGACGTGGCTCCTCGACGGGCTCGAAGTCACGCTTGCCGGGGCCGTGGCGAGCGCATTGAAAGCAAGCCCGGTTCTCAGATTTTCGAACGCCGATGTGGGCCTTGCGAGCAGCGCCTATATCGCAGGGGCCGTGCTCGGCGCGCTAGGCTTCGGCTGGCTCACGGACCGGCTCGGACGGCGCAAGCTCTTTTTCATCACCCTCGGACTCTATGTGGCCGCCACGGCCGCCACCGCGCTTTCCTGGAATCTCGCGAGCTTCGCGCTCTTTCGCTTTCTGACCGGCGCGGGAATCGGCGGCGAGTACGCCGCAATCAACTCGACGATTCAGGAATTCACGCCGGCCCGCGTGCGCGGCTGGACCGATCTCGGCATCAACGGCACCTTCTGGGTGGGCGCCGCACTCGGCGCCGGCGGCTCGCTGGTGTTGCTCGATCCGCGGCTGGCACCGGGCGATCTCGGCTGGCGGCTATGTTTTTTCATCGGCGCGGCCCTCGCGCTCGCGATCGTCTGGATGCGCATGTGGGTACCGGAAAGTCCGCGCTGGCTGATCACGCACAATCAGCCCCAAGCAGCGAGCGAAATCGTCGAGGCAATAGAAGCCAGCTTTCATCGGGCAGGCAAACGGCCGACCCAGGAGGCGGTGCGTACCCTGCGCTTCATCAGGCGCGGGCACACGCCGCTGCGCGAGGTGTTCGCGGCGCTCTTCGTACTGCATCGACGGCGCTCGCTCGTCAGCCTCACGCTGATGACGGCGCAGGCGTTTTTCTATAACGCCATCTTCTTTACCTATGCGCTGGTGCTCACTGATTTCTATCATGTGCCCGGCGCCCATGTAGGCTGGTATCTGCTGCCGTTTGCGCTCGGCAATTTTCTGGGGCCACTGGTGCTGGGACACGCGTTCGATGCCATCGGCCGCCGTACGATGATTACGTTCACCTATGCCCTATCGGGTTTGCTGCTCATCGGAAGCGGATATTTGTTCGAGCGGCAGATGCTCGACGTCGTGCAACAGACCGCCGCCTGGATGGTGATCTTCTTTTTTGCCTCGGCGGCGGCAAGCTCCGCCTACCTCACGGTCAGCGAATCGTTCCCGCTTGAAATCCGCGCACTCGCCATTGCCGTCTTCTACGCTTTCGGCACGGGCCTTGGCGGGATCGCGGGCCCGGCGTTCTTCGGGCGGCTCATCGATACGCACGAACGCAGCGCCGTCTACGACGGCTATCTGGTGGGCTCTGCGTTGATGATCGCCGCGGCCGTCGTCGCGGCGATCTGGGGCGTGGATGCTGAACGCAGACCGCTCGAGCACGTTGCGTTGCCGCTTTCGGCGCTGCCCGACGACGAGTAACCGATGACGAAGAGAAAGAGCTGCGGGGCGCCCTCGTTGCGAGCGCCCCGCAGCGGCGACGTCCAGCTACGCCGGGAATGGCGCCGCATGCGTCATGCGGCCGGACTCAGGTCACGCACCAGGCCTCGACGATGGATTCGCAGCACGACGATGGCGGCGACGAGACACAACCCGCCCGAGATCGTCGACGCGACGGTGTAGGTTCCGAGATCGGCACGCAGCACACCGGCGCCGAACGCGGCGAAGGCTGCACCGAGCTGATGCCCGGCAACGATCCATCCGAATACGACAGGCGCCGACTCCTTGCCGAAGACGTCGGTCGTGAGCCGGACGGTGGGCGGCACGGTCGCAATCCAGTCGAGCCCGTAGAACATCGCGAACAGCGGCAAGCCGAAGAATTGGACGCCAAATGCATGCGGCAGATAGATCAGCGACAGGCCGCGCAGTCCGTAGTACCAGAAGAGCAGCGTACGGCTGTTGAACCGATCGGACAGCCAGCCCGAGAGCGTCGTGCCGAAGAGATCGAAAATTCCCATCGCCGCGAGCAGCGACGCGCCTTGCACCTCTGTCATCCCGTAATCGCCGCACATGGCGATCAGATGCGTGCCGATATAGCCATTAGTACTGGCGCCGCAGACGAAAAAGCTGAAGAACAGCAGCCAGAAGTCGCGCTTGCCGGAGGCCCGGGCCAACGTACCGAAGGCAATCGCGAGTGGATTTTGCGTCGTACCGGCAGCGGCGACCGGTGCGTCGGGCGCCGCCCCGTAGGGACGCAACGCGACGTCGGCCGGGCTTTCGGGCAACAGGAAGAAAACGAGCGGCAGGACGATGACGGCAGCTGCCGCGACGATCAATACGACCGGCCGCCAGCCATGGTGCTGCGCCACGGACGCCAACATCGGCAGAAATACGAGCTGCCCCGTGGCCGAGCTGGCCGTCAGGATGCCCATGACGAAACCGCGCCGCTCGACGAACCAGCGATTGACCACCGTCGCACCGAGCGTCAGCGCGGCCACGCCCGTGGCGCCCCCCACCATCACGCCCCAGCTCAGTACCATTTGCCACGGCGCGGTCATCATCGAGGAAAAGGCCACCCCGCCCGCCATCACGGCCAGCGCGGCCAACACCGTCGGGCGCACGCCGAAGCGCTGCATCGCTGCCGCGGCGAAGGGCCCGGTCAAGCCATAGAGCGCGATATTCACCGAGATTGCCAGCGAGATCGTCGCGCGGCTCCAGCCGAACTCGTGCTCGAGCGGCACCATCATGACGCTCGGCGTCGCGCGCGTGCCCGCTGCCGCCAGCAGCACCAGAAACACGACGGCAGCCGCGAGCCAGCCGTAGTGGAACCTTCCGCCTATCCGTTTCGCTGCCCAGTTCATCGGCGCTCCTTTTTTCTTGACGTACCGCGCGATGCGGCGCGCTGTTCATTGATTCGAGGTGTTCTTCGAGGCGTGTCCGGGCCCCTGCGCCCGCTCTTGTGACCAAGTAGTCACAAAGTTGAGTTGCAATGCTAGTTACCGATCGGTAACATGTCAAGGGTGTCGATTCGTAGGCCTGAACGCACGATCACCGGAAGGAACGCTCATGACCCGCACTGCTTCGGAGAAATCCACCGCCCGCTCCCGCCCTCATACAGCGGGGCCCACGGCGCAGCAGTTGCTGCTGCGCGCCGCGGGCGAGCTGTTCTATCGCGAGGGCATTCGGGCGGTCGGCGTCGACGCCGTCGTCGAGCGCGCCGGCGTCAACAAAATGAGCCTGTACCGGCAGTTTTCGTCGAAGGACGAACTCGTCGTCGCCTACCTCGAACAGGCGAGCGAACGCTTTTTCGAGCGCTTTGACCGCAGTATCGACAAGCATCCAGGCGAGCCGGTCCGTCAGATCGCTCAATATTTCGAAGACCTGACGGGCCGCGCATCGGTCGAGGGTTATCGGGGCTGCCCGTTCGTGAACGTATCGGCGGAATTTCCCGACGCGAACCATCCCGCGCGCCAGTGCGTGGCGCGCAACAAGACAGAGCTGATGGCGCGACTCCTCGCTCTCACGACCGCCGCCGGTGCGGACGATCCTGCGTACCTCGCGAACGCGCTCGCACTGCTGATCGAAGGCATTTATGCCGCGAGTCAAACATACGGGCCGGGCTGCGGGCCTGTCCAGGCTGCGCCCCGGCTCGCCGCCCAACTCGTTGCCGCCGCTTGTCCCGGCGCGTGTTCGCGACCGGCGGACGGGCAGGCATGAGCAGCGAGGCGAACGCGGTATCCCCTGAAATGGGCGGGCGTCCGCTCTCCGATGAAGCCGTCGTCGCGGCGACGCAGCACTGGCTCGTGCGCGCCGTCATCGGGCTCAATCTGTGCCCGTTCGCCAAAGCCGTCCATGCGAAGGGACAGATACGATACGTGGTCAGCGAGGCGCGCGATATGGAAGGCGCGTTGACCGAACTCGAAGCGGAACTCAAATGGCTCGCCGAGGCGGATCCGGCGCAAGTCGATACGACACTGTTGATTCTTCCGCACGCGCTTGCCGGCTTCCTCGAATTCAACGACTGCGTTTTCTTTGCCGAACGGCTTGTCGACCAACTCGGACTGCACGGCATTCTGCAAATCGCCAGCTTCCATCCCGATTACCGCTTCGAAGGCAGCGAACCCGAGGACATCGAAAACTATACCAATCGCGCCCCTTATCCGATCCTGCACCTGCTGCGCGAAGCGAGCGTCACGCGTGCAGTCGACGCCTTTCCGGACGCGGCCGATATTTACGAACGCAACATCGAAACGATGCAGCGCCTCGGTCATGAGGGCTGGCGACGGTGTATGGGAGAGAAAAAGTAGCCGTGGAAGGATGGGGTAAGCGTTAAACGAAAAACCGCTCGCGCAATGCGTCGAGCCCGAGCGTATCCAACACCTCGGTCAGCCGTTCCGCCGCCCGCCGGCCCGGCAGGGCCTTATGCTGAGCAACGATCAACTCGTTCTTCATGGAATGCTCCCACCCGACGAGCTCGGTCACGCTCACCTGATAACCGTGCGCCTCGAGCTGAAGGCAACGCAGCACATTCGTGACCTGAGAACCAAACTCGCGCGTGTGCAGCGGATGACGCCAGATTTCAGTCAACGCATTGCCAAGCGATTTGCCCTTGTTCCGGCGTAACACGCCAGCGACTTCGGCCTGGCAGCACGGCACGAGCACGATATGACGCGCCTGCTTGGCCAACGCGAAACGAATGGCATCGTCAGTGGCCGTGTCGCAGGCGTGCAGCGCAGTCACCACGTCCACGGTCGACGGCAGGCGCTGCGACTCGATCGACTCCGCCACCGATAAGTTCAGGAACGACATTCCCTCGAAGCCCAGCCGCGCCGCCAGTTCGGTCGAACGTTCGACGAGTTCGGCACGCGTCTCGATTCCGTAGATGTGCGAACCGTCATCGCGCGGCAACGCCTTGAAAAAAAGGTCGTACAAAATAAAACCGAGATAGGACTTACCGGCACCGTGATCGACGAGCGAGACGGAGCCCTTTTCGCGGCGGACCTCTTCGAGCAGCGGCTCGATGAACTGATAAAGGTGGTAAACCTGCTTCAGCTTGCGGCGGCTATCCTGATTCATCTTGCCGTCGCGGGTCAGGATATGGAGCTCTTTCAGCAGCTCGACCGACTGTTCGGGACGGATTTCGTAGTTTTTTGCGGACATCGTCGGGGCGACCTGTGCGGAAGTCGCGCCTAACGTGCGACAGCCTACAGAACAACAAGGAGATTCGCGTCAGTTTACCGAAAAGCGTGGCTTCCCGTTCGTCGGCGCCAGCCGATGGAACGTATCGTGCTCCAACGCGTCCTACTGCGAAGTCGTCGCAACCGACAAGCCGCAGGTTCGCCGCGCTGCATAAGCTGACGGGCGGAGGCAAGCGTAACGTGCAACGGCGCACCGGCCACATGTTACGTAACACTGCATCGGGGGGAAACGGAGTATGCGGGGCCGCAACACGGTGCCCACATCCTCGAAGGATCAAGTTGACGAAAGGACGACAGGGATGGCTACGATACCCAACGGAGATGCAGAGCAAAAGTTTCAAGCCATGCTCGCCACGCTCCTGGCGGCGCCAACCGGCTGGTCGGAAAAACAGCAGCTCGAGCTCGAAATGGCACGCGATATTTCCAACGAAATGCTTCGCCTTGCCGAATCGATGCGCGACACCGAAGACACCCGACTCGAGACGTTGCTGACACTGCTCAAATACGCGAAGGTGGTCGACTTCATTTTGACGACGCTCGCATCCAGGCGCGATATCCGCCCGCAAACGCTACGCGTCATCTTCAAGCTGGCAGGCCTGAAAGTCGACGAAGCGTATCCGGGCTGAGCCGCGAATGCGCCGGCGCGCCGCGAGTCGGTCAACGCGGCACTGCACGCACACCCAGCCGCCAGAGCGAAGTCACCTCTGCCGAGCGAGCGCGATAGAGCGGGTCCCCGGCATCCGATGCCTTCGGATGCTGAGGCCTGATATCGTCGCGTCCGCGCACCTCCAACCCCGCCGCATCGATCATCGCCATCAGCGCCTCGCGCGTGCGCAACCCCAGGTGCTCGGCGAAATCCGAGAGAATCAGCCATCCCTCGCCACCCGGCTCCAGATGCGCGGCGAGCCCGGCCAGGAAACCGTGAAGCATGCGCCTGTCGGGATCGTAGATGGCACGCTCGACCGGCGAGCTTGGACGGGCCGGCAGCCACGGCGGATTGCAGACCACCAGCGGCGCCCGCCCTGGCGGGAAAAGATCGGCCTCGATCACTTCGATGCGATCGGCGTATCCCAGACGCGCCGCATTCTCACGCGCACAGGCAAGCGCGCGAGCATCGCAGTCCGTCGCCACGACGCGCTCGAGCCCGCGCTTGGCCAGAATGGCCGCCAGTACACCGGTGCCGGTGCCGACATCGAAAGCCAATGTGCGCGCGGGCAGCCGCGCCCGCGCAACGAGCTCCAGGTACTCGCCGCGCACGGGTGAAAACACCCCATAGTGCGGGTGGATCCGCGCCCCGTCGAGCGCCGCGATCTCGACACCCTTCTTGCGCCACTCGTGCGCGCCGATGAGCCCTTGCAGCTCCCGCAGCGAAACGACGCTCGGCCCGGCGGCCGGCCCCCATGCCTCGTGGCACGCCTCGCGCACATCGGGCGCACGGCGCAACGCGATGCGATAGTCCTCACCGAGCGGAATCAGCAGCATGCCGAGCGTGCGCGCGCGCTGGGCCTGCGCCTGACGATGCAGATTGAATGCGTCGAGCGGCGCGTCGGCCGTTTTGCGCGGTTTGCGGTCGATGCGCCGCGCCATGGCCTGC
>NZ_DASXWY010000147.1:0-6103 GCF_036503415.1 Trinickia sp. | reverse complement strand
TCTCGGCTCTCGGCTCTCGGCTCTCGGCTCTCGGCTCTCGGCTCTCGGCTCTCGGCTCTCGGCTCTCGGCTCTCGGCTCTCGAACCAGCTTAAGAACAACGCCCAGCGATGCAAGCCGCGTCGCTCAAGCTATGGCGTTCTGATTGAAACTGCCCGCCACGCAAAAAGCCGCCGCTGTGCGTTCAGCGACGGTGACCTCGCATTGGGAAAACGCATCCCGCTCGCGCCGAGGGCGGTTTATGCGCATAAACCCTCGTCCAAACGACATATCGTCGCGCAAGAGCCACATTAATCATTGAAATAAAAAATCTCCCAGGTAGAATTCATCGACCTGTTACGGAGCGAATAAATTGGCAGCTGAGATCGTCGCGGTTACCCAACAGAAAGGCGGAGTCGGCAAAAGCACCATCGCTATGCATCTCGGTGCGGCTTTTCACGAGAAAGGCAAGCGGGTCCTCGTGGTCGATGCCGATGGCCAAAACACCCTCATTCATTGGTCGAGCGCGTCGTCCGACGCAGACACCGGCATCCCGTTCCCGGTCGTCAACCTCGCAGAGGCCGGAGGGCAAATTCACCGAGAGATAAAGAAGTTCATCGGCGACTACGACGTTATCGTCGTCGATTGCCCGCCGTCTATTACTGAGAAAGTCTCGGGCGTGGTCCTGCTTGCCGCATCCATTGCAGTGATTCCGACGTCGTCGTCGCCCGCTGACTACTGGTCCAGCGTAGGCCTGGTCAAGCTTGTTCAGCAGGCGCAAGTAATGAACGAGGATCTGAAGGCGGTATTTCTGCTCAACAAGACCGAGGAAAAAAGAATGCTGACGCGCGAACTCAAGCGCGCGCTGGAAGACCTCGGCTTCCCATTACTGAAAACACAGATTCCGACGCGAGAGGCATACAAGCAGGCGATGGCTCTCGGTCAGACCGTATTACAGATGAACGACCGGGGCGCAAAGCTCGCCGCGGCGGAAATTCGCGCTTGTGCCGATGAGATCGCGGCCTTGCTCCCCTGAGTTTATGCGCATAAAGGACCCTCAATGAAACCGTCCCAATTCGCCAAAGGCTTTCAAGCGCGGCCGGATACTACGAGCAGTGAAAAGCGAACGGCTCTCGATCGGCTCAACGCCATCGATACCCTCGTCAAGAATGATGCGGCATCGCCTTCGAAGCTGACGCCGAAGACGAGCACGATGACCGCTCCCGCTGATAACGATGATGCGAACGAGTCCCCCGAATACCGTGCTTGGCGCATGACCCATGGCTACACTCCGGGCCAAGTTATCGAGCTCGATCTCAAGGCCATCAAACCGAGCCCATTCAATCCGCGCCATTTCTACATCAAGGCTTCGATCGCGGAGTTGGCGGTGAATCTGGCGAAGCAAGGGCAGCAGCAGGCCATCCACGTCATTCCCGACTACGGCAACCCCGGCACCTACTTCGTCAGCGACGGTGGCCGCCGGGTCCGGGCGCTCAAGGAGGCCAACAAGGAAACGGTCAAAGCCATCGTCGTTGACCTTCCCGTCGGCATCCAAAGCTATAAGCTTGGCTACGATCTGAACGTCCAGCGTGATTCGCAGACGGTTTTCGACAACGCGGTGGTGTGGCGTCGTTTTCTCGACGAACAGCACTTCCAGAGCCAAAAGGAACTCGCAGAACATTTGGGCCTCGACGAATCGACCGTCGCGGTAGCGCTCTCGCTGTCGAAACTGCCCGAATCGATAATGCAGGAGATGGTCTCCAGGCCCGATCGCTTCGGCTCGAACATGGCCTATCAGGTCGGCCGATATCATTCCGCGCGAGGTGTCGAAGCCACGCTGCGACTGATCAACAAAATTCTCTCGGACGATCTGAGCACGCGCCAAGTCGCCGACATCGTCAAAGGCCGCACCGGCCCGCAGGAAAATTCCAAGCCCGTTGGCAGGCAGCGTTACGCTCAGCGCGTGGAGATCAAGTTGGACGGCGCGTCGGTGGGAGAGTTGAAATCCTACGGCGATGACCGCATCGAGTTGCGGCTACGTGGGCTAGCACGGGAAAAGCGCGACGAGATCCTTCGCCAGCTCGAGGCAATCCTGCTGCCCGCGCAGTAGGGCAGCGTGCCCCCAAAGACGAATCGCAGAAGAAGGGGTGGGGTAGGGCGAAGCGAGGATACAGCAGCGGCGCCTAGGCAGTCGCGCGCGAATGGCGAAGGGTGAAGGCGAGCAGATCGCCGTCCGTCGGCTCACCCCAGGTCTTGCGCGCGAGCCAGTCGAAAAATGCCGTTTCGACCAACTTCGAATTGAGTCCACGGCGGCGCCATTCGTCGCGCATGTGCGCACCGAGCTCGGCCAGGGTGTCCTCCTCGAACGAGCGCCTAGCCAGCTCCTGCTCGGACTGGCCTTGCTCCTCGTAAAGCGCCTTGGCTTCCTTGCGCCGGTAGGCGCCATATTCGTCGACGAGCCGTGCCTTGAGTTCGTCCGTAGGTGCCGAGATAGCCGAAACCTTGGCCGCACCTTCAGCCGGCGCCGGAATCTCCACGGCAGGCGCATAGCCTTTTTTCAGGGCGTCCTTGAACAAGGCAGGCGCGCTGCGAACGGGGGGCAACGTGGTACTGCGCATGCGTTGCTCGGTCATCTGCAGCGCGGCGCGGATCCGATTCTCTTCACTATCCGCATAAAGCGTTTGCGCTTCCTTGAGCGGAATGCCGAGCTTCACCATCCTGTCCACGAGCGTGCTGTCGAATACGTTCGGATGTTCATCCAGCGCGAGCATGGGCTGTTTGCGCTCGGTCACCCGAAACTGTATCTCCGCCACCCTGCGTCCCTCGCGATGTTCGATCAACTCGACGAAGATGTTCGTCACCGCATTTACTTCGGCGATAGCGGGCCGCAGGTAGTCGCGTTTGAAGTATTTGTACTCGCGTTTCGCTTCGTCGCCAGCTTCCGTATCGGGCGTACCGGAAAGAATCGGCCGCCACCACGCCCACGATTCGCGCATCGTGAGGTGGCTCGGATTCGTCAGGTAGCGCACACAAATCTCGTACAGCGCAAGGCCCGCACTGCTGCGCAGTTGGCTTTGAAACTGCAGGCTCAAGCGCGCATACTGCACCGGGTCGAGGAGCTTTTTCTTGATCTTCGGCGCGAACGAAAACTCCACCCACACGCGGCGCGTGGCAGGGTCTTCGAGGATTTCCGCATCGGCGATCAGCGTCGAGATGCCCCACTTGCGCCCCGGCTTCTGGCTGGATGTGCCCTGGCTCCATTCGACCTGCACTGACACCATGCGACGCAGATGTTCTTTGACGAGCGCGGTGTCGTTCGAGTCGAAGGCGGAGTTCGCAACGATGTCCGACAGCAGTGCCCTGTAGGTATCGCCCGAATCGTCCGCTTGCTGCGCCACAGCAAGCAGGACATTGAACAGTTTGCGGGTGAGCAGCGTGATTTTGCCGCTCTTCGGCTGAATCGCGATGGCCTCGACCGCTTTGCGCAACTCGGCGGAGCTTGGACTCACCACATCGGTTTTCTTCGCGCGCTTCGTTGCCATGCGTCAGGTCAAGAAGAGATTTGCCAAGAGCATACCGGAGTGCGGTGAACCTCGTCTACAGGCAGGCTCTCACCGTGTTCGGTGAATCTGGCCAAGAAACGGCGCCTCACCTCGGGTGAATCCCGAAAACACTCACCTACCCGGAAGACGGAGTCGCGCAACGAGCGTTGTCTGTTGAGGCATAGCGCAAAATAAGCGATCGACAGTCGGTGCGAAATGCCTGCGTAGGGTCCTGAATAAGCTCACTTTATCGATTGTCGCGATTTCACGACGAACCCACGCTCCATCCCGCCGAACCCCGCTTTACTCGCAGTCTGACTCACATATTCCAGATGGTCGAACTCGCGCGCTCACATCTCAACCGACGAGCGCGGAGCTGCGAGCAATAGGCAACGCGGCTGCAAATCGCAACGACGTCCGCAACCTGGCGTACCGAAATGCGCTTGCGGGGTCGCGCAGTCGCGGTATCGGCTCGCAGCAGATACCGACGGTGCATCCCGAAACTTCTCACCTCACATAGCCCACAAGGCCCGTCCAGTCGCGGTCCGGAACCGCAACGCCCGAAAAACGGCCTCCGCTATAGTCCCTGAAAACACTCACCTTTGCGCCCCGCGACGAGCGATCCGACGGTCGTCGACCCCGCATCCGCTCACCCCCGCAAAGTCTCACCCGTCGATCGCGGTCCAGCAAATTTATCTGTCGCTACCTACACTTAGAGACAACTCCTCGAGAAACCTCTTTCATCGCTGTATCTCCTGTATTCCCTCACCTCAGACGGACGGACCTTGGATGAACGAGCTATACCGCCATCTACGAAAGCCCCCCGCAAACCCTCACCTTTGCGTCTACCGGACTCCCCGATACGCACTCACCAATCAATGTCGGTGCGGCTTACTGCGAGAGTAATGACTAACTTCCTTGGTCCTCGGAGGTGACCGGCCTCAATGTCTCCCGCAAATACTCACCTTCGGGCGCGCGGAGGCATGCTCCTGTGAGATGGCGCAGCAGTTTCGCAAAGCTCCCGAAAAGGCTCACCGTAGAAGACACCGCCGGTGAGCAGCCCAACGCGCGAAGGCCGCCGACAGGACACCATCGGCACGGTCCCGTAAAAGCTCACCCTTCACAGGACCTTTCCTGCAAAGTGCGATGTCCTCCTGAAAAGCCTCACCTCAGATGGGCCATGGTTCCCGTGTTTGCTCACGTTGGCCTCTGAGCGGGGTAGATTGGAGGCGTAAACCGAGGTGCGCAGCGCTCCCGGAAAACCTCACCTGCTCGATGGTGCTCGCGGATCCGCGGGCCACGGAGAGCGTGACGCTGGCGCCCGACCGGTCCCGTAAAGGCTCACGTTTTGGCGAGCCCGTCTTCGGTCCGGCTCCCGAATCCGCTCACGACCTATCCCGCAGCGGCTCACGGTCATTCCCGAACCTCATCACGCAACGCTCCCGCAACGTCTCACGATTGCCCCTGCAAAAGCTCACGTTGCACCGCGCAAACCCGTGAGCAGCAAGGGTTTGCGGAGTCGTTAACGTTTTTAAATAAGGTTCAAGGGTGTTTACTTCTATGACTCTCAAGAAAGACCGTCGTGTATCGTTGAAAAATTGTTGGAACAATCTTCACGAGCTTGGGACACACCTGTTCGTGAAACATGGCGTCTATTAACGCTGCTTCAGCACATCCCTTTACAATCAAAGACTTGATTCAGCTCCTTCGCTTTGTTTCACGGATCTGCTTGAACAGCCCCGCCGTACAAGCCCTTGTATCGACGATGAAGCGGGTCGGTCGCCAAAAAACGACAGTTCGATGTTCGCTCGTATTGCCTGCTACGTAATCCGTTATGATCCGCACACATTGAAACCGAGTTTGCACCCATGTCCATCCTAGACGAGCAACGACAGCTCATCCGGCAAGAGCTGGAATCGATGAAGGCCCGCGGGCTGCATCGTCGCGAATTGTCGCTCCATGCGTGCAAGCGGTTGTTTTTCGATTTGGGCATCCGTCCTTCGATGGCTGCTGTGCGGGAGCTGACGCAAACCGGTAGCGCAAGCGACATCCCCAAAGACATCGATCATTTCTGGGAGCGTATTCGCGAGACTTCGAAGGTCAAGGTCGGCGCCGGGGCGATTCCACCGTCGCTGGAAGACAAAGCCGGAGAACTGCTCGGCGAGCTCTTCGCGCAGGCACTCGCGCATGCGAAAGAAATGCTGGAGACCGAGCGCCTCGAAATGCAGGCAACTCTCGAAGAGGCTCAACGCCGCGTGCGTGATGCCGAGGTTCGCCAGGAAACGCTGAACGAGGCGCTCCAACGCAGCGAGTCTCTCGCCCAGACTGCTTGGGCACGGGTACGCGAACTCGAGGCCGAGTTCGCCAGCGAGCAGACACAACGCGCATCGAGTCACGAGACATTGACCTCCACCGCAGCGCGGCTCCTGGCCGACAACGAAAAGCTCGGCCGGTTGCTCGATGACGAACGCACGACGAACGCAAAATTACGCGAGCGCATCGATTCGCTTCAGGCGGAAATGCGGCAAAACGCGGAGCACTACGCCACCCAGATCAAAGATGCGATCGCCGAAGCCGAGCGCCG
>NZ_DASXWY010000146.1:0-3552 GCF_036503415.1 Trinickia sp. | reverse complement strand
TCCAGTGAGATCCGGTGTTGTTGTCGAGCATTACAACCCACATTCATGGAGAGACACATGCAGGTCAATCGTTGGCCAATGGCATTGGTGTTGGCGGCCGCATTCGCGAGCGCTCACGCGAGCGAGAGCGATACGGCTTTCAACCCCGCACCGTCGTCGTTCACTCCCGGTATGGATTTCGCCGCGCATCGACGCGCCGATATGCTCGTGAGGCAAATGACGCTGGACGAGAAACTGCAGTTGATCCACTCGAAATATCAGATGAGCGATGTTCCGGGCGGAGGAGCCGGCTTCATTCAGGGGGTGCCGCGTCTCGGCATTCCCGATTTGAACATGGTCGATTCGGCTACGGGCTCGGGCAGCACGTCTCAGCCGAGCACGACGTTCCCGGCAACCATCGGGCTCGCCGCGAGCTGGGACCGGCACCTCTCGTACGATTTCGGTGCGCGCATCGCTTCGCAACTGCGTGCGCAAGGCTTTGGCATGGGCCTGGGCGGCGGCACCAATCTCGCGCGTGAGCCACGCGGCGGGCGTCTTTTCGAGTATCTCGGCGAAGATCCGGTTCTTGCCGGCGAGATGTTGGCGGCGCGAACCGTCGGCACCCAGAACCAGAAGGTGATCGCCACCATCAAGCACTATGTCGGCAACGAGCAGGAAACCGGCCGCATGGGCGGCAACAGCCAGATCGACGAGCGCACGCTGCGCGAACTGTATCTGCTGCCCTTCGAAATCGCCGCGCGCACAGCGCGACCCGGCAGCGTGATGTGCAGCTACAACCGCGTCAACGGAACCTACTCTTGCGAAAACCCGCATGTGCTGACCGATGTTCTCAAGCACGACTGGGGCTTCGAAGGCCAGGTGCAGTCCGATTGGGGCGCGGCTCACAGCACGGCGGCCTCGATCAACGCCGGCCTGGATGAGGAGGAAGATGTCGGGCCAACGGTCTATCTGACGCCCGATGCAGTCAAGCAGGCGCTGGCGAATCACCAGATTTCCCAAGCGCGGCTCGACGACATGGTACGTCGCAAGCTCTACGTGATGATTCGCACCGGCGTATTCGACGATCCGCCGAAGCCGGCGCCGATCGATTTCGCTGCGGGCCGGGCATTCGCCCAATCCGCGGAGGAGCGATCGATGGTGCTGCTCAAGAACGACAACGCACAATTGCCGCTCACGGCCGCGGCGTTGCAGCGGATCGCCGTGATCGGCGGACACGCCGACGCCGCCGTTCTCACGGGCGGCGGTTCGGGCAACACGCGCGATCCTGTGTCAGGCAATTTCGCGGGTTGCGGCGGGTTGAGGTTCGGCTCGGCGACGGGTTGCAGTTGGTGGACCAACCCGTGGCTCAAGCTCGACGTGCCGATCGTCAAGGCCATTCAGGCGCTGGCGCCCGCGGCGCAAGTCAGCTTCGCCGGCAACAGCGATCAGACGCAGCCGTTCAGGGCCTACACGCAGCAAGAGATCGATCGCGCCGTTGCGCTCGCGCGGCAATCCGATGTGGCGATCGTCGTGGTGACGCAGTCGTCGGGCGAAGACTTCGGCGAACTCACGAGCCTGGCGCTCGCCAATCCGTCGAATCAGGATCAACTGGTCGAAGCCGTGGCACAGGCGAACCCGCATACGATCGTCATCGTCGAAAGCGGGAATCCGGTCCTGATGCCATGGAAGGACCGTGTTTCCGCGATCATCGAAGCCTGGTTCCCGGGCGAGGGTGGGGGACAGGCCATTGCCAACGTATTGTTCGGCAAAGTCAATCCGTCCGGCAAGCTGCCCGTCACGTTCCCTGCGCACGACCAGGATACGCCGACGTGGGGCACCGATGGCACGCTGCCGAAAGACCCCGTCTATGCTGAAAAGCTGAACATGGGCTATCGCTGGTATGACGCGAAGAATATCGCTCCGCTCTTCGAGTTCGGTCATGGCCTGTCCTATACGCACTTCAGCTACTCCGACCTCGATGTCCGGCCCGGACCGGATCATTCGATGACGGCAAGCTTCACCGTCAAGAACGATGGCAAGATGGCGGGCGCCGAAGTGCCGCAGGTCTACCTGGGCGTCAACTACAGCGGTGAGCCGCCGAAACGCCTCGTCGGCTGGCAGAAGGTCTACCTCAATCCGGGTGAGGCACGACATGTCCGTGTCTCGATCCCCGCACGCTTCCAAAGCGTCTGGGACACGGCGAGCAATGGCTGGAAGTTCGTACCGGGTAGCGCGGTGTATGTCGGTGCGTCGTCTCGCGATATTCGCCTGCAACG
Source organism: Trinickia sp. (assembly GCF_036503415.1). GTDB lineage: Bacteria > Pseudomonadota > Gammaproteobacteria > Burkholderiales > Burkholderiaceae > Trinickia. The sequence continues at coordinate 1,297 of NZ_DASXWY010000146.1, read as the reverse complement.
CCGGTGATCGATGCGGTATCCCCCGCGTCGCCTCGAGGGGCGGCGCGGGGATCGCGCGGCAGCGAGCGTTGCGGCTCGCCGCGCGATCCATCGATTCGCCTATGCGCTAGGGCCTGTTCACGCTAATTACAGGCCCTAGGCGCCCGCCCCGGGCAGCGAGACGAGCTTTGCGGCTTGCGAGCGCAAGATGACGTAAGCCTGAACGACGAATGCAAGCACCGCCACGATGAGGCAGGGTTTCGCGCCGAAGGGGCCGCCGAGCATGGCGCCGATCAACGCGCCGAGCGGGCGCGCGCCGTACGTCGCGGTGCTGATCAGCGCCGACACGCGTCCCAGCATCGTTTCGGGCGTGATCGCCTGGCGCAGCGTCGTCGAGCTGATGACCCACAGGATGGGGCCCATACCGAGCTGAAAGTAAGCCGCCGCCGCAAGCCACGGCGAAGGAACGATCAGCGTTGCGCACAACGTCAGGGAGGCAGCAAGCCCGCAAAGCGGTCCGACGACGATGATCTGCCCGAAGCGCAGCGACGCTGCGATGCGTGGTGCCGTCAGCGCGCCCGCAATCATCCCCGCACCGTAAGCGGCCAGCGTGGCACCCACTCCCGCCGGCGACAGGCCAAGATAGCGGCTCGCGTAAGGTACGTAGACGGCCTGGATCGTGAAGAATCCGATGTTGAAGAAGATTGCCGTGAGCGCGATCGCGCGCAGCAGCGGATTGCCTGCGACGAATGCAGCACCTTCGCGAAGATCGGCCGCGAAGTGTCGGCGCGTGGGTGCCGTGCGTGACGGTTCGTCGATGCCGATCAGCAGCGCAGCGGCCAATGTGGAGAGCATCGCGGCGACGATAAATGCTGCGGATGCGCCGATGGTTCCCGCCAGCAGTCCACCCAGTGCTGGCCCTGCGGCATAAGCGACGCTGCGAGCGAGTTCCGTTCGGCTGTTCGCCGCGGCCCAGGCTGGCCGTTCGACCAAGGTGGTAATCAGCGAAGGTGCGGCGACATTGTAGGCGACGGTGCCGCACGCACCGACGAAGCCGCAGACCGCGAGCAGCAGCAGTGAGAGCTTGCCGGTCGCGAGCGCGGCGAGCACGACGAGCAGGGCCGCCGCGCGCAAGCTCTCCGCACCCGCCATGAGTTGTCTGCGCGATCTTTGGTCCGCCCAGACACCGAGCAACATGGAAAGCAACAAGAACGGCAGTGTTTGGGCGGTCTGCAGCCAGCCGGTTTGTCCAGCCCCCGCACCGAGGGCGAAGACCGCAACGAGCGGCGTCGCTGCGAGACCGATCTGCTCGGCCGAC
>NZ_DASXWY010000145.1:0-55168 GCF_036503415.1 Trinickia sp. | reverse complement strand
TCACCACACCTTCCATGGAGCCTTGCCGCTCTGCCACAGTTCCTCGAGGTGATTCTTGTCGCGCAGCGTATCCATGGGCTGCCAGAACCCGTCGTGTTCGTATGCGGCAAGCTCTCCGCGGCTCGCGAGCGTTTCCAGCGGCTCACGTTCCCAAACGGATTCGTCCCCGGGGATAAGATCGATTACCCGCGGCGAAAGCACGAAGAAGCCGCCGTTGATCATCCCGCCGTCGCCTTTCGGCTTCTCTTTAAAAGAGCCTACTTTGTTTTCGCGAATATCCAACGCGCCAAAGCGGCCCGGGGGATACGTCGCACTGAGGGTGGCCAACGTCCGCTGCTGCTTGTGGTATTCAATCAGCGACGTGATGTTGATGTCGCTCAATCCATCGCCATACGTGAAGCAGAACGCCTCTTCGTCTTTCACGAAATCCCGCACGCGGCGCAGGCGGCCACCAGTCATCGTGAGCTCGCCCGTATCCACCAGCGTGACTTTCCACGGCTCGGCATACTGCTGATGCACTTGCATCTCATTCGTCCGCATGTCGAAGGTCACGTCGGACATATGCAGAAAATAGTTCGCGAAGTATTCTTTGATGACGTAGCCCTTATAGCCGCAGCAGATCACGAACTCATTGATCCCATATGCGGAATAAATTTTCATGATGTGCCAGAGAATCGGCTTGCCGCCGATCTCGATCATGGGCTTCGGTCGGTTGACGGTGTCCTCGGAGATGCGAGTTCCAAGCCCGCCAGCAAGAATGACTGCTTTCATCGAAATCCTGTGGGACGCGGTGGGTTTAGGTGGCCTGCAATCGAGCAGACGGCCGCAACGATAAACGTCGCGGCGCAACACGCTGAAGTAGGGCGCCCTCGGCTATAGCGAGGATCTGCCGGCAGTCGGCTACCTGGAAAGAATCTGTAATTTTCCAGATGACAGCGGCGTCATTATAAAGGACGAGTCGCCGGTTGACGACCCGCGGCGGCGCCTTGCCGGGCAAGCCGCCCGAAAGAAAGGCGGCGAGAGCAAGGGGTCGTTCCTCAAATTGCGGGTCGCCTCGGCAGGTGGCCGACCGGCGTGGGCAAGCAGTTCAGTATCTGCTCGCCCTTCTCTCCTCGCCGTCATTCAGAAGATGAAGCTCCGAAGCCATACGCTCCATATGCACGACGGTATCGAGAATGAGCCCCACACCGAGGGTCATGATTGCCACGATACCCAGGGCCGACGCAAGTATTGCCAGCGGGACATGGTGGATGTAGCGCTCCCGCGCCCAATCGTCGAAGACGGGCAGCGCGCACAGGAGACTCGCCAAGCCGAACAAGACGCCGAGCGTTCCGAAGAAAATAAGAGGGCGGTAGTAGCGCAGGATCTGCGCGATCGTGAACACCACCCGCGCTCCGTCCGGCAGCGTCTGCAGCTTGGAAACGCTGCCCTGCGGGCGATCCTTGTACTCCACCGGGATTTCGACGATGCGAAACCGTTGATGCAGCGCATGGAGCGTCATATCGGTCTCGATCTGGAAGCCTTCGACCATGATCGGATACGATTTGACGAATCGGCGATTGAAAACCCGGTAGCCGCTCATGATGTCGACCAGCTTCGCGCGGAAGAAGCGGTTGACCATATGCTGCACAAGGGCGTTACCGAACCCGTGAAGCGGTCTGTCGTTTTCCTGCGCGTAATGTCCGCCTGAGTGACGGTCGCCGACAACCATATCCGCGCGGTTTCGAACGATCGGATCGATGAGGTCGTGCACTCGGGATGCGGGATAGGTCAGATCGGCATCGGCGAGCACGTAGATATCCGCGTCGACCTCCAGGAACGCCCGGCGCAACGCGTTTCCTTTGCCCTGGCGCCCTTCGAAGATGACGCCGCCTTCAATGCCCAGTGTCCGGAGCGTCGAATCGGCGATGGCTTGCGTGCGATCCTTCGAGTTGTTGTCGATCACATAGATCGCGGCATTCGGCAACTCGCGGTGGAACTCTTCTATCGTTTCCGCGATCGTCACCTCTTCGTTATAGGCGGGAAGGATGACTGCGACTTGGCTGTCGTCTAGTGATTGGTTTTTCGACATTTTCTGGTCCTGAAAATAGAATCCGGCAATTCCTTCCGCTGCCTCACGCAACCATGGGATGGATCACCGCGGCACGTCGCGGCGCCAGTGAGGCCAGCCGATCGAGAAATAATACCGTCCAACGGGGACGGTGCCGCCCACATCGGAAATATCGACGCCTTGACCGGCCGAAAACACCAGCCGATGGCCTGCCACGGGTCGTATGAAGATCAGTCTTGCGCCGGTAGGGCTCGGGACGAGCCTGAAGTCGCGAACCTTCGTGAGATCTCGGCCGTCGAGACTGGCGCGATGCTCTCCAAAATAGATCTCAGTGAATCCCCCGTGAAGGCGAGGCAAGTCCACGAAGTCGATCGGGCTCGGGGCGTCGGGAAAGTCGATCTCGATGCTCGCCTCGCCGCTTGGACCGGTCACGACGCGATCGCTGGCCATGCGTTCGTCGACAGCGAACCGCGGCGTTAGCATTAGGAAAACCGCACCGAAGACGATCGCGAGTCGTTTCGCGAGCCTTTCGCGATCGGTACGCCAACTAGCCACTGTCCATCGGACGGTGAGCCACGCGTAAAAGCCAAGGTAAGGCAACATCCATTTGAAGTAATGGATGTTGTTGAATCGCCAGAGCCCATTTGGCAACAAGTCGCCGTACGGCGCATAAAGGCAGAAATGCACAATGAGCGCGATTGCGACGACGCGCTTGAGCGCGTCGCCTGAAAGGAGAGCGAGCGCGATGCCGAACATCGACAGTAGCATCCAAGGATAGTGCGTCAGGAGGGACGCTCGCGGCTCGAGGAACACCGTGTACGTATCGACGAGCAACGTAAATAGCTTTCGCGGCAGCTGGGAGGGGAAATACCCACTCGCCGAGGCAGTCGACTGCACATAGCCGCCCAGCGGGCTTCCGAAGATCACCTTGTTGTAGACGGCGAAGAGCGCCAGGCCGCAGGCGAAGCCGAGTGTGAGCAAACTGCCGACAGCGAGCAGGCGGCCCCAATACAGGCGAAGCGGTGGGCTGTTCGTTCGCTTCCAATCGAAGTACAGATATCCTGGGAAAAAGACGGCAGCCAATCCCGAGTCAACTGGGCGCGATAACACCAGCAACCCGAACACGATAGCGAACGGCAACGCATGAAAAGCGCTGTAGGGGCGGCTGACGTACTGCGAAGTCTGCACTGCACGGTTCAACTGCACGAGCCTGAGGATCGCGAACGAGTAAATCGCAACCGTGCACGCTGTGGTCCAGGGAATCGCGAATTGCTCGAGGATTCGATGATTGAAAATCAGCGTCGCGAGAACGATGCCTACCGCTTCGATGCGCGAGATATAGGTCTCGGCAAATTTGATGAACGTATAAACAAAAAAGACGAACGCGAACCCGTCGAATAGGAAGAACGGATGATTGGGGAGGAAGGGCAGAAACGCCGCACCGATGAGCGGGTATAGCGGCGGGTAGTAGAAATTTTGCGGGGCGAGATCGCCGTGAAGGAACGCAGTTGCCGCACGCAGATACTGCCCCTGGTCGAACCAACCCCACCATCCTTCCGGATACGTTAAGCTGTTGCCCGGCATGGCCGAGTGGTGAAGGTACTTCAATGTATACGCCAGTGCGGCCGCGATAAGCACGGCCCACATTGCTATCCGGTTGCGTTTTTCTAACATCCCCGTGTCTCGCCGGTTGCTATGGTTGTTGGCAGATGCCTTTCGTTTTCCCGCTGAGCGTTGCCTCGTTCATTCTCCGCTCGCCGGTTGGTACCGGTACAGCCTACGCGCGCGCAGCCAACCTGCGATACAGCTCGACGTACGATTCGGCCATCCGGGCGGCGGTGAAGTGCATTTCGAAGCGTTCGCGTGCGCCCGCGCCCAACCGTTTCGTCAGCGCGTAGTCACCCCACAGCTTCGCCATGGCACCCCTGAGCGCCTGCGGATCGCTGGGCGGCACCACGATCCCCGTCTCTCCATCCACATTCACATACGACGTCCCCGTCCCGATCTCCGCCGAAATCAACGCCTTCCCGAACATCGCCCCTTCCAGCAGCGATATCCCGAACGCCTCCGATCGCAGATGCGAAGGAAACGTCAGCGCATGACAAAGCGTGAGCAGCGCGATTTTATCGTCGTCGCCCACAGGCCCTACGAAATCGACGTTGTCGAGTTTCAACCGCGCCGCCTGCTGCTTGAGCTCTCTCTCGACCGGCCCGGCTCCAACGATCACCGCACGGAACTGGGTTCCCGCGAGCGCATCGAGCAGGATATGCAGCCCCTTGTAGTACCGCAGGTTGCCCACGAACAAAAAGAACTTCTCGCCGGCACGCTCGCGCCAATATCGCAGCTTGTCCTCGGTGGGCGGCGCATAAGATGCGGGATCGAGCCCGATCGGAATGACCTCTACCTTGTCCCGAAAGCGCCGCAGCACGTCGCTCGTCTCGACGTAGTTCGGCGAAGTCGCCACGATCTTGTCGACGCTGGCAAGAAACCTGTCGCGCAGCGGCTTATAAAACTGCAGCAACACCTTCTGCCGCACGATATCCGAGTGATACGTGAGGAGGCACGGTTTGCGCACGCGCGTCAGAAAATGTGCCATATCGGCAAACGGCCAGGGGAAGTGGTAGTGAATCACGTCCGCATGTCGCGCCAGATCCTTGAAACGCTTTAACGCATGAATTGAAAATGCCGACGAGGCAATCTCGACATCGAGCTTTGCGCGGTGATGAATGTGATCCCCGAAATCGACGGTCGAGGTATCTCTGCTGACCGTCAACACTTCGCTCGTCACGCCTTGTTTCGCGGCCCCCGAGCATATCTGCCCAATCAGCTCTTCAACGCCGCCCATCGAATCGGGCTTGTATGTTTTATAGAAATGGAGAACGCGCATGAGTCAGGCAGGGTTCGTGGGCACGACGTTCGTTGTTCGCTTCTTCGGCAAGACTGCCGCGCCCGCGCCCGATCGAAGCAGGGGAAGGGGGCTTGCAGCCCCCTCATAACCGCAGTTCAGCAGGGTGCGCGCCCGTAGATGTCTTCGAAGCGAACGATATCGTCTTCGCCGAGATACTCGCCGCATTGCACTTCGATCAGCACGAGATCGAGCACGCCCGGATTGACGAGCCGATGCTTGTGCCCCGCCGGGATATACGTGGATTCGTTCGGCTGCAGCGAGATGATCTGCTCACCGTTGACGATTTCCGCGCAGCCGCTGACGACGATCCAGTGCTCGCTGCGATGGTGGTGCATCTGCAGAGAAAGCGACGCGCCGGGCTTGACGACGATGCGCTTCATCTTGAAGCGGTCGCCTTCTTCGAGCACGGTATAGGTGCCCCAGGGGCGATGCACGGTGCGGTGCAGGCGGCATGCGTCGTCGTTCGTCCGTTTGAGCTTGGCGACGATCTGCTTCACGTCCTGCGCGCGGTCTTTGTCCGCGATCAACAGCGCATCGGGCGTATCCACGACGATGAGATCGCGTACGCCGACCATGCCGATCAGGCGTTCGTCGCTCTGCACGAAGCAGTTCTCGACATCGTGCAGCGCGGTCCTGGCATTAATGCGGTTGCCGCTCTCGTCGGGCGAAGTCAACTCGCTGATCGCAACCCACGACCCGATGTCGTTCCACCCAAGATCGCACGGCACGACGTTGACGTTGCTCGACCGTTCCATGACCGCGTAGTCGATCGAGATGTCTTGCGCCTTGCCGAAATGCGCTGCATCGAGCTCGACGGAAAAGCCATCGTCCGATGTGCTCCGTCGTGCGTCCTTCACAGCCGCTAGCGTCGGTTCGATGACGTTCGGCGCGTGCTTTTGCAATTCGTCGAGCATCGTCTGCGCAGTGAAGCAGAACATGCCGGCATTCCACAGGTGCCGGCCCGTACCGACCAATTCCTTGGCGATATTCAGCTCGGGTTTCTCAATGAAACGTTCGACCTTGTGGATGCCCTCGGCCCCTGGCAGCGGGCGTGCTTCGAATTCGATATAGCCGTAGCCCGTTTCCGGCGCGGTCGGACGAATGCCGAACGTCACGATCCGGCCGTTGGCCGCACCGCGTGCCGCGTCTTGCACGGCTTGCGCGAAGGCTTGCTCTTTCTCGACGAGTTGATCGGCCGGCATGACGAGCATGATCGCATCGGGGCCGTGCGCCTCGCGAACGACCTCGGCCGCAGCGCCGATTGCCGCCGCGGTATTGCGGGCGGCGGGCTCGAGCACGAAGCCGACACGCGATACGTCCGTGTCCAACTCACCGCACTCGTCCTTGGTCAGAAAATAGGTCTCGCGATTGGTAACGATCAGGACTTCGTTCGTCGACGCAACGCGAGCTGCGCGCAAGAACGTCTTTTGCAGAAGGCTTTGACCGTCAGCGAGCTTGAGCAGCGGCTTGGGAAACGCTTCCCGGGAAACGGGCCAAAGGCGCGTTCCGGCACCGCCGCAGATGATGACAGGAATGATATTCATCGGCGCTGATCCATTGTGCAGGGGGCGATTCTAGCGGAAATTGGCCCCGGCGGACCGAAATCGAGAACATCTGGTTACGGATTTTGCACCATCCGGCACATCACACTATTCCTTCCCGCGTCTTTTATGAAGTATCTTCAACGGGGCCGTTTTGTCCTATTCTGAGAAGGCCGTGGCGGGATCGGGCGTGGTGTTGGCGCCACTTCGCATGGAAATTGCTACCGATCTGCCTCATAATGCTGGCCTGCGCAATTGTATGCGGGCCGGCTGCCGCGATCAATAAGAAGAACGCTAAAGCGTTGAACGGGCTCTCTGCGCTATGTATTCCAACTTTACTCCGAGGAAAAGTCGCGGAATGTCTCGATTTAAATCATCGTGGCTCTCGTTGAGTGCATTCGCTTTCGATGCGCTGGCGGTGACGGCTGCGTGGCTTGCGGCTTACGCGATTCGCTTCAACGGGGACGTACCCGTTACCTTCCTGTACGGCGCACTGCACGCGCTCATCTGGGTCGTACTGGTCTATTCGGTGATGTTCCGCGTGTTCGGTCTATACCGAGGCATGTGGGTGTTCGCGAGCCTGCCGGATCTGGTTCGTATTTCGAAGGCCGTTGGCGCCGGCGCGTTGCTCATCATGATCGGCGCGGTCATGCTGCAGCCCTCGCCCATCATTCCGCGTTCGGTGCTGATCGTCTGTCCGCTGCTGCTGTTCCTCGTCATGGGCGGCGCGCGCGCGTTGTATCGGACTGCGAAGGAATTCTATCTTTATGGGGGTCTGGTTGCCCAAGGCAAGCCGGTGATCGTGCTGGGCGCCGGCTCGGCCGGCGCGAGTCTCGCGCGTGAGCTGTCGCGTTCGAGCGATTGGCGCCTGGTCGGCCTGCTGGACGACGATCCAGCCAAGCAGGGCCGCGAGATCTACGGTTACAAGGTCTTGGGGCCGATCGCCGACTTGCAGCGCGTTGCTCAACAGCTGAAGGCCGAGCACGCGATCATCGCCATTCCATCGGCATCGGTGGACGCCCAGCGCCGCGTCGCCGCGATCTGCGTGCGTGCCGGGGTCCGCGCGATGGTGTTGCCGGCGCTGGCCGCATTGACGAAGGGTCAGCCGTTCCTCGCTCGTGTGCGGCACATCGATCTGGAAGACTTGCTGGGGCGCGAGCCGGTCAAGATCGATACGCCTCACGTGGAAGCGCTGCTGCGCGGCCGCGTGGTCATGGTCACGGGCGCGGGCGGTTCCATCGGCTCGGAGTTGTGCCGCCAGATTCTGCGCTTCGAGCCCGCTCAATTGATCGCCTTCGATGTTTCGGAGTACGCAATCTATCGACTGGTCGAAGAGCTGACGGACCACTATCCGGGCCTCTCGATGGTACCGGTGGTGGGCGATGCCAAAGACTCGCTCTTGCTCGATCAGGTTTTTTCCCGCTATGCGCCCCATATCGTCTTTCATGCGGCGGCCTATAAGCACGTCCCGCTGATGGAGGAGGTGAACGCCTGGCAGGCTGTGCGCAACAACGTGCTCGGCACTTATCGCGTCGCACGCGCGGCCATCCGCCATGGCGCGAAACGCTTCGTGCTGATCTCGACGGACAAGGCAGTCAACCCGACCAACGTCATGGGCGCGAGCAAACGGCTGGCGGAGATGACCTGTCAGGCGCTTCAGCAAACGAGCAACGGGACGCGATTCGAAACGGTCCGCTTTGGCAACGTGCTCGGCAGTGCCGGAAGCGTGATTCCGAAATTCCAGAAGCAAATCGCCAAGGGCGGGCCGGTCACGGTCACGCATCCCGAGATCACGCGGTTTTTCATGACGATCCCCGAGGCGTCGCAGCTCGTCTTGCAGGCGTCGAGCATGGGGCAAGGCGGCGATATCTTCGTGCTCGACATGGGCGAGCCCGTGAAGATCGTCGATCTGGCTCGTGACCTGATCCGTCTGTACGGCTTCACCGAGGAGCAGATTCGGATCGTTTTCACGGGCCTGCGCCCCGGCGAAAAGCTCTACGAGGAACTGCTCGCCGACGACGAAACCACCACCCGCACGGTGCATCCGAAACTGCGCATCGCCCGCGCACGGGAAGCCCCGAGCGATCTTCTCGACGAGTTGATGCCGTGGTTGATGCAGCATCGCGTATTGACGGACGATGAAGTGCGCCGCGATTTGCGTCGTTGGGTCCCAGAATATGAGACGGCGTTGCCGCCGCGGCTCGAATCGGTCCCCATTACGCGCTCAGCCGGGGTGCTGACGCGCTAATGAACTGCGCGCCCACCTCCCGGGTGCGCCAATTATTGGAAAATCGACGGCTTCCTGTCGTAGCATGGCGGCTTTGATCGTCAGGCGTCTTTCGCCCCTTTTTTCAACGCCACCACGGCTCGCTGCCATTGCATGAAACTGCTTTTTGATCTCAACTCGCTGCGGCCGCCGCGCAGCGGCGTCGGCTACTACACGCAGCACTTGCTCGAAGGATTGTTGGAGCAACCGGATGTCGAGGCAATTGCCGGATGGGTGGGCTCGACCGTCTACGAAGGCGATGCGCTGCGTGCGCTGATGTGCGATCAAACCTCGCTGGCCAAGGCCGCCCAATTCAGCAAAGGGTTCACCGCATCGGCTTTGCGCGCCGCGCGCAATGTCCCCGGCGTCTATAAAGCTCGAACGCTTGCCCGAAGCTTTGCTTCGGGGAGTTTGCGTCGGGACTTCGCCAAGCGTGGCTACCTCTATCACGAGACGAATTTCATCGCGTCGCGCTACCGCGGACCTTCCGTTGTCACGGTCCACGATCTGTCCCATCGGCGGCACCCCGAATTCCACCCGAGCGTGGCCGTCCAGTATCTGGACGATGGATTGCCGCGCACGCTTGCTCAAGCGCGCGTCGTCATTGCGGACAGCCACTACACGAAGAAGGAAATTCACGACATCTATGGATTGCCCGACGAGAAGGTCGTCACTGTCCATCTGGGCGTGGAAACGTGCTTTCAGCCTCGATCGGAGGAGGTCTGCTCTGCCGTGCTCGCGGCGTTGGGGCTGAAATACCGTGGCTTCGTTCTGTCGGTCTGTACGTTACAGCCGAGGAAAAACCTGCGCCGGCTCGTCGCGGCCTACGCCCATTTGCCCGAAGCGCTGAGGCGCGAGTTCCCGCTCGTTCTGATCGGCGCGAACGGGTGGATGAATTCCGATCTGCAGCGCGATATCGGCCCCTTGGCGAACGCCGGTCAAATCATCGCGCCGGGCTATGTGTCCCGGGCCGATCTCACTCGGCTGCTATCGGCTGCGGCAGTATTTGCCTATCCGTCGCTTTACGAAGGGTTCGGTCTGCCGGTGGCGGAGGCGATGGCAAGCGCAGTTCCTGTGTTGACCGCCAACGTGACATCTTTGCCGGAAGTGTCGGCAGGGGCGGCTTGGGAAGTGGATCCTTATTCCGTCGATGCGATCGCCGACGGCCTGGCGCGATTGCTCGAAGACGCTGCGTTGCGCGAGTCGCTCGTCGCCAAGGGCTTGCAACGCGCCGCCGAACTCACCTGGGCGGCAACGGTCGAGCAGACCCGCGATGTCTATCGGTCGGTGCTGGCGTGATGCCCGCCAGGCGATATCGTTGAGGCGGGGTTCATACAAGGAGGCGGTGTGCGAATTGCCATAACGGGAGCTAACGGTTTCGTCGGCAAGGCGTTGTGCGCGCTGCTGCGCGACAGCGGCCATGACGTCGTTGCGCTGGTGCGTCGGCAAGGTGTCTGTACGCCCAGGGTGCGCGAGTGCCTGATCGAGGATGACAACTTCGCCTCGCTCGCGTTGGGCAGACCCGCCTTCGGCCCATGCGACACCTTCGTTCATCTTGCGGCCCGCGTGCACATCATGCGCGATCGCGCGGTGGACCCGATCGCCGCGCATAGAACGACGAATGTCGACGGCACGCTCAACGCCGCGCGCGCCGCATCGGTGGCCGGCGCGCGGCGGTTCGTCTATGTCAGCAGCATCAAAGCGCTCGGTGAGGGCGAGCCGGGGCGGCCGTGGCGCGAGAACGACGAGGCGTCGCCTGTCGATCCATACGGCATCTCGAAGCGCGAAGCCGAACTGGCGTTGCGCGAGTTCGGGCGGGCGGTTGGAATGGAGATCGTCGTCGTGCGTCCGCCGTTGGTCTACGGTCCGGGCGTGCGCGCGAATTTCCTCGGTCTCATCAAGGCTGTCGAGAAGGGCGTTCCGTTGCCGCTGGGGGCCGTCGATGCGCAACGCAGCATGGTCTATGTCGGCAATCTGGCGGATGCGATTCGTTTGCTCGCCACCTATCCCGCCGCGCTCGAGGGTGTCTATCACGTGACGGATTGCGAGGATTTGAGCGTCTCGCAGATGATTCGCGCGATTGCCGATGCGCTGGGCAAGCCGGCGCGACTCGTGTCCGTGCCTGTCGCCTTGTTGCGCCTGATCGGGACTTTGACGCGGCAGTCCGACCGCATCGATCGGCTGACCGGCCCCTTGCGCGTGGAGTGTAGGCGGCTGCCCAACGAACTCGGATGGACGCCGCCGTGGCAAGTCGCGGATGGGCTCAAGCAAACCGTGCGGGCACGATCGACCGCTTCAACCGTTGAATGAGGCGCCATCGATGACGATATCGTCGCTTCTTCTCACCGGGTTCGCTGCTGCACTGATCTGCTTCGTAGTCCTATGGATCCTGCTTCGCACGGGATGGGCGTTCGATATTGCGCTCGATATTCCCAATCATCGTTCGTTGCACGTGAAGCCGGTGCCGCGTGTGGGAGGATGGGGCGTGTTGCCGGCGGCGCTTGCGATCGTCGCGATCGAGGCTCCGCTGATGCGTTGGTTCGCCGTCGGGGCACTCGTCCTGGGTGCGCTTTCGCAGATCGACGATCGCCGTGGCTTGTCCGCAAAGACGCGTTTCGCGGCGCATTTGATCGTGGCCGGGGCGGCGGTGGCGCTGAGCGCGAACGGCATCGATTGGTGGCTCGCCGTGGCTGCCGTCATCGCGCTCGTTTGGCTCATCAATCTCTATAACTTCATGGATGGTTCGAACGGCCTGGCGGGCGGCATGGCCGTCTTCGGCTTCGCAACTTATGCCGTGGCGGCGATGGCTGTCGAGCCGCAGTTATCGATTGCCTCGGTGGCGATTGCGGGCGCCGCGCTCGGCTTTCTCGCGCTCAACTTTCATCCGGCCCGTATCTTTCTGGGCGACGTGGGGTCGATTCCGCTGGGTTTCCTCGCGGGCGCGCTAGGGTTTTGGGGCTGGCGGCACGATGCGTGGCCGGTCTGGTTTCCGGCGCTTGCCTTCGCTCCGTTCATTGCGGACGCAACGGTGACATTGCTGCGCCGGCTCGCGCGCGGCGAGAAGGTCTGGGAGGCGCATCGGCAGCACTACTATCAGCGCCTCGTGCAACTGGGCGCGTCCCATGTCCGCGTCGCGTTGCTTTATTACGGCCTGATGCTGTGCGGTTCGACGCTCGCGCTGGTGGCGCTGCATGTGCCGACCATCGCGCAATGGCTGGCGGTTGCATGCTGGTATCTGGTGCTCGCCGGCGTAGGCATGGGCATCGATCAACGCTGGCGCGCGTTCGAGCGCTCGCGCGCCGAGACAGCGGCCTGAATACGCGGTAGCGTGAGCGTGGTGGTGGAGCGCGGAGCTTAGCGCCGCCCGCTGCGCCGCACGACGAGCCACTTCGGCGATCTGAAACGGACGATGCTCACGTAGAGCCAGACATACGTCAGTGCGAACAGCACGACGAAGGCGAACAGGTGCACCGTGTGTTGCCAAAAGAGCGTCGCGGGAATGACACCGATCAGGCACAGCAGCCACAGATAGGGCGATGTGAACGAATTGCGCCGCGTCAACTCATGCGCGGTTTTGGCGCCGACGGCCCAGCGCATGAGGCGCTTGTAGACGAGCATGTGCAAATGCACGCCGTCGGGAATGCCGGGCGACATGCCGCGCACGAATTTTTTCCGGTAGATCGAAAAGCAGGTCTCGAAGATCGGATAAACGAAGAGCAGCACGGGATACCACGCGGAGACCTCGCGGTGTCGCATGACGAGCATGATCGCGAGCTCGGCAAGCATGAAGCCGATGAAATAGGCACCGCCGTCGCCCAGAAAAATCAGACCGGCCGGGAAATTCCAGATGAAGAAGCCGAGCACCGCGCCCATCATGATCAGCGATGCCGACAGCACGATCGGATCGGACAGGCGGAACGCCACATAAGCAAGCGATGCAAACATCATCATCGCGACCATCGAGGCAAGCCCGTTGAAGCCGTCGATGATGTTCACCGCATTCGCCAGGGCCGCGACCGCCAGCACGGTCACCGCGGCTGAAATGACCGCATAGGAAAGCAGAAAATCCAGCGGCGGTACGCTGATGCGCACCACGGCGATATGCAGCGCGAAATAGGCGAGGGCGGCTGAGCCCATGGTGGCGACCAGCCGTGCGGTGGGCGAAACGCGCTTCGTGATGTCTTCGATCAAGCCCGAGGCGAACGCCGGAATGCCGCAGGCGATCAATGCGAGGATGCCCAGCGAGACAGCCGGATAGGGGCCGTAGAGCTCCAGCGTCGACGCCACCAGCCCGACGAGGATCCCGAGGCCGCCGACGCGCGGAACGGGCCGGGCATGAAACTTCTGTACGCCGGCCAGATCGGCATCGATCGAAAACCTTTCGTGCAGATGCGCATAGCGCACGATCAGCAACGTAACGAGCAGGGAGACGAGAAAGGCGAGTGCGAAACTGAGCATGAGCGGTAGCCGGGTGGCGGACGGCGAATTATACCGAGAGCCGTCCGCATGCCTGCCGCGTAGGAGGTGAAGCGTGAAATGCCTTATGCGATTTCGATCGGGTAATCGGTGCAGACGCGGGACGGCTCGTCGTCGAACCACGCGACGCCTTCTTGCACTATCGTTATCCGCAATGTGTACTTGCCCGCATGCTCCGGGGCGACGACGCGAACCGCGTAATGCTTGCAATCGCCCGCGCTAAGCGTTTCCGAGAGGGCGGTACGTTCGCCGTCGAAGACGACCATGCCGCCGGTTTGCGCATCGAGCCAATGGTACGAAAGATTGAGCGGATAAGGTGTCTGGCTGGCCAGACGGAAGTGGGATCGGTTTGCGAGGGCGACGTTGGCGCGGAACTCGGAACCGGGTCGGGCGAGGCGCGGCGCGCTGACGACCGTCATGGCGATTTGACCTCGTTCTTCGGTGCCCAACGGAGCTGTCCATGCGGCTGGGGCATGGCGCGGATTCGTTTTCCACTGGCTCATGAGCAGCGAGTCGACCATTGCGGCGTATCGTTGCTCGAATACTTTCGCGGCCCAGTCGTACAGCTCGCGATCGAGTTCGGTGACGCGATGAATGGCTTCGAGCGCTTCGACGGAGAGGGCCTCGGCCGGGACGCGATTGGACGAAACGTTGAGCTTCCGTTCCTCGATGACAGGGTAGAAGCCGAGCGTATGGCTCAGAAGCTGCAGCGACTCGCTCATGCGCTCCGCCAAACCGACGAAGAGGCACTGCTCGAGGCGGGCCTTGGCGCGGATCAGCAGTTCGCGATCGTGCTTGCGGCTCGCATATTCGCGCACGACTGCCTGCCCGTAGCCGACGGGATCTTTCGCGAGTTTCTCGTAATCGAGATCGACCGCGAGGAATAACGTCTGAGCATTGATCAGATCCCAGTTCGTTACTTCGTCGGAGACGAAATCCAGGAGCGACCAATTCTCGTTGACGACCTGATCGTGCCGATATGCGCCGGGCTCGCGGCGCACATGCGAATACCAGGAAATGGTGCGCTGAACGGGGTCGCGCAGCATCGTTATATAAGCGAGGTCTCTTTTCAAATAGGTATTCAAGCCGTGCCATAGATGGCCTCGGAAGAAGGCGTACTTGGAAAGATCCTGCCTCGGAAGCGCGAAGAGGCTCGGAAGCAGCTGGGCAGGGCAGATTTCGCTGGAATCGAATTGGCTATCCAGGAAACTGATCAGAGAAGTGCCAGCGGTTTTGGGTATATGGAGATAATAGATAGGTAAATCGGACATTTCTATTTGTTAATCATATTTTGGTCAATTTTATGTCATTTTGTGATCTTTATAAATAACGAACTTGTTACGTTGGCTTACAAGGTGAAAGCGGCGGTTCCGTCTGGTCGACGCACATGCGCTCGATGCCGTGCTCGGCTCGCCAGCCAAGTGTCTGCCCGGCCGCACTCGTGCTCGCAAAGCATGAAGCCACATCGCCGGGCCGCCGATCCTCCAGTTCAACTGCCGAACGCAGAAACCCGACGCGCGATGCTGGGAGCCGGCGAAATCAGCAGAGCGCGTCGCGCCCGCTTCAAGACGCGGTCTTTTGGGGGGGCGCCAGGGAAAGCGAACACTCTGTCGCTGTAACCCGTTGAAATGTATGTGGTTTCGGTACGTTTTGTCGAAATAAACCTTTATACCGAACACCGACATGCTCGAGCTCGCGGATGATGTTATGAGGCAGTACCTCGACGCCTCGTCCGCGTTTACGGCCCTCGAAGAAGCCGAACGGGAGCAGTCGCAGGTACCGTCCCGTCTCGATCAAGCAAACCCATTCGGATTCATCGACTGCCACCGCCAATGGTCGACGCACATGCGCTCGATGCCGTGCTCGGCTCGCCAGCCAAGTGTCTGCTCGGCCGCACTCGTGCTCGCAAAGCAGGAAGCCACATCGCCAGGCCGCCGATCCACGAGCTCATAAGGCACCTTCCGCCCCGAAGCGGCCTCGAACGCTTTCACCACCTCCAACACCGAGTACCCGCGCCCGGTACCAAGATTGACAGTCAAGCTCGCGTCGCGCGCCTTCAGAGCATCGAGTGCGGCGATATGCCCGCGAGCCAGATCCACGACATGGATATAGTCGCGTACGCCCGTCCCGTCGGGGGTGTCATAGTCGCTGCCGAACACGCGCAATTTGTCGAGCTTGCCTACCGCGACCTGCGCCACATAAGGCATCAAGTTGTTCGGAATGCCCGCCGGGTCCTCGCCGATACGTCCGCTCTCGTGCGCCCCAACCGGATTGAAATATCGCAGCGTGGCAATGCGCCACGCCGGATCGGACCGTTCGACATCGCGCAGAATCTGCTCTGCGATCAGCTTCGATTGGCCGTAGGGGTTCGTCGCCGAAAGCGGAAACGATTCGTCGATCGGCGAGCGCTCGGGCACGCCATAAACAGTCGCCGACGAGCTGAAAACGAATCGCTTCACATTGCGCTCACGCATCGTATCGAGCACGGTGAGCAGGCTACCGATGTTGTTACGGTAGTAGTCGATCGGTTTGGCAACCGATTCGCCGACCGCCTTCAACGCGGCGAAATGAATCGCGGCATCGATCGGGTGTTTATCGAAAATCGCGCTCAGCGCCGCGGCATCGCATGCGTCGGCTTCGTAAAAAGCGACTTCACGCCCCGCAATTTCCTCGATGCGGCGCACGGCCTCGCGCTTGCTGTTGACGAGGTTATCGACGATGACCACGTCATAATCGCTTGCGAGCAGTTCGACCGCGGTATGCGAGCCAATGAACCCCGCGCCGCCCGTCACCAGAATCGTGCCTTTCATCGCCATCGTCGTGCTCCGTCAAAGATAAAGAGAAACGCCAGTGAGTTCGCGCAGCGTTTCGAGGTAGCGCGCGATGACAGTCGTTTCGTCGAATTCCGCCGCGACCTTCGCGCGGCCGCGCTCGCCCATTGCACGCCGTTCGTCGGGCGTGAGTGCCATCATCGCTTGCAGCTTGTCGGCGAGGCTCGCCGCGCTTTTCGCCTCGCAGAGAAATCCCGTGATGCCGTCGGCCACCACTTCGCGGCAGCCTGGAACGTCGGTCGCCACGATCGGCCGGCCCATCGCCGAAGCCTCCATCAGCGTGCGTGGCACGCCTTCCCGGTACGAAGGCAGCACCACACAGTCCGCGTTTGCAATGTGCTCGCGTACGTCGTGCGCTTCACCGAGATATTCGACGAGGCCTTCGCGTTGCCATGCTTGCAGCGTGTCCAGCGTCACCGCGCTCGGGTTATCGACGCCGGCCGGCCCGAGCAGTTGGAACCGCGCCGTGGGATGCCGCTCGCGCAAGATACGTGCCGCCTCGACATATTCGCCGACGCCCTTGTCCCAAAGCAAGCGCCCGATCAAGACAAATGTAAAGTTCTGTTTCTGTCGCGGCGGGGTGTACGCGAAATGGTTCAAGTCCACCCCTTCGCCATGGAGCAGGCGTGCCCGCTCCGGGTGCGCGAGCAGCCGCGATTCGACGAATGCGGTTTGATCGTCCCGGTTGAGGAACCATACTTGGCGCGGAAACCGGAACGCGAACCGGTAGAGCGCCTTCGCCACGATCGCCGCACGGCTCTTCTGAATGAAGACGTAGCCGAGGCCCGTCGTGACCGCAATCGACGGTACACGCGCAAGCCATGCGGCAACCGTGCCGTAGATGTTCGGTTTGATCGTGTAGTGAAACACGATGTCGGGTTTGATCGCGCGGTAATGGCGATACAGTGCGGCGAACGTACGCAGGTCGTCGCGCGGGTTGGTCCCTTTCGACGCCACATGCAGTTCCACGAAGCGGCAGCCCATTTGCTCGAGCAGGGCGGTCGTGCGATCGCGCGGCGCGATGACCGTCACGGTCGCGCCATTGGCGATCAGCGTGCGGATCAGCCCTTGGCGATACGTATGGATCGCAAACGACGTATTGCAGACGAGGCAGATCGAGAGCGTTCGCGCAGCGGTGGCGCTAGTGGCAACGGCAGCGGATCGAGCAGGTGAATTCATGCGGTACGGGCGGCAAAGAGGACACGTTTCATGCGGTGAAGCCATCCGTAGGGTGTGACGAGATGGAGCAGGTTCTTCGCGAGTCCTAACCAATCGTAGACGTTGCGTGCGTTGAAATAGCGCATGCCGAGCCGGATCGTGGAGACGATCTGCCTGCGGCGCTTCGTAGCGCTGATGCCGTCCGGATTGGCTTCGTAATAAAGCCCCAGCTCGGGCAGGTTCGCACAGTCGTAGCGTTCCATGAGACGCAGGAAGAGGTCGAGGTCTTCGGCCGCCGGATACGCAACACGGTAATTGCCGACCGCGCGCACCGCATCGACGCGCAGCATCATCGCCGGATGCACCAACTGCGAGCGGAAAAAACGCAAGCGGCGAATTTCAGCCGGCTCGGTGGCGGGGCGCAACATGAAGAGTGGTTCGCCTTCGCGTGTCACCACTTGGGTCCACATGCCCACACCGGCAACGTTCGGATGCGCTTCGAGGTAGGCGCGTTGCCTGGCGAGCCGCTCGGGCGCGGCAAGATCGCCGGCATCGATCCGCGCTGCGTACTTGCAGCCGCGCGAAGCGAGTGCTTCGATGCCGGCTTGTAACGCGCGTTCGATTCCCCCGTTTCGTGGCATCCGCAGAATCTCGACGGTCACGTTCGGCAGGGCCGGTGCGACGATCGGCGGATCGCTGCCGTCGTCGACGAGCAAGACGTGCACAGCGGCGCGTTCGCGAAACGACGCCAGCGTGCGCTCGACATCCGCTTGCCCGTTGTAGGCGGGCATCAATACCGTGACATCGGCAAGCGCGTCGCTCGGCGCGGATGGCGGCGCAGTGGTGGGCGTCGTGGGCGTCGTCATGACAGCTTGTAGCGAATGTAGTAGAGGTTCACCGCGGCGGCGGCGGCATAGCCTGCGGCGAGTCCCACGAGCGCGCCGTACGCACCGATCCGCGCGATGGCAACGAGGTTGACGACGAACGCGACAGCGAGCGCGAGCACCCACTTCGCGAGCAAAACGAACTTCGCCTGATATTTGAGCACGACGAGATTGCCGATGGCCTCGATGCCGGCCGGCACGGAAAGCCAGACACACCAGCGAAAAATCGCGACAGCGCCTTCATAGCCGGGCCCGAACACGCGCGTGATGATCAGGTGTCCGAACAAACCGAGCACGAGCGCGCCGGCCGCCATCAGCGCGGCGGCGAACAGCATGAGCCGCCGTACGTTGGCGAGCAGTCTGGCGGGGTCCTGCACGCGGTAGATGAAGGCCGGTGCGATGGTCTGCGCGAGCATGAGCCCGAGCGCGATCCAGTTTTCGTTGATCTGCTGCGCGGCCGAGTAGCGGCCGAGATCGGCGAACGAGATGGCGCGCTCGAGCATGAGCCGGTCGAGCTTCAGGAACAGATACATGCAGACGAGGCCGATCCAGAACACCGTGCCCGCGCTTGCGAAGTGACGCAACAGCGGCCCGTCGACGCGCCAGCCGAGCGTACCGCCATGGCGGCGCATGTAGTAGACGACGAGCGCACCGCCGATGACGGCCGATTCGGCTGCCCAGAGCCAGCCGAACGCGGCGGGCGCCATGGCAACGCGCACGAACAGATAGACGAGCGCGGCTTTGGCGAGCGCGGTGACGATGCTCGTCAACAACTGCGGCTTGCTGTAGGTCAAGCTTTGCAGCCACGAGTTGATGACCCCGATGAACGGCTCCCGAAAAAGCATGGTCACGGCCAGGCCGGCGAGCATGGCGCCGACGAGCGGGTCCGTCACGCCGAGCGCAATGGCTGTCCATGTTGCGGCCAGTGCCAGCACCGAAACGCTCATGCGCAGCGCGAAGGCGCTGCCGAGCACCGTGCCCAGCTCGGAGGCGGGGCGATGCACGATCGTCGGGACGAGAATTTCGGCGCCGCACACCCATGTGATGGGCGCGAGCACGAGCAGCAGCGTGTTCGCGTATTGCCATTTGCCGAATGCGTCGGGGCCCAGGTAGCGCGCAAGCAGGCCCGCGATGGCGATGGCGACGACGATCTGGGTCAGTCGTTCGAGCCCGAGCCAGATGATGTTCGCGACGGCTTTCGCGACGTCCTGGTTGGCAAGACGCTTCAGCATACGTTGCGCGGCAGGGAATTTGCTCGTCGTGGGACGCGCTTCGCTAACGCCTTGATACAAGCTTCGGCTGACGAATGTCCGGCAATGAAACGTCTTGGCATTAAAATGAGCGCGTCGTGCGTCCGTTGAAAAACGGCAATTATAAGTGGGAACGATCGCGCACCCCTCGTGCGGCGGCGGTGTAAGGGGAATCTGCGACACCGCGTGCGGCGCGCTGCGTCTGGCGCTGCAACGCCGTTTTGCATCCTTTTTTGCAGACTGAGAGCCTATCCATGATTTCACAATCCATCTTCAAGGCGTATGACATCCGCGGCGTCGTGGGCAAGACGCTCGATGCCGATGTGGCGCGCTTGATCGGCCGTGCATTCGGCAGCGAAATTCGCGCGCAGGGCGGCGACGCCGTCGTCGTCGGACGCGATGGCCGCTTGTCGGGTCCGTCGCTCGTCGCGGCGCTGGCCGACGGGTTGCGCGCGGCGGGTGTCGATGTCGTCGATGTCGGCATGGTGCCGACGCCGGTCGGCTACTTCGCGGCGAGCGTGCCGCTCGCGTTGCCGGGCGGCGAACGGTCGGTCGATTCGTGCATCGTCGTCACGGGCAGTCACAATCCGCCCGACTACAACGGCTTCAAGATGGTGTTGCGCGGCGCGGCCATTTACGGCGAGCAGATCCAGGCGCTTTATCGGCGTATCGTCGACGGCCAATTCAGCGCCGGCGATGGCGGCTATGTCGAATACGACGTCAGCGATAAATACATCGAGCGGATCGTCGGCGACATCAAGCTCGCGCGCCCGATGAAGCTCGTCGTCGATGCGGGCAACGGTGTCGCGGGCGGTCTTGCCCCGCGCCTGTTCAAGGCGCTCGGCTGCGAACTCGTCGAACTCTTCACCGATATCGACGGCAATTTCCCCAACCATCATCCCGATCCCGCGCATCCGGAAAACTTGCAGGATGTGATCCGGGCACTGAAGGAAACGGATGCTGAAATCGGCTTCGCATTCGATGGCGACGGCGACCGTCTCGGTGTGGTCACGAAGGATGGCCAGATCATCTATCCGGACCGCCAACTGATGCTCTTCGCGCAGGAAATCTTGTCGCGCAATCCCGGTGCGCAGGTCATTTACGACGTCAAGTGCACGCGCAATCTTGCTACCTGGGTGCGCCAGCATGGCGGCGAGCCGGTCATGTGGAAGACGGGCCATTCGCTCGTGAAGGCGAAGCTGCGCGAGACGGGCGCGCCGATCGCCGGTGAAATGAGCGGGCACGTGTTCTTCAAGGATCGCTGGTACGGTTTCGACGATGGTCTGTACACGGGCGCTCGCTTGCTCGAGCTGCTGGCGCGCGTGAGCGATCCGAGCAAGGTACTCAACGATCTGCCGAATTCACTGTCGACGCCCGAGTTGCAATTGAAGCTCGAAGAGGGCGAGAACTTCGCGCTGATCGGGCGTTTGCAGAAAGAGGCGCGCTTTCAGGGCGCGGACGAAGTCATTACGATCGATGGGTTGCGCGTCGAATACCCCGATGGTTTCGGGCTTGCGCGTTCGTCGAATACGACGCCTGTCGTGGTCCTGCGCTTCGAGGCCGACAGTGCCGATGCGCTCGCGCGGATCCAGGACGATTTCCGTCGCGTGATTCTGGCCGCGAAGCCGGACGCAAAGCTGCCGTTCTAAGCGATCGCGCTGCCCCGGAGCGGTGCCGGGGCAGCGCGGACGGGCCTTACTGGAGAAAAAAATGCATCCAATGAATTCCGGGCACTGGCTGTTCGTCATCGTCGTTCTGGTCGCGATGCTCTATCC
Source organism: Trinickia sp. (assembly GCF_036503415.1). GTDB lineage: Bacteria > Pseudomonadota > Gammaproteobacteria > Burkholderiales > Burkholderiaceae > Trinickia. The sequence goes on along the minus strand of NZ_DASXWY010000145.1, from coordinate 34,029 downwards.
GTACATCAGAATCATCCGCCGGGCGGGGTACTCGGGCTGGTGGTTCCTGACGATGTTCGTGCCGATCGTCAACATCGTCATGCTGTGGGTCTTCGCGTTCGCACAGTGGCCCGCACTCAATCGGGCCGATCGATAGTTCGGTAGCTCGATAGCTCGGTAGTGCAGCGCATACGCTCGCAGGAAAGCTGACGCGTCAGCGCCGGCATTCCTGAGCGCATTCGCTCACGACCTGCTCGAAGCAGCCCGCCGCATAGTCGACATCGTCCTCGGTCGTGTACCGCCCGATGCTGATTCGAATCGTTCGACTGGCGGCATCCTGCCCGAGTCCGATCGCGGTCAGTACATGCGACGGCGTGCCGGCTGCGGAATTGCAGGCCGAAGTCGACGAGACGGCCAGATCGCCGGGCAGCATGAACGTGAAAAAGCCTGGCAGATCGATGGTGAGGCTCAGCGTATGGGGAATGCGCCGCGCTGCGCCGGCATTGTGCGTGACGCCTTCGAGTCGAAGTACCCGTTCGAGCAACCGCGCGCTCAATCTCGCGATCCGCTCGCTGTCGGCTTGCATCTGATCCTGCGCGATCTCGCACGCGGTTCCCATTCCAACGATCTGGTGCGTGGGAAGCGTGCCCGAACGCAGGCCGCGCTCGTGGCCCCCGCCATGCATTTGCGGTGCGATGCGCTCGCATACCTCGCGGCTGACATAGAGCGCGCCGATTCCTTTGGGGCCGTAGACCTTGTGCGCCGACATCGACATCAGATCGATGCCGAGCGCCCGCACATCGATAGGCGTTTTGCCGAGCGCTTGCGCCGCATCGACATGCAGCAGCGCGCCGGCCTCATGTACCACCTGTGAGATTGCGGCGATGTCGGTCAACGTGCCGAGCTCGTTGTTGACGAGCATCAGCGACACGAGGCCGGTGTCCTCGCGCAACGCGGCGGCTACCGTCTGGACCGTGATCTCGCCGTTTTCGGATGGGCGCAGATAACTGACCGGCAGGCCGCGCTTTTCGAGGCTCGCCATCGTATCGAGCACGGCTTTGTGTTCGAGCTGGCTCGTGATCAGATGCCGTCGCGCCGAGGCGGTATCGGCATAGCCTTTCAGGGCGAGATTGTTCGACTCGGTTGCGCCGGAAGTCCAGACGATTTCGTCGGCGGAAGCGCCGATCAGCGCCGCGACTTGTTGGCGACCACGCTCGACCAATTGGCGGGCGCGCTGACCGGCCGCATGGGAACTCGACGCCGGGTTGCCGAACGCTCCCGACATGCCGAGGCATCCGAACATGGATTCGATGACCTTCGGATCGGCCGGCGTCGTGGCGGCGTAATCGAAATAGCGCAAATGGCCTGCGTCGCTCATCTTCTTCTCTCCGCTCTTCATGAACGAAGCGATCGTACGCGCAGTGCCCTAAAAAGTGCTTCCAATATAAACTGCGTTTCGCTTTGTTTTTGGTATGAATTTCTAGCGAATCTGGAATTGGTAGAACGGTTTTTTACCCGTCGACGATGCCGTGCGCTCTCGGCCTAAGGCGCCGTGGGTGCCGGCTGCGACGCGAGACCGCTCTTTGCCGTATCGGCGGGCGCGGATGTCGATGCGGCCGAGGGGGCCGAAGCTGTCGAAGGTGTCAGTGGTGCCAATGGTGCCGCCGGTGCCGCCGGCGGGGAGGCCGGCAACTCGCTCGCTTTGATCTTCGAAGGCTGCGGCACGGGCACGGCCTTCACCACGGTACGCAGGTATTGATCGACGTAATCGAAGAAGCGCTCGTAAAACTTCTGCGACTGAATGGTTTCGCTCGATACCTTCACCATCGCATCGCTGTTGGAGCGAATCGGCAGCGAAAGCGAACCGAAAATGCTCAACCCCACGCTTGCCGAGGTGTCGCTCTTTTTCAGCGCAAAGCCGCTTTGCACGGCGTTCGCGTAGACGAGGCTCGAATTCTCGGCATCATCGCCCGCCGTACAAACGACATGGAATTCGACGGTGATGTGCTTGTCGCCGCTCGGCTGGAAATCCTTGCTCGCGTCGATCGTGTCCGAGCGGGTCGTCGTAGTCAGATAACCCTGGCTCAGCAGCGCACGCCGCGCGGCCTCGCAGGCGTCGGCTGAGGTTGCGGCGAAATGGCGCGAGAACGGGCTCGCGCCCGTATCGAACATCTCCTGCTGAAACTTGGGTTGCTGCGGCGGGCTGGAACAGGCCGCCAGCGCGGCGAGCCCGGCAAGCTGCAGCACGATGCCAAAACGAAAAAAACGATACGAACGGTGCATGGTAGGAAACGGTACGGAGAAGGGCGTCCGCGGGGCGGCGCTCAAACGGACTATTGTAGTGCGATCGGCGCGCGAAGAATAAGACGCTCAAAAGCGCCGCCCGATGGCGAAACATCGTGCCGCAGGCGAGTTCATCGCGGAAAAAACGCGCCGACGCGGTAAAATCGCGCGTTTGGGCGGCGCCGGCGCACGGCACACGCAATATCGTCCCGCGCACGGACCGCCTTGCCGCCATCGTTTTTTTCTTTTTCTTTCGGTGTGCAAAAGATCCTGATCGTGCGAGTGTCGTCGCTGGGCGACGTCGTTCACAACATGCCGGCGGTAGCCGATATCCGGCGCCGTTATCCTGGCGCCGAAATCGACTGGCTCGTCGAAGAGAGCTTTGCGGATCTCGTGCGGCTTGTCGCAGGGGTACGGCAGGCCATCCCGTTCTCGCTGCGGCGCTGGCGCAAGCAGCCGCTCGCCGCCGCGACCTGGCGCGAAATCCGCGCGCTGCGCCGCTCGCTCGCCGCCGAGCGCTACGACGTCGTCATCGATTGTCAGGGCCTCATCAAAACGGCCTGGGTGGCGAGCTGGGCACGCCGTCCGGTCGTCGGGCTCGGCAATCGCACCGACGGCGCGGGCTATGAATGGCCGGCTCGCTTTTTCTACGACCGGCTCGTGCCGATCGCGCCGCGTACGCACGTCGTCGAGCGCACGCGCCAACTCGTCGCCGCAGCGCTCGGTCTGCCGGCACCGACGCCGGCGGACGACCTCGATTTCGGCCTCGACACATCGCGCGCGGCATCGGCGCTTGCGGCGCTCGGGCTCAATCTTCCCGTGCCTTACGCCGTGTTCGTTCACGCCACCTCGCGCGCCGACAAGCAGTGGCCGGACGCGAATTGGCTCGAATTGGGTCGCTCGCTCGTTTCGCGCGGTATGTCGCTCGTGCTGCCATGGGGAAACGACGCCGAGCGCGCGACGAGCGAGCGGCTGGCGCAAGAGTTCAATGCCGCCGCCATCGTGCCGCCGAGGCTTTCGCTGCCGGAGGTCGTGGGCCTGCTCGATGCTGCCGCCGTGACCGTCGGCGTCGACACCGGGCTCGTGCACATTGCCGCCGCGCTCGAGCGTCCGACGGTCGAGCTGTACAATTTCGCGACCGCATGGCGCACGGGCGGCTATTGGTCGCCGAAGGTCGTCAATCTGGGTGATGGCGGGGCGCCGCCGTCGCTGCAGCAGGTGAAATCCGCACTGGCCGGTTTCGGCCTCCTCTGATTCGCCAGCGCTCAACCGAACCATGAACGAATCGCAAATCATCGAAGTCGCCGCGGGGGATTGGCAAGGGCAGGGCCTTTCGGTGCCGCGCGAGACTTTGCGCGCCGCGCTCGAGCACGGCAAGGTGCTGTACTTCCCGAATCTCGCTTTTCCGATCGAAGACCGCGAGAGCGCATTGCTCGATCCGGCGCTCGCCGATCCGAAGCGCAAGAACATCAGCCTCGAGCCTGCCGGCGGCGCACTGCGCGGCGTGCTCGCCGATGCGGCCACCCAATCGGCGGTGCGCTCGCTCGTCGCGCGCTATCAGGCAAACGCGCATTCGCTCGTCGATGGCCTCCTGCCCGAGTACCGCGGCAAGTTGCGCGCGGCGCCGACGAGTCTTCGTCTCATGCGCGTGGAGACGCGTCACACGTCGTGGCGCAAGGACGACAGCCGCCTGCATGTCGATGCGTTTCCCTCGCGCCCGAATCGCGGCGAGCGGATTCTGCGCGTTTTCACGAACGTGAATCCGCACGGCACGCCGCGTGTCTGGCGCGTCGGCGAGCCGTTCGAGGACATGGCCCGGCGCTTCCTGCCGCGGATCAAGCCGCAATTGCCCGGCTCGGCGTGGCTGCTCGAGTTGCTTCGTATCACGAAGTCGCGACGCAGCGAATACGATCATCTGATGCTTCACTTGCACGATTGCATGAAGGCCGATCTCGATTACCAGAAGACGAGTCCGCAGGAAACGCTTCCGTTTCCGCCGGGCAGCGTATGGGTCTGCTTTTCCGACCAGACCGCGCATGCGGTGATGTCGGGCCAGTTCATGCTCGAGCAGACGTTCTTTCTGCCGGCCGATGCCATGGTGCAGCGCGAGTGCGCGCCCATCGGCATTCTCGAGCGGCTCACCGGCCGGGCGCTGATTTGAGCGCCGCCGTCGTGGGTTTCGCGCGGCTGTGTGCCGCCTCGTCACGTCCGGGTGCGGCATGTTGAGGGCCCTCTATCGCGCGCTCTGGTGGATCGTCGCGCCGCTCGCGGTGCTACGGCTTTTTATTCGCTCGCGGCGCGAGCGCGGCTATCGCGAGCATATCGGCGAACGCTTCGGCCATACGGCCGGCCGGCCGCGAGACGATCTTGCGCCGCTCATCTGGGTCCACGCCGTATCGGTCGGCGAAACGCGCGCGGCGGAACCGCTTGTCGAAGCGCTCTTGCGCGCCAGGCCCGACGCTCGGTTGCTCGTGACGCATATGACTCCAAGCGGCCGTGCGACGGGCGAACGGCTGTTCGGCTCCCGCGTTGCACGCTGCTATCTGCCCTATGACATGCCGCATACGGTGCGGCGCTTCTTGCGCGCATGGCGGCCGACGCTGGGCATCGTGATGGAAACGGAGGTCTGGCCGACGCTGCTCGACGAATGCCGCCGAGCCGATGTTCCGCTCGTGCTGGCCAACGCCCGCATGTCGGCGCGTTCCTACCGGCGCGCGGCACGTTTCGGCGGGGCAACACGCGAGGTGTTCGGCGGTTTCTCGCGGGTGCTGGCGCAAAGCCCGGCCGATGCGCAACGGTTGACGGCGCTCGGTGCGCGCCATGTCGCGGTGCTCGGCAATCTGAAGTTCGATATGGCGACGCCGCCGGATCTGGTGGCGCGCGGTCGTGCGTGGCGCGCGGCGATCGGCACGCGCCCGGTATGGGTGGCCGCGAGTACGCGCGAAGGGGAAGAGGGGTTGATCCTCGATGCGTTGGCCGCACAGGCGACGAAGGACGCGCTGTTGATACTCGTGCCCCGGCACCCGCAGCGCTTCGACGAGGTCGCGGCGCTTGTCGAACGGCGTGGCGTGCGTCTTGCGCGGCGCTCGCAATGGGGCGGCGAGGCGAAGCCCGCGGCTGCCCCGGGGCCTGCCGATATGGCGCCATTGCCGGCCGACGTGACGGTGCTGCTCGGCGATTCGATGGGCGAGCTCGGCGCCTATTATGCGGCGGCGGATGTCGCGTTCATCGGCGGCAGTTTGCTGCCGCTTGGCGGGCAGAACCTGATCGAAGCCTGTGCGGTGGGCGTACCGGTGCTGATCGGGCCACACGTGTTCAATTTCGCGCAAGCGACGGCCGATGCGGTGGCGGCCGGTGCGGCGCAGCAGGTCAGCGATTCGGCCGATCTTGCCCGTGTGCTCGACGAGCTTTTCTCGGACAGGGGGCGCCGCATTACGATGGGCGCGGCGGCTTCGGCGTTTGCCGCGCGCCATCGCGGGACGACGGAGCGGACTGTCGAGGTCTTGAGGGCGTTGATGGAAGCGTGAGCCGACCGGTGGCGCAGTGACGGCCGCCAGACGTTTGCAACCTGGCGGCGAACCGCTCAGCTTCGCAGCAACCCCTTCGACTCGATGAACGACACGACCGCTTCGAGCCCCTCGAGCGCTTTCAGATTGCACATGACGAAGGGCCGCTCGCCGCGCATCTTCTTTGCATCCGCTGCCATGACTTCGAGGTTGGCGCCGACGAATGGCGCGAGATCGGTCTTGTTGATGACGAGCAGGTCCGACTTCGTGATACCCGGCCCACCCTTGCGCGGAATCTTCTCGCCGCCCGCCACGTCGATCACGTAGATCGTCAGATCCGACAGCTCCGGGCTGAACGTAGCCGCCAGATTGTCGCCGCCCGATTCGATGAAGACGATATCCGCCTCGGGAAATCGCGCGAGCATGCGGTCGACCGCTTCGAGATTGATCGAGGCATCCTCGCGGATCGCGGTGTGCGGGCATCCCCCCGTTTCCACGCCCATGATGCGCTCGGCCGGCAGCGCCCCCGAGATCGTCAGAAGGCGTTGATCTTCCTTCGTATAGATATCGTTGGTGATGGCGACGAGGTCGTAGCGCTCGCGCATCGCCTTGCAGAGCATTTCGAGCAGGGTCGTTTTGCCGGAGCCGACAGGGCCGCCGACGCCGACTCGCAGCGCCGGCAATTTCTTGGTTCGCATGACGGTATCTCTCGTATCGATCTAGGAGCGGAAAAGCCGCGAATATTGCTGTTCGTGCCGCGCGGAGAGCACGCCGAGCATCGGTGCAAACGTGTTGATGGCGGTGGGCGGTGTCGCCAGCGCGAGTTCGACGGCCGCCTCGATCGCCTCGCGCAGCGAGACGATGACGCGCTGCCCGGCCATCTGCCCGAGCGGTACCGCCTTGAGCGCCGCGGCAACCTGATTCTCGGCCCAGCTGAATGCGTAAGCGGCGAGGGCGGCTGGCGGGTCGATGCCGTGGGCGGCCACGGCGAAGGCGAATACGGTCGGCTGAGCCACCGGTACGAGCGCGGTGAGCGTTTCGCGCCGTGCCGTATCGCCCCATTCGAGCGATAGGCATAGCTGCTTGAGCGACCAGCCCATCTGCTCGGTTTCGCGTCGCAATTCGGCCGATTCGCGGCTGGCGAGAAACTCGGCATCGGCCGTGGCCAGCGCCGCGATCGACTGCGCATCGTGCGCGTGCCAGCGCGCGATCTGATGCGAGAGAAAGGGCAGCTCGCAGCGCGCCAGGACATGTGCGAGACCGCCCGCAATCCATGCGGACGTCGAGCGCTCATCGAGGACCCATTGCGAGTCGATCGCGGATTCGAGCCCTTGCGAATAACTGAATGCGCCAACCGGCAGCGCAGGCGATGCCAGATGCAGCAGCGCGGTCAATTCAGCGATGCGCATGGCCTTTGCCGTGACTGTGTCCGTGATCGTGCTCGTGATCGTGCCCGCAATCGTGGCCATGCTCGCCATCGCAATGCACGTCATGGCCGTGAGCATGACCATGAGCATGCTCGCCGTGATGCTCGTCGAAGACACGTTGAGCGAGCGCGTAATCTTCGTCGAACGTTGCATCGTGCCCGTGCCGATGCCCGCCGCCGTACGCGCCCGTCTCGGGTTGAAAAGGCAGCGACGCCGCCTCGACGCGCACGCCAAGCCGCGTCAGCATCGATTCGAGCACCGTGTCGGCTTCGAGCTTCAGATAATCGGCACCCACTTCGACGGGCGTATGACGATTGCCGAGGTGGTAGGCGGCCCGCGTAAGCGTCAGCGCATCGTTCGCACGCACGACGAGAACCGCTTCGTCGGCGGCGACCACGCGCACGAGGCCGCCATCGTCGGCCACGAGCACGTCGCCGTCGGCCAACACCGTGCCGCGCGGCAGCACGAGCGCCACGGTCTCGCCGTTATCGAGCGTGGCCGAAAGCCGGCTCTTGCAGCGCGCCTCGTAGGCCAGCGTGAGCGTCGGCGCACGCGAAACGAGCGATGCCGCGAGCTTCACATGAGGCGCGATGCGTTTGTCGATAGTGCGCATGTCGGAACCTGGATCGTCAGCACTCAAAACAGAAAATACCGCTGCGCCATCGGCAGCACGGTCGCGGGCTCGCAGGTCAGCAACTGGCCGTCCGCGACGACTTGATAGGTCTCGGGATCGACGCTGATCGACGGCTGCCAAGCATTATGGATCATGTCGGCTTTCGTGACCGTGCGGCAGCCGCGCACCGGCACGATCCGCTTGGACAACCCATAACGCTCGGCAATACCCGCCTGCGCGGCCATCTGCGAAACGAACGTCAGCGAGGTGCGTGCAAGCGCGCCGCCGCGCGTCGCGAACATCTCGCGGTAGTGCACGGGCTGCGGCGTCGGAATCGAGGCATTCGGGTCGCCCATCTGCGCAAGCGCGATCATGCCGCCCTTTACGATAAGCGACGGTTTCACGCCGAAAAACGCCGGCTCCCAGAACACGAGATCGGCCCACTTGCCGGGCTCGATCGACCCCACTTCGTGCGCAATACCATGCGTCAGCGCGGGATTGATCGTGTATTTGGCGACGTAGCGTTTGGCGCGGAAGTTATCGTTGCGCGTATTGTCTTCGGCGAGCGCACCGCGTTGGACCTTCATCTTGTGCGCGGTCTGCCAGGTGCGAATGATCACTTCGCCCACGCGCCCCATCGCCTGCGAATCGGACGAGAGCATCGAAAGCGCACCGAGGTCATGCAGGATGTCCTCCGCCGCGATCGTTTCGCGCCGGATGCGCGATTCGGCAAAGGCGAGATCTTCGGCGATGGACGGATCGAGATGGTGGCAGACCATCAACATGTCGAGGTGCTCGTCGAGCGTATTGATGGTGTAGGGGCGCGTCGGATTCGTCGACGAGGGCAGCACGTTCGCTTCGCCGCAGACTTTGATGATGTCGGGCGCATGTCCGCCGCCCGCGCCTTCGGTGTGATACGTGTGGATCGTGCGGCCCTTGAACGCGGCGACCGTCGTTTCGACGAAGCCCGCTTCGTTCAGCGTATCGGTGTGAATCGCGACTTGCGTGTCGGTATCGTCCGCCACGGACAGGCAATTGTCGATCGCGGCCGGCGTCGTGCCCCAGTCTTCATGCAGCTTGAGCCCGATGGCCCCGGCGGCGACCTGCTCGACGAGCGGAGCGGGCAGGCTCGCATTGCCTTTGCCGAGAAAGCCGAGATTCATCGGCCAGCCGTCGGCCGCCTGCAGCATGCGCTCCATGTGCCACGGACCGGGCGTGCAGGTGGTCGCATTCGTGCCCGTGGCGGGGCCGGTGCCGCCGCCGAGCATCGTCGTGACGCCCGAGGCGAGTGCTTCGTCGATCTGCTGCGGGCTGATGAAATGGATGTGCGTATCGATGCCGCCGGCCGTCACGATGAGACCTTCGCCCGCGATGATTTCCGTCGCCGCGCCGATGGCGATCGTCACGCCCGGCTGGATATCGGGATTGCCGGCTTTGCCGATGGCGGCGATGCGGCCGTCCTTGATGGCGATATCGGCTTTGACGATGCCCCAGTGATCGAGAATGACGGCGTTCGTGACGACGGTATCGGCCACTTCGGCCGCGCACCGTTGCGACTGACCCATGCCGTCACGTATCACCTTGCCGCCGCCGAACTTCACTTCTTCGCCGTAGATGGTGAAGTCCCGTTCGATTTCGATCAGGAGCTCGGTGTCGGCGAGCCGGATCCGGTCGCCCGTGGTCGGGCCGAACATTTCCGCGTAGGCGCGGCGATCGATGCGCAGTGTCATGACGGTTCGCAGTACTAAGAGTAGGAGAGGGCGGCAACGCAAGGCCTTTACAACGGGCCCATCACCTTGCCGTTGAAGCCGTAGACAGTGCGGTCGCCGGCCAGCGCGACGAGCTCGACCGTACGTTCCTGCCCCGGCTCGAAGCGCACGGCGGTGCCCGCGGCGATGTTCAGCCGAAAGCCGCGCGCACGCTCGCGCTCGAACGACAGCGCGGCGTTCACTTCATAAAAATGGAAGTGCGAGCCGATCTGCACGGGGCGATCGCCAGTGTTGGCGACCGTGAGCGTCAGCGTTTCGCGGCCCGCGTTGAGCTCGATATCGCCGGGTTCGGTGAGGATTTCGCCAGGAATCATCGATCAAGACCTCGAACGGTTGGAGAAGACCCGCTGCCGCGCATGCCCACGCTTGCGGCGCGGCCTGTCATGGAATCGGATGATGGACGGTGACGAGCTTCGTGCCATCCGGAAAGGTCGCCTCGATCTGGATGTCGGGAATCATTTCGGGCACGCCTTCCATGACGTCGTCGCGTGTGAGCAGTGTCGTGCCGTAATGCATCAGCTCGGCCACGGTCTGCCCGTCGCGCGCGCCTTCCATCAGCGCGGCGGTGATGAACGCGACGGCTTCCGGATAATTGAGCTTGAGGCCGCGGGCCTTGCGGCGCTCGGCCAGCAGCGCAGCGGTGAAGATGAGCAGTTTGTCTTTTTCGCGTGGAGTGAGCTTCATCGCTGGGTGTCGTGCGGGTGTAAGCGCCTTGAAAGCGCGTTATTGAACGAACTTCCGCAATTCTATGCTCTGCGGGCTGCCGAAGATCTGTTCGGGCGGGCCGCTCTCCCAGACGCGCCCCTCGTGCATGAAAACGACGATATCGCTCACGCGGCGCGCGAAGCGCATTTCATGGGTGACCATGATGAGCGTCATGCCGTCGCGTGCCAGTTGCTCGACTACGCCGAGCACTTCGCCCACGAGCTCGGGGTCGAGCGCGGACGTGATTTCATCGCACAACAGCAGCGTCGGCTCCATCGCGAGCGCGCGCGCGATAGCGACGCGCTGCTGCTGTCCGCCCGAGAGCTGATCGGGATAGGCGTCGAACTTGTCGCCGAGACCGACGCGCTCGAGCATCTGCTGCGCGACCTCGCGCGCCTTGGCGCGCGGCGTTTTCTTGACGACGCTCTGCGCGAGCATGATGTTTTCTCCGGCGCGCAGATGGGGAAACAGGTTGTATTGCTGGAACACCATGCCGACCTTCAGCCGGAGGCGGCGCAAGTCGGCATGGCGTGCGTCGATGCGCTCGCCGTCGATGCCGATCGTTCCCGAATCGATGCTCTCCAATCCGTTGAGCGTGCGCAGCAGGGTGCTCTTTCCGGAACCGCTGCGGCCGATGATCGTGACGACCTGGCCCGCTTCGACATTCAAATCGATACCCTTCAGGACGTGCGCCGCGCCGAATTGCTTGTGCAGCTGCGTGACTTCAACGAGCGACATGGAGTTTCCTTTCGAGCGCACGCGCGGTGCGCGACAACGGGTAGCACAGCATGAAATAAATGAGCGCGACGCAACCGTAGACGGCGAATGGCCGGAACGTGGCATTCGATATCACGGTGCCCGCTTTCGTCAGTTCGGTAAAACCGATGATCGAAACGAGCGCCGTGTCCTTCACCGCTTGAACGGAGAAGCCGACCGTCGGTGCGATGGCGATGCGCAGCGCCTGCGGCAGCACGACATGGCGCAACTGCTCGAAGTAGGTCATCGCGAGACTGGCCGACGCTTCCCATTGCCCACGCGGGATGGCCTCCACGCAACCGCGCCAGATCTCCGCGAGATACGCACTGGTGAAGAACGTCAGGCCGAGCGTTGCCGCCACCCAGGGTTCGACGTCGAGACCGAGGAGCGGCAGCCCGAAAAAGACGACGAAGAGCTGCATGAGAAGCGGCGTGCCCTGAAACACCTCGATGTAGAGCTTGGCGAATGTGCGCGGCAATCGCGAAGGCGACACACGCGCAATGAGCAGCGCGAAGCCGGCGAGGCCGCCGACGACGAACGAGACGATCGACAGCACGATAGTCCAGCGCGCGGCGAGCAGCAGGTTCGAGACGATTTGCGCAAAGCTGAATTCGATCATCGCGCGCCTCGTGCGAAGAACCGCCGGCCTGCCGCCTTGAGCACCGCGCGCAGTGCGATCGCAAGACCGAGGTAGGACACCGTGATCACGAGATAGGTCTCGAACGAACGGAAATTGCGTGACTGGATGTAGCTGGCGGCGTAGGTCAAGTCCGGCACCGAAATCTGCGAGACGACGGCCGAGCCGAGCATCACGATGACGATCTGGCTCACGAGCGCGGGGAAGACTTTGGCCAGCGCCTGCGGCAAGACCACGTGCCGATAGATCTGCGCCGGTGTCATGGCCAGCGACGCGGCGGCTTCGACGTGCCCGCGCGGCACGGCGGCGACGCCCGCCCGCACGATCTCGGTAGCATAGGCACCGAGGTTGAGCGTCATCGCGATGATCGCCGCCGAGTACTCGTCGAGCCGCACGCCGAGCGCGGGCAGGCCGAAGAATACGAAGAAGAGCTGAATGATGAAGGGCGTATTGCGGATCGCCTCGACATAGGCGGCGACGATCGTCCTCAGCGCGCGCGAGCGCGATTCGCGCGCGGCCGCGCCGCCGACCCCGAGCGTCACGCCGAGCGCAGTCGCCACCGCGGTCAGCCCGACCGTCAGGGCTGCGCCGTGCGCGAACATGCCCGTGTACTGCGCGAGCTCCCCGAACTCCAGCGTGTAGCTCATTACAGCGTCGCCGGCAGCGGCTGACCGAACCACTTCTTCGACATCGCTTCGAGCCGGCCGTCATGGCGCGCCTGCGCGATGGCTGCGTTGACCTTTTCGAGCAGCCGCGTTTCGTTCTTGTTCAGGCCGACATAGCAGGGCGAATCCTTGATGACGAACTTCGGCTCGGGCTGGCGCGGCGGGTGCCTGGCGACGATGGCCGCGGCGACGACGTTGCCGGCCGCGATCAACTGCACTTGTCCCGAGAGGAACGCCGCGATGGTGGCGTTGTTGTCCTCGAACCGTTTGATCGTCGCGTTCGGTGCCATCTGTGTCAGTGCGATTTCTTCGAGCGCGCCGCGCGTGGCGCCCACGGTCTTGCCCGTGAGATCGGCGGGGCCTGCAACCTTGATGTCGGCGGGGCCGAACACGCCTTGGTAGTACGGCGCATAGGCCTGCGAGAAGTCGATGACCTTTTCGCGTTCCGGCGTCTTGCCGAGCGACGAGATGACGAGGTCGACCTTGTTCGTCGTCAGATACGGAATGCGGTTGGCGCTGTTGACGGCCACGAGCTGCACCTTGGCGTTGAGCGCCTGAGCGAGCAGCGCAGCCATGTCGACGTCGTAGCCCTGCGGCTTCATGTCCGCGCCGACCGAGCCGAAGGGGGGATAGTCCTCCGGTACCGCAACGCGCAGCACGCCGCTTTTCGCGATGGTGTCGAGCGCATCGGCTTGCGCGCGCTGATTCAGTGTGATCGACAGGATGGCGGCGGTGGCGAGCGTGGCGAACGTACGCGCGATCAGGCGAGGCTTCATGAATGGGTCTCCTACGCGGCCATTCGCGCCGCAAGGAAAGCGGCACCGTTCATAGCCGGGTGAGCGCCCGATTGAGCAAGCCGCATGCCAAGCGAGGCGGGCCGCTGCTCCGACTGGTCCAACTGGTCAGTCCAGTCGTTTCGCGTTGTCGGATGCGCACCGAAGCGGTGCGTTCATGCACGGTTTGTCGTCGTTATGCGTGGCTTTGGTGCGGATGCGTGCTTAAGTCGACCAGAGCCGCAGTGCGCGGGCCGGTACGCCGTGAACGATAGGGCGAAGTTCGGTCCAGCAGCGCTGCATCAGCAACTGGATGCCCTCCATCGATGCACCCAACGCGCGCACGAGCAGGACGCCGCCCGGCAAAGCCGTCGCGCCCGCGCGCAACGTCGGGTCGAACGGCAGTTGCGCGGCCAGCGTCTCGGCGAGCTCGGGCGTGCAGGCGGGGCCCACGGCCCAGAGCGTGCCGAAGGCGGCGAAACCCGCCAGCCCTTGCGCTGCATCGCGCAGTGCGTCGTCGGCGCGTAAGGCGGCGCGCTCGTGCCAGAGCAACGGGCCGCGCTCGCCGAGGCGAATCGCGGTGGTACTCGCGAATTCGCCCGCCGACCAACGCTCGCCGGCCGCCTGCCGCCCGAGCTGCGTGGCGTCCCAGCCGATCGCGGTGGCGTCGGGCGCGATCTGGAGTTCGAAGGCGAGCTGTGCCCGTGCCGAGTCGAAGACGATGTTGTTTTGCGGCAGCCAGTCGAGCTTCGCGCCCGAGTCCACATGAAGCGCGATACGCTGCGCCGCACTGCGTCCGTTGGCCTTATACCATTTCGTCGCGCCGGGCGTCGTCAGTACGGCGTGCGCGCCGGCATCCAAACGGACATCGATGGCGAGTTGGTCGCCACCGGCGATGCCGCCGGGCGGGTGGACGATGACCGCATGGCAGATCGCGTGCCCTTCCGGATAGAGCGGGCGCTGCACCCGCAATGGCCCGACGTGGCGCCGCATCGAAAGCGTCGTCCGTTCGGCGCGGTAGGTGAATCCGAGCTCGAGCGTCGCATCCCAGCCGCTCGACGCGGTGCCATGCGGAGTGGCCGGCGCGCTGGCGGTGGTGTCGGATGGCGCGCAAGCGTTGAGAGGGGTAGGGTGCGGCGAAAGCATTGCTGAACACTGAGAGACGGTGCCGCGAATCTACACGAAAGTGATTGGCAATGGCACATTCGAGCCGCAGGGGGACTTGCAGCGTGCGCCGCCGCAGTGCGGGGCGCGTATCGCAGGGAATCTCAAACGGCGATCATCTCGCGTACGCCTTGCGCCTCCATCTCCGTGCCCATGCCGTTCGCGACGATCTCGCCGCGCCGCATGACCCAGTAGCGGTCGGCCAGCGAGCGCGCGAAGTCGTAGTATTGCTCGACGAGCAGCACCGTCATGCCCGTTTCGTCGACGAGCTGCCTCAGCGTGCGGCCGATCTCCTGGATGATCGACGGCTGAATGCCTTCGGTCGGCTCGTCGAGTATCAGCAGTTGCGGCTCGCTCATCAGCGCGCGGCCGATCGCGAGCTGTTGTTGCTGCCCGCCCGAGAGATCGCCGCCGCGGCGCTTTCTCATTTCCTCGAGCACGGGAAAGAGCGAATAGATCCGATCGGGCACCTGGGATACGGGCTTGCGGCTCGCGGCGCCCACGAGCAGGTTCTCTTCGACGGTGAGCCGCGCGAAGATTTCCCGCCCTTGCGGCACATAGCCCAGGCCTTGTGCGACGCGTGCATGCGGCGGCAATGTTTCGAGCGGCTGGCCGGCCCAGGCGATCGTGCCGCTTTTCGCACGCACGAGCCCCATCAGGCAGCGCAAAAGCGTGGTCTTGCCGACGCCGTTGCGCCCGAGCAGCACAGTCAGCGATCCTTTCGGCACCTCCATCGTCACGTCGCGCAGAATGTGGCTGCCGCCATAGAATTGGTTGAGCCCGGTGATGTTCAGCATCGACGTCTTCCTCGGTTCATCGGTTCTTCGGTCTTTCTGTTCGCGTGCGAGCGTTGGTCCGTCTCAACGGCCGAGATACGATTCGATCACCGCATCGTTGCGCTTGACCTCGTCGAGCGTGCCGTCGGCCAGCACGCGCCCCTCCGCCATGACGGTGACACGTCCGCCTTCGCCGGCAAGCGCCGCGACGAACTCCATGTCGTGTTCGACGACGAGCATCGAGCACGTGCCGCGCAAGCGGTCCAGCAGGGCGGCGAGCGCCATCGTTTCGTCGTCGGTCATCCCGGCAGCGGGTTCATCGAGCAGTAGCAGCGCGGGCTGCTGCATCAGCAGCATGCCGATCTCGAGCCGTTGCTTCTGGCCGTGCGAAAGCTCGCCGGCAAGCCGGCGCGCCTGCGCGGCGAGGCCGATGGTCTCGAGCGTGGCTTCGATGCGCTGTTGCGCTTCGCGCGTCAGTTGCGCGCGCAGCGATGCCCACCAGCCCTTATCGGTTTTCATCGCCAGTTCGAGGTTTTCCCAGACGGGGTGCTGCTCGAACACGGTGGGCTTCTGGAACTTGCGGCCGATGCCCGTGCGCGCGATCGTGGGCTCGTCCATGCGCGTCAGATCGAGCGTCTGGCCCAGGAAGACCTTGCCGTGATCGGGCCGTGTCCTGCCCGTGACGACATCCATCATCGTCGTCTTGCCGGCGCCGTTCGGTCCGATCACGCAGCGCAGCTCGCCGGCGTCCAGCGATAGCGAAAGATTGTCGAGTGCGCGGAAACCGTCGAAGCTGACGGTGACATCCTCGACATAGAGAATCGTGCCGTGCGATACGTCGATTTCGCCGGGCGTCAGCACATGCGACATGGCCGCCGTGCCGGAGAGCGCGTGCAAATCGAGCGGGGTATCGGTGGATGGCATCATGACTTCGATCTCCCCTCGATAAGCGTCGACGCACGAGCACCGGCTCGCGCGCCTTGCATGCGCGCAAGCAGCGTCTCGACGAGACCCGCGAGACCGCGTGGCATGACGAGCGGCACGATCACGAACAGCGCGCCGAGGAAAAAGAGCCAGTACTCGGCGAAGTAGGCCGTGAACAAGCTCTTGGCGCCGTTGACGGCGATCGCGCCCGCGATGGGGCCGAGCAGCGTGCCGCGTCCGCCGACGGCGACCCAGATCGCCATTTCGATCGAGTTGGCCGGAGACATCTCGCTCGGATTGACGATGCCGACTTGCGGCACATAAAGCGCGCCGGCGATCGCGCAGAGCACCGCGGACAAGGTCCAGACGAAGAGCTTGTAAGCAAGCGGGCTGTAGCCGAGAAACATGAGGCGCGTCTCGCTGTCGCGCATCGCGGTGACGACGCGCCCGAGCTTGGACACGACGATGGCGCGCGCCGCGATGAACGCCAGCACGAGCGTGGCGAACGTCAGCAAAAAAAGCACCGTACGCGTGCCCGGATGCGTGATCGAAAACCCGGCGATGCGCTTGAAATCCGTGAAGCCGTTGTTGCCGCCGAACCCGGTTTCGTTGCGATAGAACAGCAGCATCGCCGCATACGTGAGCGCTTGCGTGATGATCGACAGATACACGCCTTGCACGCGTGAACGAAACGCAAAGAAGCCGAACGTCCACGCGAGCAGCGCGGGGACCACCACCACGAGCGCGAGTGCGTAGGCGAGGTGCTCGGTGCCGTGCCAGTACCAGGGCAGCGCATGCCAGTTGAGAAACACCATGAAGTCGGGCAGATCGCTGCCATAGACGCCATCGTGTCCGATCGAGCGCATCAGGTACATGCCGATGCCGTAGCCGCCGAGCGCGAAGAAGAGCCCGTGACCGAGGCTGAGGATGCCGCAGTAGCCCCAGACCAGGTCGAGCGCAAGTGCGGCGATCGCGTAACACATGAACTTGCCGCCGAGCGTCAGCACATAGGCCGAGAGATGGAACGGGCTCGATGCCGGCAGCACGAGCGACGCGAACGGCACACCGATGCCGATGGCAAGGACGAGTGCGAAAAGAGCGGCCCATGCCTGACGCGGCAACAAGGCGCGGCGTGGCGGCAAGCCGAGCGCGAAGCCGGCGCTGGCGTCGTTGCCCGCCAGTGCCGGCGCGGAGCCCGCGCTGGAATGAAGCGTGGTGGTGGAAGTCATGGCTTGCCTCATGCGCTGCGTCCTTTCAGGGCGAACAGCCCCTGCGGACGCTTCTGGATGAACAGCACGATCAGCACGAGCACGGCAATTTTCGCGAGCACGGGGCCCGAGAACGGCTCGATCGCCTTGGCCAGCAGCCCAAGGCCGAAGCTGCCGAGCACCGTGCCCGCAAGCTGGCCTACGCCGCCGAGTACGACGGCCATGAACGAGTCGACGATATAGCTTTGCCCGAGATCGGGGCCGACGTTGCCGATTTGCGAGAGCGCGCAGCCGCCGAGCCCGGCAATGCCGGCGCCGAATGCGAACGCGTATGAATCGATGAGCGCTGTCTTGATGCCCACGCAGGCGGCCATATTGCGGTTTTGCGTGACCGCGCGCACGAAGAGTCCCAACCGCGTGCGCGTCAGCACGGCCCACGCGATGGCGATGACGGCCAGCGAGAAAGCGAGAATCGTGAGGCGGTTGTACGGCAGGATCAGATCGGGAAACAACGCGACGCCGCCCGTCATCCAATGCGGATTGGCAACTTGCACGTTTTGCGCGCCGAAGATCGAACGCGTTGCCTGCATCAGCACGAGGCTGACGCCGAACGTCGTCAACAGCGTTTCGAGCGGTCTGCCATACAGATGCCGGATGACGAGCCGCTCGATGACGATGCCGACCGCCGCCGCGGCGAGGAACGCCGCGGGGACGGCCACGAGCGGATACCAGTCGAAGGCGCCGGGTGCGTAGCGTTGAAAGAGGTTCTGCACGAGGTAGGTGGCGTACGCCCCGATCATCAGGAATTCGCCGTGCGCCATGTTGATGACGCCGATGACGCCGTACGTGATGGCGAGCCCCAGCGCCGCGAGCAGCAGCACGCTGCCGAGCGAGATGCCCGCGAAGATCGTTCCGGCTATGCGGCTTTCGCGTGCCATCGAATCGAGCGCGTCGATCCCTTTTTGCGCGGCTTCGCGCACGCGTGCGTCCGGTTCGGCAAAACTGCCGTCGGCCTGTTTCGCGACGAGCGGACGCAGCAGGAGATACGTGTCCGGGTCGCGACGGGCCGCGACGAGCGTAGCGGCTTCGAGGCGCTTGGCCGCATCGCGGTCGGAAAGCGCCGTCATGGCCCAGAGCGTATCGAGGCGCCGCTTGAGCGCCGGATCGGTTTCTTTCGCGCGGGCGCTGTCGATGAGCGGCTTCATCGACGGATCGGGGGTGGCGAGCAATGCCTCGATCGCCGCGCGGCGCGCCTGCGGGTCGGGTGAGGCGAGCCGGAGCCCTGCCAGCGCGCCCGATACCTTGCTGCGCAACAAGTTGTTCAGCGTGATCGGCTGTGCATCGCCGATTGCGACCGTCTTGCCCGTTATCGCATCGCGGGCGTGGTCGGCATCGTCACTGTCCTGAATCAGCACCTGAGCCGATGTGCCGGCCAGCGCGCGATTGTCGGCCAGTGCGTTGAGGACTGCTAACGAAGCGGGATCGTGCATGGCGACGAGCTTGTCGATGGCCGCCGATTTTTCTTCGAAATCGTCGCCTGCGAGCGGTGCGAGCTCGGCGGGCGTCAGCGCATGAGCGGCGCTGACGACGAGCGCGAACAGGAGCGGCGCAGCGCACAGGCAATAACGTAAGCGAGCGATCATGAATGACGCGCCGTGGGAAGTTGAGCGGGAATGCGTGATGCGATTCGAGAGAGCGGGCGCGGCGCGGCGACGCGTGCGGCGCGCCCGCTCTTTCAGAGCGGCATCAGGTGGACAACGAACGCCGTGTTATGCGACGGCGCGCCGGCGCAGGAAACCGGGAATCGAGGCAACCACATCGGGCTTGCCCTGGTTCCCGGCGATATACGGGCTCCAGGGTTGCGCACGGATGGCCTGCTTGGTCTTCCAGACCACGTTGAATTGGCCGTCGCCGCGGATTTCGCCGATCATCACGGGCTTGTGCAAATGATGGTTTCCGTCCATCGACAGGACGAAGCCGGAAGGCGCATTGAACGTCTGGCCGATCATGGCCGTGCGTACTTTGTCGACATCGGTGCTCTTGGCTTTTTCGACAGCCTGCTTCCACATATGGATGCCGACGAAGGTCGCTTCCATCGGATCGTTGGTGACGCGCTTCGTGCCGCCCGCCAGCTTTTGCGAAGCCACCCATTCCGCCCACTGCGACTTGAACTTGGTGTTCTCGCCGGCTTTGACGGACATGAAGTAGTTCCATGCGGCGAGGTGACCGACGAGCGGTTTCGTATCGATGCCGCGCAGCTCCTCTTCGCCCACCGAAAACGCGACGACGGGCACGTCCGTGGCTTTGAGCCCCTGGTTGCCGAGTTCCTTGTAGAACGGCACGTTCGAATCGCCGTTGATGGTCGAGACGACCGTCGTCTTGCCGCCTTGCGCGAAGCTCTTGATGTTGGCGACGATCGTTTGATAATCGCTGTGGCCGAACGGCGTGTAGACCTCCTGGATATCGGCGTCCTTCACACCCTTGGCATGGAGGAACGCACGCAGGATCTTGTTCGTCGTGCGCGGATAGACGTAGTCGGTGCCGAGCAGGAAAAAGCGCTTGGCGCCGCCGCCTTCGGGGCTCATCAGATACTCGACGGCGGGAATCGCCTGCTGATTCGGCGCTGCGCCCGTATAGAAGACGTTGCGCGACATCTCCTCGCCTTCGTATTGCACGGGGTAGTAGAGCAGCCCGTTCAGTTCCTCGAAGACCGGCAACACCGATTTACGCGACACGGAGGTCCAGCATCCGAACACGCATGCGACCTTGTCCTGCGTCAGCAACTGGCGGGCTTTCTCGGCGAACAGCGGCCAGTTCGAGGCCGGATCGACGACCACGGGCTCGATGGGCCGGCCCATCACGCCGCCTTTGGCGTTGATGTCGGCGATCGTCATCAGCGCGGTGTCCTTGAGCGACGTTTCCGAGATCGCCATCGTGCCCGACAGCGAATGCAGAACGCCGACTTTGATGGGGCCTTTCGATTCGGCCCGTGCAAACGGAATCTGTCCTGCCAGTGCGAGCGCGCTCGATGCCGTGCCGAGCTTCAACAAGCTGCGACGTTTCATGTGCTTCCCCTTGCCGTGGGTGAGATGCGATTTATAGGGATAGGACTGCTAAATAAACGGCCGAAGAGGTGCTGCCTCTTGGGCCCGCCGACCATCGCAAGCTATGTGCCAGCGACGAAAACGGCGCGCACGCACAGCGTTGGCGCGAGAGAGCAAGCAGGTGAGTGGCGGGAAAGCGCGAAATTGGTGCGCGATGCGGGTGCGCGCGCCTCTTTGCGGTGCCTCGCGCGCAGAGATGAGGCGCGGCGTGAGTGAAGATGGTGAAGGGTGCCGCTCGCTGAAAGACGAAACGCCGGCGACGGCCGGCGTTTATCGATCGAGCTCGGAAGGGTTGCTTCGGTGTACTCAGTAAGTCGGCACGGCCGGATCGACCTGGCGCGACCAGGCGTCGATGCCGCCTTGCAGGTTGAACACCTGCTTGAAGCCGCGCGATTCGAGGAACATCGCCACATTCGCGCTGCGAGCGCCGTGATGGCAGATGCAGACGATGGGCGTCTCGTCGTCGAGCTCTTCGCTGCGGGCGGGAATCTCGCGCATCGGAATCGAGACAGTGCCGCCGATGGCGGCCGTGGCGAGTTCCCACGGCTCGCGCACGTCGAGCAGCACGGGCGAGGGGCGCGAATCGTCAGCCAGCCAAAGGGCGAGGTCGGGGGCGGTCACGTTTTGCATCTGGGCACTCGGTCGGATAGGCGATAGGCGGGGCGGCAGTGCCGCCCCCGCAAGGATTGCGGCCTTTGTCTGGGTCAGAACTTGAAGCGCGGCGGCTCGACGGCGTTGACGAGCGGCTCGACATACGTTTCGAAGACATCCGCCACGCGAAATTGTTTCTCGTCGATGCGCGTGATGATCTGGGCTTTCATGACCGGCGCAACACCGACGAAGGCGGCGAGGCGGCCGCCGACCTTCAACTGCTCGAGCATTTCCTGCGGCAGCACCGGCAGACCGCCGGAGACACAGATGATGTCATAGGGCGCCGCGCCGATCCAGCCGCGAGCGCCGTCACCGGTTTCGACCTGGGCGTTCAACACGCCGTTCGCGGCGAGGTTCTGCTTCGCCAGTTCGACGAGTTCGGGCTTGATGTCGATCGTCAGGACGTGGCGGGCACGATGCGCGAGCAATGCCGCCATATAGCCCGAGCCCGCGCCGATTTCGAGCACGCTCTCGTGCTTTTTGACGGCCAGATCTTGCAGCACGCGCGCTTCGACGCGCGGCGCGAACATGTGCTGGCCCTCGGGCAGCGGCAGTTCGAGGTCCGCGAAGGCGAGCTCGCGATAGGCGGCGGGGACGAAGTTTTCGCGTTTGACGATCGAGAGCAGATTCAGCACATCCTGGTCCAATACATCCCAGGTGCGGATTTGCTGCTCGATCATGTTGAAACGGGCTTGCTCGATGTTCATGGCGGCTTGACGGGCTTGAGACGAAAGCGGTTCGACAGCTTGAATGAGAGAAACTGCGGGATTGTACCAAACCGCCGATCCGCGCCGGGCGGGGCACGCCGGCCGTGGCGGCGCGTCGGCCGGGATGCTCAGCGCCGGCTGCGCTTGATCTGGGCGTCGAAGGCCGCGTCGAGCTTGCTTTGTCTTTTCGGCTGGGCGGGGGAGAGCGAATCGACGAACGCGACGAACGCGTCGAGCGGCATCGGCTCGCCGACGGTGCGCTCGGCACCGCCCGCTCGATCGACGAGGCGGAAAACGCCGCCAGGCAGGCTCAGGGCGGCGTAGGCGCTATTGCCGCTGCGTGTCTTGAGTCGTTCGACTGCGTAGATTGCCTTCGTGCCGCGCATGATTCGGTTCTCGTCGAGCTGAATGCCGCAAAACATCCACTGTACCAAGGTCGGCCGCGCGGCGGCGGCTTTGGGCATCTGGGCGCGAACGCAGGCACAATGCCGCTTGAGATATTGCTCCGGGACGCCGATGGCGGCGAACCGATTTCGTCATTCATGTACCGAGGATCCAAGCTGTGGCAGCCGATGTATCGATGACGCCGCCAACCGGTGAGCAGCACGCGTGCCGCCCTGGCTGTGGCGCCTGCTGCATCGCCCCATCGATCACGAGCCCGATTCCGGGCATGCCGCACGGCAAGCCGGCGGGCGTACGCTGTGTCCAGCTCGACGACGAGAATCGTTGCGCGATCTTCGGCCGCCCCGAGCGTCCGGCATGCTGCTCGGGGCTGCAGCCGGAAGCGCAGATGTGCGGCACCTCGCGCAACGAGGCGCTCGCCTGGCTTTCCCGGCTCGAGGAACTGACGCGGCCGGCCACGGATGCGCCGGCCCCCCAATCATCTGGATACGGAGAAGCTGCATGACAGATGTCGTTCGTTCGCACCGACGAAAATTCGTGCGGACGGTTGTGACGCTCGGCGCCGCGGCCGCGTTTGCCGCGCCTTTTTCCGCCTGCGCGAGCCGCACGTTTCCTTTCATCCCCGATCACTACACGTTCTCGCAGCGGCAGGTGCAGGCCGCCGTCGCACGCAAGTTTCCCTACCGCCGCGACGTATCGCAGTTGTTCAATCTGGCTTTGACGAATCCGGTGGTCGGCTTCGCGCCGGACGCGAACCGCGTGCTGATCACCGTCGATGCGCACGTCGCCAGCCCGTTCCTGCAAGACCCGGTGGACGGCGCGCTGACTCTCTCGAGTCGTCTCGAGTACGACGGCGCGCAGCATGCTGTCGTGCTGCGTTCGCCGAGTGTCGATCATGTCGATGTCGCCGGCGAGGCACGGGCCTACCGGCAGCAGATCGAAGCCGCCGGCGCGCTCGCCGCCGCACAGTGGCTGGACGGCTATCCGATCTACACGTTCAAACCCGAAGAGCTTCAATTTGCCGGCGCCACCTTCGAACCCGGTACAATCACGATCCTTACAAACGGCATACGCGTTCAGATCGTCGAGAAATAGCTCGGCGCGCGGTGCCATCCGGAGGCTCGATGGATTGGATACTGATCGCGAAGGCGGTGGTTCTCGGCGTCGTCGAGGGCATCACCGAGTTCCTGCCGGTCTCGAGCACCGGCCATTTGATCCTGGCCGGTAAGCTGCTCGACTTCAACGGCAGCGGCGCCAAGACGTTTCTCGTCGTCATCCAGTTTGGCGCCATTCTGGCGGTGTGCTGGGAGTATCGGCGGCGTATTGCGGCCGTCGTCGCGGGCCTCTTTACCGATGCCAGCGCGCGGCGCTTCGCCATCAATGTCGTCATCGCGACGATACCCGCCGTCTTGCTCGGCGTGCTCTTCGAGGCGCAGATCAAGCGGGCCCTGTTTGCGCCGGTGCCCGTTGCGTTCGCGCTCGTGATGGGCGGAATCGTCATTCTCTGGGCGCAGGCGCGCGAGCGTTCGCGCGGCGAGACGGGCGCCACGATCGGCTCGCTCGATGAATTGCGGCCGCTCGATGCGTTCAAAGTCGGCTGCGCGCAGTGCTGCGCATTGATTCCCGGCGTCTCGCGCTCGGGCTCGACGATCATCGGCGCCATGCTGCTCGGCGTCGAACGGCGCGTGGCAACGGAGTTTTCGTTTTTTCTCGCCATTCCCATCATCGTCGGCGCAACGCTCTACGAGCTCGCCAAGCATGGCCACGGCGCGCTCGTGGGCACGGGCAGCGTGCTGACGGTGGGGACCGTGGCCGCGTTCGTCAGCGCATTCGTGTGCGTTCGTTGGCTGCTGCGCTATCTCGCCACGCACGATTTCACCGTGTTCGCCTGGTACCGCATCGCGTTCGGCATGCTCGTGCTCGTCATCGGTTACAGCGGCGAACTCGACTGGCGCGCTTGAGAATCCGCGCAGCGCCGTGCACGCGCCAGCGCGTCAACCGGCGCGCTTTTTGAAAACGAGATCCCATACCCCATGCCCGAGGCGCAGCCCGCGGCGCTCGAATTTCGTCACCGGGCGATATTCGGGCCGCGGTGCATAGTCCTGGGCGGTATTGTCGAGCGCCGGCTCGGCGCCCAGCACTTCGAGCATTTGTTCCGCGTAGTTCTGCCAGTCCGTCGCGCAATGCAGGTAGGCACCCGGCTTGAGCCGCGAGACCAGCTGCGCCACGAACGGCGGCTGGATCAAGCGGCGTTTATGGTGGCGTGCCTTGTGCCACGGATCGGGGAAGAAGATATGGACGCCATCGAGCGAAGCGGGCGTCAGCATATGCTCGATCACCTCGACCGCATCGTGCTGAACGATGCGGATGTTAGTGAGCGCTTGCTCGTCGATCAGCTTGAGTAGCGCACCTACGCCGGGCTCGTGCACTTCGACACCGATGAAATCGTCGCCGGGGCGCCGTGCCGCGATCTCCGCGGTCGTCGCGCCCATCCCGAAGCCGATTTCGAGCACGCGCGGAGCCTCGCGGCCGAATATCGCGTTCCAATCGGCGGCCTCGGCCGTGTAGGGCACGACGAAGCGGGGCCCGAGCTCGTCGAGGGCGCGGCGTTGGCCCGTTGAGACGCGGCCGGCGCGTGTGACGAAGCTGCGAATGCGCCGCAAGTGCGGCTTGGCCGTCGCAGGGTCGGATGTTTCGCTCGCGGCATCGTGCGCGGCGCGCGCGCGGGGGGCGTCGCCAGGCGCGCCGGCGTCATCATCGGAATGGTGAGTCATCTTTAAAACGGTCGATTGGAAGGCGGATTGCGACCTGAGGCAGACGCAACGTGCGCGAGATTGTAGACGAGAGCGGGGAGGGCGCAATGCTGGCCGGCGCGACGCCGACGTCAGTCTGCGACGATGACGTGGACCCGTGACGGAAACTCGAGATCGAATTCGAGCACGCGCCCAACGCGTACGTCGAGCAACAAACGTTCGACCTCGCCGAGCAACCGTTCGTAATGCGACGCATCGTGCGCGAATTTATCTTCGCGCTGCTGCGTGATGGCCCGCCGGGCATCGACGAGCAACGCGACGGCGCTGGTGCGAGACATGAAATACCGTTCCATCGACTGCCATTCAAAGGGGGAATGAGTCGGGCATCGATTGTCGCCCGAAATGCGTGACCATGCATCGACAGCCGGTCAATGAAAAAATTCAGGCATGGCGCAAAAAAAAGGGCACGCAAACCCGCAACGATGGCGGACCAATGCGCTGCAATGTCGCGCTACGTTGTGTGCGGCTTCGTACCATCGAAGCCTCTGACGATGCGTCGGCCGACGTTTTTGCGATCGTCTGGCGCTCGCCGGGAACGGAGATTGGCATGCGAGCTCTGCAGCCCGAGCGCGACGACAGGCGGCGCCTGCTCGCCCAACGCGCGAGACGTCTGGGAATATGGCTTTTGACAGCGGGCATCTGCGTATCGTGCGGTGGAGGTGGCTCCGGTAGCAGCCAGATGGCGGCGCTCGGAGGCGGCGCGGGTGGCGGTGGAACCGGCTCGGGCGGCGGAACCGGCGCGGGCGGCGGAACGGGCGGCGGCGGCATGGGCGGCATGGCCTTCGCCACCGACGTACTGATGCACCACAATGACCTCGCCCGTACGGGCGAGATGCTGGCCGAGACGACGCTGACGCCGGCCAACGTGCGCGCTGCGACGTTCGGCAAGGTGGGTTTCCTGCCGGCCGATGGCAAAGTGGATGCTCAACCTCTCTTCGTCACGAATCAGTCGATCGGTGGGGCCGCGCACAACGTCGTCTATGTCGCGACCGAGCACGATAGCGTCTATGCCTACGACGCCGACACGTCGGCACTCCTATGGCATGTCTCGCTTGTGGGCAACGGAGAGACGCCGAGCGACGATCACGGGTGTCAGGACTTCACGCCGGAAATCGGCATCACCGCCACACCGGTAATCGATCGCAATCGCGGCGCGAACGGCGTGCTCTATGCCGTCGCAATGACGCGGGATGCAAGCGGCGGCTACCATCATCGCCTGCACGCACTCGATTTGTCGACGGGTACCGAAGTGCTGGGCGGCCCCAACGAGATCGGCGCGAGCGTTCCGGGCAATGGAAGCGAAGGCACGAACGGCGTGATGCGGTTCGATCCGTCGCTGCATACCGAACGTGCCGCCCTGACGCTCGTCGGCGACAAGATTTACACCGGATGGACTTCCCACTGCATGAACGGCCCTTATACGGGCTGGATCATGTCCTACAGCGCGAGTACGCTGCAGCAAACGGGCGTGCTCAACATCGCGCCGAACGGAAGCGCCGGATCCGTCTGGATGGCGGGCTCCGGGATGGCTTCCGACGGTACGTCGATTTTCGTCGTCGATGGCAACGGCACGTTCGATCCGACGCTCAACGCGCAGGGCATGCCGAGCGGAGGCAATTTCGGCAATACCTTCATGAAGCTATCGGGTGCGTCGCTCGCCGTCACCGATTACTTCGCGATGTCGAATACCGTAGCCGAATCGAATGCCGACGACGATTTCGGTTCAGGCGGACCCTTGCTGCTGCCCGACGAGGTGGCGGCGGACGGCACCGTCAAGCATCTGGCTGTCGCTGCGGGGAAGAACAACAAGATCTATGTCGTCGATCGCGATGCGATGGGCAAGTTCGACGCTGCGGGGGACCACATCTGGCAGGAGCTGACGGGCACACTGGGCGGTGGCATCTGGGGCTCGCCGGCGTATTACAACGGTGTGGTGTACTACGGCGGGCTCAACGACAATCTCAAGGCCTTGCCGATCACGAACGCACTGCTTGCATCGACCGCAGCTTCGAGGAGTCCCACGACCTTTCCCTATCCGGGCACCACGCCGGCGATCTCAGCCAACGGCGCGACGAACGGCATCGTATGGGCCGCGGAAAACGGCAGCACGGGTGTGCTGCATGCGTACGACGCGGGCAATCTGGGCAACGAGCTTTACAACAGCAATCAGGCCGGGACGCGCGATCAATGGGGTAGCGGCAACAAATTCATCACGCCGATGATTGCGCTGGGCAAGGTGTACGTGGGTGCGACGAATGGCGTCGCTGTTTTCGGGTTGCTGCATTAGGCGGTGCCGGGCGGTGGGCGATGCAGGGTGCCGCCGCTTCCATTCGGGCGAGGGTCGACCGCGTATCGATTTGCACGAAAGGGGGAGTAATCCGGGAACCGCGCGCAGATCACATTGCGCGAAAGTCTTTGCAGGAAGAGGAGATGCTGGAGCGGGCGATGGGAATCGAACCCACGTCTCTAGCTTGGGAAGCTAGGGTAATAACCATTATACGACGCCCGCGGAGACCGCGATTCTACAGGGTTTTTGGCGGGTTGGGGGAGGGCGTCGTTTGGAAGCTGGCGTGAAAAGTGGCGCCACTTGGGAAGTTCTTGCTGGCATTGTCCGTTCGGTGGATCGGATCGACGCCGAAGGGCGGGCCGGTTCGTTTGTTGTGAATAATGGATACATTTTGAGATTGCTCATACCACTTACGGTGAGCTAACACTGTACGGTTCGAGCCGAGAGTGTCGATCCGGCGGCCTAGTAAACGGCGAGAGGTCCCAGAGCTTGATGTTGTACGGGAATCCCGTATAATACGCATCTATGCGGACCGTGATCGAAACCCCGACCTTCCAGAAGCAAGCCGAGCGCATTTGGTCAGATGCCGAACGTTTGGACTTCATCGGCTGGATCGCCGCCAATCCGGATGCAGGGGATGTGGTCCCTGGCGCCGATGGCGCTCGTAAGGTTCGCTGGAAGCGCGCAGGTACCGGCAAGTCGGGCGGTGCGCGCGTAATCTACTTCAATCTGACCGATGAGGAGATTGTGTTGCTCGTGGCGGTTTATGCCAAGGCCGAGCGCGAGAACATGCTCCCCAAGGACATCCGAAAGGTGCTGTGATGGACATCGAGAAAATCGCCAAGGCCATTGAGGCCGACGCCGGTGAGTCGCTGCCGGATCTGCGTCACGCGCTTGAGGAAGCCAAGGCGCGCGTCGGTCGCGTAACCACTCCCGAGCAGATGCTTGTGCGTCAGGCGCGCGAGGCGGCGGGGATGACTCAACCTGCTTTCGCCGAGCGGATTGGTACGCCCGTGGCCACGCTGCGCGATTGGGAGCAAGGTCGCTTTGCTCCCTCGGGAGCTGTCCTGTGCCTGCTGCGCTTGATTACCAGGCATCCTGAATTGACTGCCGAACTTGCTGCGTAACCGAACCTGTTGTGTCCTACCGCCCGCCTCGAGCGGGCGTTTTCCAGAGCGAAATAATGTGCGATCCGAAGTGAGTTTGCGAAAAGCTGCTGGGGCTACCGAGCCAGCAGTCTATCCGGTCTGCTGGGCAAAAACGTCCGGGAATTCATCGCCACATAGCGCAAAAAGTGCGTCATAGATTTCGCGATCTTGCTCTGGGCCGTTGGAGTGGGTGCAGATCGAAAGGTAGATGTTTATTTGTTCATGCACGCCGAAGATCAGCCACTCCCCGGTAAGTTTTTGCTTTGCTGCGCGCTGCCTGTAGCCCTCCATCACGAACGCGTGAGCCAGCCGACCTTGCCAGCCAACGCGCGAGGGAGCTTCCTCTTCTTCAGCTGCAATACGGGCACACAATTTTTCGAATTTATTGCTCTTCGAACTGAACATGCTCCATTCATTGAGGATATTGCGGCCCAGGAATCGTGCATCAAAAAAATGGACCTTCCACAGCCCGCGCAAGGCGTCGCCTTTGAACTGACGAGGCTTCGCTGTCATAGAAGGAAGCGGGCTGCGACCTTCAAGCTGCTGGATTACGTCCGTGACAGCAAATGTGTTGATGGTTCGATGCTTCCACGCGCTGGTCAACTGGGCAAGCAAGAATCTGCTCAGTCGCGACGTGTCGATGCCGCAGAGCCCTGCGTTCGATGTAGTGAACGACTTGATGTCCTCGTCGGTTATTCCAAAGCCGGTCATGATGCTTGGATTGAGACGCACAATTCTCCCTGTTGCTGGTGAACGAGTCGGACGAGCCGCGCTCTTGTCCCAATCACGGTTTGTCCTAGTTAGGTGACTCACGGGTCACGATCGGTGTACTCGGCCCATGCTGACGTAGTCAATGCCACCGCATCATTAAACAATTCAACGATTTCACCAATTTTTGGAAAATCCTTTCACTCTCTCATCCTCTATAAAAAACTTTTCTAAAACAAGGGAAATTGTTTAATCGTTTAAAGAGCCATTCCCTTCTGTTGGATGTGAAGAAAAACTCGTCCCCACAACGGGGGATTGCCGCGGAGGTAGGCGGCGGCGACCTGCGCGCTGGCCCTACGGCAGAATCTAGATAAGCTGATGACCTGGCTCGGAAAACCCCGTTACCTCAAGGCTGTCAAGGACGTGACCCGGAAAGACATCATCGAAAAGTTCATTGCCGAGGTGAAGCTGACGAAGGCGGGCGCGAGCACGTACTACCAGTTGATCAAGGACAAGCACGAGCCGATGAGCAAAAGGTGAGTCGGCATGATTGGCAGAAGGCCCTTACCGCGGGCCTTCTTTGCCGATCACTCTTCTTCGACTACATCGACGTCTGTTACGTCGTTTGCAGGGCGGCTACGCTCTAGGCGGCGAGCGGGGCTCGCGGAAGTCGGGAAGCTTCCGTCTCGTTGTTCCTGCTGGTACTCAAATCCGTGTTTGCTGATCAGGATGCATCCCCCGCTATGCTTTGTGGTTTGGGTGACGAACGCGGCATACATCCATCCGCGATTATGTGCCTCAGGAATAAACC
The DNA here is from genome assembly GCF_036503415.1 of Trinickia sp. Taxonomy (GTDB): domain Bacteria; phylum Pseudomonadota; class Gammaproteobacteria; order Burkholderiales; family Burkholderiaceae; genus Trinickia. The sequence continues at coordinate 4,213 of NZ_DASXWY010000145.1, read as the reverse complement.
ACTTTTCCACTTTCGGCGTGACCCTTTCCATCGGCGCATCAGGATGAGCTTGATTGTATAGGCTCAGCACTCTGTCTCGATCGCAAATCGTAGGGCCCGCGTTGGGCGCAAAGTCTGCCGGGTTCGGGAAGCTTTTTTTTCCAGCCATTCAGTTGGTCTCCAGGTGTGAAAGAGGTGTCGTTTCTTTCATTGTTGATCCGAATTCACGTTGCCGCGAAGAGATCAGCTACGATTGTCGTTCAGGCAGGGCCAAGAGGTTGTCGGTCTTGCGGCCGTCCGCGACCGTCTGGACGTATTTCGTATAACCGTTACTTTGGACATGCACCCAAGCGCCAGGGAGGGTGGGGTTTCGGTCCGGGCACCAGACGCTGTTGTGCCCGTTAGCTTCAATGAACGCCACCATTTCTGCCCGAGACGAACATCCGTTTTGGCCAGTTTCTCTCCCATCCGCATCGACTTGGACCCACCAAAGGGATGCAATGTGCTCGTGTCCTTGCCCGCCCGCCATCTGCCGTCCAATGCATTTGATCGTCGTCGTCATCTTCTCGTCCGCGTATGAGATTGTGCGTGTCGCCATGTCACTACGGTGGTCGCGGCCTTGATACGTCCCTAAAAGCGCGCCGAACATGTGACTTGAGTTTAGCACACCTTGTTCCCAAATTGGGAACAAGGTGTGCTACAGTGCATGCAGTGCATAAGGTCTCGGCTGACGATGAAGGTACATGGACTAGACAAGCTGGATGAATTCGCATCTAAGCACCCTCCGGCTCGGGCGTGGATCAGCGCGTGGTTGGCGGACGCTCGCGATGCGACGTGGCTGTCCTCGCACGACATTAAGTTCAGGTATCCGGCTGCCAGCTTCTTGGGCGGGAACCGAGTCATTTTCAATGTGAAAGGAAAAGACTATCGGATGGTAAGTAATGTTGCGTATCGAATGGGAATCGTGGTTGTAACGTGGATTGGAACGCACGCTGAATACAGCAAGATCAATTGGGAAGTCAGGCAAAATGAAGCTAGCAATCGTTAAGTCTGAGGCCCAATACCGGGAATACATGACTCGTATTGAAGGTCTCGTAACACTTGATCCAGCTCCTGATTCGCCGGAAGGGGCTGAGTTGGAATTGTTGTCTCTTCTCGTCGAGGACTACGAGCGCAAGAATTATCACTTTGACAAGCCTGATCCTGTGGAGGCTGTGAAGTTCCGTATGGCCGAGCAGGGACTTCGGCAGGCTGATTTGGTGCCCTACTTTGGCTCGCGTAGTCGGGTTTCGGAGTTCCTGTCAAGGCAACGGCCTCTCACTGTCGGCATGATTCGACTGCTCTCCGCTGGGCTGGGCATCTCCGCTGAGGTGCTGGTGCAAGAGTCACCCGCCGTTGTGTCGAACGAGGAGGGGAAAGGTGATGATATTGATTGGTCTTTATTCCCTGTGAAGGAAATGATCAAGCGTGGCTGGATCCACGTGGACAAGCGTCGTATTGATTCTGCTAAGGCTGCTGAACTTGCTCGGGCGTTCGTCGAAAAGGCCATGGGAGGCGCGCGTATGGGGGTATTGGCGCGACGCACTGTGAAGGGGGATGCGTTCGCCCCAGAGGCAATTTGCGCTTTGACGGCATGGCAGGCTCGAGTGCTGCAAAAAGCTACGGAGCCTTCCTATTGCCCACGTGGGCCGTTCCGCATCGACAAGCTCAGCGAGTCTTTTTTTAAGGAGCTGGCTGCATTCAGCCCCCTAGAAGACGGGCCTTTGCGTGCGGTTGATTCCCTACGTGACGTAGGAATTGCCGTGGTGGTGGAAGAGCATTTGGCTAAGACGAAGCTGGATGGTGCTGCCATGCTGTCGGCATCTGGCGTTCCAGTCATCGGTCTAACACTCCGCTTCGATCGGTTGGACAATTTCTGGTTCACCCTTATGCACGAGTGTGCCCACGTGTGGAAGCACCTCAGTCGGCCGGGAGACGTGATTCTAGATCGTTTGGTAGATGCCGAAAGCACGGAAGCCATTGAGAAAGAGGCAAATCGTATTGCGAGAGATATCCTTATTCCGCGCGCGCACTGGCGCAGTGCGTCTGTTCGTCAGATGCCAACGAAGGCTGGAATTGTGAGCTTCGCAAGAGAGCAAGGGATTCATCCAGCCATCGTTGCGGGCCGTTTGCAGCGAGAAACTGAGAACTACGCAATTTTCAAGGATATGATTGGCCACGGGGCTGTTAAGCCGCTGTTCTGCAACCGGTAAACGTCCAAGCCTGGTGTCGTTGATTGGAGTTGAGAATGAATCAAGGATTCGTGTATAGCCCGATCATCAAGGGAAAACTTAACGACATCAGGGCTATGGCGTACGTCGAGCACAGCTTGGCAGGCCAGACTAAGGCGCTCTATGAGTTGCCCCCGTTTCTGCCCGCCAAAAAACCGGAAGATGAGTTAGCTCGATTTGCTCAGCGGTTAGCGAAGATGTCCGGCCCTCGGCCTTGCTACGTGGATTTCCCTATGTTGAAACCGGGGGCAAGGGTTGAAACAGGGGAGTCCGCGCTCGTGGCTGGCTTCTGTCTGCTAAAGCATGCTGGGGTTAATTTCGAGCCGGTGTACGGGTTCGACCGGGACGAGGCGGAGCTTTCCACCGTTGTTCAATGGGCGCAGCTTCAAGGTGGCCTGCTGCTCCGGCTAGATCGCGACGACTTGGATTTTCCCGATGAAACCGTCGAGCGAATTTTCGACTTGAACGCCATGGGGCTCGATCTTCGGTTGCTCGACTTGCTGATAGATCATCGCTATATCAGTACGGATGCGGATGCTCTGTCTGGCGCCGCGAGCACTTGTGACTTCGTCGATGCGCTTTCGCGTTTTGTTCGAACACGGACCATCATAGTTTCCGGATCAAGTTCTCCGAAGACCGTTGCCGAGATAGAACGGAATTCTCACGGCGAAGTAACTCGGCAGGAGCTAACGTTGTGGGCTAACGTAGCGACGCAGCGGCTGCCCGCGAACCTCGTCTTCGGGGATTATGGGGTGATCCACCCTGACTTCAGTGACCTGACGCCGAGCACTCACATCAACGGGAAAGTCCGCTATACACACGGAAACAAGCTACACATCCATCGCGGATATAGCCTTCGCCACGGGGAGAAGTACGAGCAGTACCGGCGTCTCGCGGCTGCGGTGGTTGGTAGCAGCTACTACCAAGATCGTACGTTCAGTTACGGTGATCGATACGTGTACGACTGTGCCGCAGGTCATGCCGGAACTGGCAACCCGGGCACCTGGGTCTTGGTTGATCAAAACCATCATATTTCCTACACCGTGAAGCAGGCGGTGAGGTTACGGGCATTAGCTATTCAAGGTGCATCCGTCGAGGATCTGCTTGAGCAGAGCTAAAAGGCGATGCTATTTCCCGGTACTGCGGCAGCTTTCCATGCTTTGGAGCGGGGCGAAAACTGACATCGCCGCGAAACCCGCATGAATAGCGGTTCTACGAGGAGTTGAGAGAAAAAGTGACGTGAGAACGCGCGTGAATAGTGGTTTTGATAAACGCGCAGGGGCTTGGGAAGCTAGGGTAATAACCATTATACGACGCCCGCGGAGCCGGTGATTGCACAGGGGTTACCGTGGGGACGGCAAGCACAGGAGATTGGCCAGTGATGGCAAAACTGGCATGGCTCGATCGTGAAGCGCTGGCACCGCTAGGATGATCGGCGAGCCACCGCTTCGGGGGAGAGGCATGTTTAGAAGCCGCTGCCGTAGTCCGAGTCCATTTCGTTACGCGTGTGCGGGCGGGGCCGGATGTTTGCGCGGGCGGCCACCCTTGCGTCCGTTCTGGCGGGATGCCGCAGCCTTGGCTGGGGACTTGATCGCGCCCATCCCGCGCGCGAGTTCGCGCATCCACGCCTTGGTTCCAAAAATGCCATGCAACAGGCCCGGGCCCCACAGACCGAGATCAAGGCGCGGCCAGTACAGCGAGGTACCCGCGCCCGATACCTCTACCTCAGCGAGTTCGGCCAATGTCGGCTCCCGCCCCAGGGTGCCGAAGTCTTGAATCAGCGTGATCGGAACCCCGAGTTTCACACCATGTACGAATATGACCTCCAGCGTGCGCGTGGAGCGTATGAAGCGGACCGATACGATAGTCGGTTCATCTGCACCGCGCTTGCGTGCGGCGGCAATTTCGGCAGCAGTGATGTTAGCCATGTATATTTCTCCATTCCCTGCAAAGGCGCTCGATTT
>NZ_DASXWY010000144.1:0-10091 GCF_036503415.1 Trinickia sp. | reverse complement strand
GACGCGCGTCGTCGTCGCCGATTAACCATGGCGGTGATTGCCGATCGAGCTTTCACGTCGAGAGCGACTTTGCAGCGCGTTGAGGCGGGAGATCCGGGCGTGAGCATCGGCATCTATGCAGCAGTCCTGCTGGCGCTTGGGCTTCTAGGCGGATTACAGGAGGTTGCCGACGCTGCCCACGATACAGTGGGGCAGTCGTTGGCTAACGCGGCGTTGCCTCAGCGCATCCGGCTGCCGCGTGGCAAAGGGAAGGGCGATCATGGCTGATGTCGAGGTATACATCGATCTCGACGGCTCGCCGCGTCCGGTGGGGCTGCTCAGGCGCCATGCCTCGCGCCGGGAAGAAACGGTCACATTCGAATATGACGAGACCTGGTTGGCCGACGACGAGCGCTTCTCGATCGAGCCAGCGCTGGCGTTGACGCGAGGTCTCTTCCCCCCGCCGGCTGACCAACCCATTTTCGGTTCGATCGGCGATTCGGCGCCGGACACCTGGGGGCGCCGCCTCATGCAGCGTGCGGAGCGTCGACAAGCCGAACGGGAAGGGCGGCGCGTCCGCACGCTCGGCGAACTGGACTATCTGCTGGGCGTAGCGGATGAAACGCGCCTGGGCGCGCTGCGATTCCGCTGGAGCGGAGAAGAAGAATTCCAGTCGCCTGTGCTCGCCGGGGTCCCGGCGCTGATCGAATTGGGGAGGCTGCTTCAAATCACCGAACGCATCTTGCGCGACGAAGAAACCGAGGAGGATTTGCAACTGATCTTCGCGCCAGGGTCGTCACTTGGTGGTGCGCGTCCCAAGGCTTCAGTCATCGACCAATACGGCCATCTGTCGATTGCCAAATTCCCGAAGGAGACCGATGACTACAGCATCGAGACCTGGGAGGAAATCGCCCTGCGATTGGCTGAACGCGCGGGCATTTCTACTCCGCATCACGAACTACTAGAGGTCGTGGGCAAGCCGGTGTTGCTGTCGCGCCGCTTCGATCGGACAGGAGGCATTCGCATTCCCTTCCTTTCGGCCATGTCGATGACGGGGTCGCGGGATGGCCAACGCGGCAGTTATCCCGAACTGGTTGATTCGCTGACACAATACGGAGCGAAGGCTCGGGCCGATGCTGCGCAGTTGTATCGACGGGTGACGTTCAATGTGCTGGTTTCCAACGTCGATGACCATCTGCGCAACCACGGCTTCCTGTGGGCGGGGCGCGATGGATGGGTGTTGTCGCCAGCCTACGACCTCAATCCCACGCCAACCGATGTCAAAGCACGCATTCTGACGACAAACATCGATCTCGACGAGGGAACGTGTTCGGTCGACCTCCTAGAAAATGCCGCGGAGTTCTTTGGTTTGTCGCTCAAGCAGGCTCGGGCCACGATTCGGGAGGTGGCCAACGTGACCCAGACATGGCAAACGGTCGCTCAGGAAGTGGGTTCCAGGCGAGCAGAGATCGCCCGCATGGCGAGCGCCTTTGAGCACGATGATCTTTGCGCCGCGTTACGGTTGTGACGGTATCGAGGACTGAGTTCGAACGCGTTTTGACGGTATTAGCGACGGTATCGCGCTCACGGATTGCCCGGCGACCCGGGGGTCTTCGATGGTTTTCAACGAAGCGAGCATTGATCCTCCAGTGCAGTCCAACAACGGCCGTCTTTAAATCGATGGCTTGCGGTGGCCTGGTCAGAAGTTCCCAAGCGATTGCTGCGGCGTCGGGATTCGAGGCTGATGCGCTTTTGAGAGCAGTGACGACGGAGCCTGCGAGGCCGTTCGGCGGACCGTGAGCAGGGTCGACGGATCGGGCGATACGATGAACAAGGCATGGAATAAATCGCACCTGCAAGTGCGGACCGGCCGCGGGCCGGCGACCGTCAAGGCCCCGTGATGTGCTCGATGCCGTCGCTTTCGGCACGCGGCGACGCTGCCGAAAGCGCGAGCGTCGAACAGGCTCATTCGAGGTTGCCTTGACAGAGATACTTGGTCGAGAGGTAATCATCGAGGCCATACTTGGAGCCTTCGCGGCCATAGCCCGATTCTTTCACGCCGCCGAACGGTGCGGCCTCACTCGACAGCGCGCCTTCGTTGATGCCGACGAGTCCCGCTTCGAGCAGGCGCGATACGCGGTCGATGCGGCGCAAATCCTGGCTGTAGAAATAGGTCGCGAGGCCGAACGGTGTGTCGTTGGCCGCCCGAACCACTTCGTCTTCGTCGTCGAAGCGGAACAGCGGCACGATGGGGCCGAATGTTTCCTCGCTGCTCAAACGCATCTCCGGCGTGGCGTCGGCGAGCACGGTCGGCGCGTAGTAGTTCGGGCCGCGTTCGCTCAGGCGCGTGCCACCCGTAAGCACTCGGGCGCCGCACTGAATCGCATCGCTTACATGCTGCGCGATCTTCTCGACTGCGCGGGCATTGATCATCGGCCCAATTTGCGCGTCGGGATCGGTCGCTGGCGCGACCTTCAGCGCGGCGACGCGCGCTGCCAGCAAGTCCGCGAACTTGTCGTAGATCGACGCTTGCACGTACACGCGATTCGGCGACACGCACGTCTGCCCACCGTTGCGAAACTTCGATGCCATCAGGCCCGCGACGGCGGCATCGAGGTCCGCGTCCTCGAACACGATAAATGGCGCATTGCCGCCGAGTTCGAGCGAAAGCTTCTTCAACGTGCCGGCTGATTCGCGTGCGAGATACTTGCCAACAGATGTCGACCCGGTGAAGGTGATCTTGCGCACGCGGCTGTCGTCCAACCACGCTTTTACGGAAGCAACCGCGCTATCTCGCGATGCGCCAATGAGGTTGATGACGCCCGCCGGAACGCCTGCTTCGTGCGCGAGGAAGACCAACGCAAATGCGGTGAGCGGCGTGTCCTCGGACGGCTTACTGACCACCGTGCAGCCCGCCGCGAGCGCTGGCGCGATCTTGCGCGCGATCATCGCGAGCGGAAAATTCCACGGTGTGATGGCTGCCACGATCCCCACAGGTTCCTTCACCGCGCTCATGCGCTTGCCGCGCTGCTGCTGCGGGATGATGTCACCGTAGATGCGCGCCGCTTCATTTGCGAACCACGCGACGTATGATGCGCCGTACATCACTTCGCCACGCCCTTCCGCGAAAGGCTTCCCCTGTTCCAGCGAGATCAGGCGCCCGAGCGTATCCGCGTGCTCGAGGATGAGAGCATGCCAGCGATGCAATACCGCGGCGCGGTCCTTTGGCAAGGTATCGCGCCAAGCGGGGAGGGCGCGTGCGGCGGCATCTGTGGCGGCGCGGGCATCGGCGGGGCCGCTGTCGGCCACTTGGGCGATGACGTCGCCCGTCGCTGGGTCAGTCACGGCAAAGCGCTTGCCGCTCCTGGCAGAAACCCACTTACCGTCGATGAAATTGTCTGAATGGATCAGATCGTGCAATGCGTAACGTTGGGTCATATCAAATTCCTCAGCGATCGACGCGATCACGTAAACACAGCCATGGCAAACTCTCTGTGCGTTGTCAGTGGCTGTAATGCCGAGCGATGTATGCCATCACCGCATCTGCCGACGGCGCCATCGGTTCGCAGCGCCCCGTGCGATGCTCCAGATCGGCCACAGTTGCCGGGCGCGGCGCGGCCTGGCCCGTTGCCTCACGGATGATGTCCTCGAACTTCAGCGGCAACGCGGTCTCGAGCACGATGGTGCGAACACCGGGGCGGAGATGTTCGCGCGCGACCTTAACGCCATCGGCCGTGTGCGGGTCGATCATCGTGCGATGGCGCTCCCATGTATCGGAGATGGTCCGCACCCGGTCTATGTGCGTACTCTTGCCCGACACGAAACCGTAGCTGGCGATGCGCGATATCTCCTCCGCCGTCAGGCTGAACTGACGGCACGCTGAGAGCTCAGTGCCAAACAGCCGTCGAATGCGTTCCGCGTCCCGGCCGAGCAGATCGAACACGAAACGTTCGACGTTCGACGCCTTCGCAATATCCATCGACGGACTCGAAGTCACCATCGTCTCGTTACTGGTGCGCACACGATATCGGCCGGTCTTGAAAAATTCGTCGAGCACGTCGTTCTCGTTTGTCGCCAGCACCAGTCTTTCGATCGGCAACCCCATCATGCGGGCGACGTGGCCGGCGCATATGTTGCCGAAATTGCCCGAAGGGACGCAGAACGAGACGCGTTCGCTGTTGTCGTTCGTAGCCTGGAAATAGCCGGAAAAATAGTAGACGACCTGTGCCAGCAGCCGTGCCCAGTTGATGGAATTGACGGTGCCAATGCTGTACCGCCGCTTGAAGGTCAGGTCTGCTGAAACAGCCTTGACGATGTCCTGGCACGTGTCGAAGCTACCTTCGATGGCGAGATTGTGGATGTTCTCGTCGTGCAAACTGAACATCTGCGCCTGTTGGAACCGACTCATGCGGCCAGACGGGCTCAGCATGAAAACCTGGATGTTCCGCTTGCCGCGCATCGCATATTCCGCGGCGCTGCCGGTATCGCCCGAGGTGGCACCGAGAATGTTCAGTTCTGTGTCGCGGCGCCCCAACTCGGCTTCGAAAAGCTTGCCAAGCAACTGCATCGCCATGTCCTTGAACGCGAACGTTGGACCGTTGGACAGGTTGAGCAAAGCAATCGATTCGTCGAGCTTCCGCAAAGGCGCGATCTGCACCGAGCCGAACGTGTCCTGCGTGTAGGTCCTGGCGATGATGGTGCGCAGTTCGTCAGCGGGAATGTCGTCGATGTACAGCGAAACGATCTCGAAGGCCAACTCGGGATACGACAGGCCGCGCCAGTGCTGCAGCGTTGCCTCGTCGACCTTGGGGTAGCTGGTGGGCACATAGAGGCCACCATCGGCCGCCAGTCCTTCCATCAATACTTCGGAAAACCGCAGGCCGGCGCTGGCGCCACGGGTCGAGACATACTTCATAACGAGGCTACCTCTCTATGGATTCGAATTCGGCGCTCGTTACCAGCCATAGAACCGCGGCCAGGTTTCGACATTGCCGTCAGGGCCGACGGCCTGATAGGCGGGATGCTGTGCGCCGGTGGCGCACGCATGATTGGGCAGTATCCGAAGGCGCGTCCCGATCGGAAAACGTTTCTCGATCTCGTGATCCGGCGTACCCGACCGGGAGACGATTCCGTGCTCCTGGTTCGCACCGCTCATCACATACTCACCAAGCACCTCTCCGTTTTCGCGGCACACGAGCCCGTAACCAAAGTCGCGCTTCTGGCGCTGAGTGCCACGGTCGCGGCTCATGGCCATCCACCCCGCATCGACGATGGCCCAGCCTTTCTCGCTCTGATGTCCGATGACGGTAGTCAACACGCTCAATGCAATCTCGGACGCGTCGTTCACGCCGATGTTGTGCATGACGAGATCGAACATGACGTAGACGCCTGCGCGAACTTCGGTCACGCCCTCCAGATGTTCGGCGGCCAACGCTGTCGGTGTCGATCCGATGCTCACGACGTCGCACCGTAGGCCCGCTGCCCGAATGCGTTCAGCGGCACGCACGCAGCGCGAGCGTTCCTGCTCCGCGATCTGCACGAGCTCTTCACGGGTATCGTAGTCGTAGCTCGAGCCGGCATGGGCCAACACGCCGCCAAGATGCATGCCGCCATTCGATAGGGTCGCTGCGACAGCGAGAAGCGCGTCGTCATCGGGTGTGATACCTGAGCGATGACCATCCACGTCGATCTCGATCCAGACCTCGAAGGGCTCTTCGTACGCTCGACCGAACGCGGCGATGGCCTCGGCGCAGGCGACGCTGTCGGCAACGATCTTCAGATCGCAGCCTTGTCGGCGCAGTGCCAGCGCCTGCGCGAGTTTTGCCGGCGCCATGCCCACCGCGTAGACGATGTCGCGAATGCCGCTTGCGAAGAATTGTTCGGCTTCCTTAAGTGTGGATACGGTGATGCCGCGTGCTCCGGCATCCATTTGTGCCCGGACTACCTGCTCGCATTTAGTCGTCTTGACGTGCGGGCGGAACCTCACGCCGAGCGCATTCATGCGTTGCTGCATCCGTTCGATGTTGCGGTGCATCCGCCCGACGTCGATCACTGCAGCGGGTGTATTCAACGACTCCAAATTCATCAGTGGCTCCTGGCAACTCTTGGCGCGGTCGGTGTCGATGCCGTGTGGCGCTTGAGGAAAAGCCACTATAGAAGTTAGCCACGAATTTGTGCTTAACGGAGAATAAACTGGCCGTTAAGCCCCGTTGAATGTCGGTGCGGAGAAGGTCGCGTCACCCCCAGCATTAAATGGGCTTTAACGTTGGATTTTTTGGATATTAAGCACTGGCAAAAGATTCTTTCCTATAGTTCGCGGCATGGACTTGGCGCATGCGGTGGGCGTCCCACTGCAACACACGGGCCCGATCCGGTACGTCCTTGCCTATCTGATGAATTTTCGTTGAGGATCTGTCATGTACTCATATACATCGCAACGCGTCTGCCGCTCGCGTGTCTGCTTCTTCCGGCGCCTTCTATCTGCTGCTGCCATCGCCATCCCAGCGGCGCTTGGCGCCGGTCATGCATGGGCAGCGCCAGTCAACGTTTCTGCGGGGACCACGCCATCGAGCGTGCCGAATGCATTCCTGGATATGAAAACGCACGAGATTCAAGGGGTCATGCCGGATGTGATTCGCGCTATCGGGAAACGCGAGGGTTTCGATGTGTCCTTCGACGTCATCCCGTTCTCGGCACTGATCCAATCCGTCGTCTCCGACAAGATCGACCTCATCGTTGCGGGCATGACGCCGACGCCGAAGCGCGAAGAGGTGATCGACTTCTCGCAGCCGGTGGCGTTTTTTGGCAAAGGGATCATCGTCAATGCTTCGGACAAGAACAACTACCGCACGATTCAAGATCTGAAGGGCACGGTTGTCGGAGCGGGCGTTGGCGAGGAAACCTCAGAAGAACTGATGAAGCTCGGCATTTTCAAGGAGGTCAAGCTATACAACACAGGAGCCGACATGGCGCGCGATGTCGCGTTGGGCCGTATTGCGGCTGCGTTCAACGACTATCCCGTCTGGAAGGCTCAGGAAGCGGCAGGCACGCTGCAGGGCTGTCGGGTCGTGGATGGGTTTACGCCGCTGCGGAGGGTGCCCATTGCATTCGGCGTGAAGAAGGGAAATGCTGCGTTGCTTGCGAAGATCAACGATGGGTTGGCAAAAATCAAGGCGGACGGAACGCTGGACGGCATCCTGAAAAAATGGAAGTTCGGTGATTGATACGAGGACGCCTGATCGTTTCTTGCAGGGTGGATCGCGACGCATTTCCGGCTGGGTCCTGCGTCAGCCGCGACCCGGCCAGGAGGGCGTCCATGAGTATGGCCGGTAGATTAGGAGACGGCCCAGTGTGCGCGAGTATCCGAGCGTAGCGTGCGAGCCGACCGACGTTCGGCCGCTACGACGAAGATCGGCGCCGGGTTAAGCAGTGAAACGATTATTAGAAAGGCGAATCATGCGTTGGAGCGACATAGTCGAATTTGTCCCGATTCTGCTTCAGGGGGCCGGGATGACGATCTTCATCACCGTTAGCTGTCTGATTCTAAGTACCGCGCTCGGTCTCGTTTGGGCGCTCCTGAAGATGTCACGGCATGGGTCGGTCAGGCGCGCGGCCACCACGTTGATCAACCTGGTCCGTGGGCTGCCGATGATCGTACTGCTGTTCTACATTTACTTCGTATTTCCCTCGATCCATCTGCAGATGAGCGCGCTGCAAGCGAGCATCGTGGGGCTCGCATTCGGATATTCCACATATGTCGCGGAAATCATCCGGTCGGGCATCGAGTCGGTGGATCAAGGTCAATACGAAGCCGCACAATCGATCGGGATGGGTCGCATCAAGACCATGACCCGGGTGATTCTTCCTCAAGCGATCAAGGTTGCGCTGCCGCCCTATAGCAACACACTTGTATCGATGCTCAAGGACTCGTCTCTCGCGTCGACGATCACCGTCTCCGAGATGACGCGTCAAGGATCGCTGATCGCGGCCGCGACCTTCCAGAATCTGGAGGTCTACACACTCGTCGCGGCCGGATATCTCGCGATGAGCCTTCCGTTGATGAGTTTGACCAGGACGCTCGAACGGCGCTTCGGAAAACACAAGGTGAAGTGAGGTTGCAATGATCGAAATCACGAACGTCCATAAAAGCTTCGGCGACGTGCCGGTGCTCAAAGGCATTACGTTGAAGGTGGCTGAGGGCGAGGTCGTTTGTCTGATCGGCGCATCGGGTTCAGGAAAGTCGACGCTGCTTCGATGCATCAACGCGCTCGAGTCCTATGATTCGGGCGAGATCAAACTGCTGGATCAAGTCGTCGAGCAGCGCTCCCGCCATATCAATCAACTGCGCACCCAGGTCGGCATGGTCTTCCAGCGCTTCAATCTGTTCCCACACCGTACTGCGGTCGAGAACGTAATGGAGGGGCCGGTACACGTGAAGCGCGAGTCGGTCGGGCAGGCACGGCGCGAGGCAATCGAATTGCTGCACAAGGTCGGCCTCGGCCAGAAAATCGACGCGTATCCGCATCAACTGTCGGGCGGCCAACAGCAGCGCGTCGCAATCGCACGGTCGCTCGCAATGAAGCCCAAGGCCATCCTGTTCGACGAGCCGACCTCGGCCCTTGACCCTGAACTCGTGGGCGAGGTGCTGAGTGTCATGCGCACGCTGGCGCGCGAAGGGATGACGATGCTCGTCGTCACGCACGAGATGGGGTTCGCCCGCGAAGTGGCCGACCGTGTCTGCTTTCTGCATGCGGGCCTCATCATCGAGGAGGGCAGTGCGAAAGAAGTGCTCGGCTCGCCGCGGGAAGCGCGTACGCGAGAATTTCTGCGCCATGTGCTGACACACCACATCGAAGATCCGCCCGCTCACAGCGGGAGCGCACCGTCTTGCATCGCGGGAACTGCCGTGAACCCCCTCAAAAGCGCATGAAGCTGTGCTTTGGACCTCCCAATTCCGCATAGGCGGAAAGCCGTCGCTGATTTAATTTCAATTAGATAAACGAACCATCACTCGCTAGATCCGTAGGAGCAAAAGTGACCGTAGCATTCGTATTGCACCGTGCCGAGGGTGCGGCTCTTTCAACCGCCTTCCGCAGAGCCGCATTCGGCGCCAACGACCCGTTCGCGCAACATCGGGAGATCGCTTGGGAAGGACCCGACTCGATGGCCGCGGGCCGTGTGAGCTTTATTGGCGAGCTCGACGTAGCGCGCTTTCCGCACACCGAGACCATCGTCGTTGTCGAAGGCCATCTCACGCTGGAAGCGGCCGAAATGGCGCCGTTGGAACTCGGCCCGCAAGCGGGCGTCGTGATCGGCTGCGGCACTGCGCTTCGCGTCAGGGCCGAATCGCGCACGGTTTTCGTGTCCTGTGTGGCGCGTTGCAACGGCCCCACGAAGAGCGGGCTATTCCCCTTGCGCGTTGACGCTGACTTCAAGCCGTCCGCAACACTACCTGCTGACGTGCTGCTGGGTCCCGCCCCGCAGTGCCGAAGTGCCAACGTATTCGCCGATGAAAGCGCGGAGTACCGCGCGGGTACGTGGGATTCGACGCCTTACCATCGGATCGTTCGCCCGCATCGCGTGAACGAGTTCATGCATCTGCTGGCCGGCAGCGTTCGGTTCGCCGCTCCCGATGGCAGCGTGCTGTCGCTCGGGGCCGGCGACGCGCTCTTCGTACCGCAAGGCGCACCGATCGGATGGGAAAGCCGCGAGCGCGTGGCGAAGTTTTACGCGATTCAAAACCTCCAGGCTCCGATCGAGCGAAACTGATCATGTCCCCTCCGTTGCAACACATTCAAACCTCGCCCACGCTGCCGGCCGCGGCTGATGTGGTGGTGATCGGGGGTGGCATCATCGGCGTCTTCTCGGCCTACTACCTGGCCCAGCGCGGCGTGTCGGTCGCGTTGATCGAGAAGGGGAGAATCGGCGCCGAGCAGTCGAGTCGCAATTGGGGCTGGTGTCGGCAGCAGAATCGCGACGCGCGCGAATTGCCGATGGCGAGCAAGAGTCTCGAGCTCTGGCAACGATTTGCGATCGAAACGGGCGAAGACACGGGCTTTCATCGGTGTGGGCTGCTGTACCTCAGCAATGACGACGCCGAATTGTCCCGTTGG
>NZ_DASXWY010000143.1:0-7522 GCF_036503415.1 Trinickia sp. | reverse complement strand
TGTCGTGTGTGATGATTGCATCGCGCAAGATCGCACACATCGTGACGAACAGTGCGAGTGCAATCGCCCCCAGGGCGCAATACCCGATAATTTTGATTTTCATGAACGCCTCTCAACGTTGACGGCTGGTCAACCGTTGGGGAGATATATATCAACTGCCGGCGTTTTGCAATCGAAAGCGAGGTGAAAGAAATATCGGGGGCAATCGATCGACAGCGATCGACAGGGATTGTCAGCGTAGCTGCGTGGCGGCCACGAGCAGCACCATGCCGCCGGTTGCGCCGTCGAGCAGGCGCCACGCGGACGCTTTCCGAAAAAGCGGCGCGAGAAACCGCGCGCCATATCCAATCGATACGAACCAGACGAGGCTCGCCGCCATCGCGCCGAGCGCGAACGCCACTCGCGCGTTTTCGGGTTCGCGCGCGCCGGCCGTTCCGATGAGCAACATCGCGTCGAGATAGACGTGCGGGTTGAGCCAGGTGAGGGCCAGGGTCGTCAGCACGGCCGCCCATGCGCTTTGCCCGTTCGGGCCGGCGCCATCGCCCTGGACTTCCATGACCGCATGTCCCGGGCGCAACGCCCGGGACAGCGCGCCGATACCGAACCACGCCAGATACGCGAGCCCCGCGTACAAAACGAATTCGACGAAACGCGGGTACCGCGCGGCGAGCGTCGATGCGCCGCCAACGCCGGCGGCAATCAGAACGAAGTCGGACAGGCTGCACAGTGCGACGATCTTGCCGACGTGCGAGCGCATGATGCCTTGCCGCAAAACGAAGGCGTTTTGCGCGCCTATGGTGACGATCAGCGACGCCGACAGCACGGCGCCATGCGAAAAAGCGGTCGGATTCATGGGATACGCAGGTGGACGTTTGGGGCGAACGAGCGTAGTCTGCGACTCGGCGGTATGCTAAGGAAAGCTAATTTTCGTTAGGCCAATTAAGCGTTTCTAATGCTCGACTATGCTTTGCTCAACGCGCTCGCGGCCGTGGTCCGTCACGGTTCGTTCGAGCGCGCCGCGAATGAATTGAACGTCACGCCCTCCGCGGTCTCGCAGCGGGTGAAGCTGCTCGAGGAGCGCATCGGCAGCATTCTCGTCAAGCGCGGACAGCCGTGCGTGGCTACGCCCTCGGGGGCGCTGCTCTGCCGGCATACCGAGCGCGTGCGTCTGTTGGAGGCGGAGCTGAGTGGGCGTATGCCGCTCATGCCGGGCGGCGGTGCGCTCGCTCAGGCATGGCCGACTTTGCGTGTGGCGGTCAACGACGACAGCGTCGGCACATGGTTCGTCGATGCCGTGGCGGCCTTTTGCGTCGAGCGCGAGACGCTGCTCGATCTGGTCATCGACGACCAGGACCACACCGCGCAACGCATCCGCGACGGCAGCGTGCAGGGTGCCGTCACGACGCAGGCGAGTCCCGTGCAAGGGTGCCGGTCGACCCGGCTCGGCACGATGCGCTATTTGGCCGTCTGCACGCCGCCGTTTTTTGCGCGCTACTTCGCGAGCGGAGTCGATCGCGATGCGCTGCGGCGCGCGCCATGCGTCGTGTTCAACGCGAAGGACGCATTACAGGCGCGGTTCGTGCGCCGGGTCACGCGTGCGGTCGTCGATCCGCCCGTGCACTGGGTGCCTCACGTCGGCGGCTTTTTGCGGGCATGTTCGATGGGGCTGGGCTGGGGCATGTGTCCGATGCAGATGATCGCGGAGCCGCTCGCGGCGGGGCAGTTGATCGAGCTGTTGCCGGGCCGGCAGCTCAATGTCGATCTGTACTGGCAGAGCTGGCGTTTGTCGATTGGGCTGCTCGACGAGTTCGGCGCCGAACTGAAAAAACGCGCGGCAGCGTTGCTCGATTGAGCGGGAATCGGCCGCCTGTCGCTCGATGGCCCCGGAACTGCGCTCGGCCGCGCCTACTCTAGTGTTTGGCCCGCTGTCCGACGCGTTCGATGAGCGCCATGCTTGCCGCCGGGTTCAGAGTCTTGAAGCCGCTGATCACATATAGGTAGACATCGCGTGGGGTATCTTTGCCCCCGAGCGATGCCTCGTCGCCATCGACGGTTTCGAGCCCCTGCGGCATACCGCCCGCGGCCCAGCGGCGCACGCGCTCGGCCCATTCATCGAGCGCCCGCTTCGTGTACCCGAGTGGATGTGCCTCTTCCGTTCCCATGATGCGGGCATAGACGAACGGTGCGGTGAGCGCTGCGATTTGAGGGTATTTGCTGTCGCCGGCTATCACAACGGCCACACGGTGCTCACGCGCCAACGCGATGAATGCCGGATCCCGGAAACTCTCGTGACGTACTTCCAGTGCATGCCGGATCGTGCGGCCGTCGACGCGATGGGGCAGCAGTCCCAAAAACGCTTCGAAGTCCTCAGGATCGAATTTCTTCGTGGGTGCGAACTGCCAGTTGATCGGCCCCAGCTTGGCACCGAGTTCGGTGACGCCGCTGGAAAAGAAGCGTTCGATCGATTCCGCCGCCTCGGCCAGCACGCGGCGGTGCGTTGCGAAGCGTGGCGCTTTGAGGGCGAAGACGAAATCGTCGGGCGTTTCGTCGCGCCACTTCGCGAAGCTTTCGGGCTTTTGGGCGCCGTAGAACGTGCCGTTGACCTCGATGGAGGTCAGCTTGCGGCTCGCGTATTCGAGTTCGCGCTTTTGCACGAGTCCTTCCGGATAGAAGGTCCCGCGCCACGGTTCGTAGGTCCAGCCGCCGATACCTATGCGAATATCGGCCGTCGAGTGTCGGGCAACTTTCAATATCGGCTCCGGTCGGGGTTGCATACCGCGCCGCGGCAGCCGGCGCCAGAGCCCATTTTAGGCAAAGTCGGCCGGGTTGGCCGCCAACTGCGCTATGCCGGTTGCCAAGCCCTCAGCATTGCTGCCTGGGCCCGACAAGGTATTGCTCGTCGGTCACCGGCTCCGAACAGGCCCGGCCCGGCGCAGCGCAGATCAGTCGGAGACGAATGCGCGCGAGCGAGCGCTCGTCGTTGCACCGGCGAGCACTGCCGCCGAGCGGCGGTGCGTGTTCCCGAGTCTGCGCATCAGTGGCAACAGCAGGATGGAGATTAGCGCACCTGCGGCGGCGAGCCACCCGAGTTTTGCAAAAAGATCGATATAGAGCGGAAGCGATTGCACCGCGGGCAAATCGTTCGATGGCAATTGCGCGAGATTGGCGACGACGCTGCCCAGATATTGCGCGACACCCGTTGCAACGAAGTACGCGCCCATCATGAAGCCGCCCATGCGCGCCGGGATATAGCGGGCGATCATCGCCAGCCCCAGCCCGCTGACGAGCAGCTCTCCGAGCGAATTGAGCCCATATCCCAGCACCATGAACCACGACGAAACACGGCCGTCCATCGCGTAGCGGCCGCTTACCGCATAGACGAAAAAGCCGGCCGCCACGGCGACGAATCCAAGCGCGAATTTCGTCGCGATGCCGACGTCGCGTCCGCCTTGTGCGAGGCGCGTATAGAGCCCCGCAAGCAACGGACTCATCAGCATGACCCAGATCGGATTGAGCGCCTGGAACTGGGCGGGGCTCCACGAAAAAAGCGTGACGCCGGCAATCGAGAGGGCCGGGTCGACATTGCGCAAAGCGAAGAGCGTCAGCGAGGTCGACATCTGTTGATAGAACACGAAGAAGAGAATCGATTGCAGCACCAGTACGAACGCCGCCACGAGTCCGGCACGCTCGGCGCGCTCGCAGGTCAGCGTCATCAACGCGAAGATCGCGACGATCGCCGCGGCGGCGACGTAGACGCACGCGACGGCAAGCGCCCGATGCTGAAGAACGAAGACCGTCGCAAGTGCGAGCGCGGCACCCGCCGCCAGCACCATGGCGAGGCGCCGACGATGCACGGGCTTGTCGTCGGGCGCCGAGCCGATCCGCACGAGCGTGCCGTATCGCGCGAGACAGCAGAGCACACCAACGGTCATGCCTGCACAGCACACGCCGAAAGCCGCATGCCAACCCCAGCGGTCCTTGATCCACGGCGTCGCGAGCATCGATACCGTGGAGCCGACGTTGACCGCCATGTAATAGATCGTGAATGCGCTATCGATGCGGGCATCGTCGCCTTCATAGATGCGCCGCACGAGGTTGGCCGCGTTGGCTTTGAAAAGACCGTTGCCCACCACGATCACGCCGAGCGCGGCATAGACGAATCCGAGCCTGTCGTCGGGAATGCCGAGCATCAGGTAGCCGACGATGAGCACCATCGCACCTAGCAGCATCGTGCGACGCGTGCCCAGCACCTTGTCGCCGATCCATCCACCGATCGAAGGCGCGGCGTAGACGAGCGCCGTGAAGGCACCCCATGTCAAGTTGGCATTGGCGTCGCTAAAACCGACGCGCTCGATCATGAAAAGCACGAGTAAAGCGGCCATGCCGTAATACCCGAAGCGTTCCCACATTTCAATCATAAAAATGGTGGTAAAGGACCGCGTTTGCGATCTAGAGGAATTCATCGATTAGGACTCCTTTATGCGGATTGTCATCGCGAGACAGAGTTGCGATGCTCAAACCTTGTTTCGCGAGTGAGCGCGAGCGCGCCGGAAGGTGGCTAGGCGAGGCCGCAGCGCCAAGGCGGAATCCGTGGTGCGCCTGAGCCATCGCAATGCCGCGGCGATTCTCATGAAGCGTCCGAAGTGCGTCACCTCGGGAATACACGGAGCACATCCTCCCCCGCACAGTTGATAGCTGCACACAAAAAAATTCTCGTGATTTGATGCCGCCTTTCTCAGTACTTATCTAGTATTTAGGCATCCTAACTAGTCTTAGGCGACTCAAAAACACTGATAGAAGAGCGGTGAATGAAAAAAGACAGCTTGTTTGCGGCTCGGCGTATCGCGTCAGCGCTTGCGATCGGGGCAACGACGTGGGCCGGTGCCGGGTTGGTTCGCGCCGACGAGCCCGCGGTCCCGCCAGTGCCCTCGGCCGTCGCCAATGCCGATCAGATCGAGGGGTTACCTCCCGAATCGATGCCCATGTCGGCGCAGCCGGCAATGGCCGGGCTGCTTGCGGGCAGCCGCCTCGATTTCGAGTTCCGCAATTACACTGACTATCTGCATAGCGTGGGCGGCCTGTCGCGCCATGCGTGGGTCGAAGGCGCGCAACTCAGATGGCAATCCGGCTTTACGCCGGGCTTGGTTGGCCTGGGCATCGATGGGGGTCTGTTCGGCGCACTAAAGCTCGATGGAGGAAACGGCTCGGGCAACATGGTGCACGTGGCCCGGCGCGGCGGTGGGGCGAACCAGCTCGCGTGGGCGTACCCTGGGCTCTATGACGTCAAGGCGCGTGTATCGGAAACCGTACTGAAGTACGGCGTGCATGCGGTTTCCAATCCGTTTCTCGAACCTCATGACAATCGTGCGTTGCCACCGACCTTTCTCGGCACGTCGCTTTCGAGCAGCGACGTGCGCAATCTCACGCTCCAGGCGGGCAGCTTCACCAAAGTGAACGCGCGAGGGCGCACCTCGTTGTCGGGCCTGCGCACCACGTACGGAGGCGTGCCGCTCGATCGCGTCAGCTACCTGGGCGGTACATGGTCGTATTCGCCCGAGGGCAGCGTTTCGTTTTTTGCAGATCAGGCCGACGATGTCTGGCGGCAATATTATGCGTCGATTCAACAGAGTACCGGCCATGTCGATACCGTGAAACTGACCGGCACCGCCAACGCCTATGCGACGCACGATGCGGGCGCGGCGCGCCAGGGACCCATCGGCAATCGTGCTTACAGCCTTGCACTATCGGCGCAGCACGGCCCCCATGCGCTGCTCGTCGGCTACCAGAAGATTGCCGGCGACCAGTTTTTCGATTACGTGGACGAAACGGCGGGCGATTATCTGATCAATTCGATGGACGTCGACTACAACGCGCCGCATGAACAATCGCTGCAATTGCGCTACACGTTCGATGGTAAATACGCGAACATGCCAGGTTTTTCGACACTGGTATGGGCACAGCAAGGCTGGGGCGCGGATGCGAGCGCATCGGCTACCCGCTACGGAGCTGGCGGCCCTGCGTACGGTTCGATCTACTTCAAGAACGGCCAGCCCGTGCATGGCCGGCACCACGAATTCGGCATCACGCCCACCTATGTCGTGCAAAGCGGCCGCTTCAAGCAAACGAAAATCGCCCTGATTGCGATGTGGCACGTCGGGTCGACCTATTATTCGGATCCGACGAGTCAGGTCTATCGCCTGGTCGTCACCGTTCCGGCCCGGGTGTTCTGAAATCGATATTCGCGCACAAAGAAAAGCGGCGGGCATCGAGCCCGCCGCGATCGGTCGAGACAGTCCGGGAGGCGGCTTCAGCGCGCGTGCTGTTCGCCTGGCAGCTCGGCGCCGTTGGCGCGAATGGCGGCGATCAGCTCCGCCGGCGTGATTTCGTACCGCACCTCCCGGTGAATGCCGGGCTTGCGTTCGTCGATTTCGATGAGAAGGATGCTCTTGCCGTCTTCCGCCGGCTCCAGCCGCAGCGAGCGCACTTCGCGTCCGCTAGGCTCGTCGATTTCGGTGAGCAGGGTCATGGCCCCGGTGCAACGGGTGGTGCGCATCGAACGTTTCCTCGAGTCGTGAATGAATTGATTTTACGGGCAGATCGGCCATGCGGACAGTGCCGCACGGAAAGCCTGCCGGCGCGCCACGCAACTCGGCCGCGCCATGCCGGCGACCGTGCTGCATGGCCCGATTCATGTCGATGAGTGTAACGCGACTTTTGCGCGCGTCAGTGGGTTTTTAAGGTGCTCGAACAGTGCCCGGCATGCAAGAATCCGTAGGGAGCGCTCAGCCCCTCCCGGTTGGTGCCGCCAGGCCTGCCGAGCCGGGCGCCGTCAGACGCAGTGCACGCGCTCGCTCTCGATCAGCGTCTGGGCGACCTCCCACGCGTCGCGTGCGGCGTCGGTGCGGCCACTCAACTGCCGTGCGAGCGTCGCACCGTCGAGCAGCAGCGCGCAGCGTTGTGCGAGCCGGACGGCAGCCGCACCGTCGAAGCGTTCGCCGAGAATACGCTCGAGCTGATGAACGAACGCCCGCCGTTGCGCAGCCGAGGCGGCAAGAATTTCGTTCTCCTCGGCGTGAAATTCCGATGCGGCATGGATGAGTATGTTGCCTGTGAACGATTCGGAGCGGAACCAGGCGTCGTGCCAGAAGAAGATGGCGCGCAGTTTGTCCAGTGGTTCGGTATGCGATGCCGTGGCGGCGGCGATTCCCGCGCTCAGTGCAGCCCCCTGCTCGTTGATGACCTCGACGACGAGACGGCTTTTCGACGGGAAGTACTTATACATCGTCATTTTCGCCACGCGCGATTCAGCGATGATCCGATCGATTCCCACGGCATGAAAGCCGAACTTTGCAAATAACCGGGTGGCGGTATCGATCAACGCTTTCTTTTTCTCACTCATTTTCGGCCCGCTTAATATATGTAGAAGTTGTGCATCTTCGCGGTAATTCCCGGTTGCCGAGAGATTTCTTCGAAGAAAACGTTGTTTCCCAAAAAAATATTTCTCGGCAGACGGCTTGCGACC
>NZ_DASXWY010000142.1:0-5358 GCF_036503415.1 Trinickia sp. | reverse complement strand
TCGACCACTTACTTCCTATCGACTTCCGCGACGGCCGCGCGCAAAGCGATGAGATAGCTGTGCATTCCGAATCCACAAATCTGTCCCGTCACGATTTCCGCGAAAACCGAGTGATGCCTGAACGGCTCGCGCGCATGGATGTTGGACATATGCAGTTCGACGACTGGGCAAGCGAGGATGGCGAGTGCATCACGGATCCCGTAGCTATAGTGCGTCCAGGCGCCTGCGTTGATCAGGACGGCATCCTGCTTCTCTTCGAAAGCACGATGGATGCGTTCGCACATCTTCGCTTCGCTGTTCGTCTGGAAGGACTCCACCTGCGCGCCCAGCTCAAGCCCCAAGGCCTGCAGCTTGGCGTCGATCTCGGCCAGCGTGATGGTTCCGTATTGGACCGGATCGCGCTTACCGAACATATTGTGATTGATGCCGTGCAGCATCAAGACCTTCTTCATTCGGATCTCCGTCACGTGTTCAATCGAAGGGAACGGTAAGCTGGTCGATGACGGACCGCGTCTCGGGCCGAATGCCACGCCACCATGCGAATGCTTCTGCCGCCTGTTCCACCAGCATGCCGACACCGTCCGCGATGCCCAGCACGCCCGCATTGCGCGCGAGGCGCAGGAAGGGAGTCAGTCCCTTGCCGTAGGCCAGTTCGTAGGCTGCTCCCTTCGGATCGAATACATTCGGAGGAACCGGTGGTAACTCACCAGTGAGGCTGGCCGACGTGGCGTTCACCACCAGGTCGAAGCGGCGCATTGCTGCAAGGTCTCCGTAGCCGCAGGCGAGAAGTGAGGCGCGCGCTCCGACTTGCGCCACGAGCGCCTCGGCTTTGGTTACGTTGCGGTTCGCAATAACCAGTTCAACGGGCCGCGCCGCGAGGAAGGGAAGCAACGCGCCGCGCATCGCACCACCCGCGCCAAGGACCAGCACGCGCTTGCCGGCCATCGGCAGGTCCAGATTGACTTCGATATCGCGCACCAGTCCCACGCCGTCGAAGTTTTCCGCCACGATCCGGCCGTCTTCAAACCTCAGCGCGTTAGCCGCTCCGGCCAGTTGCGCTCGCTCGCTGCGGTCATCGGCCATCGCGAACGCCTTCAGCTTGAAGGGCGCCGTGACGTTCATCCCTTTGCCACCCGCGGCCCTAAAAGCGTTCACGGTCTCTTCAAACGCTCCCTGTGGGATGAGTGGACCTTCGATGGCCGTATAGGACATGTCCTGCTGCGTCTCTTGCGCGAAGAGACCGTGAATCAATGGGGATTTCGTGTGGCCGATCGGGTTGCCGATCACCGCGTACTGGTCAGTCATCATGGCCTCGCGTTTGAATACAGCACGCCGTCGGTCTGCATGGCGTCGATTTCGGCAGCGCCGAAGCCCAGTGACCGCGCCACTTCCGCGTTGTGCTGGCCAAGGTCGGGCGCGACCTCGCGGATCGTCGTATCGCAGTCGGAGAAGCGAAACGGCAAGTTCGGTAGACGCAGCGTGCCGTAGCGCGGATGCTGTTGCTCGACCACCATGCCCCGCGCGACGATCTGCGGATCGGCGAGCACTTCGTCGATGCGCTGTACCTTCGCGCAAGGCACGTCAATGCCATCGAGCAGTTCCAGCACCTGTGCCACCGGCCGGCTGGCAACCCAGGGCTGGACCACGGACAGAATGTCCAACCGGTTGGCATTGCGTCCCGCGCCGTCATGGAAACGCGTGTCGGCTCCGAAGCCGGACGGTCCGCCATTGGCCTCTACGAGGCCGGCGAAGCGTTTCCACGCGTCGTCCACCTGCGCCGCGATTACGAGGTCGCCATCGGCGGCACGGAACACCCCATAGAGCGTCGAAGTGGGCATGTCGTGACCAGTCTGTTCTGGAACGACGCCTTCCAGCGTGTAGCACTGCACCGCGTATTCGTGCATCGACATCAGCGTGTCGTAGAGTGCCATGTCGATGTGCTGCCCCCGGCCGCTCTTCACGCGACCGAGCAGCGCGGCGTTGATGGCCGCCACGGCGTGGATGCCGGTGTACATGTCGCCGAGCGAGATGCGCATCAGCGGCGGCGCCTCGCCTGGAGTGCCGATCATCTGCATGATGCCGCTCTTCGCTTCGGCAATCAGGCCGAAGCCGGCGCGATGCGCATCCGGTCCCGTATGACCATAGGCCGAGATCGAGCAGTACACGAGTTTCGGATTTCGCGCGGACAGCGCCGTGTAGCCCAGCCCGAGCTTGTCCAGAGCGCCCGGCCGGTAGTTCTCGACGAACACGTCCGCCGAGTCGCACAGGCGCTGCATGAAGTCCTTGCCCCGCGGATCCTTCATGTTGACGCTGACGCCACGCTTGCCCATGTTGAGCTGCAGGAAGTAGCCGCTTTGTTCGTCATCGAGCACGGTGGCATGCTGGCGTCCCGCGTCGCCGTTGCCGGGGCGCTCCACCTTGATGACTTCGGCGCCGAGCGCTGCGAGACATCGCCCCACGTACGGGCCTGCCAGAAAGTGGCTGTAGTCGACGACGCGAATACCTTCGAGAGGACGGGCTTGCATCAGAATGCTCCCGGTCGGCGCGGCACCATCAGGCGATGCTCACCATGCTGGACGACCTGGCCGTCCTGATTGATCAACTCGGACGGCAACACGACGATGCCCCAGCCGCGCCGACTCTTGCTCGCCCGCATCATGCCCACGCGGAATTTGACGTGCAGCACCTCGTTGACCCTGATGGGCAGATTGAAGTCCCAGGTCCAGCCGAGCGACATTCCCGGAAGGAAACGGTAGTCACTTTGCGTCTTGAGCCCATCGGCGATAGACAGTCCAAACAGGCCGTGTGCCACGATCGAGCCGAAGTGGCTCCTGTTCGCGTATTCCTCGTCCACATGCACCGGCGTGTGATCGCCAGTGAGTTCGGCATAGGCCAGAATGCGTTCTTTGGTCACCGTGTAGGTCGGGCTTACGCACTCGTCGCCCTCGCTGGCGTCATCCCAGTATCTATCCACGATCGTCATGTCACACCTCCGCGCGCGGGTTGATCTCGAGTGCCCGCGCGACGCATGAGGCCGGCTTCGCCTGGATCAGTTCAACGGCGAGGCCGTCCGGCAGATGCAACCAGTTGCGCCCCTGTGGCATTTCGCTGACGTCGTACCGTTGCGAGGCGGCGAGCGCGGCCTCCATGTCTTCACACATCACGCCCAGGTGTCCGAGCCGGCCCTCAGAAGCGTCATAGTTCGGGTTATGGATGAATTGCAGACCGCCAAGCGTCCAGTACTGCCGGGGTTCCTCGCGCGTGCCGTCGACCTCGCGCATCGTCATGCCGAGCACGTCTTCGAAAAAGCGGATGTGCCAGTGAATGTCCTTCACCCAGATGGCGACATGTTCCAGATAGGCCTTGCTGCCGTTCATGCGGTTGTCTCCTTTGTCGACCAGAGTTGGCGCTGAAGCGCCCACTGTGGTCCCATGCAACTTGCTGCTGTGTTGTCGGTCGGTCATGTCACGCTCGATGCCCTTGATGCAGGCCACGAGCGTCGCGTTGACCGGGGTCGGCACACCGTGCCGTTTCCCCCAGCGCACGACCGCGCCGTTGATAAAGTCGATTTCGGTGATGGAGCCTTTTTCGAGGCTTTGCAGCATCGAGGTCTTGAAGGCAGGGGAAAGTCCTTCGCCGGCGAGGGTCCACGGGCGCTCGGGATCTGTGGTGGAAAGCGTCACACCTGCGGCCCGGGCGACGGCCATTGCTTCGGCGACTGCTGCGAGCGCGGTCGTCTTGAGAAGCGGCTCTTCATACAGCTGGCCGTAGGTCAGGCCCGTGATGCCCGTCAGCGCGCCGGTCGCCACATTGACCAGGAGCTTGTCCCACATCGTGCCGACGATATTGGCGCTGACCGTGGTGGCGAGTCCGGCGGCGTTGAAGGTTTCGGCAATTGCGGTGGCGCGGGAAGTGATTTGACCGTCGAGTTCGCCAATGTAAGTGGCCTTGCCGGCGACGCCCGACTCGATGTGCCCCGGGCTGCGCATCACCCCGCCGACGTAGGTCTTGCCGGCCAGCACTCGATGCCCACCCACGATGTCAGCGAGAACATCCTCGTGCCCAAGGCCGTTCTGCAACGAAAGGACCAGCGTTTCGGGTCCGATCAGCTCCATTGCGCCGCGCATCGCGGCTTCGGTGTGGAACGACTTGACCAGCACCACGACCAGATCAACGGCGCCAGCCTCCGCGGCCCGCGTGGTGGCTCGGACCGTTACCTGGCGGGAACCATTGGGATCGTCCACCCGCAGACCATCGCGTCGCATGGCCGCCACGTGCGCCACCGATCGGTTCAGCAGCCAGACCTCGTTGCCACCTTCGGTCAGCGCCGCGCCAATCGCACAGCCCAGTGCACCTGCGCCCAGAATCGCAATCTTCACTACCGTCTCCTTGTTGAGGAGACCAAGATACGATTCGGTGTTCATGCCAGCAATGCAATGGATACAATGACGTCATTGCGTGAGGCAATACAGAAATGGATTCGACTGAACTCCCCGATCTGAAGCTATTACAGCTGTTCGACCTGCTCTATGACGTCCGCAGCGTCACCCGCGTGGCCGAGCAGCTTGGACAAAGCCAGCCGACCATCAGCATCTGGTTAGGTCGATTGCGGGAACATCTGCAGGACCCGTTATTCATCCGCACACCGGGCGGCATGGCGCCTACGCCGCAAGCCGATGCGCTCATTGGTCCATGCCGGGAAATCCTCGAATCGCTGCGGCGCTTCGTGGCGTGGGAGATCGCATTCGAGCCGGCCACCGCAAAACGGCGGTTCCGTATCTGCATGACCGACGCCAGTCACATCACGTTGCTTCCGCGGATGCTGGCGCATGTCCGCGCGCAGGCACCGGGCGTTCGTCTTGAAGCCGCCAGAATCGACGGCAATACGGAACGCGCGCTGGAATCGGGCGAAGCCGACCTCGCGATCGGTCACGCGCCCTGGCTGAGCGGTGGGATTTATCAGCAGCAGCTATACCAGCAGGATTGGGTGTGCCTGACGAATCGCCATCACCCGCGGCTGCACACGAAGTTGAGGTTGAAGCAATACAGCGCGGAGGGGCATGTCGCGATTACGGCGGGCACGGGCGCGCAGCTGTTGGAACAGGGGCTGGTGCGCGCACACGTCGAGCGCGATGTGGTGCTGGAGCTACCAGGTTTTCTTGGGCTCGGAGCAATTATCGAGAGCACCGACCTGATCGCCACGTTGCCGCGACACATCGGTGAGACGCTGGCGAAGGTCAATGATCTGGCGGTCCATCCGTGCCCGGTTCCCGTGGACCGTTTTGCTGTCCGGCAATATTGGCACGCCAGGTATCACCACGAAGCGGGCAATCGTTGGCTCCGCGCCGTGGTGGTGCA
>NZ_DASXWY010000141.1:0-10473 GCF_036503415.1 Trinickia sp. | reverse complement strand
TTCATCGCCTCGTCCTTCCCCTCTCGGGATCAATCGGCATTCGCAGCTCGCGCATCTCGCGAGCTACGTCGCCAAGTTCAGTGTGAAAAGCACTACGCTCGCCTTGCGTCCCATCGCGGCAGGCTGCGTCAGTGCCTGTCCGGCAAGTAATTCGCCTGAAACCAGCCTCGAACGCACCTTCCATTGCGCGCGCACGCCGGCGCCGGCTCCCACTAGCGTGGGCCAACCGCCTTGCGCGACGAGATGCGCCTTGCCGCCGTCGACGAATACATAGGACTCCCAATGACCATCGCGCCATGCGGGCGCATTGGTCCAGACGCATTCATTGCGCAGATAAAACCCGCTATCGCCGCTGACGCTGCCCTGCGTGAAACCGCGCACGGTGTCGCTGCCGCCGAGAAAGAGCTGTTCGTTGCCGAACAGCGCATCGTGGCTGTATTGGCCGGTGAATGTGCCGCGATAAGTCCAGGCGGTCGGCCCGATATGCCCTAACGGCATTTGCAGCGTGGCGCTCCAGTCGAGACGCGTGAATTGCGCGTGCGCGTCGGCCTCGCCGATGCCATGCGCGTCGTGTACCGCGGCAAGCCACGGCACGCCCTGCGCCACTCCGGTTTCCGCGGTGAAGGCAGCGGGTTCGCCATGCGATGAAAAGTGCCAAAGGCCCGATACGCCCACGCGCAGGACCGTCAGACTCTGCGGCGCGAGATCGATGTCATTGATGTCGCGTTCGGCGCGCAGCTTCGTCAGCGTCGCATCCACCGCGAAGCGCGACGCCGAAGACCGCGCAAACACGTAGTTCCAGCCGATGCTTTGACTGAACGTGCGGCCCATCAACAAGGCGGTATCGCCGATGGCCTGCTGATACTCGGACACCGAAGTCGTGTAGCTGAACGTGTGAAAGCCGTACGGCACGGCAGCCGAGAAGACGACCGCATTGCTGTCGGTCGTGCCGATGTAGGAGATGCCGAACGATTCCTGAAAGCCGAGCACGTTATCGGCTTCCGCACCCGCGCGATATCGCAGCGTTCCCGTCGAGGAGGAACCATAGTTGTCGATGCCGAAGTTGTAGGCGAAACGCTTGCCGTAGGCATTCTCGATAGCGACGATCGATTCGCCGCTGGCCTGTCCCGGCAGGATCTGGATCTGTGCTTGGTTGCGCCGCAAGCGGTTGATCTGGTCCACGCCTTGTTCGAGATCGGGCAGCCGCAGTACGTCGCCGACGCCTTCGGGAAACGCCCATGCGGTACCGGCATCCGTCAGCAATCCGCCGCCGCTCGTCTTCGGCAAGCCGCTCTTGGGCAGGGGCGGCGCGGGACGCAATGCGGCGCCGTTGAGCATGATGCCTTCGATGCGCCCCGGCACGACGGTGACCGACAGCGTGCCGGATGCCAGATTCTGCGGCGTGCTCAAATAGACGCGCGTGGTGATGTAGCCCTCGGCGATATAGGCCTCGGTCAAGCGCCGCAGCAGCAGATCGATTCGATTGCGGCCGAGGTGCTTGCCGATGAACGGATGCGCAACCGCATCGAGTTGTCGCGCGGACAACACCGTGTCGCCGGCAAAAACGACATGCTCAATGAGAAACGTCGGCCCGGTCTCCGGCAACGATTCGATGTCTGCACCCGCTGGCAGATTCGGAATCGTGGGCAGCGCGCCGGGCGCCGCCTGAATCTGCGCCGGCGCGGCATCGAGTTCGCGCTGGCGTTGACGTGCCCGTTGCTCGTCGAGCAAGCGCTGCCCCGGGTCTTGCACGGCAGGCAGCGCGGGCGGCAAGCCAGGCGGCGGGGGCGTTTGCGCAGCCGCTTGCCATGCCGCGCTCACGAGCGCGCAGGTGGCCACGGTACGAACGAGTGCCGTTCTCACAGACCGAGCCATGACACGAGCCCGACGTGATTACCGATTCCCATCGGTTGCCGATAAGGCGGAGCGATCGTGACGATGCCATTCGTTGCGCTCACACCCTTTGCTCCCGAAAACGCACCACCCTGTACGACACCCTGCCCGACAAGACGCACTTCGCCCGATGCGGCAGTGAAGAGCCCGCCGTCATCGGCCGCGTAAATCGCCGCCCAGCTATTGCCGAACCATGCCTTCAGCCCCGTGTTGCGGTTGTACGCGGTGTAGCCTCTCACCCCTTGCGCGGAGACGATGGGTGCGGTGACGGTCACATTGCCGTTTTGGGAGTAGACGTTGCCGCCGATGTTGACGGCCTGCGTGCCGGCCGTGATCGCAATGTCATTGCTTGCCTCGATCGCCCCGCCGAACGATTGGATGGTGCTCGATGCGCTCTGATGGCAAACGATGAAGCAGGAGCGGCGAAACGATGCCGATCCGGTGAACATGGCCTGATTGACAACTTGTTGCTGCGCCGTGATCGCGATGTTTCCGCCGTTCGCGAGCAGCTTTCCGTCCGGCGTCTTGTCACCGTTCGCGATGACGCTGCCGCCGCCGTTGATGACGTTGCGGCCGGTCAGCGAGACGCCGCCGGCGTCCGACACGATGTACGAGAGTTGCGCGGGCGCGGGCAGCGCGCCATAGTCGACCGAAAAGCCGTCGTCGTTCGCCGCGAAAACGAGCCAGCGATGACCGTGGCTCGAGTAGCTCGTCAACTTGCCGCCATTTGCGCCTTCGGTATGGTCGATGACGTTATCGATATCGCCCTGAGCCGCGATTGAAACGCTGTAGTTCGATTCGATACGCGCGTTGCGGTTGGTCACATTACCGCCCGCCGTCAGCGATACGTCGTCGTTGCTGCCGAAGATGACGCCGAGTGTCGAAGGCTGCGAGGTATCCGACGCATTCGTCACTTCGCCGGTAGCCGAGAGCGTGACAGCGCCCTTCGATTCGGTGTTGTCCGAGATGCGTGTGACGCCCTGGATCAGGCTGCTCGTATTGGAGATGTCACCGGTACTTTTGATGAGAACGCCGCCCTCTGCCGACGCGATCGTCGATTCGCTGGTGCCCGCGTTCGACGCCGAGAAGCCGCTGCTCGAGAACGCGATGTCGCCACCCGATTGAACGTGGGCGGCCGTCAGCGAGATTGCGCCGCCAGCCTGTGCGGTGATGCGTCCGGCTGCCGCGATGCTGCTGCCCTGAAGCAATTGAACGTCTCCCGCCGCAGTCAGCATGAAATCGCCGGCGTTTGCAGCGAGTGTGCCGGCACTGCGAACACCTGCACCGAGGTCGTTCGCAATGAGGTGGATGCTGCCTGCCGTGATGCTGCCCGTCGGCTCGACATCGATGGCAATGGCATTCGGATTGGCGATCTGACTGTTGGCAAGCGAGAGCCAATCGTTGCCGTTGTCATTGGGGGAGATTCCGGTATTCAGCGTGACCTGCGTCGTACCGGCCACTGCACGCACATAGGCGGTGCCCGAACTGAAGCTGTTCTGCACGGGCCCGTTGATTTGAATCTGCTTGGCGATGAGCTCGAGCCCGATCAATGTACCGGCCAGCCCGCCGGCGCCGATTACGATGGTGCCGCCCTGCGTGTTCAGTACGACGTTGCGCTGAAACTGGCCCGAGGCCAGTTGCACGTCGGAGAAGCTGACTTGGCCCGTCGTCAGTGCGACGTGACCCGTGTTGACGAACGAGCCACCATTGACGGTGATGCCGTTCGGGTTCGCGAGGATGACATTGGCTCGCGGGCCCGCAACGGTGATGTCGCCTTGAATCAGGCTTGGGTTCGTCCCGGTGACCTGATTGACGATCGTGCGAGCGTTGATGCCCGAGTTGTCGAGCGTGGCGCCGGCTTTGCCGACGTTGAAGCTGGTGTAGGTGTTGTTGGATACGCCATAAACGGCGGGCGCGATTGCAATCGTCTGCCGGCCGTTCGCAGCGGTCGAGACAGTGGTGGCCGTGCCGCCGTCAGCGACGATGCCTTGCGCGCCTGCGC
Source organism: Trinickia sp. (assembly GCF_036503415.1). GTDB lineage: Bacteria > Pseudomonadota > Gammaproteobacteria > Burkholderiales > Burkholderiaceae > Trinickia. Next base: position 6,578 of record NZ_DASXWY010000141.1, on the reverse strand, counting down.
CTTGCGCCGAATGCGGTACGGCGATCGATAGAAATACCGCAGTGCCCAGATATCGACCGAACCACGACGGCGTCCTCCGTTGCGTATCGACCGTCTCACCCGTGAGCCCCGCACGGTGGTTACGGAATTGCATGGTCTTCTCTCTGCGCGTCGACGGGGCCGTTTGTATCGCCTCTCGCTCATGCGCTTGTTATACGAACTTTCTTTTTGCAAATCTCTTTGCCGCGGGCTTGAAACTGTCTGTGCCTGTCGCCACGGCAAACGGGAGAAATGCTATCAGACAAATCCGTTACTAATGGTTACAAAAATTCTTTCGAATTGAAAGGTCTCCGGCAGGCGACTCACGGCTTCGTTCAATGTCGTTCGAATTTTGTAATGTTCGACGAGTGCAAGCAGATCCTTGCGACCACAGGCTAGGTATCGCTGTATAGCTGACGACATCGAGATCGTCGCAAAATCATGCGCACCGAATTCTTTCAAATTACTATCCATTTGTTTCCACTTCCTTTCTATGCTCGCTCGGCAAAGGGCGTGTCTGCTGTTGCAAAAATCTGACTGTTTCCCGGCTTCGAGTCATGCGCCGGAATACCGCTCAACGCATCATTTGAGGAAGCAGCCGAATCGCCGCAACCTCTTTGGAACGCTCGTTGCGTCAATACGGGTTGTCCATCCACGCATCGTTCACTGCGGGAAGAATGGCCGATTGCACACATGACGGCCGGCGATCCCGAGGGGGGAAGGCAATGAAGGAATCTTCTGCCACGCTGCGCGATTTGCGCCCCACCCAGTTCGCAGTTGGCATGATTCACGTCAGACGAAAAATGGCCGAGACCCGCGCGGTTTGCGCCGATTCGCGCTATGCCTTCATGGAGCAGCGTGCGATTGCGGTCGTGCGCGGTCCCGGCAGCGTGCTGCATGTCATCGATCATCATCATTGGGCTCGAGCATGGATCGAACTGGGCATCGAACGCGCGCCGGTGCAGGTCAAGATGGATTTCCGCGACCTCGACGACATCGACTTCCTTGCGGCCATGATGGAGCGAGGTTGGGTCCATCCCTTCAACGAGCGGGGCGAAAAAGTCGACATCGGGACTTTGCCACCTTCGATAGCGCAGATGCCGGACGACCCGTATCAAAGCCTCGCGGCCTTTCTGCGCATCGCCCGTGTGTTTGAAAACCCCGGGGAGTTCAACGCAAAATTTGCATGGGCCGACTATCTGCGAGAACACGTCAGCGGCGACTCGGGGACGATCGAGGGATTTGCCGAGATGCTGGCGACGGCATTTCGCTTTGCGCATACCCCGGAGGCGCGAGCGCTTCCGGGGTATCGTCCTGAGGCTGCGAGGTGAATGGGCTTCGTCGCGGAGTTGCCTGTCGATCATATTTCTCGATATCAGGAGCTTGCGATAGCCGCCCACTGTGCCCCAGCGGTTCTTGAAAACGCCAAGGCCCAGTACTTGGACTTAGGCCGCAGGCGCTCTTATTGACCCACGGACAAGCCGGCCAGCTTGGCCACGCCGTTCGCTGCCTCGATGCCCACATCTTCCGCGACGACGTCGATCCCGTTGATGGCCGAATGAGCTTCGTCTTCGACTTCGAAACTCGCATCGCCAACATTGACGGTCGCTTTGATGTGATCGCGCCCGGCAAAAACGCCGAGCATGACGCGTGCGACGCCCGATCGCGCGGCGTAGTCGGTAACGGTGATCTTGACCGGCACGCCGGTCGGCCCGACCTTCACGCCTGCTTTTTTCGCTTGCTGGTCGAACGCGTCGATCAGCCCGGCGCGCACCGCCGCGCTGATCTCGTGACCATTGGTATCGAGGGTGGGCTCTGCCACGCCTGAACCCAAGCTCGTTTTCAATTGCGCATTGCCGGTATGCGCGGCATCGATATTCGGCTGCGTCGCGGCACAGCCTGCCAGCGTGAGCACAGCCACCGCCCCCGAGATTGCAAAAATCTTCGAAATCATCGTTTCCCTCGTTTGATTGGTTTTCGCATTCCATCCCCCCGTTTTGCATTGAGGACGGACACTGTCGATAACGGCAGATCGGGGACGAAATTAAGGGGGACTGAAAGTGGCGCGGCAGCGGCCTGCCACGGCTGCGCTACTTCCTGACGATGACCAACGCGATACCTCCGAGCACCGCGGCCGAGCTGGCCAATAACCTCGGCGTCAGCGGTTCGCCGAGCAGCGCTATGCCTCCCATCGCTGCGATGACCGGCACGCTCAATTGCACGGCGGCCGCGGTAGCCGCCTTCAGCTCTCTCAAGGCGGCATACCAAAGGATATAGCCGATGCCGGAGGTCAATGCCCCGGAAAGCATGGCATACATCACACCGGATGCTTCGAACGAGAACGCCCCGAACGCGAGTACACTCGTCGCCGCCGTGAACGGCACCGTTCGCAGGAAATTTCCTGCGGTGGTCGTCGTCGGATCGCCGGCGCGCCTGCCGCGTAACGAATAGATACCCCACGCCGCGCCGGCGCTCAGCATCAAAAGGGAAGACCGCAGCGGCGGCGCCGAAACTCCCGGCAGAACGAGCCAGATCAAACCGCCGAGCGCGAACGCCAAGCCCACCCATTGACGTGCACGCAGACGTTCGCCGGCCCAAAGGCCGTATCCGATCATCGTGGCCTGCACGGCACCGAAGAGCAGCAACGCACCCGTCCCCGCGGGAAGAGCGACGTATGCGAAAGAAAATCCGCACGCGTAAGCGAAAAGTGCGAACGCCGAATACCAATTGCCCGCTATACCCTGCGGACCGCTCCGCACCCGCACCATCACCCAGAGCACGAGCGCGGCGGACACCACCCGCACCAGCGTAAATGTCGCCGCATCGATTGCACCACTACGCAGCGCCAAGCGGCAAAGCAACGAGTTCCCCGCAAAGGCGAGCATCGCGAGGACGGTAAGCAAGGCGATCCGTGTGCGCGGCATGAAACCCTCGATGCCAGTCAGGGGCTTGCAGCCCCGTAGGCGCACTATACCGCGCGTCGTACGCGGTTCAAGGTCGTCAAGCGCATTTGAAATCCGAGCCACTTCGCGCGTGAGCGCGCAAAGTAAAAGCGAGCCAGTCGTCAATGACCGGTCTCTCGTCCAGAACGGCTAAGAGACCGGTCCTTCGATTGCAACCCTCGGCACAAGCCACTACGCGTTACCTGACTTCCGGAAAATCGAGCGTCGTGTCGTTCACGCGGTTCACGAGATTCGTGAACGTAATGGACGCGATGGCGAGGTTGATCTCGATGATCTGGCGTTCGGTGTAACCGGCCGTGCGCACCGCGTCGACAACCGCTTCGGGCACAGTGCCACGCGTACCGACCAGCGTTCGCACATACGTCACCAGCGCGTCGCGCTTCGCGTCGCCAGTTGCAACACCAGCGCGCACCTGCTTCATGTCATCGCCCGACAGCCCCGCAAGCTTGCCCATCAGCGTATGCGCAGCGACACAGTAGTCACAGCCGACGTATTCGCTGACGGCCAGCTTGATGACTTCGATGTCTGCCTTGCCAAGCGTGCTGGCAGCCACCGCGGCGTCGAACGCGAGCGCCGCGCTGAGCGCTTCGGGGCTGTGCGTGCCGACGGTCGCGTATGCATTAGGTACTTTGCCGGCGGCCTTCTTGATCTTCGCGAACACTTCAGCGGCTGCGCCGGTTGCCTCTTCAGGGCGAATGGTGGTCAGACGGGACATGATTGACTCCTTCCTTCACGGTTGATGGTTGAACTGCTTAGCCATGTCGTATGGCATGGGAGTCAGTGTAGGGATGTGCGGCGAGTTCTTTAATGCCATACTTCCGCAATTTCATGCTCAAACGTCTCATATGGAACTGCTGGACCGACTGCTCTCGCTGATGCCGGTCACCGGACGGCTCGACGTACGGTGCCACTTCGGCTCGCCATGGCGCATCGACCAATCCGAGTCGAACGAGTGGGAATTCCCCTACCACGTGCTGTTGCGCGGCGAGGCTGTCGTCGAAAGCGACACTGGAGGCAGCGAACCGGCGCTTCGCATGAGAGCCGGCGATATCGTGCTGTTTCCTTCCGGCAGCGCTCACACGTTGCACGACGGCAGCGGCGATCGCCCCCGGGCAGCTCGCGAGCGGCACAAGGACGGCCTCACCATTGTCACGAATGGCAGCGCACGCGGGGGCGCCGATGTGCTGTGCGGGCGCTTCGTACTGCCGGCTGTTCCGCAGCAACTGATGCGCGATCATCTGCCGGGGCGTTTGCTGGTGAGCAGCGTGAGCGAGGGCGACGTCCAGACGCGCGACGCCGCGTTTGCAGCAACCCGGCTTGCCCGACTCATTGAATTGATGCGTGAGGAAGCGTTCGAGCAACGGCCGGGCAGCGCGACGGTCGTCAATCAGCTTTCGGGCGCGCTGTTCGCGCTGACTCTGCGCTGCGCCTCCGAGACCGACCAGGCGCCCCGCGGCCTGCTTGCACTTGCGCAGCGTCAGCGCCTGCAACCTGCTCTCGCGGCCATGTTCGACGAACCGGAGAAGCCGTGGACGCTTCCCAAGCTGGCCGAACTCTGTCACATGTCGCGCGCCACGTTCGCACGTCACTTCGAGGGTGCCATCAACCGCTCAGCGAGCGACGTGCTCACGGACATTCGCATGGCGCTCGCTGGACGCAAACTGGCGCAAACGGGGATGTCTGTGGCCGAGATCGGGGAAGCGGTGGGATATCAATCGGAGGCCGCGTTTCAGCGCATGTTCAAACGGCAAACAGGCGTGACGCCAGCGAAGTGGCGCGCCCGCTCCTCGAGCATCGGGGCATCCGAGGATAGGCGCTAACGGCTGGGTGAGTGTCGATGAGTTGTCCATAAGCCTGAACCATCAATAAAAAAGACCCATAAGTTTCTTGGCTTATGGGTCCGTTTTTCTCAGCTTATGAGGCTAACTACAAAACATGTAGATGGTTGCATAAGTCGAGAAACGGTCCATTGCCAGTCGAGGCTCTCGAGTCGATGCAAATGCATAACGTGAAAATGCCGAATGCATAAGGCAGGGAATTTCCAACCGTGCTCTCTTGGGTTCAACGCGGCCGAATCCTCAGAAGCCTAGCTCTCCCGTCAGGCAGCGGCGGCAAGCACTCCCGGAACGTGCGGAATGGCATACCGTCTTCGATTGCCCAGCTACGAAGTCTGTTTTGATGGCCTTCTTGCAAGGCGCACGACGCCTGTGCTATTTATTCGACCCTGAATACAAAAATACCGAGGGCAACATCATCATGAAACGTAGCTATCTATTAGTCGGCGATAAGTCGTCTGTCGGCGGCACCGTAACGGACGGCGTCCCGATGATGAAGCATCACGGTACTGAGCTCACCTACGTCGGAGCACCGGTCGCCTGTCCCGCTTGCAAATCGACCGGACGCATCGTTCCGAAGGGTCCACGCTGGCCTGGTTCGATGATGGGCAAAGAGCCTGCGCTGGAGGGAGATATCTGCGAGTGCAAATGTGACCCACGTCCCACGATGGTCGCCTCGCAGTTCGACAGGTACCAACGCTTCGACGCTCATCAACTGGCGAGCATGGGTTTCGGTCCGACAGGCAATTCCCTCGCCGACGAGCCGGCAAGCGAGCACTGGATTCGGTTCTCTCTGAAAGATGCAGGCAGTTGCGAAGGCTTACGTTGCCACGCTCACTTCGCCGACGGCTCCGTCGAAGAAGGCATCTTCGATTCCGACAACAAAGTGCATTTTGACCGCCCCAACGCCTCCGTATGTCAGAAGGTCGATGTGGTACTCGCTGCCGGGCAGACCGGCGGTCAGTCAGTCATGGGCAACATCCTAATGGCGATGGTGGGGTGAACATGGCGGATACGACAGCAAGCAAGAATACGGTCGCCAGTGGCTCGTTCAACACCCAGTTGGTTCACGACATCAAGAGCGGTCTGCTGGAAGCAGCCATCGCGGACTACGAGGCAATCGCTACGACCTTCGCCGTCAACGCAATCAGCGATGACAAGGTTCGCCAACAATACAGCAAGCACATCAGGGAAATCTCCGACCAGGTGAGGCAGGAGGTCGCCAATGGCAACATGACTGTGAAGGAGGGTGCCGAATATTGCAGCCAACTGCGCGACAAGCTCTTCGTCGAGTACCGAAAGTACACGTCCGCCGTCGGAGTCGCAAAGGCCGAAGCACTAAAGCTCAAATCCAGAGGATTCGACTACTACCTGAACAAGTACGCTCAGGCTCAGTTCGGCAAGAACTTCGATGGGCTGACGACTGAACAGCGTAACGCTGTCTACTACACTGTGCTGAAGAAAGCCGGCGGCGCCAATGCCGACGTCTCAGCCAAGGTCCGCCGGTTGCAGGTCAGTGCCCGCGTCGCCATTCTTTTCACGGCCATTATCGCGACCGGCGAAGTCATTGGCGCCAAGGACAAAGTGAAAGAGGCCTCTCGACAGGGAAGCATCATCGCGGGTGGCATGATTGGTGGAAGCCTTGCAGGGCTCGCTGTCTCATTCGTTTGCGGCCCCGCTGAGCCCGCGTGCGCTGTCGCGCTGGTGTTCATCGGGAGCAACCTGGGGGGAATAGCGGCCGAAGCTGGAAACGATCTGTACC
>NZ_DASXWY010000140.1:0-4676 GCF_036503415.1 Trinickia sp. | reverse complement strand
CATCGACAGATTGCCGACCGACTGCACCGTACCCGACGTTGCGACCGTGACATTGCGTTGCGCCGTCAGCGCCACTTGTGCGCCGCCCGCAAGCGTGCCATTGACGACGACATCGTTTGCCGCCTGGACGCTCGCATTGCCCACCGAGGCCGCGTTACCGTTGAAGGTCACATTGCCGTTGCCTGCCAGGCCATTGGCCACCACGCCAAACGCCCCACCGGCCTGCACATCGGCGAACGTGGCGCTGTTTGCCGCGTTGACCTGCAAATCGTTCGACAGCAGCTTGCCCGCGATATTGACGTCATGTCCGCTGCTCAACGTTCCGCTCTGCCCGAATGCGATCGAACCGCTGCCCGTCAAATCGCCCTGGGTTGTGAGTGTCCCGTTCTGCTGGACGATGACGACACCGGGCACATCGAGCGTGCCGGCCGAAAGCGTCGCATCGGTGCCCACCAACAGCGAACCGGGCACGCTGAACGCCCCGGCCACCGTCGCATTGAACGCCTTGCCGCTCGCGAGCGAGCCGGTCAGCGAAATATCGTGCCCAGACGAAAACGTCACATTGTTCTGAGCCGTGCTCTGCCCCGCGATCGCGACGTTATTGCCCGCCGTAATCGATAAATCCGCGCCTGACTGCACCGTGCCGTTGGAAATCACATCCCCAGCGGCATTGACGGTGTATCCGCTACCGGCCACCCCGGTGCCGGCCAGCGTCACATTCCCCGCACTCGTCATCGACACGTCTTGCTGTGCCGTATGACTCGCCACCGTCAAATCGCCGTTCGACGACAGCGTCAGATTCCCCGTCGTCGCCGACAACCCCGCGTCGGCCCGCACGCCCATGCCCGCCGCAGTGCCGACCATCGCGATCTGGCCGGCCGTCATCGCCCCGAACGCGGTCGCGTCGATCGCATAACCCTGATTGGCGGCGCCGATTGCGGCCAGCGTGTTCGCGCTGCCATTGGCGCTCGTGGAATAGGTGGTGACCGTTGCATCCACGACGCTGGGCTTCACGAGTTGATCGCCCGCAATCACATTGATGCGCGTGCCGGCGTATAGCGGCGCATTGATGCCCACGGTCTCGCCGATCAGATCGATGGTGCCGACGGTGCCTTCGATGCCCGAGCCCGGGCCGTTCACGCCCGCATTGCCTTCGATCTGAATGTGCCCACCTTTCACGTCGTAGGCGATGGCCTGACCGTTCGTGAAGTCCGTCACGGTGCCGCCCGTGCCGGTGAGGAATTGCGGCGCGCCTGTCGTGAGCGTCACGCCCGTCGTATTGGTGAAGCCCGCCCCGCGTACCGCGATGCCGTTCGGGTTCGCGATGATGACGCTCGCCGCCGCGCCGAAGACTTCGAGCGGGCCGGCCAATACGCTCGCGTAGCCCGCGCCCGTCGATGTCACCTGATTGAGAATGACGCTGGCCGTGCGTCCGTTCAGATTCGGGTTGGCAGCCACGTTGCCGCCTGTGAGCGAAGTCCCGCTTTGCAGGCTGTTGTTCAGAATCAACCCGGCTGCGTCGATGTTGAACGTTTGATACTGATTGAGCGAAATGCCCGCAGCATTCGGTGCGGTGATGTTGACCACGGGCACACCGCCGTTCGTGCCTGTCGATTGCACGATTTGAGGCTGAAACGTGACGGGTGCAGTCGGGTCGACGATCGGCGCAGCCTGAGCGGCCTGCATCGCAAACCGCACGCGCAACGATGCAAGGTCCTGAATCGCACGCCATGCGTCGTCGCCGAGGCGATGGCTGCCTGCCGCCAACACGCCCGCCGCCTGACGGCCCATCTCCACCGTCACCGTAATCGGTCCGACGAACAGGGTCGCGGCAACGAACGCGCTCAGCACGCGTTGCCAGCCGCGATAGCGCCGCCTGCCCGCGTGAGGCTCGCTCCTTTCAGCGTTCAGTCGCAATGCGTCGGATGCAGCGCGTGCCTGCTCCAGACGCATGAACACATCGCCCCGTTTTGCCCCGTTCGTCATTTTTATTCGCCAACGATTGGTATTGTTTTGCTAAATCGTTTTTCGCCAAGCCCGCGGCCACGGGCTTGGCGTTGCTTTCTTGCTTGCCGGTTCAGCTTGCGCTTGCCGGTTTCTTCGGCGCGGTGGGCGCGGTCGGCAGCAGGTCTTGCGCGCGAACCTTCGGATGCCCTGGCTCGAACACCCATGCCGACGGAATCTTGCCCGGTGTCTGGCCGCCGCTGTGCACGAACCCGCCAAGCTCGTCGACGATCTCCGACGCATCCCACCCGATAATCTTGGTGGAGATCACGGCATCGTCGTTGAACATGCGGATGTCGCCATAGTTGTTCCACTTGACCCCGCCGCCACCGCCGCCGCCATAGATAATGACCGGCGCCGTCGTACGCATCTTGCGCATCATGTTGTGGTCAAAGCCCGCTCCGCGCACCAGATCGTTATTCGGCGGAAGTGAGCCGGTCAACGCGGCGGGAATGATCATGAAGTACTTGAACCCTTCCTGCTGCGTGAGCTCTGCGCAGCGGTACATGAAGTACTTGTGGACCTTGTCCTTGGACGTATATCCGTTACCGGAAAACGTGACGTGGTAGGTCTGATCGTCGATCTTCTTGCCCGTATAGCCACCCGAAAAACTGGCCGCCTGATACGGCGTCGCGCAACCCGCCAATGCAGCAGTTGCCGCCAATGCGCAAATGGAAGTAAGTCTTTTCATCTTCATTGTTATCACCCCGATTTGACTACTGTTATTGGAGTTCGAAATCCTCACTGTCCGTTAGTCGGTCTTTGCTGTTTTTGCCGTCTCCGACGTCTTTACCGCCTGCGCCGTTTGTTCCGTAGCCGCCGAAACGCCGCGAGCCGCGAGCAAGTCCGACTTGAAGTGGGGAACGAGTCCCATCACGGCCTCGTCCACCCCCTGAATCGCGTGAGGCAGGTCTTCCTTCAACGCCGAGAACGTCGTGTAGTGGTATGGGTCGGCGTTGCCCGAATTGAAGTTCAAGCGATCCTTAAAAATCGGCTCGAACGTATCGGCCTTGAACATTTCTATGTTCACCTTGACGTCGCGCGTGTACCAGGAGAGCGAGCCCGGCGCGAAATAGCCGTTGAGGTTCTGGACCAGCATGATTGCGTCGGCGCCCGCATAGCTTTTTCCCTCTAGCGCCATCACGCGGTTCTTGAGAACGACCTTCGGCATGTCCTCCTGTGTCAGATCCACTTCCTTGACGTCGTAACCAGCAGCCCGCAGCTCTGCTTCCACCGCATCGACAAACTTCCTGTTCAATCCCGTATCGCCAAGCTTTTCAGTCACGAGATCGTTGAACGTCGGGTTGGTTCTATGCGAGGCCGCGCTGATAGCCCCGGAGATCGCTCCGGTGACCGCAGCGACGAGGATGCCTGGGCCCACTAGCATCACGCCGTTGGTTCCAGCACTCACCGCGAAATAGTTCGTCTTATTCGGAGCGGCCACCGCGATCGTCTTTATCGCGCCCATTTGTGCCGAATCATATTTCGCCCGAGGAGGCGCCGTACAAGCAGTGACGAAGGTGGCGCAGACAACGACCGCCATGAGTCTATTGAGCAATTTCATGTTGAATCCCCGTTTATGAATGGTTCTAGATGATTTATTTGTTCGTACCGCCTCGAGCGCACCTCCCGAGACCCGTTATTGATCGATATGCGCGCTCTTCACGAGATCGGTCACGACCTGCGCCGTCGCCTTGGCCAACGCGACCTGTTCGAGTTCCTTGCGCAAGCCGTCCTTCGATTGATCGAGCGTCGGGATCTGCGTCTTGCGCATATCGTCCGCACGCAAAATCCAGAAAGCGTCGCCCACTTGCACCGGCGCACTCGACACTGCCCCCTTCGGCAACTTCACGAGTGCCTCGGCAAGCGGCTGCGGCCAGTTCTGGGTAGTGCCGGCCGTGATCGGCGTCTTGAACGACACCCAATTCAGCGCACCGCCTTGCGCCGCGTTCGGCCCTTGGCTGTATTGCTTCGCGAGTTGCGCGAAATCGCCGCCCTTTTTCAGTTGCTCGAGAATCGTCTTGGCGGTGGCCTCGTCCTTCACCGCAATCGCGCTCGGCTTGTACTCGTTTTCGCCGAGTGTCGCGACGATGGCGTCGTATTTCGATTTCACTTCGTCATCGGTGACGGGCGCAGGCTTCACGACATCCTTCAAATAGGCCTGCATCATCGCCGTCGTCTTCGTCTGCTCGACGATGGCCTGCACGTCGGCATGCGCGTCGTAATGCTGCTTCTGTGCCGCCTGGCGGAAAAGCTCGCGCGCGATCAACTGATTCTTCAGCGATGTGCGCAGCGCCGGTGTGTCGGGCTGCCGGCTTGCACGCACGGCGGCATCGAGATCGCTCGCGGGAATCGTCACGCCGTTCACCCGTGCAATCGCACCCGCCGGTAGGGGCGCACTCGCCGCGATAGGCGCCTGTGCCGAAGCCGATGCCGGCTTCTTCGCCGCGACGGCGGCTCCCGTCACTGCAAGTGCCGATACCATCAGCACTATGCGTGCGCTGCTTTTCATGGTTGCTCTCAAGTTCTCGTTCATCGCCTCGTCCTTCCCCTCTCGGGATCAATCGGCATTCGCAGCTCGCGCATCTCGCGAGCTACGTCGCCAAGTTCAGTGTGAAAAGCACTACGCTCGCCTTGCGTCCCATCGCGGCAGGCTGCGTCAGTGCCTGTCC
>NZ_DASXWY010000139.1:0-3342 GCF_036503415.1 Trinickia sp. | reverse complement strand
GCGTTGGTGTCTGCCTTGTCCGATGTGCGTCGCGCCCTTCCTGGCGCAACGTTGATCGAGGCGGTGCCGGACTTCGTCGGCCTGAGCGATGTCGCGGACGTTGTCGGCGTGAGCCGGCAGAACATGCGCAAGCTCATGCTCACCCATGCGGCGAATTTCCCCGCCCCCGTGCATTGCGGCACCACCTCGATCTGGCACCTCGCCGAAGTCCTCGCATGGTTGCAGGACAAGGGCAGCTATGAACTGAAGGCGGAACTACGTGAGACAGCCGCCGCCGCAATGCAGATCAACCTGGCCAAGGCGGCGCGTCAGGCATTGCCGCGCGTTCAGCAGCAAGTGAGCGGCCTCATCGCCTGACCGAGGCATGCGGCGAATCGGCACAGCCGCGCGTCAGTGCGGCGGCTGCCGGTAACGGGGCACAGCAGCGGCGCCTTCCACGCGCACTTCTTCATTCTCGTCGTCATGCGCCCAGAAGAAGCGATCGAGCAGGTAGGCGCCCATACCGGGACGGAACGCATGGAGGGTTGCCTGATAGAGATACTCCTGGGCTTCGCGGGCGGCCTCGGCGGGCTCTTGCCCGTTCGCGAGCAGCGCGGCAATGGCCGCACCCAGCGTATCCGTCGTGCCCATCAGCCGGTGAGGAGGGCGGTCCCACATGTCCTGCCGCAGTTGACCTTCTTCGCCGAACAGCGTGTTGACGAGCCGATGGGTGCCCGTCTGCATCGACAAGATGTACTCGGCCCCCTGCGAGAGCAAATGCGCAATCGCGGCATCGAGGCCTGGAGCATCGGCGTCGCCATCGGGTTGCGCCAATGCAGCGAGCGTCGTCTGGTCCGCCACGAGCAGTGTGGTTTGCGGCGCGAGCAAGTCGGCGATCGATTCGCGCAGGTCGTCGGCAGCGAGGACGTGCTCGTCATCGACGGTGAAATCCGGCGCCAGGATCAACGGGATGTCGTCGTAGTCGGCGACGACTTCGGCGATCGCACTCACCACCTCCGCGCGCGTTGCCGCGCCGACCTTGAACGCGGCGATCGGCATGTCTTCGAGTAGCATGCGCGCCTGGGTGGCCACCACCTCGGGGTCGAGTCCTGTGACTTCGTCGCAGTTTGCGGAGTCGCGGACCGTATAGCCGGTGAGAACGGAAACGCCGTGGCAACCCATGCTCGCGAACGTGAGCAGGTCGGCCTGGATGCCGAAGCCTCCGGTCGGATCGGAAAGACCGAAAGTGAGAACAATGGGAGGAGCGGCGCTGGGCATGGCGGAGGTTGGGCAAGAACGGGTTGGGACGTCGCAAAAATGCGGTCGGCTCAATTATGCGGCTTTATTGATTCGGATGGCGCGATGGGCGTGCTCAATTCAAGGGCGTAGCCAGTGCGGCATCAAAAACGGTACCATCATGGCTCTTTTAATCAACGGACCTTTCGACGCGGCATAGGAATGGAATATAAAAGCTGGATGTGCCTCATTTGCGGCTGGATCTACGACGAAGAGGCCGGCCTTCCGGAGGAAGGGATCGCTCCCGGAACGAAGTGGGAAGATGTCCCGCTGAACTGGACTTGTCCCGAATGCGGAGCCCGCAAGGAAGACTTCGAAATGGTTCAGATCTGATCCGCGACGCGAGCGGCTGTCGGCAAGCCGCTCGTCATTTTGCGAGCGCGCGCTGCCCCTATGAGTTCTCCTCTCACGTCGAACTTCGAAGCGCTGCCGAACCCCCGCGGGGCGGCAGTGCGACCGGCTGAAGACGCTCTGGCTGAAGCGCGCCGAGCCTTCGATTCTCATGCTGCGACCGGCGCGCCGCTGCGTCGCGCAGCCGAGGCGTTGGCGCATGCCGGCTGGTTGCCGGCGCAACGGTTCGCCGAAACGCTGGCGCTGGCCTCGCCGTTCGCCGACGGCGCGTTCGAGGAGCGATTCGGTGCGGCGCTCGCCGATTTCCAAGCCGCGCTCATGCGGCGCAATCTGCGCGAGCTTGCTTGCTCGACGGTCCTGTTCGAGCACTACCGCGACCTGCGCTCGCGCATCGCGATGCACGCGGGCCCGTCGGACATCGCTTACGAAGATGTGGCGCTGGCGGGCAAGCCGATCGCTCCGGCAACGATGAGATCGATTGCGACGCCGCAGCTGGCGCGTTTGCGCGCGTGCTACGAAAGCGTGCTGCTCGCGTGGCTGCGCGGGCGTGATTCGGCGCACGGGGCGCTGGGCGATCTGGACGGTTACATCGAGCAGCTCGCCGGGCCCGATCCATACGATGTTTGGCGGCTCGCGGCCGCGTGCGCGCGAGCGCTGCGGGTGACCGGGCGAGCCACCACGGGCGATGCCGATGCGAAACGCTTCTATGCGCGGTGCAACCTGCTGCTCGGGGAGCAGGCGCATGGACTCCTGCTCGCTCCGAAGTCGTTCGTTCGTATGGCGCTTGCTTTGCTGTGGCGCGACTATGCGCTTTACGGTGCTGCCGCGGAGGATGCCGATCAGGTGGCGCTGCTCAACGACTACGGGCTGACGGTCGATTGGCATGTCGCCGGCAACATGGATTCCGAGGCGCGCTGGGAGGCTGAGGCGGCGCGCGAAGCGGGACAAACGGGCGTTCGAGACGGATCGTCCGTGCGCGAACTCGGAGTGCTGTCGATCCATGCGCCCGCTTACGAAGATTTTCTGCAAACGGCCGATATCGCGATGTCGGCACTCGCGAATCGTCCGGTATCGACCGACGCGTCCGCGGCGCTGAAGCTCTCCGAGGCGGCTTATCGGCTGGGGAGCGCGGGCTGCGCGCTTGGCCTCGGACACATCGCCGCGCTTGCCGACGCACTGGCGCTGGCCTGGCGTCTGACGGCGTGCGCCTGGCAGTCCGCCGCGCCGGAACGCCAGCCCGAGGCCCGCGCCGTGGATGCGGCCGCCCAGGCGCTGCGCGCGATGCTGTTGCGCGTGGCGGCCGGCGTGGCCCCGTCCGAATCTGGCGCATTTCATGCGTTGATGCAGTCGATCGAGCGCGCCGCGCCGACGCGCTCGTACCCGGCCCATTTCTGATCTCTCCCCTTGCGGCCCGTGCGCCGGCGCGCGCGTTGCGCAGCGCGCACAGCCGGCTGCGGCGGCGCGGCTGAAAGGCCCAGCCGACGTGATAGAGTGTGCAGTAATGAGGCATGTCGCCCCTTGGCGGCACGGCGGCCGGCGCTCGGTGCGCGGCCGTGCGCTGGCGCCCGAAGTCGAGGGCCGGTCCCGCACTGTCTTTGCTAGAATTCGAACCATGCCTAAGAGTAACGATCGCATCAACCTGACCAACCAGTTCCTGATCGCCATGCCGAACATGGCCGATCCCACGTTTTCAGGGACTGTGGTCTATCTTTGCGA
>NZ_DASXWY010000138.1:0-1592 GCF_036503415.1 Trinickia sp. | reverse complement strand
CGGTCCGCTGCTCGCGGCACTCGGGATCGATGCCCATGATGTCCAGCATCGTGCCTGACGTCACCACATCGAGCGCGAGGTCCGCCCGCTGATTGCGGCCGGACGGCAACGGAGGCGTTTGATGCAGCCATCGTACCGTTCCTCGACGCGGCTCCGTCAATGCATGGCAGCCGCACTGTCGGCGTGCTGGCTCATCGGCACACTGGCGGGTTGCGTTGCGCTGGACCCGAACGCGCGTGCCGATGCGCTGGCCGGGGCTGCTGGCGATTGCACCCGCATGCACTGCCGAACGCGGCAGTGCCCTCGTTCACCCCCGCGCCAACTTGAACTCCCCCACCGCCTGCGCGAGCTTCGCCGCCTGCTCGCGCAACTGCTCCGCAGCGGCGGCCGACTGTTCGACAAGCGCGGCATTTTGCTGCGTCGAATGATCGAGCTGCGAAAGCGCCTGATTGACCTGACTGAGCCCGGTGCTCTGCTCAGACGTAGCAACGGTAATCTCGTCGATGACACCCGTGATACCGCGTACGCTTTCGACGATCTCATTCATGGTCGCACCGGCCGTCTGAACCAGCTGCGATCCGGTCCCGATCTTCTCGACGGACGAGTGAATGAGCTCCTTGATCTCCTTGGCGGCCTGCGCGCTACGCTGCGCGAGCGCCCTGACCTCGGCCGCCACGACGGCGAACCCTCGCCCGTGCTCGCTGGCCCGCGCCGCCTCGACCGCCGCGTTGAGCGCAAGAATGTTGGTCTGGAATGCAATGCCGTCGATCACGCCGATGATATCGGCCATCTTGTCCGAGGCTTTGGTGATTTCATCCATCGTCGAAACCACCTCGCCCACGACCTCGCCTCCGCGCGTGGCCACACCCGAAGCTGAAACCGCGAGCTGACTCACTTGCGTAACCGCATCGGCCGAATTACGCGCGGTACCGGCGATCTCTTCGAGCGCGGCCGCAGTTTCCTGCAGGCTCGACGCGGCAAGCTCGGTACGGCTCGACAAATCCTGATTGCCCTGCGCGATTTCTGCGCTGGCGACGTTGACCGATTCGCTGCTCTCGCGAATCTGCAGCAGGATCGTGCTGATTTTTTCCGCAAACAGATTGAACGCATGCGCGATCTGCGCCGCCTCGTCCTTGCCGTCCGTTGGCAATCGCATCGTCAGATCGCCGCTGCCGCTCGCAACATCGGTCAGCGCATCGCGCACGAGCAGCACGCGCTTGAATGCGGCGTTCGTCAGCATGCCCACCAACGCAGCGGCGATCAGGGCCACGACGACAATCGCGATGAGCGTAGTCGTGGCCACAGCATGCATGCCAGCCGTGACATCGGACTTGTCGAGCGCGAGCACGAGGGACCAATCCGTACCGGTGATCGGCTGCGCGCGCAGCAGCTTCGTCGCGCCACCGATATCCACGGCGACCGGCATAGAAGCCGATTCGAGCGCTTTGAGGGCATCCGGCGTCAAGCTCGGCGAAAGACCGGTGGCCGGTTTCATGATGAGATCGGTCGTGGCCGATGCGATCAGTTGGCCGCTCTTGTCGACGAGAAAGGCGAAGCTCGACGGCGTCGGATGGACCGACGTCACGATGCTG
>NZ_DASXWY010000137.1:0-4283 GCF_036503415.1 Trinickia sp. | reverse complement strand
AGGATTTGACGCTTGGGCGGCACGATTTTGCCGACCCGGTTCATGGTGTAGACGTATTGGGCCATGTGCGGGGAAACGGAAATTGAGAGAAAACGCTAGTCTTACACGTTACCGGGTGGGCGCGCAAAGAAGCGTGCGTTTTGAAGGTCGCTGCGGGAGCGGGGCCTTCGGGTGGGTGAGTTATGGATGACTAGCTCAAAACGCTTGCTCTCAGTGAAATGAGACAGCCGGCGTGCGAAAATCTCCGGCTTCAGCCCTATCGTGGATCCGCATGGACGAAGAGCGCGAACCTATTCCACTGAATCCGTCAAACGAAGCGTTCAGGCAGCTCACACCCTACTTTGGCGGGATGTGCTGTGAGGCTGCTGCTTATTGCTTCTCGAAGAATGGTCATCGGATTCCGACGAGCACGGCGTTGACGGGATGCGACCCGTCACGGGCCGCTTTTGAATGGACTGTTCCACCAGCCGAAGCGGACGCAACTTATCGAGACAGGGACGTTGCTGCGGAGAACGGCGCTTACGCGCTCGCCATCGCGCTGCTTCACCGATTGCACGGCTATCGCGTCATTGAACGCTCGGCGAAGGGAACAGGCTTCGACTTTTGGCTCGGTCGAGCGTCCGGGGGCCTTCCGTTCAACGACAGGACCAGATTGGAAGTTTCCGGCATCTTCTCGGGGACATCGCGCGTGAGTTCACGGCTGAAAAGAAAGCTCGCGCAGATGGCGCCAAGCGACAACAGCGGAAAGGGCGTCGCAGTAGTTGCCGAGTTCGGGGGGCCGACGGTCGCTGTCGCAGCCAAGGAGGCGAGCGATGGACGTTGATGACCAAGTCGCATCCCTTCATCGGGCGGCCATGGAGCACGCTGACGCGGCGCTCTATTTTCAGTCGCATGGTGATTTCACTCGCTTCCGCGATGAGACTCGGCTGGCCGCAGCGCTCGAAGAGGAGGCCGCGAATCTGTTGCCTTGCTCCCAGGCGTCGGAACCGACGCGCACGGTACTGCTACGAAGCGCGGCGACACTCGCACTGCGATGCAATGAATTAGAGCGTGCCGAAAAACTCGCGGCGATGGCTCTGCTCGGATTTGGCCCAGACGGGATCAAGGAAGAAGTCAGGGATGTGCTTGAGCAGGTCCATTTCGGGCGGCATATGGCAGCGAGAGGCATTACGCTCGAAGACGGAGAATTGCAGGTCTCGCTGGCAGGCCGGGGCGTGTCCTTTGGGATGATTGCGGTCAGTCAGTATCTCGACCGGGCCAAGAGCATTGGTAATCTGCTACGCCGTACCGCGGAACGTGTGCTCGGACTGCCGTTTCAGAAACACCGTGGCCGGAGTCGAGAGCCGTTTCCTATTTTCATGAGTGCGCCGAGAGCGTCCAGTTATGCGATTACCTATCGGCTCGGTGGCGCTCAATCGTTTCTCGGCGGAATGCGCGGCCCGGATGCGGTCGTGGCGACATTGTTCGACGATATTCAGGCGGTGAATGAGCGCGACTGGCGGCAACTGCGGGAACGCATTATCGATCAGGACTATTTTCTGAACTTCGTGGCGCTGCTTCGGCAGATCGCGCCCGACGGGACTGATATCCGCCTTGTCGGGTTCTCGTCTTGCATAGGGGGCGAACGCAGGGAGATTCCGTTCTCGCAGCCTCGCCGGGAGCTTTTGATCGATACCGAAAGCGATATTGGGCAAGAAGTTGAGGTGATAGATGGTTTGCTTGTCGGAGCCGATCGCGGGACGAACATTGTCAAAGTTGGAAACAATCGTATTCGCGTACCCCCGGGTCTTATCGACGACATCGTGCGGCCCCTTTGGGGGCAATCGGTCCGGGCGACGGTCGAGCGCCGCCCGGGCACTGCGAACCGTGTATTGAAGGACGTGGAACCGCTGGACGAGTAAGGAGGAAACAGCACCTGGCTGAGGATGCGGATTTCGGTGCGAGCGTGGTTGAACGCGCCCCGGCGCAATGAATGGATAGCCGGCCGCGCCGGCGCCATTTCGATAAGCTGGCGCAAGCCGTCATTGGAAGGGCACACGATGAAATTTGCCGTGGTGACTTATGGAACCGAAGGAGATACGCGTCCGCTCGCCGCATTGTGCCGCGCGCTGATCGATGCGGGTCATGAAGCGCGTATTTTGGCCGATGCATCGACGCTGACGAGTGCGGCGGCGCTTGGCGTGCCCGCGTCGCCACTGACGGGCGACATCAAGCGAGCCTTGATGCCTGGCGAGGCGTTGTCGAATGTCGTTGGCGGTAAAACGAATTTTTCGAACACGGCCCGTGCGCTGGCGGAAATCGCGAACGCGAATACGATGGTCTGGATGCGCGAGACGCTGGACGCGGCGCGTGGCTGTGATGCACTGATCGTATCGGCGCTGGCGTCGTTTGTCGGGCTGTCTGTAGCCGAGTGCCTGGGCATCCCCGCTATCGGCGCCGGTATGATTCCGATCACGCCGACCGCTGATTTCGCGTCACCGTTTTTGCCGCCCGGCAAGCTGCCGGGCTGGCTCAACCGCACGAGCCATCGTTTCGTCAATGCGATGCTCTGGCGTGCGTTTCGCAAAGCGACGAACGCGGCGCGAGCGAGCGTTTGTGGGCTCCCCGCACGCGAGCGCGTGTGGACTGAACACCCGATTCTTTACGGTGTGTCGCCGAGCCTTCTGCCACAGCCTCACGATTGGCCGCCGCAGGCGCGTATTTGCGGGCAATGGAGACCGCCGGGTGCGCGCGAATGGTCCGCTCCGAAGCCGCTCGCCGATTTCCTAGCGGCGGGGGAGGCACCGATCTATATCGGCTTTGGCAGCATGGCAGGCTTTGATCGGCGCAAACTTGGCGAAGCATTGATCGGGGCCGTCGGGGGGCGCCGCGCCCTCTTTCACCCGGGGTGGAGCGGCATAGATGGCAACGCGCTGCCTGCGAATTTCCATGTGGTTGCAGATACGCCGCATGAGTGGCTCTTTCCGCGCACCTCGATGGTCGTTCACCATGGGGGAGCCGGTACGTCTCACTCGGCGGCGCGTGCGGGGGTGCCTTCCGTCGTCGTTCCCTTTGCGGCCGATCAATTCTTTTGGGCCGATCGACTCGCTAAGCGCGGCATCGCACCGGCAGCCGTGCAAGGAAAGCGGGTATCGGCGGCGGCGCTGGCACGCGCCATCGATTTCGCGTCGCGTGCGCAAGTGCGCACGCGCGCGGCCGCAATCGGTGCGGCGATGGCACAAGAAGACGGCCTCGGCGAGGCCGTGCGGACGATCGAGTCGATTGCGCGTGCGGGGAGTCGGGCCGGGTTGGCGGAGCTCAGATGTTGAAGTGGCACCCCGCGGTTTTGGTCTTTCATGACGATTGCGCGCCTGGAGATATTTCAGCGGCAGGTCTGGGTGCAGCAGCGTAGAACACGCGGAACCACATTCGGTGAGCCACGCCAATTCCGGCGAGCAGTGTAACGATCAGCATGCCGGACATCGGATTAACCGTGCCAGGCACGTTGCCCAATAGGCGCAGCGCCCCATAAGCCAGCAGCGAAACAGATGCCATCGCCGCAAGCGACGCCCCCAGTAGACGCCAGCCGTGCAGTCGACTGAGATTACGCGGCAGGCCGAGCATCGCGCCCGCGAAGACCAAGGCTGTCGGAACGGCAACCGTGCCAATGTAGTCAAACATCACGAGCTTGAGATCATCGTCAAAGTAGTCGAGCAACATAGGCGTCGCTTGTGTCATAAACGACAGTAGTACGGTAGCGAACATCCAAGCCGCGAGGCCGGCAATGCGCCGCCGTGCGTTAGCGGGCGGTGCCAGCGGTAATGCATCTTTGCGCAGCATGTGTGTAATGAATCGCCACGTCAGCCAAGCCACGAGCGCATACAGAACGACATTCAGCAAGCTGATGATCGTCACGATGAAATTCAGCATGGCGGAGCCGTCGTTCAAATGTCGGATCAGCGCTTCGAACATCAATCTCTGCGCGATCTCCCAACCCACCAGGCATGATGCATAGATCGTCAGCAGCAACGCCGGGCGACGGAATGCAAGCTGACCTCGCTGTTCCCCGTGCCATAGAACAATCAGGAAAACCAAACCGGTTCGATACACCAGGCTACTAATAAGATTGGTCAGGTTCACGGCCAATACGTCCGCGGACAGAAAAGATGCCTTCGCCAGGCCGTAGTAGCCATATAGAAACGGCGCAGCGGCGATGGCCGCCGCGATGACTGCGGCTGCACGGGGCAACGAGCCGGGGCGGGATTGTGAATTCATGTTGACTCCGGTGGCAAGCGAGGTCTCGC
>NZ_DASXWY010000136.1:0-2607 GCF_036503415.1 Trinickia sp. | reverse complement strand
GTCGGCATTACCCGCATGGCCGCTTCGATGTAGTCATGCTGGGCAAGACCGCGATCGGACGCCTTTATCACGATTGGCAGGGGGCCGAGGCGCGGTTGATCGATATCGCACTCTTGCCCGCTTATCGACGCGGGGGTATCGGCGGGCGGCTCGTCCGTGCATTCGTCGCGCAGGCGGCCGCACGGGCGATGGCGGCGGTGTTGTACGTCGAAATCGACAACCCGGTGCAAGAACTGTATCGGCGACTCGGGTTCGAAGCGGTCGGCGAGGACGGGGTGTATCTGCAGATGCGGCGTGCGGCCGCGCCGTTCATCGATGAACGCGCCGTGCCTGTACCAGGGCTGGCGGCTGAGGGCGCGATGTAGTGCAAGGCGCGGCGACGCGCGAACATTCAAGGCTCGCGTTGTGGTGAGCCAAGCGAATCACGTATCAAAACGATAGGCCATGGCCGGCAACGCCGACCAAGACAGATAACGCATCACAGAACGAATAAGAACCGGGGGCTTGCTTGCGGACTATTCCGACCCATGACGAGTTGCTCGAAGCGATCGGGCAACGCTTCACTTTCGCTTCCGTCGACGGGCATACCGTCGAGGCGGTGCTCGCGCACGCGCCCGCCGGCATTGCCATGGATGACAGCTTCATCTGCTACTCGGCTACGTTCGAGTTGCCTGCGGGCGTTTTCCCTCCCCAGGACGTTTATCGCATAGGCTCGCCGAGCGGCCGAGCGTGGGACCTGCTCGCCACGCCGACGCGGCCCACCGGGGACGGGCGATCGACGCTTACCGTCGTTGTGCACTGTCGCGCCGATGCACTGGCTATGGACGCCGGTTCGCGGGGCGTCAATTGAGCATCTTTTCCCCATTCTTGACTCGACTGGAGGTGTTGGATGAGCGATCCGTACCTGGGTGAAATCCGCATGGTGGGCTTCAACTACGCTCCCTACGGCTGGGCGTTGTGTGCAGGTCAAACGATCGCGATTTCGCAAAATCAGGCGTTGTTCTCTTTGCTCGGCACCGTTTACGGCGGCAACGGCACGACGACCTTTCAATTGCCGAACATGCAGGGCCGTAGCCCCGTTGGCGTGGGGCAGGGCCTGGGGTTGTCGAACATTGTCATCGGCGAGCAAGCCGGCATCGAGAATGCGACGCTGACGACGCAGAACATGCCAATGCATACGCACACGGCGACCGTATCGAGCGGCGGTTCGGCCACGGGCTCCGTCGCAATTCCGGCCACCACGTCGACGGCATCGCAAAGCGCGGTTCCCGGTACAACTGCGGTGCTCGGGCCGGTTAGCGTCAGCAATCACCAGGGTGCGCTCTACAGTACCTCGACGCCCAATACGACACTTCAGCCGTTCAATGTCACGGTGGAAGGTTCTGCGCCGTCGGTGCAGAACAGCATGGCCGGGGGCAGCACGCCATTTTCGGTGCGCAATCCGTACTTGGGCATTACCTTCGTCATCGCCTTGCAAGGGATTTTTCCCTCGCGGGGATAAATAAATTGAGGCGTGCCGCCACCGGCACGCCGTCGGGGAAATCACGCGATGAGATTTGCCGCCAGCCTCTCGAAGCTTCTCGCCGCGATGCGCGGGTCCGCCCCGACCGCGCGCCGCGAATGTACCGCCATGCCGGCGCCGCTCATCGTCGCGCTCGAGCCGCGCATCGTCTATGACGCATCGGCCGCAGCCATCGGAGTGGCAGCTGCTGCCGCCCCGCATCCGACGAACGTCGATGGACATGCCGCGAGCACCGCACACGAAGGCGCGTCGGCTTCAACCTCGACGCGTGCGGTGCATGGCTTCACACCCGCGGCGGTGGCCGCCGGTCAGGGCGAAGCGGGCGCGCAAAACGCAGCTGCCACAGCACGGCATGGCTACATGAGCACGCCGTTTTCGGGCGTTACGGGCGACGCTAGCGCGACGCGCGCGGTGCATGGCTTCACGGATTCGGTTGCGCAATCGGCGGATCGCCAAGTCGTCTTCATCAATTCGAACGTCACCGATCTTCAAACGCTCGTCGCTGGCTTGCCGGCAGGCACGCAGTACGTCGTGCTCGATTCGACGAAGGACGGGCTTGTCCAAATCGAGCAGTATCTGCAGGCACACCCCGGCGTCAGCGCGATCCATCTCGTGTCGCACGGCGCCACGGGCGAGTTTCAGGTGGGTAGCACGTGGATCAACGAAGCCGATATGTCGACGTACAGTTCGGAGTTCGCGCAGATCGGCGCGTCGATGAAGGCGGGCGGCGACTTCTTGATTTACGGCTGCGACGTCGCCGGCAATGCGGACGGCAAGGCGCTCGTTCAGCAGATCTCGTCGATATCGGGATTGAACGTGGCGGCGTCGACCGACGCAACCGGCGCGGCCTCGCTGGGCGGTGACTGGTCGCTCGAATACGACGCGGGCACCGTGCATGCGGGCGTTATTTTTTCGACTGCTTCGGAGCAAAACTACGGTCACGTGCTGTCCGCGTTCGACGAGACATATGACGGGTCGGTCGGGTTCGATTCGGGCGCGACACCCGTCGCTTCGACGACGCTCGACGGCCTGACCTATACGGGCGATCAGGCCGTCGAGTATCAGGTCGTCGGCGGATCGCTTCC